>JBNMLJ010000021.1:0-55128 GCA_050874785.1 Lachnospira sp.
GAATTATATGGATTATTCTTAATCGATGTTCCATACAGCTCTATACTGTTGAAGTTATTCGTCCCGTGTGACCCTGTTCCTGTTGACCCCGTATTTTTTTCTACCGTATATTCTTTTTTATCTGCTACTGACTCTAATACATTTCTTGCAAGTTCGTATGGATTATTATTCATATATGCCGCCTCTGGTTGATATTTTCTATCCAAACGGTAACATATATTTACTTCTTAGTCAAACGGTCAAAGTCATTAATTCCTGCCAATCCAAGTATTTTTCTGCACAAAAATACCTCCAGATACTTATATTATATCCGGAGGTAACAATTATTTCTTGTATAAAATATTCAGATTATTTATTCTTCTGCCTGCGAAGGCTCTTTATTGCTGTAGTTATCTTAATTGGGTTGCCATATCGAAGCGTTCCCATTCTGTATATTGATGAGCCTATCATACCAACACCTATAATGCTTGCCACAAGTATTATAAATGAAACAACAACTTCCCACGCAGCTACATTTCCCATTGCAACACGGGCAAACATCGCACTGTATGAACTGATTGGAAGATATGACAGCACCTTCATAGCGATACCGTCTATATTCATAAGCTGGAAAAGCGTAATAAAATACACAATCATAATAACCATCTGTATGCTTCCAACACTCTTATTAATATCCTCTGTCTTAGAAACAAGTGCGCCAAATGCCCCATATATAAATGTATAGAAAAGCACACCGCCAAGTCCAAATAATGCATAGGTAACAAGTACATTTGCAGGAATATCAAGTAACATATCCAACATTCCGCCCCACGCACTCTGGTTAAACTTATATGCACCGACAATCGCAAGCATAAGTATTCCAGCCTGACATAACGAAGCTATTGTGCCAGCAAGCACCTTGCCAAAAAATAAAATCTTAGTATCAGCACTTGTTACAAGCACCTCTATAGTCCTGTTGGACTTCTCCTGTGTAACTGAGGTCGCAACCATAACACCATAGAATATTATTATCATAAATATAATGATAATAAGTGCATAACAATAAAAATAATTATTTCCCATATCCTTGCCAAGAACAACTGTCTGGCTGTTAATCTCTGGATTGAAAGCTGTTATTATCTGCTCATAATCAAGGTTATTAGTACTACAGTACACCATCTGGTTAAGTGCTGTAAGCACCTGATTAAACTGCATATCAATGCTGTCAGTCATACTCTTATTGTATACAATGTACTCATAATCTGTAAGACTGTAAACCACAAAGCCTGCCTTGGCTTCTTCATTTGACACTTTATCCTTTAATTCACTTTCTGATGACACTTTTTCAACCTTCATATCATCAAAAGCTGCCTGAATTATCTGTACATCTGAAAATGTTCCAGACTCATCATATATAAGAATTACATCTTTATTATTGTCAGCTTCATCATCATTATCAGACTCATTCTTACTATCGCTATTATCTTTATCATTATCAGAAGCACCAGAATTCTGTTCTGTGCTGCTTGTTATTCCTGTAATGGCACTTATATCTATAAATCTTGGCACAAACATAATCGCGGCAGCTATAACAGCTATAACAATCGTACTGATTACATACGACTTATTCTTAAGATAAGTCATAAGCTCATATTGAAGAACTACACCTAACTTTTTCATCAGCGTACACCTCCTTCAATAGCTTTTTTATGTTCACTGCCCTCATCTTCCACCTCATCACCTACAAGAGATACAAATATATCATTAAAAGATGGCTTATAAGTTTCAAAATGCTCAACTTCTATGCCACACGCAATTATTCTCTTAAGAATATCTGCCCTTGACACTCCATTTATATTTTTTACAATAATCTCCTCTCTTGTTCGTCCTGCCTCTGTTATTATGTCAGACATATTGGCTTTTATAAGCTGTGATAACTCATCAAGCCCCATATTAACATCAGATATAACAAGCTGGTTCTCGCCATACTGTCTCTTAATATCTTTAAGATTGCCTGCAAGTGCTATATTACCCTTGTCTATTATCGCTATATCACGACAGAACTCCTCTACATAACTCATCTGATGGCTTGAAAATATAACTATTCTTCCTTCATTTATAACTTCTGTCACAACATCCTGAAGTATCTTTGAATTCACTGGGTCAAGTCCGCTAAATGGCTCATCAAGTATAACTATTTCTGGTTCACACGCAAGTGTTGAAGCAAGCTGTACTTTCTGCTGGTTACCCTTCGACAATGTCTCTAACTTTCTGTTGGTATACTCATCTATCTCAAGACGCTTTAACCACTTCTTGGCATTATTGACCGCCTCTTTCTTGGAAAGTCCTCTCAGTCTTGTAAGATATACTATCTGTTCAAGCACTGTCTTCTTAGGATACAAACCCCTCTCTTCTGGCAGATAACCAATAAGATGTTTCTTAGGGTTAAACGGCTCACCGTCAAGATATACCTCACCCTTATCTGCTTTAAAGACATCCATAATAATTCTTATCGTAGTTGTCTTACCCGCTCCATTTCTTCCAAGAAGTCCCAGCGCACTGCCGCTTTCAACTTCAAAAGAAATGCCGTGTAGAACCTGCTTGCCTTCAAAAGACTTTGTCAGGTCTCTTACTTCAAGTTTCATTAAAATGTTCTCCTCTCATATTTGTTAAACTTCGGCGTTTCGTAACCGCCTGGTAAAACTTTTATAGTAATTCTATCATATGGGAGAACATTTTGATAGTCAAATTTTTGTTGAATTATAAGAATTTCAGGAAATATTCTTTCTAAGATTATCAGATTTACTCCAACTCTTGACAATGAACCGATTTTACCTCCGCTCTTTACAACAAACCAAAAGAACCTGTATACCCCTCCAATCCAAAAAAGAACCCGAAACAAGTAAACTTGTCCCAGGCTCTTCTGTCATTATCTATACACGCGCACTGCGCTTGTAATATGTATTATTTATTACTGTGGCTGCTTTCCGATGTAAGCAAGGATACCACCATCAACATAAAGAATATGTCCGTTAACGGCATCTGAAGCTTCTGAAGCAAGGAATACAGCTGGACCAGCTAATTCTTCTGGCTTTAACCATCTGTTAGCAGGTGTCTTAGCGCAGATGAACTGATCAAATGGATGTCTAGAACCATCAGGCTGTCTTTCTCTTAATGGAGCTGTCTGAGGTGTTTCAATGTAACCAGGTCCAATACCATTACACTGGATATTGTACTGACCATACTCAGAACAAATATTTCTTGTAAGCATCTTAAGACCACCCTTAGCAGCAGCGTAAGCTGATACTGTTTCACGGCCTAATTCTGACATCATAGAACAGATGTTGATAATCTTACCATGACCTCTTTCAATCATTGATGGAATAACTGCCTTAGAAACGATGAATGGTGCATTAAGGTCAACGTCGATAACCTGTCTGAATTCAGCAGCTGTCATATCACACATTGGAATTCTCTTAATGATACCAGCATTGTTTACAAGGATATCGATAGGAGCTACATCCTTAGCAATCTGAGCAACCATAGCATTAACCTGCTCTTCGTTAGTTACGTCACAAACATAACCATGAGCATCGATACCAGCTTCCTTATAAGCTGCTAATCCCTTATCTACTAATTCCTGCTTAATATCGTTAAATACGATTGTAGCGCCTGCCTTAGCCATTCCGCTAGCGATAGCGAAACCGATACCATAAGAAGCACCTGTAACTAAAGCAACTTTTCCTTCAAGTGAAAAATTTACTGACATTTTAAAATCTCCTTTTCTCTTAATATTATATCAATGAACTCCAGAGCATATGGAATATCACAATACACTCCATACCTCTATGAGAATCATCCATCATAAATAGCATAAACACTCATTATATAAAACTAACTGCCTACCTACACTAATATAACATAAATTAACGTTATATTCCAGCATACTTATATGTCTGAATTATATTGATGTAATCTTATTAAACAATTATAAAGATATTCAGATTATCTAAGATCCTTCATATCTACATCATCCATATCATCGAAATCCTGATTCTCACCAACCATACCCCAGATAAATGTATAAGCGTGAGTAGCAGAAGCTGAGTGGATTGACCAGCTTGGTGATATAACAGCTTCTTCATTTCTCATAACGATGTGTCTGGTTTCTGTTGGTTCACCCATATAGTGGAATACAACGGCATCTTCTGGAACTTCAAAGTAAAGATATACTTCCATTCTTCTGTCATGTGTATGACATGGCATTGTGTTCCATACGCTTCCTGGTTCAAGACAAGTCATACCCATCTCTAACTGGCAGCTTTCAACCTGTCCTGGAAGGATATACTTGTTGATTGTTCTATGGTTAGCGCTTTCAAGACATCCGAGTTCCTTCTTATTCTCAGGTAAGATGTCCTTAGCTGGGTCGATAAATACTGTTGGGTATGTCTTATGTGCTGGTGCACTGTTAAGATAGAACTTAGCTGGGTTCTTAGGGTCTTCACTCTTGAATGAGATATCCTTAGCGCCCATACCTATGTACATACCGTCTTTATATTTGAAGTTATATTCCTTGCCATCAACAGTAACTGTTCCGTTACCACCGATGTTGATGATACCCATCTCTCTTCTTTCAAGGAAATACTTAGCTCTAAGCTCAGCACCTGCTTCAAGAACAAGTTCTTTGTTCACTGGTGTAGCAGCTCCTACTATAATTCTGTCAATCTGGCTGTAGATTGTCTTAATCTCATCAGCTACAAATAAATTCTGAATTAAAAAGTCATGTCTTAATCTGTCTGTGTCATAATTCTTGACATCAGCAGGATTTGCTCCTGGTCTTACTTCCATTTTTATGTCTCCTTTTCTTGTTCGAATATGATTATGGATAACTTACAAAAATATCATCCAGCTCATTTTATATAATATAATACCATTATTTATATATTTTTACAACTAATAATTCGTTTAATAAGCGGACTTGTCTTTACAATATCCTCTGATATTTCAAATGCTTTGATAATTAAGCCCTCTGCCTCTAATATTTTATCTTTATTGGCGGCATAGATTGTGGCAAGGCAGTCACCACATTTTACATAATCTCCACGCTTGGCTGACAGTTTCACGCCAACAGAATAATCAATAACATCTTCTTTCGTCATTCTTCCGCCGCCTAATATCATCGCAGCTTCCCCAATAAGCTCTGACTCAATTCTTTGAACATAGCCCTCTTTATCTGTTTTAACCTCTATTTTATAATTACATTTTGTAAATTCATCTAAATCGTCAAATACAGTTATATCCCCGCCCTGACGTTTAATGAATTCCAAGAATTTATTATAAGCACTTCCGTCATCTATGGAATTTTGCAGCATACTGCGTGCCTTATCTGCATTTTCTTCTACTTTAGAAGCAATAAGCATTTGTGTGCCTAATTCCAGACAGAGATTAACCAGGTCTTCTGGTCCTTCTTTCTTTAAAGTCTTTACCGCTTCCGCAACCTCCAGCGCATTACCAACAGCAAAGCCTAATGGTTCGTCCATATCTGATATTACTGCTATTGTATTTCTGCCGGCAAGACTTCCTATCTTAACCATCTCTTCTGCAAGTTTCTCGGCATCCTGCATATTTTTCATAAATGCACCGCTTCCGACTTTAACATCAAGCACAATCGCCCCTGCACCTGCGGCAATCTTTTTGCTCATTATACTGCTTGCTATGAGCGGTATGCTGTCAACAATGGCAGTAACGTCCCTCAAAGCATATATCTTCTTATCAGCAGGAGCAAGATTACCTGTCTGCCCTGTAAGCGCAAGTCCTATCTCTTTAATATTATTAATAAATTCTTCTTCACTTAACTTAGTCCTGAAGCCTTTAATGCTCTCAAGCTTATCAATTGTTCCGCCTGTATTGCCAAGTCCACGTCCGCTCATCTTGGCAACCTTGCCGCCACAGGCAGCTACCATAGGTGCAAGTATAAGTGTTGTCTTATCACCAACACCGCCTGTGCTGTGTTTATCTACATTAATGCCGCCTATCTCTGACAAATCCATCATATCACCGCTATGCGCCATCGCAAGCGTAAGATTGGTTGTTTCCTCGTAATTCATTCCATTAAAATATATCGCCATAAGAAGCGCGGACATCTGATAATCAGGAATTGCGCCATTAGTATATTCATTAATAACATAATCGATCTCTTCTTTTGACAATGGTTCATTATATTTTTTCTTGGATATTATATCAAACATTCTCATAACCAACACTCCTCAAGCAATTAGTTTTTAATTGTAACACTCTGCTTTATTATGTTTTTTGTAAATTTCTGTTTCGTAACATTGTATTTGATTATATACTAACATTTTTCTGTAGTTTATGCTATTATTATTAGCAGAATTCTTAAAATAAGAATGTAGGCAGCAGTTATTGCCTGCGATTATTAATATAATACAAGGAGATATAATAATGAGTTTTGAATTTATACGAAAGCTTCCTACACCAACGGATATCAAACGTGATTTTCCAGTTCCTGAAAGGGTTGCCGAATTAAAGAAAGAAAGAGATAAAGAAATTGCCGATGTAATTACTGGCAGATCAGATAAATTTCTTGCAATAATCGGACCTTGTTCTGCTGATAACGAGGACGCTGTATTAGACTATACATTAAGACTTAAAAAGGTTCAGGAAAAGATTGCTGACAAAGTTTTAATCATTCCAAGAGTATATACTAACAAGCCAAGAACTACAGGTACTGGCTATAAAGGTATGCTCCACCAGCCTGACCCAGAGAAAAAGCCTGACCTTCTTGCTGGTCTTGTTGCTATCAGAAAAATGCATATAAGAGTTATGGAAGAAACAGAACTTATGCCAGCCGATGAAATGTTATACCCTGAGAATTACTGGTTCCTTGCTGATGTTCTTTCATATGTTGCCGTTGGTGCAAGATCTGTTGAAGACCAGCAGCACAGACTTACTGTAAGTGGTATGGACGTCCCTGCCGGTATGAAGAACCCTACAAGTGGTGATTTCTCAGTTATGCTTAACTCTGTAATCGCTGCTCAGGCAAAGCAGTCTTTCATATATAGAAACTGGGAAGTTGAAACACCAGGCAATCCTCTGGCTCACACTATATTAAGAGGTGCTGTTAACAAGCACGGACAGAACATTCCTAACTACCATTATGAAGATTTAATAAGACTTGCCAATATGTATAAGACTAAGGATTTACTCAATCCAGCTTGTATCGTTGATGCTAACCACAGCAACTCTGGAAAAATGTATGCTGAACAGGTAAGAATTACTAAAGAAGTAATTCACAGCCGCAATCATTCAAATGATGTTAAGCAGCTTGTTAAGGGTGTTATGATTGAAAGTTATATTGAACCGGGCTGCCAGAAGGTCGGCGAAGGTGTATATGGCAAATCAATAACAGACCCTTGCCTTGGCTGGGAAGAATCTGAAAAGTTATTATACACAATAGCTGATATGCTCAAGTAACATTTTCAGACACCCTGGATTGACGTAGGCTTCGCACAGCGTGCCTGCCAGCACTAATATAAAACTGACTAATAATGCCATTGCTATTTTCCTTATATTAATATTCACATACGACCCTCTGCTGGTTTCCCATATGGATATTAGTATGAATATAGTAATGGCATATATTATATAATGTGGAAATGTCATCACTATGTATACAAACATTCCTTTTATTCCCATATTCATCACACTTACACTTACAACCATTCCAACGCTCATTCCTATAATTCCGAAAATTATATATACTGCCGGAACTGCAACAGGTGTAATAAGCAGTAATATAAGCAGTGTAAGCTCTTTTATTCTCGTTTTGAAAATGTATTGCCACAATGCCACATTATTTACCTTCATATCAATAATAGACAGCCTGAAATCATTGTTCAGCACTCCAACCTTATCAGTTATATTTATTATCGCATAATTAGCTATCAGTGTCCCAGCAATAACTCCCGCCATAACTGCCAGCATATATCTGTAGCGTTTTAAAAAAATCCCAGCCATATAAATGCCTCCTTATTTATCAGGTCAGGCTATTTATATGCCGGGATTTCTTTTAATATGTTTTGATTATTGAATTTAATTATTTTAATTGTTTTATTTACTTTATTATTTTACACAGCTTCTCAGCGCATATAACGTTCCGCAAGTAACTTTTAGGATAAGTTTTTTATAATGTCTGCTCATATGCAAGTATTGCAGATATTGTCTTGGAATCTTCTATTATTCCGTTCATAATCATATCTTTTAATTCCTGCAATGTATAATACTCAACATTGATATATTCTTCTTCGTCAAGCTGCTGTACTGACTTTGTAAGCTTATCAGCCACATATATATCAACCTTTTCATTGCAGAAAGCAACTGCCGTAATTATAGATATAAGCTTTCTTATATTATCAGGGTCAGCTTTATACCCTGTTTCTTCTTCCAGCTCTCTTATTGCCGCAGTCTTAACTGGTTCACCCTTATTAATTCCTCCTGCTGGTATTTCAAGAGTTTCTTTATCTGGCGAATTACGGAACTGCCTTACCATAATAATTCTGCCATCATCACGTACAGCAACAACAGCCGCAGCTCCTTTATGCTCAATATGATCCCAATACACTGTCTTGCCGTCTGGTGTAACAATTGTATCTTTATAAAATTCAAGCATTGAACCTTTATACATCAACTCTCTGCCAACTCTTTTTATATGTTCCATATTGAATCCTCATTTTTATTATTTAATATTATGACACTTATCATAACACGCATCTGTAGCTTTTATGACAGCATTACGGAAATTATGTTCTTCAAGTGCTGCCACACCAGCTATTGTTGTACCACCCGGTGAGCATACTTTATCCTTTAACACTCCCGGATGCTCATTAGTTTCAAGAACCATCTTAGCTGAGCCAAGAACTGTCTGTGCAACTAATTTGTAAGCATCATCTCTCTTAATTCCATATTTGACAGCACTATCAGCAAGTGCCTCAATAAACATATATACATATGCTGGTGAACTTCCGCTTGCGCATACAATAACGTCCATAAGCTTCTCATCAACATAGACAACCTTTCCAAATGAATTGAAAAATCTATCTATAACATCTCTCTGCTCAAATGAAAATTCTTCTTTATTGTATGATACGCCTGTCATTCCTTCCCCGACAAGAGCAGGTGTATTAGGCATAGCTCTGACAACCTTAGTATTAATTCCAAGATTATCCTTAATAGAGTCTATTGTAATTCCAGGTGCTATAGATATAACAACGCTGTCTTCTCTTATGACATTAACTATATTCTTCATTACAGTGCCATATACCTGCGGCTTAACTGCTAATACTATATACTGGGCATTGTTAGCACATTCTGCATTGCTCTCAGCATATTTGACACCTGTTTCATCACTTATTCTTTTACATTTATCAAGGTCTGGACAGGTAAATATAATATCTGATGGTTCAAATACTTTAAGGACACCTTTAAGCATAGCATATCCCATATTACCCATTCCAATAAAGCCTATCTTTGCCATACTGCCTGCTCCTTTCAGGATTTAGTTTTAATTTTCTATCAATATTTTATCAATATTTTTATTAATGTTTTTCTATTAATTATTACTTCTGCTCAAGAAGCTTTTCTACGCTTACTAACTTTGTACATAATACAAATAATTCTGCTGCTTCAGACATTTCCTCTGGTGTAGGGAATGATGGTGCAATTCTTATATTGCTGTCCTTAGGGTCTTTTCCATAAGGGAATGTAGCACCTGCATTTGTAAGAATAACACCTGCTTCTTTACATTTTGCAACTATTGCCTTAGCACAGCCTTCCATAGCATCAAATGATATAAAGTATCCTCCTCTTGGCTCTGACCAAGTACCAATTCCAAGACCTGTAAGTTCATCTTCAAGCACCTTTAAAGTAGCTTCAAACTTTGGACGCATAAATTCAGCGTGCTTCTTCATATGTTCCTTAAGACCTTCAACATTCTTGAAGTATCTTACGTGTCTTAACTGGTTAATCTTATCGTGTCCAATTGTCTGAATTGTCATCTGCTTCTTAATATCAGCTACATTATCCTTTGATGTTGCAAGTGCTGCCACACCTGAACCAGGGAATGTAACCTTAGATGTAGATGCAAATTCAAATACCATATCTGGATTGCCAGCTTTCTCACATTCAGAAATAATATCAAGGATTTCATCCTGCTTGTCATCATAAAGATGATGAATAACATATGCATTATCCCAGAATATTCTAAAATCCTTAGCTGCTGGCTTTAATGCTGCCATTCTCTTTACTGTTTCATCTGAGTATGTGTAACCCTGTGGATTAGAATACTTAGGAACACACCAGATACCCTTAATAGACTCATCTTCGCTTACAAGCTTTTCTATCATATCCATATCTGGTCCGTCAACAGACATTGGAATATTAATCATTTCAATTCCAAATCTTTCTGTTATAGCAAAATGTCTGTCATAACCTGGAACTGGACAGAGCCACTTTACTTTATCAAGCTTACACCAAGGTGTGTTACCAAGAATACCATGTGTATAAGCTCTTGATACCTGATCATACATAATATTAAGACTTGCATTACCATATATAATAACGTGTTCAGGTGTTGTTCCCATCATATCTGCCATAAGCTTCTTAGCTTCAGGAATTCCATCAAGAACACCATAATTTCTACAATCTGTTCCGTCCTCTGCCTTTAAGTCAGATGAACTATTGATTACATCAAGCATATCCATTGTTACATTAAGCTGAGTTGCTGATGGCTTACCTCTTGACATATTAAGGTTAAGTCCCTTAGCTTTTGCTTCCTTGTATCTTTCATCAAGTTCAGCCTTTAACTGTAATAACTGTTCTTTGCTCATTTCGTTGTACTGCATATTAATCCTCCATTTCGTAATTAAAAGGTCTTAAATACTATACTATGAAGATGATTTTTTAGCAATAGTTTTCACATTATATTTATGAATTTTGATTAAAAATATTAATTAATTAGACGTTTTTAAGAATTTTATTAATAAAATTAAGTGTTAGCTTAATATTATTAAGTTGTTCGTAGAATTTTATACTAAGAATTACATTTTAATAAGCATTGTAATAATTATTGTATATGACCGCCATATGTTATATTTATGGCAGATTAATAATTAAAATTAAAAGAATTTTTCTATGTACTAATTCAGCCCTAATAAATATCTACGTCAAATAAATACGTCATAAATATTTAGATAATACATTTTATTAAAATGTCAAATAAATACCCGCAGCATGGTATAAAACGAAATATTATAGTAAATACTAACATAGAATATAAAAAAAGAAACTACCGAGAATTCTGAATTCTCAGTAGTTTCAATGGTTCTTTAAATATGTTCGTAATTATTTAGCGTAATCAACAGCTCTTGATTCTCTTACGATACTAACTTTAATCTGTCCTGGATATTCCATCTGATTTTCAATCTGTTTAGAAATATCCCTTGCAAGTAATACCATATCTGAATCACTAATCACTTCAGGAACAACCATTACTCGAACCTCTCTACCTGCCTGAATAGCAAAAGACTTCTCAACCCCCTTATATGAGTTGGTAATATCTTCTAATTGTTTTAATCTGTTTGTGTAAGTTTCTAACGTCTCTCTTCTAGCACCAGGTCTTGCGGCTGAGATTGTATCAGCAGCTTGTACAAGACATGCTATTAAACTTTCTGGTTCAACGTCACCATGATGAGCTTCTACCGCATTAATAACAAGTGCTGATTCCTTGTATCTTCTACAGAGGTCAACACCTAACTGAATATGTGAGCCTTCCATTTCATGGTCGACAGCTTTACCTATATCATGTAATAAACCAGCTCTCTTTGCCATCTTTACATCAAGGCCTAATTCGCCGGCTAACAATCCTGTAATCTGAGCTACTTCAATTGAATGTTTTAATACATTCTGACCATAACTGGTTCTGTATCTTAACTTACCAAGTAAGCGAACCAATTCAGGATGAATTCCATGGACACCAACCTCAAGGGTTGCAGCTTCACCTTCTTCTTTAATTAATGTTTCAACTTCTTTCTGGGCTTTTTCAACCATTTCCTCAATTCTTGCTGGATGAATTCTTCCATCAAGAATAAGCTTCTCAAGAGCGATTCTTGCAATCTCTCTTCTGATTGGATCAAAGCCTGATAAAACTACAGCCTCAGGTGTATCATCAATTATAAGTTCTACACCAGTAAGTGTTTCAAGAGTTCTTATGTTACGACCCTCTCTACCAATAATACGGCCTTTCATTTCATCGTTAGGAAGCTGTACAACTGATATAGTTGTCTCGGCAACGTGGTCAGCGGCGCATCTTTGAATTGCATTAACCACTAATTCCTTTGCCTTTTTATCTGCTTCCTCTTTTGCCCTGCTTTCTAATGTCTTAACCATTATAGCAGTATCATGCTTAACTTCATCTTCAACAGTTTTTAATAGATATTCTTTTGCCTGTTCGGAGGTTAATCCAGAGATTCTTTCAAGTTCCTGCTGTCTTTTCTTTTCAAGTTCGTCAACCTTCTGTCTTTGTTTACCAAGTTCTTCTTCTTTTCTGGTAATACCTAAGTCACGCTTCTCTACTGCTTCAATCTTTCTGTCAAGAGTTTCTTCTTTAGAAAGGACTCTCTTCTCGTACTTCTGAATTTCTGCACGTCTTTCCTTAGTCTCTTTCTCAAGCTCATTCTTAGTCTTTAAAGATTCTTCTTTAACTTCTAAGAGTGCCTCTTTCTTCTTAGTCTCAGCCGCCTTCAACGCTTCATCTATTATTTCTCTGGCTCTTTCGTTCGCATTGCCAATCTTTTCATCATTGCTTTTATTGATGGCTTTACTAGATACAACCCAGGTAATAGGTGCGACTATCACAAGTGTAACAAAAAATGTGACAACTGCTGGAATAAATGACACAGGAGCACCTCCTTATTAAGTTTTCATTGTACAAAATATACAACATACTAATATTATACTCTAAACGGCATTATGTCAAGGTTACATCAACCTAACTTGTCATTATCTCACATATAATTATCAAGCTTATTAATACTCATTGGTATCACATACCATATCAAGTGCTTTATTGATATCATCAAGCTTAAAGCCCTTTCTGTAAAGTGAAGCTTTTAATTTCTGTAATTGATTATAATCTTTAATATCAATTGAATTAATCTTTTTATTGATATGTCCGATTATTACATTAATCTCCCTGGCATAATTATCTTCCTCGCAGTAGAATTCATCACAGGCTTCTTTAATAATATCAGCAGGAACACCAAGCTTTAACAAAGCTGTCTCAATCACACGCCTTGATTTAGAAGATGACCTTGATATTATATAATTATCCGCAAATCTTCTGTCATCAACATAACCATATGAATATATATATGCTACAGTCTCATCAATACAGCACTTAGGATAACCATTAGCTTGTAGCTTCTCCCTTAGCCTGCCTTCTGTATAATCGTGGCTCTTAAGCAGAGCCATTGCCCTTATCTTAGCTCTTTTAGTAAGGATAGTTATTATCTCATTGTAAATATCGGACATAATAACACTGTCCACTTTAATCTGATACTTTCTTATCTCTGAATTATATAAAACGAACGCAGGTTCGTAATTAACAAATACTCTCCTGCGTTGTTTATTAACATCGACAATTGAAGTAACTAAATATTGTATATCTGAAGAACATTCATCATTATACATTTACTTCTTCTGCCTCTTTCTCATCAGTCTTTTTCTTAGACTTAGCTTTAGCATCTTCTGCTTCTGCCGCATCAGCTTCTTCACCTATTCCATAATGGGCACGAACCTTCTTATCTATCTCATCCTTTAGTTCTGGATTATTAACAAGGAACTGCTTAGCGTTCTCTCTACCCTGTCCAATCTTCTCTCCATTATATGAGAACCATGCTCCACTCTTCTGCACAATACCAACATTAGAAGCTAAATCAATTAAATCACCCTCTGTTGATATTCCTTTTCCGAACATTATATCAAATTCTGCTTCCCTAAATGGAGGTGCAACCTTATTCTTAACAATCTTAACTCTTGTACGGTTACCAATAACTTCTCCACCAGACTTTAATGTCTCTATCTTACGGACATCTAATCTTACAGAAGCATAGAACTTAAGCGCGCGTCCACCTGTAGTTGTCTCTGGGTTACCGAACATAACTCCAACTTTCTCTCTTAACTGGTTGATAAATATAACGACACAATTATTCTTACTTACAACAGGAGTAAGCTTTCTTAAAGCCTGTGACATAAGTCTTGCCTGTAAACCTACGTGTGAATCACCCATATCACCATCAATCTCAGCCTTAGGTACAAGTGCGGCTACTGAATCGACAATAACTATATCAATAGCACCAGATCTTACCATTGTCTCACATATCTCAAGAGCCTGCTCACCACTATCTGGCTGTGATATGTATAAATTATCAATATCTACCCCTATATTCTTAGCATATACAGGGTCAAGTGCATGCTCTGCATCTATAAATCCAGCTATACCGCCACGCTTCTGAACCTCTGCAACCATATGAAGTGCTACTGTTGTCTTACCTGATGATTCAGGACCATATATCTCAACAACTCTTCCCTTAGGCACTCCACCTAAACCAAGTGCTATATCAAGACTTAATGAACCTGTTGGAATACATTCAACATTCATATTAGTAGCTGAATCACCAAGCTTCATTACAGAACCTTTACCAAACTGTTTCTCAATATTAGAAATCGCAGCATCAAGTGCTTTCATCTTCTCTTCATTATTAACCAATTATAAATACCTCCATATCAATGAACATTCGTTCGTCTTTAATGATATTATTATATACCGTGTCATTTGTCAATAGCTTTCCGAACATTTATTCTGTAAAAACAGTAAATTTAATTAAACACTGTATATATTCACCTGAAACCTTAATTATTATTACTATGTAACATATTGGATACATATATCCTATCATATGTCGTTCTTTATGTAAAGATATAAATAGTATTTTGTCAATATATTTCCACTGATATATTAACATTTATATCATTTCAAATTACAGATTAAATATAATCTTATATTGCCCTTCAAATCATATTAAACATAATCTTAAATCATACTTCAAATCACATTAAATATAATTTAAAATTGTACTTCAAATCATATTAAATATAATATCAAATTATACTTCAATCATATCCTGCCAGCCTATACCTATGACAATTCTTCCAGTATCATATTCAAAGCTTCCTCACAGGCTTTTTTGCGTACAGCCTCCCTGTCACCTGTAAAGTTGAATTCTTTAGCATAACTCCTGCCATTGTGTGATATTCCAATATATACAAGACCTACAGGCTTATCATCTTCCATAGACGGACCTGCAACACCTGTCACCGATACAGCTATATCTGCATTGGCGGCTTTTAATGCACCGTCTGCCATTTCACAGGCTGTATTACTGCTCACAGCTTTATATTTTTGCAGTGTATCATTGCTGACACCAAGTATTTTATGCTTGGCTTCATCACAATAAGTAATATAGCCCTCGTGAAATATTTCTGATGCTCCACTCACATTTACAATTGAAGATGCAACCATACCGCCTGTACACGACTCAGCAGTTGTCAGCAGACAGTTGTTTTCTTTTAATTTCTTAACAACTTCTTCCTCTAATTTCATAATTCTTTTCTACTCCTTTTATTAATCCCTTCATAATTCAATAATGGTTCGGATGCACAATACACCCGAACCACCTCAAATTTATGTTAATCAGTTCTATAAAATCGTTTATAACTATTAACTAATTATTAGAACCCTCAATAAAGATTTTATAATTCTTTACAATATAATCAATAAGCGAAACAACTGTAAGTATAAGGGCAATATATGTAACTACCATATTAACAACCCCGCTAAATGGATAATTCAGGTCTAATATAAGAAGAATTATCATTATCATCTGGAAAGTTGTCTTAAACTTGCCCCAGTAGCTTGCCGCGATAACAACACCATTATCAGCCGCAATAAGCCTGAAACCACTTATTATAAATTCTCTTGCAATAATAATTATTACAATCCAAGCGGCAACTTTATCAAAATCCACAAGTGCAATAAGTGCTGAACACACTAAAAGCTTATCAGCAAGTGGGTCCATAAACTTTCCAAAGTTAGTTACAAGGTTATACTTTCTTGCAATCTTTCCGTCAAGGAAATCTGTAATGCTTGCAAGTATAAATATTGCTGCGGCTGCTATATTTCCAGCCATTCCCAAACCTGGTATGTATAATACAACAAGAAATATAGGAATCATAATCATTCTTAAAATTGTTAATTTGTTAGGTAAATTCATAATACTCTCCATTCCCGCGCTTCTGCATATAATCTTACTGCATTGCGCATATTAATATCTGCGCTGTTAATTATTCAACAATAGTTCCAATAAGATCATATTCTGTTGAGCCTGTAACCTTAACATTAATGAAATCACCTGACATAAGCTCTCTGTCACATTCAACAAATACAAGACCATCAACATTAGGTGCATCTTTGTATGAACGTCCAACATATGTATTATCTTCTGGTATAAAGCCTTCAATCATAACTCTCACAGTTCTTCCAACCATAGCGGCTGACCTGTCTGTTGATATCTCCTGCTGTAACTGCATTAATTCATCTCTGTATTTTTCCTTAACAGCTTCATCAATCTGGTCAGGCATCTGAGCGGCTACAGTATCTTCTTCTCTTGAATATGTAAATACGCCTAATCTGTCAAACTCACACTCATCTATGAACTGCATAACTTCCTCGTGATCCTCATCTGTCTCACCTGGAAAACCTGTAATAAGTGTAGTTCTTAAGGCAATATCAGGAATTTCCCTTCTAAGCTTTGCAACTATATCTGTAAGCTCCTGCTTTGAAGTTCTTCTACCCATACGCTTAAGGATATTGTCGCTTGCGTGCTGTATAGGCATATCAAGATAATGACAGACCTTAGGCTCATTTTTAATAGCTTCTATAAGCTCATCATTAATCTCCTCTGGATAACAGTAAAGAATTCTTATCCATTCAAGCCCTTCTATTAAACCAAGCTCGTGTAAAAGCTTAGGAAGTGACTTCTTTCCATATAAATCGACTCCATAAAGAGTTGTCTCCTGCGCAACAAGTATAATCTCTTTAACGCCGCCCTCAACAAGCTTCTTAGTCTGATTAACAAGATACTCAATAGGAAAACTTCTAAAGCTTCCCCTTACCTTAGGTATTACACAGTAAGTACAGCGCTTATCACAACCCTCTGCAATCTTTAAATACTCATAATATCCCGGAGTTGTCACAATTCTGTCATCATTAACCATCGGCATTCTGTTTGCATCTTCAACGAAATTAGATATGCCCTTTTCTTCAAGTACGGAATTAATCATATCAGCAATCTTATCATAAGAAGATGTTCCAACAAATGCATCTACTTCCGGAATTTCCTTGATAATCTCATCCTGATATCTATGTGCAAGACAGCCTGCAACTACAAGCACCTTACATCTGGCATCTTTCTTATGCTCTGCCATCTCAAGTATTGTATTAATACTTTCCTGCTTGGCATCGCCTATAAAACAGCAGGTATTAATTGCTATAATATCAGCTTCCCATTCATCATCAGTGAACTCAAAGCCCTTATTCTTTAAGATACCAAGCATATTCTCAGTATCAACAAGATTCTTATCGCAGCCAAGCGAAACAAATAATATCTTCATAAATAACCTCTATTATACTCTCATAATCATAAAATACTTGTGTATAATAGCATATCTTTAACAAAAAATAAATGGCTATCCTTAAGTTAATACAATGTTTAATTAAAATTTAACACATATCAGGGCTTGTCACAAGGTCGTTCACCCACCTATGAGCAGGCTCATATAGGTGAATGACCTTTGACCCTGAATCATTATATTAATGTAGTTATAATAAGCGCCACCGCCGGCAGTGTTATTATGCTTATGAATGTAGTAAGCACCACCATAGCCGCCGCAACGTCCTCATCATATCCGAATTGCACCGCAAATACAGAAGATATTGATGCACAAGGACACGCCTCAAGAATAATTACAACATCAGCAACCATTCCGCTGATATTAAATATTTTAAAAATAGCTATGCACACTACAGGTATAATGAACATTCTGACAACAATTGCAAAATATACAAGCTTATTGTTAAACATATTCTTTATTGGGCTTGCCGCAATTATCATACCTGTAATAAACATAGATAGCGGTGTGTTAATAGCCGCCGCATAACTTATTGGCTGGCTTATAATATCTGGAAGCGGAATTCTTGCAATAAATATTATAAGTCCGATAAACACTGATATTATAGCTGGCGTTGTGAATATCTTTTTAACAATCGCTTTTAAATCAAAGGTTCTGCTTACAATCGAATATCCAAGTGTCCATAAAAATATATTGAATGCCGTCACAAAAGCACTTGCATATATAAGTCCCTCGCTTCCAAATAACGCCTGTATCAAAGGAAATCCCATATATGCCGCATTAGAAAACATACAGCCAAATCTTACGATAGGCACATTATCACCCTTTAACTTAAAGGATAATAAAAATGTTATGGCAAATCCAACAACTAAGAGCAGTATGCTTAAACCCAGTGCGTACAATATATTCTTAAAAATGTTGTCATCAAATTCTGTCAGATATGAATTAATTATCATACAAGGCACAACAAAATATACCAGAAGGTCAGAAAATGCTTTCCTTCCCTCTATCTTTACTGCTCCTGTCTTAACACATATAAATCCAGAAAATATTAATATAAATAATACAATAACCTGTTTTGCTGTTATAAAAGCTAGTGTCATATATTTTTCCTCCATTGTTATATATAACATATAATAATGCCAAAGAAATTATTCGTCAATATTAAAGTTAGATATAACAATGTACATATTTGAATACTATTCTCTTTTTCTTCTTTAATTCCTTATAAGTTTCATCTGCCGCTTTTCTGTATAAAGCCAATACATTCTTCTTATAATATGATCTGCCTTTATCTGTATCAGCAAAACGTACATACATCATACTGTCGTATACATTTTTGGCTTCTTCATATGTAATATTGCCGTAACGTGCTGAAAGCTTATAAGCAAAATCTTCCTCTGTCCCGTTATATCCAGTGAAATCTCCCGCAAAATGCAGCATTTCCATTAATCTTTCATATATATCACACGAACTTAAAGCCTGAATTTTCCTGAGCCTGCTTACCCTGTATAACTTAATCCATAATGGTGACAGAACAATTAATATAATAACTGCCAGTATTGCTACATATTTTACAACCACTACAGCCACTTTAAAGCCTTTTCTTAATGCTGCTTTAACAGCTCCGCTTCTTGTGCTTACATAAGTTACATCTTCACTGCTATTACTGCTAATGCTTGCTTTATCAAGCGACCAGCCGTGTTCGCTCATAACACTGTTAAATGTATTAATATCATAACCTGGATATGAAACAGCACAGCTTCCATCACTTGCTGGTGTAACATCTACAGGAACCCAGCCGTAATTATCAATGAAGATTTCCGTCCACGCGTGCATTTTCTTATCAGAAACCTCTGCAACATAAGTTGACTGGTCAGTTTCCTTGAAGTCCTCCGGACTTAATCTGTAACCACATACATATCTTGCAGGAACTCCGTACAGCCTGTACATAAGTGTAGCCACAGTCGCATAATGAACGCAGTAACCTCTCTGCGCATTAAAAAGAAAGTCCTCCGCTATATCTGATGAACCTAACATTACTCCGGGAGTTCTTGTATATCTTGTATTGCTTAACAGTGTATACATAATAAATGTTGTCTTATCTTTTAAAGATGTCAATGGATTAGCCTGAACATATGAGGTCAGCCTTGGAACTAAGCTTTTGGATACAGCAGAATAGATTGGAGTCATAGCTGTCTTATACAACTGCTGTACATTTCTATAATCCTGAAATACTGAATTATACTTCTCATTACTCTTCTCTTTCCATTCAGACTGCATATCTGCCTGTTCAATATATTCCATATTGTATGTTTTCTTTCCGTCATCGTCTTTGCTGAAATTCTTAGAACCACTATTGTAATAAGGCTCTATTGTCTGTTTATAATTATCATTAACATATTTAATATCTAATTTTCTGTTTATTTTATTATTGTTAGAAGTCGCAACAATTCCGCTGTTTTTCATATATATATTAATGTAATAATACATCTTTTTAAAATATGTTGATGCGTAAGCAGGCTGTGATATCGTTTCTTTCTTAAATTCAGTTCTGTCTATATTCTTACATATAGTGTCATCATCAGTTGAATCCCAGCTTCCGCCCTTATATTCGCCGCCTCTGAAACCGTAAAGATATAAATCCTCTGTTGGCATTTTACTTACTGTAACTGTCATCTGGGTAATTCCAGACTGGTAATTATTGCCTGAACTTATCTCTCCATTAATTTCAACATCAGAACCCTTGCCTGATATTCTCTTTGCTGTCTTATAGATAGTCTGCTCTATGCCTGAAATAGAACCATACATATATTCAGAAAATATATTCGTAATAATATCAGCCGCAAAGAAAATAATCACTGTTGCTGCGACACAATATATTATGCTTTTCTTATGTATCAGCTTTCCGCTTCTTGTTGTATACAGCATTTTCTTACGTCTTCCAAGCACAGCGTAAGACACGCCCACTATAACCTGATGCATAACTATAACAAATATATGGAACAGGCTTACCTCTAATCTTAATATAGGTGAAGCTGCAAGCATTACAACAGTAACAAGTGTCAATATAATACGGTTTTTAAATATAACCTCTAACAGATATATTATATAAATAAGCACAACGCTGCTTACAAACACCGCATATGTAACATTCTGTGTATTTGCCTGTCCGTCAACCAGTGCCTGTATTATTGATACAAACTGCTCTGATATACGCTGTATATTAAATACAGATAATATAGCTGTTACAACCACTTCTCCCACTATCACAAATGGCAGAAACTTCCTCTTATTATAATGCGCATAACTTAAAATAAACGCATATATTCCTGAGAATAATAATACTCCCACAACTGTAAAGCTGACAGCATCTAATTCATCAACAAATAATATAACCGATAACAGCCCTGTCATTATCCCTGCAAAGGCTATATAAGGATTACCATTATATGTGTCAGAATGTGCCTGCCCTACATTAATACGCACGTTCTCCATATACATTTTCTCCCAATAACTCAGTAACATCAGATGATGTATCTATCTTTATGATATTCTTATCAATATACTCTCCAAGGCTGTATTCCCTGTTAATATCCGTCTCATTATTACGATAGTTATAATGAAGCTTATATAATCTATAGTATACATTTTTTAAATCATCATAATCTGATACTGTCTGTTTACATAAAGCTCCAGAATTAATGTCATTCCACAGCACTGATACCTTCGTGTCGTCCTGAATAAAGCCCATAACAAGCATAGCTGTCTTATCATAAAAGCTGCTCATACGCTCAATATCATTAATATCATCAGACAGTGCATCAAGAAGCACAAGTATCTCCCTGTCAACCTGTCCGCAGAATTCCTTAACAAGCAGATCTCCTGTTCTTGAACTTAAATTCCAGTGTATATGCCTGTAAGAATCCCCTGTCTGATATTCCCTTATCTGTCTTATATCATCGTGTGAACTGCCTTTTCTGTTGATATACGACTCTATATTATTATTGCTTTCATATTGTGAAAAAGTGCCTTCATATATACTGCTTTCAGGTTCAGGAAATATCGAAATATTCATTATGCTTAAAGGCTTTATTGTACAATGAAACAGTCCTGTGTAATCATACACTTTAGCTTTAACTATCTTTACATCAGCCATTCCGCAATATGGAAGGCTGACAGATAAATCCATATTATCCTTCCTGCCTTTACAGCCTCCGTACAGCTTTACGTTCTTTCGGTATTTCTTATATTCTTTACCTTTCTTATCACAATATGACAAGACTACATCTAATCTGATTTTCGTGATTGGTATTCCTGTTTTATTGCCTACATTAATTCTTAACTGGCAGTCAGAATTCTTTAACCCCTCAGCCTGATTAACATCAAAATCAAATGTAACATTTCTTTTATATATACGGGTTAATATATACATACTTACTATAAGCAGAAGATTAACAGCCACATAAAGCATAAGTGCAAATGAATGAAATATGCCTGCTACATACCACACAACAGCAAGTATAATAATTAAAAATACACCTGTCATTATGCCTTCTTTCCTACTGCTGGCTTAGCAACTGATTTCAAAATGTCATTAATCACCTGTGCCTTGTCCTTGCCGTCCATTCTTGCCGCCATATTAAGAATTATTCTGTGTGTTATAACATACTCAAACTGCGCAATAACGTCCGCAGGGACAACATAATTCCTTCCGTTAAGCCAGCTCCACGCCTTACACATCTTTACAAGTGCTATAGTCGCTCTTGGACTTGCACCTCTTTCTATATAACGTGACTTTCTTGTAGCTGTAACAATGTCAACTATATATTTGTATATGCTCTCGTTCATATATACATCATATATTTCATTCTGCATACTTATAAAATCGTCTATGCTCACCACTGGTGTAATATCACTTGTCCTGCTCTGCTTTCCCACAGACATAGCCATATCAAGCTCACTTTCATAATCGGGATAGCCGATTGATAAAGTAATCATAAATCTATCCATCTGTGCTTCTGGAAGGCTCTGTGTTCCTGCATTGCCAAGTGGATTTTGTGTTGCAATAACAATAAAAGGTTCTGGAACTTCTCTGGTAACGCCCTCAACGCTTACCTTTCTTTCTTCCATAACCTCTAAAAGTGCTGACTGTGTCTTAGGTGATGTTCTGTTAATCTCATCAGCAAGAAGCAGATTACAGAACACGCTTCCCGGCTGATATATGAATTGACCTAAGTCATTTCTGTATACAGAATACCCTGTAAGATCAGACGGCATTACGTCCGGAGTAAACTGCACCCTTTTGCAGTCAAGTGCCATTGCCTTGGAAAATGCTGTCGCAAGCGTTGTCTTACCAACACCCGGAATATCTTCCAAAAGTATATGTCCTCCGGCCAGAAATGCCGCCATAATCTCTCTTATTTGTTTATCTTTTCCTAATATAACATTATTGACCTGCTCTATTACATTAAGTGCCTTTAGTACATTATTATCCAAAGCTTCTTCCTCCCTGATAAATATACACAAAATTATACACTATATACAATAATAAAGCAAAAACAATATATTTTTTTATTCATCTGTGTGAATGTCAAGCTTTTTTTACAACTTTTTTACAATTTTTATTCATCTGTATAAGAGATGGCACATTTTACGGCTCTTCTCCAGCCTGCGAGAAGATTGTCCCTGTCTGATGGTGCCATACTGCTCTCAAATGTAGAAGCTAACTGCCAGTTATCCCTTATCTCATTCAGATCCTTAAAGAAACCAACTGCCAGACCAGCAAGATATGCCGCACCAAGAGCAGTAGTTTCTATGCACTTAGGACGTCTTATCTTAGCCCCAAGAATATCTGCCTGAAATTCCATTAAGAAATCATTGGCACTTGCCCCGCCATCTACTTTTAACTCTTTAACTATATGTCCTGTGTCACTTTCCATTGCCTTTAACACATCATATGTCTGATATGCTATTGACTCAAGTGATGCCCTGATAAAATGCTCCTTGTTAGCACCTCTTGATAAGCCTACAACACAGCCTCTTGCATAAGGATTCCAGTAAGGAGCACCCATTCCTGAAAATGCAGGAACAATATACACTCCATTGGTGTCATTTACCATTCTTGCATAATCTTCTGATTGTGAGGAGCTTCTTATAAGCCTCATCTCATCACGAAGCCATTGTACAATTGCGCCGCCTGTAAATACACTTCCCTCAAGTGCATAATGAAGCTGGTCATCACTTCCTGCCGCAATTGTAGTTATAAGACCGTGCTTAGACTCCACAGGCTTATCTCCTGTATTCATAAGAAGAAAACAGCCTGTTCCATATGTATTCTTTACTTCTCCCGGCTCAAAACAGCACTGTCCAAAAAGTGCCGCCTGCTGGTCACCTGCCGCACCTGCTATTGCAACATTTCCAGCAAGAACAGAAGGGTCTGTATAACCATATATACAGCTTGAAGGCTTTACCTTTGGAAGCATAACCTCTGGTATATTGAACTTTTCAAGAAGCTCCTTATCCCAGCACCTGTTATGAATATCAAAAAGCATAGTTCTTGAAGCATTAGTATAGTCTGTAACGTGCACTGCCCCGCCTGTAAGCTTCCATATAAGCCAGGTATCAACCGTGCCGAATAACAATCTGCCCTCTTCCGCCTTTTTCCTTGCTCCTGCTACATTATTAAGTATCCACGCAATCTTAGTTGCACTAAAATACGCATCTGGAACAAGTCCTGTCTTTGCCTTGATTACATCTGCATAGCCGTCTTTTACAAGCAGATTAATATCCTTAGCTGTACGTCTGCACTGCCATACAATTGCATTGTATACAGGCTCACCAGTTTCTTTATCCCACACAATTGTAGTTTCACGCTGGTTAGTTATTCCAATGCCTGCTATATCCTTAGGCTTAGCACCCACAAGCGCCATAGCCTCAGACATAACTGCATACTGTGTTGACCATATCTCCATTGGATTATGTTCCACCCAGCCCGGCTTAGGATATATCTGTTCAAATTCCCTCTGCGCCATTGAACAGATATTGCCAGCCTTATCAAATAATATACATCTTGAGCTTGTCGTTCCCTGATCAAGCGCCATAATATACTTTGCCATATTACTCCTTATTTAACGCCTCATCTAATGTATGCCAGCCAAGTACAGCACATTTTACTCTTGCAGGCATATGTGATATATCTTTAAGAGCTGAAGCCTCGTCTAATTCTTCAATCTCCTCATCAGTTGCTTCGCCCTTAATCATCTTAAAGAATAAATTGCCAAGTTTTAAAGCTTCTTCTTTAGTCTTTCCAATTATCATTCCAAGCATAATATCAGCCGATGCCTGGGATATAGCACAGCCATCTCCAACAAATGCTCCGTCCTTAATAATACCGTCTTCAACCTTGAGTTTAAGCCATATATCATCACCACAATTAGGATTTACACCCTCAAGGACGATATTGGCATCTTCTAAGTCGTGTTTAAATTCTGGTCTTATATTATGTTCTGTAAGTATTTCATTATAAAAGCCTCTATTCATCATAGCCCATTCTCCTTCTTACGTTAAGCACACTCTCAACAAATGCTTCTGCTTCCTTCTCTGTATTATAGAACATAAAGCTTGCTCTTGTCGCATTATTAACTCCAAGGAATGTAAGCAGTGGCTGTGCACAGTGATGTCCAGCCCTTACATCTATTCCGTCAGAAGATAATATCTCACTTACATCGTGTGGGTGAACCCCATCTATTGTAAATGCTGCTATTCCTGTATGATTCTTATAATCATCAGAGCCTAATATATGAATGTGCTTCTGATCTTTAAGTCCGTTAATAGCAATCTTTGCAAGTCTTTCTTCTTTCTGCTGTATATAATCAAAGCCTATCTCATTAATGTATTTAATTGCCGCCGCAAGACCAACAGCTCCTGCCGCATTTACTGTTCCTGCCTCGAACTTGTGTGGAAGCTCTGCATAAGTTGCGCCATCTCTTGTAACTGAGTTAATCATCTCACCCCCTGTAAGAAATGGCTGCATATTCTTAAGTATGCTTTCCTTGCCATAAAGCACGCCAATTCCCATAGGTCCCATAAGCTTATGTCCTGAAAATGCAAGAAAATCTGCATCTAAGTCTTTTACATCAATCTTCATATGTGGCGCACTCTGTGCCGCATCAACAACCATAACAGCACCATTATCGTGTGCCATTTTTGCTATCTTTTTAATTGGATTGACACAGCCTAATACATTGGAAACCTGTGCAACTGCAACAATCTTAGTGTTAGCATTAATTCCTTCTTTAAGAGTATCATCTGTTAATGTTCCGTCCTTCTCACATTCCAGATATCTTAAAGTTGCACCTGTCACTCTTGCTACCATCTGCCAAGGCAGAAGATTGCTGTGATGTTCCATTATTGAAACTGCTATCTCATCTCCAGCCTTAAGATTATTAATACCATAGCTGTATGCAACAAGGTTAAGGCTTTCAGTTGTATTTCTTGTAAAGATTATCTCCTTATCTGAGTCTGCATTAAGGAACTGTCTTACAACCTCCCTTGCATCCTCATATTCCTTGGTAGCGGCAAGGCTTAATGGATAGAAGCCACGGAGAGGATTGGCATTATTAACCTCATAAAATCTGCTTTCAGCATCAATTACGCACTGTGGCTTCTGTGCTGTTGCCGCATTATCAATATATATAGAATAATTATTATTAAGAAGTGGAAAATCTTTTCTATAATTTTTCTGCTCTTTAATCTCCATTACTGCCTCCATTACTGCAACACTTCTTCAAGCTGCTCCTCTGCAAGCTTTTCTGTGTCCTCGTCATTAATCTTTCTTATAATAACTTCAATTCTTCCCTTAGTCATTATATCCTCAGCGTTCTTCTTATCAATGCCTCTTGAAGCATAATAGAACAATGTTTCCTCATCAAGCTCACCGATTGTAGCTCCGTGTGAACCATTAACATCTTCCTCTGCACAGAGTATAAGAGGTATTGTCTTATTTCTGACATCTTCACCAAGTAAAAGCACATTTTCTGTTTCTGCACCAACTGAACCAGAAGAACCATTTTTAAAATCAATAGAACCTCTGAAAAGCTTAGAAGCTTCGTCCTTTAATGCACCATCAACTCTTATCTCACTGTTAGTCTTCTTTCCTATATGATTAGATATAAGGTTAATATCTATATTCTGTTTCTTAGCTCCAAGATATCCAATATCTGCTGTAAATGCAGAATTATTGCCTATAAGCTCTGTCCTTATTCCATCGTAAAGATTACCCCTGCCTACGAATACCTGAACAATCTCAAATGAAGCATTATCTGAAAGCCTGCATCCTGTATCACTTAATACATCAATGCTTTCTGGCTGCATATATACCTGAATAAGGCGTACCTTGCTGTTAAGACCTGTATCTATAAGTGTTCTTAACGCTATCCTGCCTTCTGTACTGCTCTCGCCTTTAAAGTTCTCGATTATTGTAAATGTAACATTATCCTCTACATTAACTATAACCTTTCCTGACTGGCTCTTATCATTGCCATTGACATTAATATATAATGTCTGGCCGCTAGTTTCTTTATCTGCATTTACAAGTAATGTATTAGTTACTCCTGCTTCAAATAACACATCAGCTTCTTTGCCTGCACCTGTAAAAACTGCATTTTCTATATCGCTGTAATCTTTAGCATTAACATCTGAACATACCTTATCACAACCTTTTGTATCCATATCACAAGGTACTAAATTATTATCCCATAAAAGACGTGTATCATTCATATTAAGCTGGTACCATGTCTTTGCTGGAAGTGCATTTATTCTATATTCATTATTATTCATAAATTTCTCCATTCCTGCTCATCTTATCAGCACAATTAACCTATACTGCCTTTCATTTCAAGTCTTATGAGATTATTCATTTCAATTGCATATTCAAGTGGAAGCTCCTTAGATACGTTATCTGCAAATCCACTTACGATACAAGCTCTTGCATCTTCCTCTGTCATTCCTCTTGACATAAGGTAGAATACCGCTTCATCGCTTATGCTTCCAATCTGTGCTTCGTGTCCGACATTAGCCTTGCTTGTCTTAATATCCATTGCCGGGATTGTATCTGAACGTGATATGCTGTCAAGCATAAGGGACTGGCACGATACAGAAGCCTTGGAATTCTCTGCCTTGGAATTAACTATAACTGATGACCTGAATGTACTAATTCCGCCATCCTTTGATATTGACTTAGTATTAATATATGAGCTTGTGTTCTTTCCTGTATGGACAACCTTTGCACCTGTATCAAGATTTTGTCCTTTTCCTGCAAATGTAATTCCTGTGAATTCCATTTTAGAATTATCACCCTTAAGAATACTCATAGGATAAAGATATGATACGTGTGAGCCAAATGAGCCTGATACCCACTCGATTGTACCACCTTCCTCAACAATAGCTCTCTTAGTGTTAAGGTTGTACATATTCTTAGACCAGTTCTCTATAGTTGAATATCTAAGCTTTGCATTCTTTCCTACAAATAACTCAACACAGCCAGCGTGAAGATTAGCTACATTATACTTAGGTGCTGAACATCCCTCTATGAAATGTAAATCAGCTCCCTCATCTACAATAATAAGTGTATGCTCGAACTGTCCGGCTCCCGGTGCATTAAGTCTGAAATATGACTGTAATGGTATCTCAACTGATACTCCCTTTGGAACATATACGAAAGAACCACCAGACCATACTGCACCGTGAAGTGCTGCAAACTTATGGTCAGTAGGCTTAACAAGCTTCATAAAATGTGTACGCACCATATCTGCATATTCACCCTTTAATGCACTTTCCATATCTGTATACACAACACCCATCTCGGCAACTTCCTGTCTTACATTGTGATATACAAGCTCTGAATCGTACTGTGCGCCAACACCGGCAAGTGACTTTCTTTCTGCCTGTGGAATACCAAGCTTTTCAAATGTATCCTTAATGTCTTCTGGTACTTCTGACCATTTGGCTTTCATCTTAGTATTAGGCCTTACATAAGTTACTATATTGTCCATATTAAGCCCTTCTATAGATGGTCCCCAGTCAGGTACTTTCATATTGTTATATATCTGTAATGACTCAAGTCTGAAATTCTGCATCCACGCAGGGTCATTTTTCTCCTTTGAGAGCTTCTCAACTATCTCAGGAGTAAGACCAGCATTTAACTTATATGCGTCCTTATCATCATTCTTGAAATCATATATGTTTCTATCTATATCATCTACATATGTCTTTTCTTTCATAATTCGATGTAAACTCCTTTCATATATCAACGTATGATTACGGCTGATTATTCTGCTTCGTATTCTGCGAAACCGTTCTCATTAATCTTATCAACAAGTGAAGCATCGCCTGTGCTTATAATCTTTCCTTCAATCATAACGTGTGTATAATCAACTGATAATGATTCAAGTATTCTTGTGCTGTGTGTAATTATAAGAAGGCTTCCCTTACAGGTCTTCTGGTATTCTTCTATACCTGCTGATACAGTCTTTACAGCATCAACATCAAGTCCTGAATCTGTCTCATCAAGAATTGCAAATGATGGCTTTAACATAAGAAGCTGTAATATCTCTGCCTTCTTCTTCTCACCACCTGAAAAGCCTACATTAAGATCTCTCTCTGCATAAGACTTGTCCATAGATAAAAGCTCCATAGTCTTTTCAAGTTCTTTCTTGAATTCCATATATCTTGTTCTCTTGCCTGTCTTTAATTCAAGGGCATTTCTTATAAATGAACTGAGTGTAACACCTGGAACTTCAAGTGGATTCTGGAATGATAAGAACATTCCTGCTTTAGCTCTCTCATTAACTGGTTCATCAGTAATATTCTTACCATCAAACCATATCTCACCGCTCTTTACTGTGTATCTTGGGTTGCCCATTAAAGCATAGCCAAGTGTTGACTTTCCTGTTCCATTAGGTCCCATAAGTACGTGTGTTTCACCTTTGCCTATTGAAAGATTAACACCGTGAAGAATTTCCTTATCTTCTACATCTACATATAAATCTTTAACATTTAATAAATTCTTATCTGACATAATACTCCTCATTTCTGCGCACTCATTTAAACGCAGGACTGCTTTGTGCCAAGTGCGCCAGCACAATGCCGCGTATATTATCAGGCATTATCTGCCGTCTTATTACCCGCCTTATCAATTGCTGTTGCCGCAACGTCTGCGAGTGTCATATTATCAAGATAGTTATTAATTACATCTGCAAGTCCCTGCCATATAGGAAGCGTATAGCAGGAAGACGAATGTTCGCACATTGAAGTCTCCCCATTAAGACAGGTTACAGGAGCAAGCGTTCCTTCAGTAAGCTTTAATATCTCACCAACGCTGTAATCCTCTGGCTTTCTTGTTAATCTGTAGCCGCCGCCGTGTCCGCTTGCCGCTTCTATAAGATTCGCTTTTGATAACATTCTTGTAATTGTTTCAAGATATTTCTTTGACAATTCTTCTTTATCTGATATCTCCTTTAATGGTATATAATCATCACTGTGATGAACCGCAAGATATACCATTACTCTTAAGGCATACCGCCCTTTCGATGATATTATCATTTCCTTGCTTCCTTTCTTATTACCATCTTTTTGTATGATATTATACCCATTCGCCTACTGTGTCAATGGGTGAATGTAAAACATTTTCTTCTGACAATATAGTAAGCCGTCATCATCACAATTCCTGTAATTATCCAGGATATTGGATATATAATCATAAGCACCCAGAATACGTGTATCACCTTACATACTGTTGATATCCATATAAGTCTTATTACGCACGAACCAACACAGGTAATTACTGCCGGAAGCAAAGAATAACCAAGACCTCTCATAGCTCCTGCACTTATCTCATACACTGCTGTCAGCAATTCCAGCGTTGTTGCAATGATAATTCTCTGTCTTGCAAATACAAGGACATCTGGATCTGTAGTATATATACGAAGGAAGAATTCCCTTCCCATAACAAATATACCCGAAAGAATACCACACGATACAAGCGCAAACACTAAAGATATGCGGAATATTTTCTTACATCTGTTATATTCCCCTGCGCCATAATTCTGGCTTGTAAATGTTACTGCCGCCTGAGCAAACGCATTTACAAGGAAATATGCAAAGAATTCATAATTAAGTGCCGCCGCTGAACCTGCAACCGCACTTGAACCAAAGCTGTTAATTGTACTCTGTATACACACATTGGCTATTGAGAACATCATTCCCTGAAGTCCTGCCGGAATTCCTATAACCAATATTTTCTTTAATTCCTTACCAGATATCTTAAGCTGTCTTAAATCCAGCTTTATAGGCTCTGCCTCGTGTGTAAGAATATATATAACCATTGAAGAACTTACTATATTAGAAATAACTGTTGCAATCGCAACTCCTGACACACCTAATCTGAACACTATAACAAGCACAAGATTAAGAAGCGTATTAATAACCCCTGCAACAATAAGACAATAAAGAGGTCTTCTGCTATCACCCGTACTTCTAAGAATTGATGAGCCAAAGTCATACAGCATAATAAATGGCATACCAAGAAGATAAATTCTAAGATACAATACAGCAAGGTCAATAACATCTTCAGGTGTTCCCATAAGAAGAAGCACAGGTTTTGCTATAAACTGTCCTGCAATCATAACAAAAAATCCGCTTATAATAGCAACAAGTATTGCTGTATGTATTGCCGCGTGTATGTTTTTCTCTGTCTTCTCTCCTATGTAACGGGCAATGACAACATTAGAGCCTAATGATATCCCTATAAAAAGATTAATCATAAGTGATATTAAAGAACTGTTGCTTCCAACCGCCGCCAGTGCCTGACTGCTTGCAAATCTTCCAACTACCGCTGTATCAACAGAGTTAAATAACTGCTGTAATATACTGCTTGCCGCAAGCGGCAGGGCAAACAGAAGTATTTTGTTCCATAAAGCACCACTTGTCATATCTATTGATTTTTTATTAGATACACTCATATATACCTCCTGTGTGTTTAATATATTTAATCATCTGAATATTTAACAGCTTATATATTCTACACCCAAATACAGGCGTGTCAACAATACTTATCAAAAGTACTTTAATAAAATATAATTATTTAACTTCACCCTGTCTTTAATATCTGCTGGTTACCGATTTACTTATTTTAATTACAAATTTCTTTTTGGTATGTTATACTGTGCCTAGTCAATAAGATATTAATATAATGAAAGGAACTTTTTATGAATTCATCTACAACTGACAACCCTCTGGGTTATAAAAAAGAGTCCACTCTTTTAATTAATTTTGCAATTCCCTGCATAATCTCAATGCTGGTAACTGCTCTTTATAATATAGTAGACCAGATATTTATCGGACAGGGTATTGGTATGCTTGGCAATGCCGCAACTAATATTGCGTTTCCACTATCAACTACCTGCACTGCCATCTCACTTCTGTTAGGAATAGGAAGTGCCACTAACTTCTCGCTTCATCTTGGTGCTGGTGAGAAGCATTTATCGGAAAAATATGCTGGCAATGGAATATTTCTTATGGCAGTATGCGGAACTGCATTGTTCTTAATTACAACCATATTCCTTACGCCTATGCTTAAATTCTTCGGTGCAACTACTGACGTTCTGCCATATGCTAAGGCTTATACAAGAATAACAGCTTTTGGATTTCCATTTCTTATTGCTAACACAGGTATGAGTAAATTGATACTTGCGGACGGAAGTCCACGCTACTCTATGACTTCTATGCTTGTTGGTGCTATTGTGAATACAATATTAGACCCTATATTTATCTTTATATTTAATATGGGAATGACAGGCGCAGCTTTAGCAACTATTACAGGACAGATTATATCTTTCTGCATAAGCTTAAGATATATGTTCCATTTTAAGAATATCAGGCTTAGCAGGGACAGCTTTAATGTAAAATGGTGTTACTGCAAGAACATTTTCATACTTGGCGCAAGTGCCTGCTTTAACCAGATTGCTATGACAATTGTCCAGATTGTTATGAATAATACACTGTCCCACTATGGAGCACAGTCAATCTACGGCGGTGATATTCCACTTGCGTGTGCCGGAATAATAACAAAGGTTAATATGATATTTATGTCATTTGTAATCGGTATATCACAAGGCACACAGCCGGTTATAGGATTTAACTATGGCGCACGCAAGTACAAACGTGTAAAGAAGACATACCTTTTAGCACTTGGAGCAGCTTCTTTCTTATCACTGATTGCATTTTTCTGTTTTCAGGTATTTCCAAGACAGATTATCAGTGCATTCGGTAACGGAAGTGAGCTTTATTTCCAGTTCTCTGAGCGTTATTTCAGAATATATATGTTCCTTACTTTAATTAATGGAATACAGCCGGTTACATCCAACTTCTTTAACTCTATAGGTAAATCAAGTCTTGGAGTATTATTAAGCCTTACACGACAGATATTATTCCTACTTCCTCTCATAGTAATATTTCCAATATTTATGGGAATTGACGGCGTTATGTATGCCGGCCCGATTGCCGATGCCGCAGCCGCAATTGTGTGCGGATATTTCACGATAAGGGAATTAAAAGAGCTTACAGCTAAAGATAAAGCAGCTACTGCGCAGTAACTGCTTTATTATGACTATCCCAGCCGTACTTCTTACTGGTAATTAAGCACTTAATATAAAATATTATGCCTGCTGTTAATTATCCAGCCAAAAGGATTATTATATAATTAATTGCCTAATATTTTCTTTAAATCTTCCTCTGGTGTACTGATAGGTGCTATTGCGTAATTCTCAACAAGTATCTTCAGTACATTAGGCGAGATGAATGCTGGGAGTGTAGGTCCTAGAAGTATATTCTTAATTCCAAGATGAAGAAGTGTAAGAAGTATACATACCGCTTTCTGCTCATACCACGATAATACCATTGAGAGTGGAAGCTCATTTACCTCACATCCAAATGCTTCCGCCAAAGCAACCGCTACCTTTATCGCACTATAGGCATCATTACACTGTCCCATATCCATAATTCTTGGAAGACCGTCTATATCGCCAAGCTCAAGGTCATTAAATCTGTACTTACCACAGGCAAGTGTAAGAATTATAGACTCTGCTGGTGTCTTTTTAACAAATTCTGTGTAATAATTACGTCCCGGTCTTGCACCGTCACAGCCTCCAACTAAGAAGAAGTGGCTGATTGACCCATTCTTAACGCCTTCTATTACCTTATCGGCAACGGAAAGCACTGCTGAATGTCCGAAACCTGTCATCACATACTCTCCGCCGTTAATGCCTGTTCTATGCTGGTCTTCTTTATATCCGCCAAGTTCAAGTGCCTTATTGATTACAGGTGTAAAATCTTTATCTTCCCCGATATGTACCATCTGTGGATATGACACTACCTCTGTTGTAAACACCCTGTCTTCATAGCTTTTCTTAACTGGCATAAGGCAGTTAGTTGTAAATAACACAGCTCCTGGAATTGCGTCGAACTCCTTCTGCTGGTTCTGCCACGCTGTACCAAAGTTCCCCTTTAAATGAGGATATTTATTAAGCTTAGGATATGCGTGTGCTGGAAGCATTTCACCGTGTGTATATATATTTATTCCTTTATCCTTAGTCTGTTCAAGAAGCAGTTCCAGATCTTTTAAATCGTGTCCTGTTACAACAATAAATGGTCCTTTTTCTACATTCAAAGTAACCTTTACCGGTGAAGGATTTCCGTAACTTGTTGTATTAGCCTTATCTAAAAGCTCCATACATTTCAAATTAACTTCACCAACTTCCATAACTACAGGAAGAAGCTGGCTCTCGTCCAAATCAAAGCTTATATATGAAAGAGCCTTGTAGAAGAACTCATTAACTGTATCATCTGTATAACCTAATACCATTGCGTGGTAAGCATAAGCTGCCATTCCTCTTATTCCAAAAAGGATAAGTGATTTCAGTGAACGTATATCTTCATTTGCATTCCATATCTCATTCATATCGTAATCATCTGTATTGCCACATCTTGCCTCACAGGCACTACAGCCCGGTGATATAATATTCTTTTCATTATGAACCTTATCAATCATATCCTGTAATGTCTGATTATTAAAATTCACATTAGTTATTGTTGTAAACAGACCTTCAATTATTATTCTGTCTGTATTCTCTGTCTTAGGATTGCTTCCGCAGGTCTTAACAAGTCCTATAAGTGCACCTGTAAGCTCGTCCTGAAGCTTTGCTGTAGAAGCCTCCTTTCCACAGACACCTGCATTACCTGTACAACCTGAACATCCTGCTGTCTGCTCACACTGAAAACAAAACATTTTATTATCCATATATTTACTCTCCATTATCATAATCTATTTATCCTGGTGCTTTAGCACCCGACACGCATATTATATTTAATGGTGAAGTGATTTTCTGTTGTTTATACAACATTTTTTGATTTATAATGGAAATTAATGACAACCTTATCCAGCATAATATTAAAGATGTCCTTATCCGAAATTTAAAATAATTTCTTTAATTCGCTCTGGTCAACAATTCTATGATATCCTTCCAAAGTTATCATACCATCTGAGTCATCAACTCTCTTGCCACTGCACCTTACTATTACCTCTCCGAGTGTTGGGTGGCTCCAAGGATATTGAAGCTGTACGAGTTTATCAGAATTAATCATTTTATCAAGATTATTCTCTACATAATCATAATATTTATCATCTATTCTGTCATACCAGAAGTTGTAACATTCCTGTGGCGTATACTTCCTGTCAACAGCTAATATACGCTCCATTGTATCATCTACATGCATTTCGCAATAATTCTCTTTTTCATTAATACGGATAATCCATAAACCCAATTCAGTTTCCCTCAATATGCTTCTGGCATTAAAATACACTGTATTAAGCTTTCCTTTGTACTTATATATCTTCTGTATGAATTCCTGAAATTCCTTATATTCATTATAAGCATTATCAATAAATGTTTTTTCAAAAATGTCTTTAACACAAGGCTTTGAGAACAGATAACCCTGTATGAGATTAGGTGCAAGTTCCTCTAATACAGTAAGCTCACGCATATTCTCAACGCCCTCACAGCATATACGTATTGCATTGCTTTTTGCAAATTCTATCATATTGCTTACAAGACGGTAATTATACGTAGCTTCTTCTATTCCACTTATAAAAAGCTTATCTATTTTAATCTCATTTACATTAAGCTGCTTTAAATAACCCATACTTGCATATCCAGTACCAAAATCATCTATTGACAATTCTATTCCAGCTTCACGCCAGCGCCTGAATGTATCTTCTAAATCATTTATTTTATTAAACTTTTCTGACTCTGTAACCTCAATTGTAAGTGCATTACCAGAAAGTCCTGTCTTGCTAAGAATATTAAGAACCTTATCAGCTATATTCTTATCGCCAAACTGTACTACTGAGAAATTAACACTTATATGAAAATCTTTCTTGAAGTTTCTCCATTTTCTGCATTGAAGCAATGCATTTTCAAGCACCCAAAGCCCAACTTCATTAATAAGCTTGGACTGCTCCAGAAGCGGAATGAACTCATCTGGATATACCTCGCCATATTTTTCTGAACGGTATCTTAAAAGTGCCTCAGCTCCATATAAATCATAACTGCCTGTCTTAATCTGTGGCTGATAGCAAAGATAAAATCCATTACAGCCATTCTTAACGCTTTCCTGCATTTCCTCTAAGAATTGAAGTTCTTTTATTCTTTTCTCCAAATCCTTCTGTGAGAAAAATACTATCGTCTTCATCTCGCTATTCTTAGCTTTTTCATATGTTATCTCTGCACAGGCATAAAGATTGTTCTCATCGCGGAACGCTTCTATATTGTTCTGTATAACGCCTGCTGAAAGTGTACATACATCTGATAATTCGTCTAACAATTCATCATATATTCTGTGTACGTCATCTTCTGTACCGACATCAAGATACAGTGCAAAACAGTTAATATCAACGTGCCATATATTCTTTAAAGACACTTTCTTTTCAAAAACAGCAGCACATTTTTTAATAATCTCATCACCATAATTCCTGCCATATTTAAGATTAATATTGCTGAAATTATCAATTCCAATAAACATAAAATATCCTGAATTGTTAATCATCAGCTCATCTTTTAAATCTTTAAGCATTTTATTCTTATTAAACAGCTTGGTTAATGGCTGGTAGAAATAGCGAAGCGACTTATCAGACACTCTTCCAATCATAACAAATGGATTGCCCTCATCATCGTATATTACTGTTCCCCTGCAATTAATCCACACAATCTCTCCCTGACGGTTTACCCAGCGGTATATCATATCGTGTGTGCCTTTAACTCCAGCAGCTATCTGTCTTAAGTCATTTTTAAGCATTTCCCTGTCATCTGGATAGACAATATTGACCATATCCTCCATCTTGTTCATAAGCTGTCCCTTTGGTCTTATTGCATAATTCTCATCAATTTTTCCAAAGAACCAGTTCTCGTCCCTTGTCATATCCCATAAATACAGATATGACTCTGTAGATTTACTTATTATGCTTAATACATTAAGGTAATTTCTTATACGCTCTTCACAATAGACAGGAAACTGCTTTTTCATTTTGAACTTGGACTCATACATTATCTCATCACTTCTATTAAAAAGCTGTTCTATGCTCTCATCTGTATTCTCACGGATTTCGTATCCATAAGCCATAGACAACGGCATAGTTCTGTCTTTGTTCTTATCCTTAATAAGTTCCTCAAGCTTAACAGTACATTGTGTTATATCTGCTATGTCACCATTCTTAATCAGCACGCAGAATTCATCTCCACCTATCCTGTAACATCTGCCTGTCCCGCCAAATGCCTCATTAATACTGTCTGCCGCATCTGTAATTATCTTATCTCCCTCCTGATGTCCATATCTGTCATTACACAGCTTAAGATTATTGACATCTGCAACCACACACGCCGCATTAGGGTAATTATCACATTCTATAAGTGCCTTCCTGAATGCCGCACGGTTTCCAAGTCCTGTAAGGGCATCTGAATAAGCAATCTTTTCTAACTCCCTCTGGTGCTTCTGCTCTACCGTAACAATATCTTCAACATCACGAAACGCAACTATAACTGTTCCGTCAAAATCATCTGGCTTTAACGCTACAGCCTGTACTTCAAAATAGCAATGACCTGCCTTATTTGGTGAACTTTCATATCTATATACAACTCTGTCTGTTTTTGATAATTTATCCAAAAGGTATTCACAGCTTAAAACTTTTAAGAATTCTGCCTTATACTTTTCTGTTACAAATTTCTCACAGTAATTAGTAATATTCTCGGTATAGTTTATCTTTTTTCTAATCTTAATTCTTGTAATCTCCGAGGCATTAGCACTCAATGACACCTTCAATGGCTCAGCGACATCTGTATTAAGATCCGCATAATGAACTGATGTATAGTCCCTGCATAACACATCAAGAAATGCTCTTTCCTCGCTAAGCTTTTTAAGATGTTCCTCAGGCTCTGTCAAATCCATTATGTATGTGAATGCAAGCAAATCTTTAGTTTCGTCATCTTCATAAAGAATAATATGCTGTTCTGCAAGCAGTGATTTGGAGAAAATGTTACTTGTCCAATATGTATATCTTAAATGATTAACACCATTCTTATATGCCCGAGCCATTTTATCCAGATTAAAAAATTCCATAAATCCTTCTTTTTCCTCATCTGGAAGCACATCACAACAGCATTTTACTAAATCTGTGTATTTTGCATTTTCCGGCAGATTGAACTTATCATTCACACATATTTCTTCATCACCGATATTTTCGTATATTTTGCCCGGAATAACATTTTTAGTTACATTAAATTCAAAATATGCGCCTGTCCCAAGTATAATTGCATTTTCCAGCAAATCTATTTTTTTATTAAGTGTCTGTATATTCATTAATTTATACCTTCCTGTACAGATATGTATTTATCACTTCTTTACCATCACGCATATATTCTCTACATGGTCGCAAAATGGAAACATATCAAATGGCCTGCACTCCAAAACTTTATATCCACCTTTCATAAGCACATCAACATCTCTTTTCTGCGTATCCGGATTGCACGATACATATACAACCCTTTCTGGCTTAATCTTAAGTACCGACTCAAGAAATTCCTGACTGCTGCCACTTCTTGGAGGGTCCATTATAACAACATCAGCCCTCTTATGTGCGGCATATTCAACAAGAAACTTTCCAGCATCATCATTCACAAATCTTATATTCTTTATATTATTAATCTTAGCATTGACCTCTGCATCTTTTATTGCATCTGCATTTAACTCAACACCTATAACATGTCCTGCCTTGGCAGAAGCCGCTATTCCTATAGTTCCTATTCCACAATAAGCATCAATGACTGTATCCTTCTTAGTTATTCCAGCCATATTTATCGCCGCCTTGTATAACTTTTCTGTCTGCTGGTGATTAATCTGATAGAACGAAGATGGACTTATTCTAAATCTATAGCCGCATAACACATCTTCAATATATCCCTTGCCTGTAAGCACTATATTTCTTGGTCCTAACACCATACTTGTATTGTATTTATTGACATTCTGTACGATTGTATTAATCTCTGGGTGCTTCTCTTTTAATGCTTTAAGAAAATGTGTCTTAGATGGAAATGCAACATCAGCCGTTACAATAACAAGCATAATCTCCTTAGTTGAAAAACCTTTTCTTAAAAGAATATGTCTTATAAAACCAGTTCCCTTATCTTCATTATATGGCTTATATTTAAATGACTTAAATAAATCTCTTAATGTAGCTATAATGTTACTGCACTGTGTATCTTCAAGCAGACAGTCAGACACAGGTACTATATTGTGGCTGTTTTCTTCATATGTTCCTGTTATAATATTACCATTCTTATCTTCTCCGACAACGGCGTGAACTTTGTTACGGTAATGCACAGGTCTGTACATTCCTGTTATCTTATCTACTGGACAGACATCTTTAAAAAGCTTGTCTACATATCCCTGCTTTATCTTTAATTCATTATCGTATTTCATTCCTGCATAAGCACAGCTTCCGCATTTTTCTGCACTTTCGCAGTTAATTACACGCTTCTTCTCATCATACATATTACTTCCCATAACTTTTATGTTACCTCCAAACATTAAAAGGCTGTCACATATAAAATGCAACAGCCTGTAAATTCTATTATTAATATTACAAATGACAATATTATGCAGTAATAATTATATCAGCAAATATCCATACATAACATCAAAACCTGGAATTACATAATTTCGCTGTCATCGCCATTGCTGACAATCTTAACCTTGCCTTCGTATAACTCTTCTACAGCTATTGAAAGTGGCTTCATATTCTCTGCATTATCAATAAGAGGTGTTCCTATCTGGAGCTTTCTTGCCTCTTCTGGTGTTGTAAGTGGCTTTGGCTCATTCTTCTTATCCTTACTATCTTTATCCTTTTCCTTTGGAGCGTTCTCAGCCTCAATACGTGCCTTTCTAACCTTCTCCTCTATTGTTCTTGCATCGATAATCTCTTTAGCTCTTGCGGCAGTAGCCTTAACAATTGAATAACGGCTCTGTACGATTGGCTGTTCGCCGTCCTCTACCTCACTATTAACAACTGCCATTAATTCTGAATATGATGGATGTAACATTATTATTCTCCTTTCGCATAAGCTTTAAGCTCTTCTTTAATATTATTAATTAAACTCATATTGTTAACTGCTTTTCTCTTCTCGCTGTTAACTATGGAATGAATTGCCTCAACACAATCATCTACTTTATCATTGATAACTATATAGTTATAATTCTCTACGCCCTTAGCCTCATCACTGGCTCTTTGCAGTCTTGCCTTTATTGTGGCTTCATCTTCTGTTCCACGTCCTACAAGTCTTCTCTCTAATTCTTCTGCACTTGGTGGCATAATGAATAAAAGGACTGCATCTGGATACATCTTCTTAATATTAAGTGCACCCTGAATCTCGATTTCAAGTATCACATTCTTACCTGCTTCAAGCTGTTCCTCTACATATGCCTTAGGTGTTCCATAATAGTTGCTGACATACTTTGCATACTCAATTAGTTCCGAATTCTCAATCATACTCTCAAATTCTTCTATTGATTTAAAGAAATACTCTCTTCCATTCTGTTCACCTTCTCTTGGTGAGCGGGTTGTCGCTGAGATAGATAAAGCGTAATCATTATGAAGCTCTAATAATCTCTTAACTACAGTTCCCTTTCCAGCTCCTGAGAAACCTGAAATTACAAGTAATAAACCTTTCTCTTTCATCTCTATTCTCCAATCTGTAAATGCCTGTTGGCACGCACACAACATAAGTGTACAAGTTATTATACAGAAATACAGCGATTCGCGCAAGCTTTTTTATTCTATATTCTGTATCTGTTCCCTTATTTTTTCTATTTCTGTCTTTAAATCTATAGCCGCATTTGATATTTCTATATTATTAGCCTTAGATAAAGTTGTATTGGCTTCCCTGTTCATCTCCTGCGCAATGAAATCCATCTTTCTTCCAATGCCACCATCTTCATTAAGACATTTTCTTGCGTGTTCAATATGGCTTCTTAATCTTACTGTTTCCTCATCAACACATACTTTATCAGCGTATATAATTACCTCAGAAGCAATTCTGTTCTTATCTATATTAGCATCTGAAAGAATTTCTTCCATCTTGGCTTCTAACTTCTTCTTATAATCTTCTACTATCTGTGGATTTTTTGTTTCAATATAAGTAACAAGCTCCTCCATATGGTCTAACTTTAATAAAAGGTCTTTCTTTAAGTTCTCACCCTCAATAATTCTTGTATCAGCAAGACCCTTGCAGGCTTCCTCCACTGCCTCTTTGATAAAGTTCCATAATTCTTCTTCATCTTCCTGCGATTCTTCCATTGTGATAACCTCAGGATATCTTGATAAAGCTCCGACAGTAATATCATTTCTTATATTAAAACGCTCCTCCATCTGTCTGAATATATTCATATATTCCTGTGCTATGCTTTCATTGAACTTAAGGCTTACATTACTCTCTGAATTATCCTCGTATGTAATAAATACATCAACTTTTCCCCTCGATGCATATTTCTTAATTGTATCCCTTATTCTTGCCTCAAATATATTAAGCTTCTTAGGCATCTTTATACTGTTTTCAAGAAATCTATGGTTCACAGACTTAATCTCTACTGTTATTTTACGGTTTCCTCTCTCTATCTCGCTTCTCCCAAAGCCAGTCATACTTTTTATCATCAAAGTGTCCTCGTTTCATTTATTCATTGTTGATAACATTAAAAATATTTTAATACTAAATATAGTTTAATACATTGCTTCTTAAATATCAACTTACATATCAAACTTTTAATTACAACTGCTAATTATATCAATTTTACTTTAACCATACAAGACAACCTTTATAAAATGTGCTATCATTTATTCTAAAGTTATTATTGGCGTACCAACACGCCAGAATGGAGTATTATGGCATTTGATGGAATTACAATAGCGAATATTGTACACGATTTAAACAACACAATTCTTGGTGGAAGATTATATAAGATTGCAGAACCAGAAAATGATGAGCTTTTACTTACCATAAAGGCTAATTCTGGACAATACAGGCTTGTATTATCTGCAAATGCTTCACTTCCACTTGCATATATGACTAAAGATAATAAGCCAAGCCCACAGCTTGCGCCTAACTTTGTTATGTTTCTTAGAAAGCATATCAATAACGGACGAATTATATCAATAACACAGCCAGCTTTTGAGCGAATAATTGATATTGAGATTGAGCATTTAGATGAATTAGGCGACCTCTGCCGCAAGCATTTAATCACCGAATTTATGGGTAAGCACAGCAATATCATATTATGCGATGATAATAACACCATATTAGACAGCATTAAACACGTATCAGCACAGATAAGCTCTGTCAGGGAAGTCCTTCCCGGAAGGAAATATTTCATTCCTAATACATCTAACAAGCACAATCCGCTTGATATGGATTTTAACACTTTTAAGGAAAATATATTATCCCAGCCTAAGCCTGCTGCCAAAGCCTTAAGCGGCGCTTACACCGGAATAAGCACCTGCATATCAGAGGAAGTCTGCCACAGGGCACATATTGACAGTGCTAAGCCTGCCAATTGCCTGTCGAGTGCTGAAAGCATAGCTTTATTTGAAGCATTTAAGGCTATAATTGATGATGTGGCAAATGGCAGCTTCAACCCTAACATCGTATATGATAACGATGTGCCAGCAGATTTTGCCGCAATTCCACTTACTATGTATGATAAATCTGAAAGCTACTCCTCAATAAGCGAATGTCTTATCGGTTATTATCACGAAAAGGAAGTTAGAACACGAATTCACCAGAAATCAACTGATATAAGAAGGATAATTACAACTCATCTTGAGCGTTCTTATAAAAAGCTTGATATTCAGGAAAAGCAGTTAAAGGATACTGAGAAACGTGACAAATACAGAGTATACGGAGAGCTAATCAACACCTACGGCTACAACATCGAGGCAGGTGCGAAAAGCTTCACAGCTCTTAACTATTACACTAACGAAGAAATCTCTATTCCTTTGGACGATACATTAACACCAATTGAGAATGCAAATAAATATTTTGCACGATACAACAAATTAAAACGTACTTACGAAGCTGGTGTAAGACTTATCGAAGAGATTAAAGACGAGATTATGTATCTTGAATCAATAATAAATGCCCTCGATATTGCAACTACTGAGAATGACCTTAATAACATCAAGGAAGAACTTATCGTAACCGGCTATATTAAGAAGAACAGCAAATCCAAGAACAAAGATAACAAGAACAACAAACCTCTGCACTATATATCATCAGACGGTTTTGATATGTATGTCGGCAAGAATAATCTTCAGAATGATGAACTCACCTTTAAATTTGCTTCTAATAGTGACTGGTGGTTTCACGCCAAGCAGATGCCTGGTTCTCACGTTATAGTTAAGACTAACGGTAAAGAACTTCCAGACAGAACATTTGAGGAAGCCGCAGCACTCGCAGCCTACTACTCTAAAGGCCGAGACCTTGATAAAGTTGAAGTCGATTATGTATTAAAGAAAGAAGTCAAAAAGCCTGCCGCCGCCAAACCAGGCTTTGTTGTATATTACACTAACTACTCTCTTATCGCCATAGCTGATATTAAAGGTATCAAAGAAGTTACTGGCTGATATAAAAGAAGACTATTAAAAGAACTGAATAATAAAAAGCAGGCTGATAAAAAATTGATTAAAAACTGATAAAAAAACTGGCTGTCCGAAAGCTTTATATGACTTTATCATATAAATATTTTCTGGACAGCCAGCTTTTTATTTAATTAATGTGAAGTTCTTAACCCTGTAACAGCTAACACTATAACTCCTATAACATCAGCCACAGCACACAGCATATACATAACCGAAAGCGAAGCACCAATAAGTCCTGCCACAATAAGCATAACAAGACTTAACACAAGTAATATGCCCGCTATTATATACATAAGCTTTACATTAATTCTTTCATTAACAACCAATACAATAAATATTATGCCTGTAATTAATGATACACTCATTCTTACCAGATACCACACAAATGCTGCTTCTGTTAAATCGCACAGCGTATTATCTGTTGTGAGATATCCAAATAATGCTGGCGGATTAAACGCATATATAACTGATGGAATAATAACAAGAATACTGAATACAGCTATCTCAATAATCATAAGTTTTTTATTATTCTTTAATACTATTGCAACGCAGGTCACAATAGTAAATATAATAAGCCACGACCAGTTAAAATAGAATTTACTGCCAATATAATAGTCCTGAATATATCCTGCTACAGTCTGTATATACTCATCTGACGATAACATCGCCACTCTTGAAATAACAAGATTTCTAATAACTTCAAGTATAAGAAAACCTGATAATGCGGGGAATATATATATAACGGCATTATTATATGTTGTCTTATCGTTATATATCTTAAGCCTTGTTATTGTACTGCTTTTTACCATTAAAAGCCCTAATACCGACAACACAATAACAAGAATATAAGCTATTGGTATTCTGGACATTAATTGTACTGTCTGTATATTTCCAATGTCCGATTTATTCATATAAAATCCATTTATAAATATATGAACACCTTCAGAACTTTCTGTTATTCTCGCAAATAACAATAACGCACCTGTTATAAATGCACTTATATTAGCGGCTATTGACACCCTTGATGCCATACTCACCTTTTTGTATACACATACCGCCGCAGTCACCAGCAGTAATATTGTTATTGGAAATATAATCTTATATATGCTTCCAAAACCAGCATAAAAATAATAATTATAAATTGATGTATCAAGCGTACCACCGTCATATACATTACTATTCATTCTGTTAAGTATATTCTGAAATGTATGCTCCCCTACAAGGAATAATAATACAGCCGCATTTATAACCATTATTAACGCAAGGCTCATAAGCCTTATAAAGGTAATTTCACTCTTTTTCATAATTATTATGCCTGTACCTTTATAAATGACTTCTTACCCTTCTTAACAACTACACCATCACCAGCAAAGAATTCCTTATCAAACTTTGCTGCTATATCAGATACCTTTTCACCTGCAACAGAAGCACCGCCCTGTGTAACAACTCTTCTTGCCTCTGACTTAGTAGCTGCAAGACCCGCTGCGTGAATTAATGACACAATATCAATGCTTCCATCTGTAAATGCATCATCTTCAAGCTTAACTGTTGCCATATTTGCAGCATCACCTGATGTAAATATAGCCTTAGCTGTTTCTTCCGCCTTCTTGGCTTCTTCCTCACCGTGAACCATCTTAGTAAGTTCAAATGCAAGTATTTCCTTAGCTCTGTTAAGCTGTGCACCTTCCCACTTATCCATCTCATCAATCTGCTCAAGTGGTAAAAATGTAAGCATACGGATACACTTTAATACATCTGCATCAGCTACATTTCTCCAGTACTGGTAGAAGTCATATGGAGAAGTCTTTTCTGGGTCAAGCCATACAGCACCGCTTACTGTCTTACCCATTTTCTTACCCTCTGAGTTAAGAAGAAGTGTGATAGTCATAGCTGAAGCATCCTTACCGAGCTTTCTTCTGATAAGTTCTGTACCACCAAGCATATTGCTCCACTGGTCATCTCCACCAAACTGAAGATTACAGCCATACTTCTGGTATAACATATAGAAATCGTAGCTCTGCATAATCATATAGTTAAATTCAAGGAATGTAAGACCTCTCTCCATTCTCTGCTTGTAGCATTCTGCTCTTAACATATTATTAACTGAGAAGCAGGCACCAACTTCTCTTAAAAGGTCAACATAATTAAGCTTTAAAAGCCAGTCTGCATTATTTACAAATAAAGCCTTATCATCTGAAAAATCGATGAACTTGCTCATCTGCTTCTTAAAGCACTCACAGTTATGCTCAATCTGCTCTGGTGTAAGCATTTTTCTCATATCTGTCTTACCTGATGGATCACCAATCATACCTGTTCCACCACCAACTAATGCGATAGGCTTATTGCCTGCCATCTGAAGTCTTTTCATAAAGCAAAGTGCCATAAAATGTCCTACGTGAAGACTGTCTGCTGTTGGGTCAAAACCAATATAGAATGTAGCCTTTCCATTATTAATTAAATTCTTAATTAATTCTTCATCTGTTACCTGTGCAATTAATCCTCTTGCAACTAACTCGTCATAAACTGTCATTTCTGCCATTTCTGTTCTCCTGTTCCTATTACATTATACTTTTGTCAGAGTTATCAATTATATTTTCTCCGACACTTCCACTAATCATCAACCCTTATTAATAATAAAAAGGAGCATACCCTTCATCCTTGTTAAAGGACGAAAGCATACGCTCCGTGTTACCACCTTTATTCATAAACAGCTTACACTGCTCACCTTAACGGGTCTAATGATCCTTGATACTGTAACGTGTACCCCACGTCGCCCCTAATAAGCTTATATGCCTTTCAGTTTGCTGCTACGGAATGTATTCAGAATAACTCTCCACTGCGCCTCTCATCAGCCGGCTGCTTTCTGTTGCTTACTGTTATGCCTACTTGTTTCCATCATCGCATTATATTTATATAGCTGATAATCTTACTGTGGATTTCATATAATAATATTATGAACATTTCATAATAAAATAGTATATTCCGATATCCGACATCTGATTATCATATGTCTATTAAAGCTTATACCATATAGTTACTAATTTTGCAAGTGTTATATCATAATTTTTGCGCAGCTTTTCAGCGCATATAAAGTACCGCAAGGAACTTTTAAGATGAGCACTTTTGTGCTCATTATACCATAATTAATTAATAGCAGCGTATTTTTTATCTTTATGCTTACGCACATTTTTATATATAATATACGCTATAATAAGTCCTATTATGCTCCCTGCCGCATCTATCAGCACATCTCTCACACACCCATACCTTCCCGGCACAAAAGTCTGATGAAACTCATCTGTTGCCGCAAATGCCGTTGCAATAACCGCTGATATGACAGGAAGCCTTATGCCTTTCATTCCATCAACTATAAGCGCAATCATAACAAGTATTGAAAAAATAGCATATTCTGTCATATGTGCAGCTTTTCTTATTGGAAACTGCACCGACTCTATCATACTTTCCCTATTATTCTCATTATAATCTACAATTCCAGCCTTATCACACACTGTAAGTATTATATCCGCCGCTTTATAGCTTAGCCCTGATGACTCTTCCCCGTCCTGCTTTGAAAAGCCGAATATAATCATCGCCATAGCAATGGCTGGAAGCCATATCAATATCTTTTTTATGTTCATACTCAAATCCCTTAATATACACCTATATTTTTGACTGCAAAACAAGCCCACAAAACCTAATTCACAAGGTTCTATGGGCTTATTAATTCTTTAAGATGGATAACTACTATTCCGAACACTATCTATCTAAATATACCATTATCTTTATGTCGATACCAGCTATAATATTAGAGTGTAACAACTCTCATTGTATTAGTAAGACCTCTCTTAGCAGATGGGTCTGATGTTGTAGCGATACCAGCAGATACGATAACTGTATCTCCTTCTTCTACAAATCCAGCCTGTTCAGATACTACTAAAGCGTGCTCGATAATCTTATCTGTTGAAGTCTCTGTAGCTGTCTTTAATGGTCTTACTCCCCAATAAATCTGCATCTTTCTAAGAACATTATCATATGGTGAGCAGCCAATGATTTCTGCATTTGGCTTTAACTTAGATGTAAGTCTTGCAGTAAATCCTGAAATTGTTGGGCATACAATAGCCTTAGCGTTAAGATTATCAGCAGTCTGAACTGTTGCGTTGCATACAGCACTTGAAATGCTTCTCTTGCTGTGAACTTTAGAAATATCTGCAGATCTTCCCTTGATATCCTGCTCTGTTCTTTCAGCAATCTTAACCATCATCTTTAATGCTTCAAGTGGGTACTTACCATTAGCTGTTTCACCTGAAAGCATAACTACATCTGTACCATCATAGATAGCATTAGCAACGTCAGTAACCTCAGCTCTTGTAGGACGTGGGTTTCTAATCATAGAATCTAACATCTGTGTAGCTGTAATAACTGGCTTATATGTTGCGTTACACTTCTTGATGATTTCCTTCTGGTAATGAGGAACATCTTCTGCTGGAATTTCTACACCCATATCACCTCTGGCAACCATAATTCCATCAGCAACCTTGATAATTTCATCAAGATTTTCAATACCCTCTGCGTTCTCAATCTTAGCAATAACTGGAATATCAGCGCCGTGCTCCCATAAGAGCTGCTTGATTTCCTGAATACAAGCTGCATTTCTTACGAATGAAGCTGCGATGAAATCAAATCCCTGTTCAATACCAAATATAATATCATCTTTATCTTTATCTGTAATACCTGGAAGCTTAATGCTTACGTTAGGTACATTAACACCCTTCTTAGAGCCAAGTTCACCACCATTGATTACTGTACATACGATATCTGTACCATCAACCACCTCTTCTACTCTAAGCTCGATAAGACCATCATCAATAAGAATAGTATTACCATTAGCTACATCAGCTGGAAGACCTGCATAAGTAATCATATCAATAGTATCATCACCTACAATATCTCTTGTTGTAAGAGTGAACTTCTGACCTTCTTTAAGTGTAACCTTCTTATCATCCTTAAGTACACCTGTTCTGATTTCTGGTCCCTTTGTATCAAGAAGTGTAGCTATAGGCTTGTTAATCTCTTCTCTTACGCTCTTAACTAATGCGAAACGGCCAGCCTGTTCTTCGTGGTCACCGTGTGAGAAATTAAATCTTGCAATATCCATACCACTAAGTGCAAGCTGCTTAATAAGCTCTCTATCATTAGTGTTAGGACCCATAGTACATATAACCTTAGTCTTTTTCATTATAACCTCCAAGTAAATAAAATAAATTAAATTCAAAACAATCCAACAAATTATACTTAATAACACATAAAATAGCAATACCCATTCTGAAAATGTTTCGATAATTAAGTGTTATCAATAATATATACCATTATATTACCATATATTATTGTGTTTTGCCAATATGAATATGTGTATACAAGTGCTCATTACAATATTCATAATTGCCAGCACATTTTGAACAAAATCTGAATACAAGATTTTCATCATCTAATTCTGTTCTTCCACATACAGCGCATTTGTGCTTGGGTGATCCCTTAGCTGGCCTGTATGGCTTATTAGCCCCCTGCCACGTTGTCTTTTCGCTGTTGGCATTATAAAATGTTTCATTAAAGCTCTGTCTGCTGCCATTATTCTTCTGTGCTTTTCTTGCCGTATTCATAGCCTTATTATAATTCTTCTGTGTAGATGTCTTAAAAGGTCTTCTCTTAGACACTGTAATGAATATTATAAAGTTAAGCATAGACACTAAAGCTGCAATCGCATTGGCATAACATCCCATTCCGCTTCCCGACAGAAGTCCTGCACTATATAAGCCCTTCCACATAGTCCAGCCAAAGCTGACACCGCTTACTGCGATTGTTGGAACAATAAAGCCTCCAAGAATAGTTATTGCAAATACTATTCCGTCAAGAAGTGCCATCCACTTAATCTTGATAGGTATTACAAAGAATAACAATACTTCCATATCCGGCTGTTCCATAGCGAAAGCCATAAATAAAGCTAGGTTAATATAATGTGTGCTCATATTAAAACTTATGCCAAATATAAGATATATAATAAGAGCTGCAACTATATTAAGTATTACTCCTGAGAAGAAATACACATTAAACTTAAATGAGCCCCATATATTCTCTAACACTGTTCCTATAAGATAATAGAAATAAAGTGAAAAGAATACAAATATTATGCTTGTTGATGGTGGCTGTATAATAAATGTAACAAGTCTCCATATCTGTCCCTTAAATATATATGCAAAATCCAATGAAAGATATGTGCTGTAAACACCCGGCGCAAACACCTCAAATACAAAGCCTACAGCATATAATATAATAATATACATCATCAGATTCTGTATTGCATATTTAGAATATTTTCTTTCTAGTTTCTGAAACCAATCCATTAAACTCCTCATTTCCGCAGGAATAATTCCCACATTATTAAATTATGTATATTTAAAGCGATTTAATAATAAAAGTATAAAAACAAAACCTATGTTTGTCAATTATATAACAACAATAGTATTATTAATTTTATATAAACAATGCTCTAACAAGTGTTGAATTTCTGTGTTATTTCTTATATAATATGTCGGATTGTAATTTTCGATTTTATTATTCATTTTTCGACACAATATAAATTTAACAAGGAGGTCGGCTCTGCCGTAATGACTATGAACAAATACAGATTAGGTATTGATATTGGCTCTACAACAGTAAAGATCGCTATTCTTGATGATAATAACAACATTTTATTTTCTGACTATGAGAGACATTTTGCTAATATTCAGGAGACTTTGCAATCTCTTCTTGAAAAGGCTGTTGCTCAGTTAGGCGAATTTGAAGTATATCCTGTTATCACAGGTTCTGGCGGACTTACACTTGCCAAGCATCTTGAAGTACCATTTACACAGGAAGTTGTCGCTGTATCTACAGCACTTCAGGATTATGCACCACAATGTGATGTTGCAATCGAACTTGGTGGTGAAGATGCCAAGATTATATATTTCACTAATGGTATCGACCAGCGTATGAACGGTATATGTGCAGGTGGTACAGGTTCTTTCATCGACCAGATGGCTTCACTTTTACAGACAGATGCTTCTGGTCTTAATGAGTATGCCAAGAATTACAAGTCAATATACCCTATTGCCGCAAGATGTGGTGTATTTGCCAAATCCGACATACAGCCTCTTATTAACGAGGGTGCTACTAAGGAAGATTTATCAGCTTCTATTTTTCAGGCTGTTGTCAACCAGACAATCTCTGGTCTTGCATGTGGCAAGCCTATCCGTGGCAACGTGGCATTTCTTGGTGGTCCGCTTCATTTCTTATCAGAACTTAAGCAGGCATTTATCCGTACACTAAGCTTAACACCTGAACAGGTTATAGCACCTGACCACTCGCATTTGTTTGCGGCAGTTGGTTCTGCTATGAATTATGATGAAAATGTATGCGTAAATGTTGCAGATATTATCAAAAGACTTTCCGGCAAAATCAAGCTTGAATTTGAAGTTGAACGCATGGAACCGCTTTTTGCCAACCAGTTAGCTTATGATGATTTCACTAAAAGACATAATGCACATCACGTAAAGACTGCTGATATAAGCACTTATGAAGGTAACTGCTACCTTGGTATTGATGCAGGTTCTACAACAACTAAAGCCGCTTTGGTTGATGAAGATGGTAATTTATTATACTCATTCTACTCAAGCAACAACGGCTCTCCTCTTGATACTACAATCAAGGCTGTCAAAGACATTTATACAAAGCTTTCACCTAAGGCTAAGATTGTGCAGGCCTGTTCAACAGGTTATGGTGAGGCTCTTATCAAGTCAGCACTTATGCTTGATGAAGGTGAAGTTGAAACTGTATCCCACTTCTATGCCGCTGCATTCTTTGACCCTGAGGTTGACTGTATTATAGATATCGGTGGACAGGATATGAAGTGTATTAAGATAAAGAACCAGACAGTTGATTCTGTCCAGCTTAATGAAGCCTGTTCTTCAGGATGTGGTTCATTTATCGAAACATTCGCAAAGTCGCTTAACTACTCTGTTCAGGACTTTGCCAAAGCTGCACTCTTTGCCGAACACCCTATTGATTTAGGTACAAGATGTACAGTATTTATGAACTCTAAAGTTAAGCAGGCACAGAAAGAAGGAGCGGAAGTCGCTGATATTTCTGCTGGTCTTGCCTACTCAGTTATCAAAAATGCTTTATATAAAGTTATTAAGATTGCTGACCCTAATGACCTTGGAAAGCATATTGTTGTACAGGGTGGTACTTTCTATAATGATGCAGTATTAAGAAGTTTTGAAAAGATTACAGGTGTTGATGCCATAAGACCTGATATTGCTGGTATTATGGGGGCATTCGGAGCTGCTCTTATTGCAAGGGAAAGATATGACGGCATATCTGAGTCATCAATGCTTTCTATAGATAAGATTAACAGCCTTACATACGAAACAACACTTACAAGATGTAAGGGCTGTACTAACAGCTGTCACCTTACTATTAATAAATTCTCTGGCGGCAGACAGTTTATAACAGGTAACAGATGTGAAAGAGGTCTTGGAAAAGAACGTAATAAAGAACATCTTCCTAACCTTTTTGATTATAAGTTCCACAGACTTTTTGATTATGAACCATTGTCTGCTGACCTTGCAGTACGTGGAACTGTTGGTATTCCCAGAGTACTTAATATGTATGAGAACTATCCTTTCTGGTTCACATTCTTTACTAAGCTTGGATACCGTGTAGTACTTTCACCTCAGTCTACAAGAAAGATTTATGAATTAGGTATTGAATCAATTCCTTCTGAGTCTGAGTGTTATCCAGCCAAGCTTGCACACGGCCATATAAGCTGGCTTATCAAGAAAGGTATTAAGTTCATATTCTATCCTTGTGTTCCTTATGAGCATAAAGAGATTGAGAACACTAATAACCACTACAACTGTCCTATCGTAACTTCTTATGCAGAAAATATTAAGAACAACGTTGAAGAATTAAAGACAGAAAATATTGATTTCAGAAATCCTTTCCTTTCATTTGAAAGTGAAGAAATTCTTGCCAAACGACTTAAAGAGGAATTTCCTTTAATTCCTGCACCAGAAATCAAGGCTGCTGTTCACGATGCGTGGGAAGAACTGATGCAGTCAAGAACTGATATGCATAATAAGGGTGAAGAAGTTATTAAATACCTTAAAGAGAATAACAAACGTGGTATTGTACTTGCCGGAAGACCTTATCATATTGACCCTGAGATTAACCACGGTATTCCAGAACTTATCAATTCATATGGCATAGCCGTTCTTACTGAGGACAGTGTTGCCCACCTTGGTAAGGTTGAAAGACCACTTATTGTTATGGACCAGTGGATGTACCACTCACGTCTGTATGCCGCAGCAAGCTATGTTAAGACTCAGGATAATCTTGACCTTATACAGCTTAACTCATTCGGCTGTGGACTTGATGCAGTTACTACAGATGCAGTTAATGATATTCTTACTAAATCTGGCAAGATATATACTGTTCTTAAAATTGATGAGGTTAATAACCTTGGTGCTGCAAGAATACGTGTCAGATCACTTATTGCCGCACTTAAGGTAAGAGATAAGAAGAATTACCAGCGCCAGTTAGTTTCAAGTGCATACAAGCGTGTTGAATTCACACCTGAGATGAGAAAGAATTACACTATCCTCTGCCCTCAGATGTCACCAATACATTTTGACCTGCTTGAACCTGCTCTTAATTCGTGTGGATATAACTTCGAGGTTCTTGCCAACGACAATAAATCATCTGTAGATATGGGACTTAAATATGTTAATAATGATGCCTGCTACCCTTCTTTAATGGTTGTCGGACAGATTATGAACGCGGTTCTCTCTGGTAAATATGATTTAAGCAAGACTGCCATTATAATTACACAGACTGGTGGTGGCTGTCGTGCTTCTAACTATATTGGATTTATAAGACGTGCTCTTGAAAAAGCTAATCTTGCATACATACCAGTTATTTCTTTAAGTGCGCAGGGACTTGAGTCTAACTCAGGCTTTAAGTATGATCTGCCTATGTTAAAGAAAGCTATGATGGCTATTGAATACGGTGATGTATTTATGAATGTTGTATACAGAACAAGACCTTATGAGAAGGAAAAAGGTTCTGTCAACGCACTTCACGAGCATTGGAAAGAGATATGTATAAAGCAGCTCACTTCTGATAAAGTCAGAATGAAAGATTTCAATCAAAATCTGCGTGATATAGTACACGATTTTGATAATATTGAACTTCTTGATATTAAGAAACCTAGAGTTGGTGTTGTTGGTGAAATTCTCGTTAAATTCCTTCCAGCCGCTAACAATTATCTTGTAGATTTATTGGAAGCTGAAGGCGCAGAAGCTGTTGTTCCAGACCTTATGGGATTTCTTCTTTATTGTGCAGAAAATGCTAACTTCAAACACAAGTACCTTGGTGCTTCATCTAAGTCAGCATTTATCAATAACGTAGTAATTAAGTTACTTGAATGGTTCAGAAAGGCTGGTAATGAAGCATTAGCACAGAGCAAGAGATTTGATGCTCCATCTTCAATTAAAGAAACTGCTGCTCTTGCCAAAGACCTTGTATCTCTTGGTAACCAGGCCGGTGAAGGCTGGCTTCTTACTGGTGAAATGATTGAGCTTATTCATAACGGTGCTGGAAATATTGTATGCTGTCAGCCATTTGCCTGCCTTCCTAACCACATTGTTGGTAAGGGCGTAATCAAAGAATTACGTGCGGCATTCCCTGAAGCTAACATAATCGCCGTAGATTATGACCCAGGTGCATCAGAAGTTAACCAGCTTAACAGAATTAAGCTTATGCTTGCTACTGCTAACAAGAACCTTTAATATCTGATGTTTGTTAAATCAGGTTGATTACCGTGAATTTACATTAAAACTTGAGCATTGCATATTTATTGTATACATATGTGTTATAGAAACATCTGTATATAATAAATATGTTGAAATATTAAAATTAAATATATTGAAATTAAATAA
>JBNMLJ010000022.1:0-54525 GCA_050874785.1 Lachnospira sp.
GAATAAGAGGTCTGTATACCAATATCGATAGATTTTGAAAAAGCACCCTAAGGGAGCTCTATTAAAGTTACCCTTTTTTACCACCGATATGAAAAAGAAATTTTTTGCTAATTTATGGTTGACTTTTCATAGCTGGTCTCCCTCTTGCTTTTTTTATATTTACATTGTACATTTTACAGGTATACAAAGCAATTAATATTGGAGAATTATTTATGACACTGGAAGATGAAAGCCGATTATCTTTTTATAAAGAACTTACAACAATTAATTCTAAGAAAAATATAATACTTGTACAGCATATAGTAAGCAGGGAATTATTTGTCAAGAAAACTCTTGATATCTATTCAAAACCTGTATATGACCAGCTTTTAAATACACATATAAATGGAATTCCCAATATTATAGAATGTATAAAAGATGACAAACAACTCATTATTATTGAAGAATACATCAATGGTAAGACTTTAAGCCAGATAATAGACGAACAGGGACTTTTTAATGAATATAAAGCATACGACATTGCCGTTAAGCTGGCACATATTCTTGTAAACTTACAATCAAGTATTCCACCTATTATTCATCGTGATATTAAACCCTCAAATATAATTATTGATAAAAATCAACAGCTTTATCTTATTGATTTTAATGCCGCACGTCACGTTAATAATAACAATTATGAAGATACAAGAATGTTAGGCACTGTATATTTTGCCGCTCCTGAACAATATGGTTTTGGACAATCAGATGAACGGACAGATATATACGGCTTTGGTGCAACCATTAACTATCTGATGACTGGCGATAAACCTGGTGCTGGAATTGCCAAATGCACTTATTCATATATTTTAAAAAAATGCCTTATGCTAGATGCTATTAACCGGTATCAATCAGCTCTGGAACTGCTAAATGCAATTAAATACATTAGCACTAATAATTCCTCAGCATACAAAAAATATACGTCAAATTCTGGTTCTTCTATGTATCCGAATAATACAGGTAATATTAAAGATAAAATCAAGAATACACAAAATAATATAAAAAATACAATTTTGAATAATTACAATAAATATATAAAAAATGAACATCTAATAAACAGTTCGTGGAAAAAATATCTTCTGCCTGGTTTTAGAAGCTTTAATCCTGCTTTCTGTATATTAGCTGCTATATGGTATTTTCTGATTATTTATATGGGATGTACATTAACTGTAACTTCCAATAATGGAATTAGCGCTTCTTTTACTGAAGTCATTATTTACCGTATAATAGTATTCCTGATATTCATAGCTGAAACACTATGGTTTGGCAATTATCTTAATATCCGGAGAAAACTGCCCGGTATGAAAAAAATAAACATTCTTAGTTTCTTATTAATGTTCGTATATGGTTTTATACTTTTATTTGCTCTCGTCTTACTACTAGCTTTAATACTTACTTTTTTGCCCATTGCCTAGCTAACATAACTGCTAAGCAATGGACATATATTTATGCCATAAAATCACTCAAAGCCTCGAAAGCAACTGGTGCTTTCTTAAACAGATATTCACCATTACGGACACTTGCAACAACATCAGCTCTTTCGCATACTGCCTCGAATTCGCTCTTGGCATCAACAACGATAAAGTTAGCTGGCTTGCCTGCCTCAATTCCATATATGTCTGATATGTTCATAGTCTTTGCACCATTAACAGTTATAAGGTCAAGGCAGTTATCCATTTCCTCAAATGACATCATCTGTGCTATATGTATACCATTATCAAGCACATTCATAAGATTGCCATTGCCTGCTGGATACCAAGGATCCTGAATTGAGTCCTGTGCAAAGCATACATTTATTCCATTTTCATATAATTCCTTAACTCTTGTAAGACCTCTTCTCTTAGGATATGTATCCTGTCTGCCCTGAAGATATATATTCTCTGTTGGGCAGGAAATGAAGTTAAGTCCTGCTTTCTTGAAATTCTTCATCATTCTGAATGCGTAGCTGTTATCTACTGAACCTAATGAACAGGTATGGCTTGCTGTTGTCTTAGGTCCGATTCCTTCAACAATTGAAAGTGCTGTAAGAAGCTCCACAAATCTGCTCATTGGGTCATCACTCTCATCACAGTGCACATCGATAAGCTTGTCATACTTTACAGCTAATTCAACAACCTTATGGATTGATTTCTCACCAAATTCCCTGCAATACTCAAAATGTGGAATACCACCTACACAATCAGCTCCCATTTTAAGACCTTCTTCAACAAGCTTGTCGCCATCTTTGTAAGAATACATTCCTTCCTGTGGAAATGATACAATCTGGATTGTTACAATATCCTTTAATTCTTCCTTTAATTCAAGAAGTGCCTTTAAGGCTGTGAGGTTAGGGTCAGTTACATCAGCGTGTGTCCTTATGAACTGGACACCGTGTGATACCTCCATTTTAACTGCTTTTATTGCTCTTGCCTTTATCTCATCAATTGTTAAATCTGATTTGGTTTCACTCCATCTTTGAATTCCTTCAAATAATGTTCCTGTTCCATTAGTTGCGCCCTGCTTTCTTGCTGTGAATACATAATCAAGATGAATATGTGGATCAACATATGGTGGCAGTGTAAGCTTGCCGCCCAAATCCTCAATTTCACAATCACTATCTACATCTATATGTGGTGCAATTGCCTTAAACACTCCGTCCTCAACAAGTATTTCCTGTAATTCATTATATCCCTTTAACTTTGCGTTAATAAATTTCTTTCCAGCCATATTATACCTCTTTTCCTGCCTAAGATATTAACACCGAATTCAAATATCAAATGGCATTGATTAATATGGTCTGACTATAACAATCCATTTAGCAAACAACAAGCATTTGTTCCAAAGTAACAAGCATTTTATGCTGTTTTAACAATATTTTATAACTGTATTTGTGCTGGGGATACATATATTAATTCCTGATTGCGTTTCTAAACCATCTGCCTGTTTCAGATAAATCATCTTCTGTCCAGCCACTCAGTTTTGCGCAGTCAGGTCTTATCAATGCTGATGTCTCATTTTTATTACAAAGACTCCACGCAAGAAAGCTTATATTGTTACTATTAAGCACATCTACCCACTTATTCGCTGAGTCGTAATCTATTCCCCCATTACCTGAGGCATCACATATACTGCACTCACTGACAAATACTGGAACTCCTGCATTAAGAGCCTTAAGCATTTTATCCTGTAACCATTCCTTGTGCGTGCCAGCATAAAAATGTAATACATACATAACATTTTCATCATCTAACTTATTGCCTATAACCGCATCAATGTCCTGTGACCAGTTGTTAGTACCAACAAGAATTAGCGCATCTGGCGCGTTGGCTCTTATACACGCTATGACCTCGCTGGCATATGGCTTAATCTGGCTGTTCCAATCTGAATTCTGTGGCTCATTGCATATTTCATATATTACATTACCATAGCCTGCATATTTTGATGACATCTTTGTAAAAAATGCTTTGGCTTCCTCTTTGTTCTGGTTAGGATTGCCGTCACTTAATATATGCCAGTCAATGATTACATACATTCCTAATTCAGCAGCATAATTAACTCCGTCATCTATAAGCTGTTCCAGTGCTTCCCTGTCACCACCATTACAATATCCACCATATTCCTCTGTGTACATAGCAAGTCTTACTACATTTGCACCCCAGTCATCTCTCAAGGTTGCAAATGCTTCTTTATTGACATACTGTGGAAACCAGGCAAGTCCGTGTGTGCTCACACCCCTTAACTGCACAATATTACCTGATGCATCTGTTAAATTAGTGCCAGACACCCTAAGTCCGCCAGACCCATTACCTGATGAACTACTACCTGATGAATTACCTCCAGCACCACTATCTGAAACACCCGCATTACTGCCATTGCTATTCCCTACTTCATTATCACCAGAATTATCACCCATCTCATTCTGTGTACTGCTTAATTCACTACCGCTATTACTATTATCCGTCTGCTCCTGTCTGCCACTATTATCTACCTGCTCCTGCGAAGCTCCACTATCCACCTGCTTACCACAGCCAGCCAACAGCCCCACCGCCATAACCGCAGCTATAAGCAACACCACAGTCACACTAATATGCCCTTTTCTTTTCAAATCAACATTAAAAAATCTTCTCCCTCTCTCATTAAACACTTTCTTTACAACCTCATTAAATACCCTTTTCACATCTACCATTTTTCTAATATCCATAAAACCACCTCATATCCATAACCCATATCCTACATACATCTACATATCAAATTAATTCATAATCAATCCTCTATCCCTTCTTTCTATGTCATATCCTGCTTTCTCTCTATCCATAACATATCCCTCTTCATCTCTGCCTGTCTGTCCGATAAACGCGAACCCCCACAATTATCGCAGCCCAGTTGGAAGGCTTAACTATATTGCAAGCTGGGTTCTCTGTAGCCGTCGGCGTTTAGCGGCTGTCCTTTAGCCGCTTATGCGTCCGCTACGGCTACAGCGTAGCGCAAGCGACCCAGCGGTAATATAGTTAAGCCTCCCAACGTCCGTACGTCATAATCCCATTTTCGCTTTTATCGTCCACCTTAAAATATAAACTGCACCAATATCATATAACTTATCGTACCACCCGCAATCGACAATAGCATTTTCCTCTGTGTCTTATGAAGAATAACTGTAATCAGTATCGCTATAAGTTCAGGAATTCCATAACTGTAACCTGTTATATTAACATTTCTTAAGCAATATATTATAAGCATACTGAATATTGCCCCCGGAAGGACTTTTCCAAGATACTGTATATACTTCGGTGTCTTCCGCTTCTCATTAAATACTGCAAATGGCAGAAAACGTGTAAACATCGTGCCTATAGCACACATACCTATTGTTATTATCTGCTGTATTACTGACATTCCTGTGTAATCTCCTCTTCTCTTGACTTTCTGGTTATTGTCAACATCACAACAATACATATCATTGTTGGTATCATAAAATTATCCGCGCCAAATATAAGCAGGCAGCCTATTGAAGCTGCCATTCCTATAAGCTCGCTTAAATGCTTCTTCTCCTTGAACCACTGTTCCATAAATATAACGACAAACATTGCCGTCATTACAAAATCAAGTCCTTCTGTGTTAAATGTAATAAGATTACCAAGAATTCCGCCAAGCGTAGCTCCTCCAACCCAGTATAACTGGTTAAATACCGTAACCCATACATAGAACCAGCCCTTGTCCACATCTTCTGGAATATCTGCTGAATAATTAATACTGAAGGTTTCATCGCACATTCCATATATGAGATAATATTTTTTAATTCCAATATTCTTGTATTTATCAAGCATTGCAATTCCATAGAATAAATGTCTTGCCTGTATCATAACCGCCATAACAAGCGACTGTAATGGTGCAAATGCTGACAGAAGCATGCTTACCGTAACAAATTCAAGGCTTCCTCCATATATAACAAAACTCATTATCATCGGATAAACAAAGCTGAAACCCGACACATTCATATATATTCCATAAGCAATTCCAAGAAATAGAAATCCTGCAAGTATAGGTATTGTATGAGGAAACGCACATATCATTGCTCTTATTATAACATTCTTTTTATCATTTTTATCTTTTATAGACTTATTTTTAATACTTTTCTCTTTAATATATTCACTTTTAACAGCTTTCTCTTTAATGATATTCAATATATTTTCAAACTCCTTTTTATTAATTTTGTTTCTGAACAGCACAGAAAGAACGCAAAAAGGATTTGGAAGCTGTGTCCCAAATCCCTTTTATTTTAACTTTGTTCTCTGTTCTTATGATACATCTCTTTCTCGACATACATAAGCTTATCTGCCGACTTTAATAATGCTTCTAAATCATCAACCTGCTCTCTCCACAGAACTCCTATAGATATGCTGACCTGTTTATCCTGCATTATATTTTTCAAAGCTGTAATTCTTTCTTCGTATTTATCACATTCTATGTTCTGAATTACAATAACAAATTCATCTCCGCCTACCCTGTAAGCATTATTTGGAAATACACTTTTAAGAATGTCTGCCGCAGCGCATATAAACTTGTCACCTTTAGCGTGTCCATAATTATCGTTAATAGCTTTCAGACCATTAAGGTCTATGTAAGCAACACCGACATTTTCAAGTGTCTGGTCTTTAAAAGCTGTAACAATACTTATATATTTATTACGATTGTACAGCCCCGTAAGCATATCCCTATAACTTAAATACCGCATTTTTTCCTGCTGTACCCGCTTTTCAAGACTATTAGTGACAAAATATTGTATAGAAGACAATAACGCTGCATCCTCGTAATGATTAGCTGGATTGTCCACTCCAAGAAATCCTATTATATCTCCATCTCTTTTTAATGGTACTGCCAGAAGCCTGTCTACATTCTGTTCACGTAATATACTGTATATAGGTTCTTCTTTTTGCTTACTGACATCTGCTATATAATATGGCTTTTCCTCTTTAAACCTTTCCATCCATAAACTTATAATGTTCATTGAAAGCTTTTGCAGATTATCCTTCTGAGCTGTAATGCCATTGCTGACATATTCGTAGGTATTATCCATTGTATTACTATCATAATTACTTTCGAAAATGTAACATCTGTCCGCGCCAAAATAATTATTAATAATTGCAAGCAGATTCTGTATTGCAATATCAATGTCAGCTTCCGTTGTCAGTTCTGCTATACACTGGTTAAGCACCATAGATATTTCAAGTTCAGCCTGTGTCTTAATCTGCTTTTGTTCCAGATTATTAAGCTTCCTGTTCTGGTCACACATAACTGTTATATACATAACCATCATTGAATTACATATTGCTATATTAATCAGCGAAATTCCATAAAAGAAGAACTGTATTACCGCCGCTATAGTCGGAAGAATAATATACGAACTTAGTGAAGAAATTGTAATATTACTTAATTTCTTTCTATATTGTATCAAAAATGACATTTCTACCATCATTCCTGTTACTGGCACAAGCATAGCTATTATATATCCTGGACTCCTATGATATATATTCTGGTCATCATAATAATAATACAAATCAGTGAACTGTGAAACAATAACAAGAATAACTGCTACCGCACACAATAAATTCATAAATCTTGCTCTTTTCAGAGTTCTTTCTTCGTGCTGTGTAAAAATAAAGCTGCAAACATATCGGTGAAATAAATATAATATTATATCACTATCAACAAATACTATAAAGTTACTTATTCTTACAATCCAATACCCTAATGGTCCTGTGCATCCTCTAAATATACAGGCTGCCGCATCACTTAATAACAGAACTGCTGTTGCAAACTGCATAAGTATCATCCACAATCTTTTATGATTGTCAAAATTCTTACTTAAAATCATTCCAGATCCTGCTATTAAGCAGAATACGCAACCCCAGACCAGCATTGCAATATTAACATAATGTATATCAAAAGCTGCTATATTATCTCCTATTGTAAGACTAAGCAGCCTGTCAATGCTATATATAATACCTTCCACTTTATCCACCTGATATTCTTTGTTTTATTAAATTCCTTAATATGAAAAATTTTACCACACTTTATCTGTATTGTCATTATGAAATATATATTTAACAGTTTATAACACGTCCTGTCCTTGCTGTAACTCTGTGTGAGATTGATATAACAGTCCTGTTCCGAGATACATTTTTAAGTGCTGTAAGAACCGTTCTTTCTGTGTTGGCATCAAGATTGGCTGTTATCTCATCAAGCAAAAGCAGTTCTGGATTGGCAACTGTAGCTCTTGCTATTGATAACAGCTGCCACTGTCCCTGTGAGAATACCTCCTGTGTACACTGGGTATCATATCCATTTTCAAAGCTCATAATCGTATCGTGAAGCCCTGTAAGCTTCGCTGCTTTGATAACAGCTTCGTAAGATATGGACTTGTCGTAAAGCGTAATCTGGTCCTTAATAGTTCCCGGAACCATATGGAATGACTGCTCCACATAACCGAACATTTTTCGCTTTCTGTTATCTGGTATTGCGGCTGAATTCATATCATTTATAAGGATAGAACCTTTCTGCGGCTTATACAGACCTAAAAGCAGCTTAAATATTGTACTCTTACCTGCGCCCGTCCTGCCTGACAGTGTAACCTGCTCACCTCTGTTTACAACAAATGTCTTATCATCGATTACAATGTGGTCAGCTTCATATCCGAAAGTTACATTATTGAACTTGACATATGGTGTATCATCTTTTGATGTACTCTTTATTTCCACATTACCTTTAACATCATCAAGTACTGGAAGTTCAAAGAATTCATTTATTCTTCTTACGCCTGCAATCGCTGACTGTATCGTCTGGATTTCCATACCAAGACTTTCCACTGGAGAGAATATCTGTGATATATAGTTGATAACTGCTACCGCTGTACCTGCTGACATACCAAAAAGTGTAAGGACTTTGGCATTGCCTGAGGCTGAAAATAACATAACTACCGCTACTACAACTGCATTTAATATAAGGATAACCGGTGAATATATGGCATCGTAGAAGTTAGTCTTTTCCATAGCTTTGTAGCTGTCACTTATATATTCATCATATCTTTTCTCCATATATTTTTCTTTGCCAAGATTATGGATTGTACGGATATTGTGAAGCGTTTCTGGAACGTGTCCTGAAGCACGGCTTACCGCACGTCTGTTTTTCAACTGGGCGTCAAGCATATTTTTCTGTATGTGTCTTGTAAACCAGAATAAAAATGGAAGAAGCACTATAAGCACTATTGCAAGCCCTTTATTTCTGAACCAGATAACTGCAAGAATACTTATTATCTTGCACGCATCTGCAAACATACTTACAATTCCCGATGTGAAAAGGTTCTCAACTGTATCAACATCACCTACGAACCTTGATACAACTGCACCTGGCTCCTGCTTATTAAGTGAGTCAGCAGAAAGTCTTACAAAATGCTCCATAAGTCCGCTTCTAAGCGCGTGTGTTATCTTCTGTCCAAATACTGTAAGAAGTCCTTCTCTTGCGGCTTCCATAAGACCTGTAATAACTGTAAATACCATATAAAGAAATACAAGATATACAGGCACCTGGCTTCCTGTTGTCAGTGTATCTACTATTTTTCCAAGTACAAGTGGTGGATAAAGAGCTGTTATAATCGCACCACATACTGCAACTATAATTCCAAGAGAAAGCCATTTCTTCTTTATCATAGTGTGTAATATTATTGAACCTACGTTGTGGGAATTCTTGCTGCCATTATTTTTCTTATTATTTACACTATTAATATTATAATTATTGTCTTTATTGACTTCTGCGCTATTTGTATTATTACTGCTCATTGTTATCCACCTCCTTTTTCTTATTTTTATCTGTGTTTTTATTTTGTGATACATCTTTTTCTGTATGTTCAGCTACGCTATCACTCGTCTGTGTGCTGACAGTTTCATACAGCTTCCTGTACTGCGGACACTGTGACATAATTTCTTCGTGTGTTCCAACAATTGCCTTTCCATTATCCATCCATATAACTTTATCCATTTTAGGGAACATATACAGACGATGTGACATAATAATTACGATATTATTCTTTGCTATATCACAAAGGTTGTTATATATCTTTTCCTCGGTACTTCTGTCCAACGCTGAAAATGGGTCATCAAGCACAAGCACCGGCTTCTTATGACAGAGTATTCTGGCAAGTGCTATTCTTTGTGCCTGTCCACCTGACAGCCTTACGCCACCGTTACCAATAAGCGTGTCAGCTCCATTTTCCATCTTAGCAACTTCTTTATCTATGCATACGTCCTTGAGATATTCTGATACATTGTAGTCATCACCAAGCAATACGTTATTCTTAATGGAGTCATTAAACAGTTCAGGGTCGTGTCCAAGATAGCTTATTATTCCCGACCTGACATTATCAGCAACACTGCTTAATTCATTTCCATTATACTTAATGCTTCCCTCATATGGATATTCACAAAGAAATGTCTTTCCAAATGTTGACTTACCACAGGCAACCGGACCTGTAACACCTATAATCTGTCCCGGCTTCGCTGTAAATGAAATATCATTATATACATTTTTTCCATCAGGATATGTAAAACTTAAGTTCTGTACTTCAAGTTCTGCTGATGTCTGATTTTTACAATCTGTATCTTTATCCTGAATAACCATAAGCGGCTTAATCCGCTTCCACGAAACCTGTGCTTTATGAACTGCATTAAACAGCTTTGCCGCCTTTGAAGACTTGTCAGACAGCTTTATAAAGCAGGCAAGAAATGTTGTAAATGCCGCAATATTCCAGCTTTTCCAGCCTATGCCAAGTACATTTTTACTACCAAAATATAATATGAAGATTACACCCAGCATTAAAATAATTCTGTATAAAGGTGTCATTGAAGAATTCCATATATTTGCCCTGATAGCAGCTTTCTCATATGACGAAAGGTTATCTTCGTATGCAATTCTTCTGTTCTCTTCCCTTCCGTATACCCTATAGGTTATGGCATTGGAAGCTCTGTCAAGTGTCGCATTACTTAATATTCCTGACTGTCTTTTATATTCTGCACCCGTTCTCTGTACGATAACTTTCATCTTTTCTGCAAGTACATAAGATATAGGTGGAAATATCATTGAAATAATTGCCAGTCTTACATCATATACAAGCAACATTCCTGCATATGCAGCCATAGCAACTCCTGTATCAAACACCTCTGTTGTGAACTTTCTCATACCTTCGGCACAGTCGTCAACATCAAGAATTGCCTTTGTCATAATGTCGCCCGTACCTTCACTTTCAAGCTCAGTCCTGCTCTTTAACACAAGCGTTCCATACAATATTTTCTTCATTCTTCTGTTGACGTTGTTTGCAAATCTTCTTACATAGAAACGCTTTATATATCTTGATATCTGCACAATTCCGATAGATACAACATATGCAGCTACAAGTATAAGCATATCCTTGTATACAGCATTTTTTGCCAGTATATCTATAAGACAGCCTGTCATCTTTCCTTCAAACCATGGACCTGACAAAAGCCCGAAGTTATATATAAGACCTGATACCGTTATTATGATAAGTACAACCCATTCTTCTTTAAAATATGATAATATTCTGTCGGCTGCGAATTTCTTATGTGCAGTCTTTTTCTTTTCTTTGTTTATGTTATCTGTATTATTATGGTTTTGATAATTTACTGTATTCTTTTCAGATACATTTTTTTCTTTCATTAATATCATCTCCCGATACAATTTGAACCTTATCTTTTCTCATTTTTTATAGTTTACTTTACACTATCAACAATTTTAATTTATTTTCTAAATTGCAATAACAAGCTGGACACTTTCTAAACAACATACGCTTGATAGATTTAGTCTGGTTCTTCTTCGATTAGTCTTGATACATTTTCAAAACCAGCACGGCGTTCAAGCTTTGACTTCCAGTATAGTGTATCAAGTGTCTTTAAAAATGCCTGTTTCTCATCTTTGGGAAGCTCTGCTAACAACCACTCATAAAATACTTCTTCTATATGTGCTTTGGAATTTTTCAAATTCTCTGCCTTATCCGTTGCATATAATAACTGGCTTCTTCCATCATCAGGATTAGGCTTTCTTATAAGATAGCCTTTGGCTTCAAGGCTTGAGGCTCTCCTTGCCGCCGCTCCCTTATCTATTTTCAGCTTTTCTCTGACCTGTGCCTGCGTTATGCCCGGATTGTGCCTTACAAGATGTATAAAATCAAACTCTGCCGTCCCGATACCTTCCTCCTTCATCGTCTGGACAGTGAACTTGCTTACTTCTCTTGCAATCTTGGTGATTTTTCTTTCTGAGTCATCCATTGTTAAGCTTCCTTTCTTCTTATTTTATATATGATGTTGGAGCTAAAATGTAGTCTGCCAATTACATCATATAGATTTTATAATTAATTTTTAATTATTATAGTGTTAGCGGTAATAACATAAAAATTATTTCCGCTTTTAAAGGCGAGTTCTTAGATTTCATATTTACAGCTTTATGTAGTTGCAATTAATGCATACATAATAAATATCTGCAACAAATTAGTTGTACCTACAACTAATTGGATGATAGTACATCTATTTTGTTGTGTCAATAAATTATTGGGAATATTTTATATTATTGGATTTTATTTTTAGCGGGGATTTATTGCTTAGAATTTCTATCTATATTGGAAATGATATTTCATCTGTTAGTTTACTATTCATCTCATCCTCTTCTCTATATTAAAAAAGCAGGAGATTAAATCCCCTGCTTCATATGCAAGTTTTCTGCTGGTTGTCAGCCTTGTATATCCTATATATAGTAATTCCACCTGCTATACTCAACATCAACGCAGCTTTCTCTCACCACAAGCTTTCCTTCAAGCTCAACCTTTGTAACTGACTCGTGGTGTCTTGTTATTCTGCTTATAAGAAGATATACTGCAAATCTTGCCATTTCCTCTTTAGGAAGTGATACCGTTGTAAGCATTGGCTTGGTAAACTGCGCCTGCTCTATATCATCACTTGATATAACTGATATATTTATATATTTATTCTTTGACTGTGCCAATGCTTTTAACATTCCAACGGCAGTAATATCATTGGCGCAATATATTGCCGTTGGTTTATCTTCCACTGACATTAACCTTTCACCTACATCAAAACCTGCTGTTTCTGTCTGCTTCGTATCATATATGTATGAAGGATTAGGCACTATATCACGTTTCATAAGCGCATTAACAAAGCCCTTGTATCTCGACTCCCCGTTACATTCACCTACATAACCGATAGCTGTATGTCTTAAATGAACAAGATAATCTATAGCCATATCTGCTATCTTCTCACCGTCACAGGTAACTTCATCTGTTTCTTTATTAGTAGTATTTCTATTTATGGACACTACATTTTTAAAGCTTTTTTTTAATAATTTTAAAACCTCTTTATTACATTTTCCTATAACAATAAGTCCATCACTTCTGCCATCGGTTTCATCGTATAATTCATCTACAAGCTTCTTTATATTAGTATGTGCGCACTGGCTGTCATTGGAAAAAACGGACATATACCATACCTGCGAAAGAATACACGCATTATTATGTATCTCTGTTTCAACCACACGTAATATTTCTGTAAAGAAAGGGTCTGCCTGACTTCTCTCTGTTCTGGTCATAAGAACCTGTATATATTTGACTTTGTCGTTACTGTTTCTTATTCCTTTTTTCAGATTTCGCGCTGCTTCGTTTGGTACATAATTAAGCTCCATCGCAGCTTTCCATACTCTTTTTCTTACATCTTCATTCTTGCAGTGATAATCCGGATTGTTAAGTATTCTTGAAACTGTTGCCGGTGATGTTTTCGCAAGCTTTGCAATATCTGATATAGACATAGGCAATCCCCCTTTCTATATTATCAGACTGTATGAGGTTGATGAATAATTACCCTCAAATGCTATTAAAATCTTAAATGTCGCGAATATAGCATTTTGTTGAAGTCTGGATATTCGATTATTACGTTAATTCACAATAATAAAGCAAACCAAACATATCGTAAAATATTCAAACAGGCTTTTGATATTCTCATCATCCCATGTATTACATACTTACATTGTATGTTTATATTTTATATCATATTTCTGTTATTTTATCAATAAGTTTAGCCATTTATAGCTTATTAATTACACACGATAATACAATATCTGTTATTGACATAACTAAATATTGCCACTGCCAAACATAAATAATATTTAATTATCAACACCACATAAAACTAACTCTTACTCAATAGAAGACAACTTCGCCAGCTCTTCCAAAGGGTCTATATCACTTGCAAACTGCTGTAACACAATCTTATCTGCCCTTCCTTTAAATGCAAATGGCACTTCATAGTCCTCTGTTACCGGTGAATAGAAGTTCGCAAGCAGTGCTGATGTAAAACCTGTCATATATGTAAGCCTTGTTATCTTAGTTTCGCCAGCCTTTTCGTCATTGACATATATACTGACTAACGCTGAATTATCGGACTCATCATACTCATAACTATAAGAAAGCTTTACATCCCCGACTGGTATCTCTTTTTCTGATACCGCTTCAAAATACTGGAATTTATTGGCGTTATATACATACTTTAACCTGTTATCCTTTATGTAAAAACTACTTCCACCGAATCTTTGTCCGCTTGAATATATAACTCCATCTTCACTTTCACTATCCCTGTGAATATAAGCCGTAACAAGCTGGTCTGCCTTATTACCTCCCATACCTCCGATTGTTCTGTTGTTGTTAAGATGTACTGGTTTAATAACATTTTTAAATATATGAGTAACTGGTCTTACTGGAATTTTCTCTGCAAATTGTCTTGAAAGATTTTCCGGCTTTGCGTGCATTGAAAAACGTAACATTGGAAATACTCCATTTCTGCCAGCTTCATACATAAAATCTTCTTTCAATTCCTGCAGCTTTTCAGGATATTTATCAGCTACATTATATTTTTCCGAATAATCTTCATCTACGTGGTACAGCTCCCATTCGTCCTTTGCGTAATCCTCCACAAAGCAGTGATTAACAACCGCCTTCCAGCCATCCTTGTATATTCCTCTGTTACCGTGAACCTCATAATATTGTATATGCTTTTCACTGTCAGCATTTGGATTGTCAAATGTGTACTTCATACTTATTCCTGTGAAAGGCTCCTGATGAACGCCTTTTATGTACTCCGGCTTATCAACACCAAGAATATCAAGAATAGTAGGTGTTATATCTGTTACATGATGATACTGTGGTCTTACCGCACCGACATCATTTATTGCCGCCGGATACCTTATAATAAGAGGGTCTTTGATACCGCCCTCGTGAGCCCATATCTTATACCACTGGAATGGTGTGTTGCCGCAGTTAGCCCAGCCCGTAGGATAATGGTTAAATGCAAGTTCTGTGCCTATCTCATCAAGATGTGCATACGCATAATCTATCTCATCCTCAGGCCTGCTTGTAACATCCTGACCACTCATAGCATTAAACCTTCCATATACGCCGCCTTCTGCCGATGCACCATTGTCAGATAAGAACACAATAACTGTATTATCTAACTGCTCACTCTTTTCAAGATAGTCGACCAGTCTTCCTATCTGCACATCCGTATGTGTAAGCATTCCTGCAAATGCTTCCATTTCCCTTGCATACACGGCTTTCTGCTTATCACTTAGGGAATTCCAGTCATCTATATATTCATTTTTATCTGTGAGTTCGGCATCCTGCGGTATAACTCCCATACGCTTCTGATTTTCAAACCAAAGCTGGCGTGTTACATCCCAGCCTGCATCAAACTTTCCTTTATAAGCATCTATATACTCCTTCGGTGCGTGATGTGGTGTGTGCATAGCACCGAATGCAAGATATAAGAAAAATGGCTGTTCAGGAAAATTCATATTATGCTCAAACAGATAATCAATCGCATTGTCAACAATATCTTCTGAAAAATGGTATCCCTCTTTAACTGTCTTTGGCTGTTCTACTGCTGTATTATCCCTGATAAGATGTGGATGGTACTGGTCATTTTCGCCGTGAAGAAAACCATAATATCTGTCAAATCCTCTCTGTACAGGCCAGCCGTCAACTGGACCTGCCGCTCCCTGTGATGCTGACAAATGCCATTTCCCGCACGCAAATGTAGCATAACCATATTCTTTTAATATCTCTGATATAAGCGCATACTCAGGTTTTAACTCGCCATTAGGATTGTTAGGTGCTCCCGTTCTCATCTCAATAAGATTAGCGCAGCCTGCGGCGTGATGATTAGCACCTGTTAAAAGTGAGCACCTTGTTGCAGAGCACACAGCCGTTGTATGAAAATTATTGTATCTTAATCCTTCATAGGCAAGCCTGTCTATATTTGGTGTATTAATCGTAGAACCATAGCAGCCAAGCTGTGCGAAACCCATATCATCAAGAATAATATATATGACATTTGGCGAATTCTTTGGATTGGTATCTACTACTTTATATTTGTATCTTGTTTCTGCAAGTGTACGTCCAACTGTACCTGTAAATATATTCTTTCTCATATTAATCCTCGTTTTCCGCGCACGTATTTTGCGCATAAAGAGTTTGTGTCAAGTGCGCGAAAACACAAATCTCGCGTGTGTAAAATCCATTTTTCACACCAGCTCCATTTCTTTACTTCACTGCCTCACTATATATAGAATTATCAATAAGACCATCCACATCAATGTCAGATGATATAAGCTTATTATTAAGCATAAATTCTTTAGTTGCAGTTATTCTTGACTTTACACTGTCTGTTATCTGTGGGTTAAAGTAAGAAAAACTTGTATCAGAGTATGTAACAGCTAACAAATCTTTTGTGTATGTAGTTGTAACCATTTTTTCAAGTGCGCTGTCTGGATTAGCCTTTGCATATTCATAAGCTCTGTTAAGTGCCTTGGTAACCGCTACCACAGCTTCTCTGTCTGACTGTATATATTTTGTTGTGGCATCAGCTATAAGAAGTCCTGATATTGCCTCATCACTGTTACTTGATATAAGTGTTGTGCCAAGTCCCTTCTGTTCATATATTCTTACTGCTGTATCTGCTGTAACAACAGCGTCAACCTGACCTGAGGCAATCATTGTAGGTCCGTCTGTTGCTGTATTTACAACCTCAATATCCTGTATTGAAAGACCATTATTAGCAAGCAGCTTAGATAAATACATATATGGTATCGTTCCAAACCCAACTGCTACCTTTTTCCCTTTCAATTCCTTAACTGACTTAATACCTGAATTCTTTCCTACTAATACGGCAAATGGATAATTAGAACTGTACGATGCAAATATCTTTACATCTATGCCGCTGCTCTTAGCTGTTATAGCTGGCAAATCACCATATAAAGCTATATCAAGAGCACCTGAGGCAAGCGCTTCATTCATAGCCGGTCCGGCTCCTGTAAATCCTATGTATTCCGGCTTATATCCAACCTTTCCAAGTTCTTCTTCAAAATATCCAAGCTCCTGCGCTATTCTTGCCGCATCTGTTGCTGTGCCATCTGTTCCGCTTGAGCCAATTCTTACAACCTTAACTCCATCTGAACTGCCATTGTTCTCTGCTGTATTATTGCTGCCCTGGCAAGCTGTAAGACCTGTTGCTATAACTCCTGCTGTTAATACTACTGCCGCCAGTTTCTTTATAAATGTGCTAAATTTTTTCATAATGATTACCTCCTTCACTTAGATAAGTGCAAACTGCTTATATTTTTCCGTATCAACTATATTGTCAGCAATCTCTTTTAACTGCTCAGGTAATTCGGATACATTTTCATATTTACCTGCTGCAATCTTATAAAGAGTGTCCTTATCAATAACATAATCTTCTTTATCATCTGTCTTTTTATGAAATACTGTTCCCTTATATACTTCTATGATATGGTTTTCGGACAATCCTGACTTCTTATCAGTTATGACTTTTAATACAAATCTCTGCCTGATATCCTGCGCTTTGTATCCGTCATAATTAATTCCAAGATAATCTAACAGCAGTTCAACCGACACATAAGGAATAACATCTGCATTATCCATAGCCCTGATATTAATATTTTTATAAATCTCTGGATGTCTGACATCCAGCGCCGCTGAAAGATAAGCGTTCCTTTGCAAAGCATTTTCTGAAAGATATCCAAGCTGTTCTAATGCATCGGCTAAAAGATATGCCGCATCCTTATTATCTGGAGAAACTAGCAGAAGCTGTCTTGTGACAGATGCCACCCACTGGTACTCTCCATTCTCATAATCCTTTACTGCATTTTCTAATATCTTCTCCTCTGAACCTGCATACTGCACAAATTTTCTGGCAGCCTCATCTTCAGGAAGTGGATTAAGATTAATTGGATTGCCATCATAAAATCCGAGATATTTCTGGATTGTTCCTCTTGCATTAAAAGAGTAGTTACCATAATGTGCCCTTGTGTACCAGGTGCGTTTTATGCTGTCATGGACTTTAAGTTCATTTCCAACTTCCTGTATCTTTTTGCCCTCATTTGCAAGTAATAAAGCTTCATCGTGCGTGTACTTATATGCTGCCGCCGTATCAAGAAGATATTTCTTAACATTATCAGGCTTCTCATCTGTCTTAAAATGTGGCTGTCCATGTCCTGTATACACACATTCTGCTGTGTCCCCATACTTAAGATACAACTTGTAAAATACTTTACCCCAGTAATTCGCATCTCTTACGGGTGCCCCTCTCATCGTATATGTATTATGTATAGTTGAACCAACTCCCACATCTCCAAGATACAGCACCTTATATTCCCTTATAAATGCTGTCATATGTGCTCTTGTTTCTGTATTCTGTGCCTGCACAAAATCAATATGCAGCCCGTCTATTACCAGAGTTTCATCATTTTCTACAATCTCTGTAGGCATAACTGAATTAATATGTCCACGCACACCAAGCGTACTTGCAAGTCCAATAGATACTCGTCCTTTGCTGTTATTTTCAAGATACAGACCGCACTGGTACTGAAGCCTTCTGCTCATCTGGACACCTGCATACAGATTGTCATCCACAAGCGACTGCTCGTAATCTTTAGGCGCATATATAGGAATTCTTCCATCACTTAATTTTCCATATTCCTCTTTTTTAGCAAATGCGAGAATTCCGCCAAGATGGTCGGTATGTGTATGGCTGTATATAACTGCACTCACATTTCCATATACCTCCTCACCTGTCGCTTTCTTTATAAGCTGTATTGCAAGCTGACCCGCCTCATATGAACCACCTGTATCTATAACAACCCAGCCTGTGCTGCCCTTGGCAAAACCTATTGCTGATGAGTCAACTCCATAGACTATATAAAATCCATCTGCCAGCTTTAAAACACCTGCAGCATATCCATCCACATAATTCTTCCAAAGATACGGATTAACTGTATCGGGATAATCTTCGTTTGTAAGCCTGTACTGCTCACTTCTTCTTAACAAAATATTTCCATTATCATCATAAATGTCTTCGTCCCCTATTGAATATATAAGATGTTTTCTTAACTCCTCTATATCCTCATCTTCCTCTTTTTCATACTTGCTATTAAGCTTTTTCATAATTTCTTTATGAATATTTTTTGTATATTGGGTTGCTTCTTTTTTATTAGAATTAAATACCATAAATGTTCCTCCTTATTTGCCAGCTCCGACCTTCTCCCAAGGTGTGAACTGCTTAAATATAACTCCTATCAGCTTATCCATAATTATTCCGATTAAACCAACCACAACTATGCACGATATAAGAACCGCTGACTGCATAAGCGTTCTTGCCATACTCATTCTGTAGCCTATTCCTGCTGTGGAGGCTATAAGTTCTGCTCCGACAACTGCCATCCATGAAACCGATAAACCAAGCTTTAATCCTACAAGAATATTAGGGAGTGCGTGTGGCAGATATACCCTGAAAAATGTCTGTAACACTCCAAGCTTGTATAACTTAGATACTTCTATGTAACTTGCTGGTGTTGTTTCTATACCATTCTGCGTATTTACGAGAATTGGAAATGTCGCTGCCATAACTATAAGAACGACCTTACTGAGCTGTCCTATGCCGCACCACAATATGATAAGAGGCATCCACGCTATCATTGGTATCTGTCTTATGCAGGTAACTGTCGGCTGCAGTATCTGTTTTACTGGCTTAAACATTCCCATAAGTGCTCCAAGCAAAACTCCCACAACAACTGCTACCGCATATCCCTTAAGAACACTTTCAAGGCTTGCTAACAGGTCAGTCTGTAACTGTCCCGACTTAACTATCTCCTTAAATGTTTTAACAACCGAAGATATCTTAGGAAGCACCGCATTAGGTGTATTCGTGTAATTCGTTGCATACCACCATAGAACTAATATAAGTACAAGTGGTATTATTCCAAGCAATATATTGGTAATTTTTTTCTTCATATCTAATCCTCTTTTCTTTCATAGTAAACTTTATACTATCAGTCAGTATTTATTGATTTTCCACTATGAATTATTTATGTAAGTATTTATTTCCTATCGTGCATTTATATAAAAATGTTGTATTTTTATATAATATTTTTATAATATGCACGCCATATACTAAATACAATTCGTATAAACTTAATATTTTATATATAATATTCTGCTTCATAATCCTCGTCTGAGTCCTCAAAGAAGTAGTCATATATTTTCTTCTTATAATTGGCAAATCCTGTTGAACCTCTTCTTCTTGCATCGTATGGGTCGGTCTTTATAATATCCTTTATCTCTCCCGGTCTTGCTCCCATAACAACTATTCTGTCACCAAGATATATAGCCTCATCAATATCGTGCGTTACCATAACCATCGTTGTTTTCTGTTCGTCTTTTATTCTTAGGATTTCCTTCTGCATCTGGATCCTTGTCAATGCATCAAGTGCTCCAAATGGTTCATCCAGTAGAAGAATTGACGGATTGTTAGCAAGTCCTCTTGCAATCGCTGCTCTCTGGCTCATACCTCCTGATAACTGTGATGGATAACTGTTTTCAAAGCCTTCAAGACCAACAAGCTTAAGATGTTCTTTTACCTTCCTGTCTTTCTCTGCCTTTGAAATATTGCCAAGTCCGAAGCTTACATTATCTTTTATCTTAAGCCATGGAAGTAATCTGTGTTCCTGAAAAACCATTCCACACATTGAACCGGGTCCATCAACCTTATGTCCGTTTCTTTCAACAATTCCATCCTCATAACTGACAAGTCCGCATATAATTTTAAGCAGTGTACTTTTTCCACATCCTGAATGCCCGACTATTGTTATGAATTCACCTTTTTGAATTTCTAAGTTAATATCTCTTAATATTTCCATTGGCTTTTTATCAACAACAAAATATTTATTGAGATGTTGTATTTTTATTATTGGTTCTTCATTCCTTATCTCTTCCATATCTTTTTTGTTTCCTTTCGTTTAGCTTGCTGTAAAGATACAGCCGTAACGCTATACTTTCAATTTAAAGAAATGAAATCGTTTTCAATATGAAATGGTTTTAATTTATTTTTGTAGGGATTTTTACTGATTTATTAGACTTTTTTCTTGATTTTGATAACGTTTACAATGTTATAATGAAAACGTTTTCAGTCAGGTTTATACTGGGGTTACTGGGATATTATTATAATATCATTATTGATTTATTATGGTTTTCTTTCAGATTTAACGGGAATTGTTTCAGATAAAGCTATATTTGTCACACATTATTAAAACTTGTAAATATAAAAAAGCTGTAAGAGTTAGTGCATAGCATATAAATATTATGCCTGTACACTTCTGCTCTTACAGCTTTTAATTATTATATTTTATAATCATTTGTTTTATGTATAGCTACATTTTTCTAATATAAGCTATCAGACTTAAAACCACACAAATATATCACTTTTTTATGACACAGTTAATTATTTAAGTACCTACAAATTCCTTCTTGCCGCAGGATTAATTATCGTCTGTCCCAGTTTTATAAAACGCTCTTTAGTATGTCCGAAAAACAATTTATAGCCTTCACACAGATAATTAACGCCATCTTCATTTAAGCCTGTTTCCCTAAATCTTCTGCATCCACCACGGCACAAATCATAATATTCGCATTTTCTGCATTTCTCTGGTTTTGTAACTGATGTGCTTTCAAACTCTTTTACCTTTTCGCTGTTTTTAAGCTTAATAAAGCTGTCCTTTACTGTTCCCAGCCTATACTCATCCATACAGTAAAAGTCACACGGATATACACTTCCATCTCCTTCAACAACAAAATATGCATCACATTTTCCGCACATTCCACATTCTTCTGGCGGATATCCTACTGTCATCTGCGCAAGATTAGAAAACATACGGACATCCATTATATCCCCACGCTTAAAGTCTTCATACCACATATCAAAAAATTCATTTAAAAATCTGCCATAAGACTCCGGCTTAATCGCATATGTAACACCTTTATTTTCATCGCCAGTTACATCTGATGCTGATTGTTTCTTGTCTGCATTTAGGAATATACTTTCCTTATTTTCATCCCTGGATAAACCTGACTGGCGTTCTTCTTCATCCATACAGGGAATAAGCTGCACATAATTAAACCCATTTCTTTTATAAAATCTGTATAACGCTGATGCCTTCTTGGATAACTGCTCAGTTACAACCGTCAGTATATTAAAGTCAACATTATATTTTTTAAGAAGTTCTATGCCCTGCATAACCTTTGTGAAGCTTTCTTTACCATCTGCCATTATTCTTGCCAAATCGTGATTTTTTCTTGGTCCGTCCAAAGATACTCCGACAAGGAAATTCTCCTTATAAAAGAACTCACACCACTCATCATTAAGCGTAACACCATTGGTCTGTATGGTATTATCTATACTAAGAGAGGGCTTGAGTGCGGCATATTGTTTCTGAAGTCTTACAACATTCTTAAAAAAATCTATACCTGCTAGTGTTGGCTCTCCTCCCTGAAATGCAAATGTCAGATATTCATCAGCATATTCTATTGCATTTTTAATAAGATTATCAAGCACCTCATCTGACATAAAGCCAAGATTATACTGTTCCCTGTTGCTGCTTAAACATTTATAAAAACAATATCTGCAATCCATATTGCAGTTGGCTGAGGCTGGTTTAATTAATATACTTGCCTGCTTAACACTATTATTCACCTGACTAACCTCCGGTAGAATTAATTTTATTTTTTCAATCTTGTAACGTGGAAATTACAACATTCATCCCCCTGCGCCAGCGTTTTGGTGCGGTGTAATTGTCCACCCTCATTCCTGTAATTTCTTTCATCCATATTACATAAACAAGGAACGAATTCAAAGCAGTTTTCTCTTTTACCAAGCTTGCATATTCCACATTCTGTATATGTATTGTAAAATTCATCTACACCTTTTTCGTAGTTAAACTTCCAGTCAAGCTCATACTTTGATGTCTGGCTTGCTATGCTTTCATTAACCTTCTTATCCTGCATTTTATCTGTAAATAAAACACATTTTTTATTCTTATGTACCTTTACAATAAATGGTGAGTCAAAAACTGCTGTTACCATTTCATCCACAACGCTTGGCGTAATCTTTTGTGGCTCTGCTTTGTGTAATGAAAATACAAATGCTGCAATATACAAATTCATTTCTAATGAACTTCCACCTATGTCAGGAGTTCTTAAAAGCATTTCTTTAAATTCACGTTTCACCTTTTTCTTATAGCTTTTCATATCCATATCAGGGTATAAAACGGCTAATCTTTCTAATGCTGGCTTAAAACACAATAATTCTACTGCTTTTGCATATATTCCATATTTTAACATATACTGTCATTTCCTTCCATTGCATAATTTGTATATTAAATTGATAATAACGATGTTCCTCTGCCAGCTATCTGTAATCTGCCGACACACTCATAAAATCACGTTTTCCTGCGATATAATCCGCATATGCAAGTTCAGGGTCTTTCCCCTTAAACACCGTACAAAGTCCGCACATATCACAGTCAGCAATACACTTAAAGGTCTTCTTAATATATTCTCTTCTTTCTTCCTCACTGGAAACTTCTATATCTGGTGCTCCCATATTTGCTCCATTTCCGTTCACATTTTTCACTTAATAATTTATATTACTTTACCTGAATTAGCTCTGTATTCCTCATTTATCTGGCGAAGCTCCTTCTCTCCATTAATATATGGCTCGTAAAATGTATCCACGCTTCCGCCACCAAGGTTATCACAGCCATTGCAGAAATCACACACACCACCGCACTGATTAAGCCCCTCCTGCACAATGCGGATACGTTCTTCTCTGGTTGTATCCTTTATCAATACACTTTTTATTTTCATTTTGAAACCATCCTTTCCTGCTACAACTTTATTTTCAAGTCATTATTTCAAACTCAACTTTATTTTAAGCTACTATTTCAAGTTATTACTTTATTTTTGAAATATTTTGCAAGGTCTGATTTTATATTTTATATTTTGTAAAACACTTTACAAGCAGACGATAACACTTGAAATCACATAACCTCCAGACTATTGTCACCATTTTCCAAACCAAGTATTCCCCTGATAGAATTCTCCACCATATCAGACACCGCCTGCTCTGTATAAAATGCCATATGAGGTGAGAGTATCACATTTGGAAAGCTCTTTAAAATTGCCATATTATCATTGTCAAGCTTCTGCGTTTCCTTATTAAGATAATACAATCCAGCCTCGCCCTCAAAAGTATCAAGTGCGGCGAAACCTACCTTTCCACTCTTTAACGCTTTAATAAGTTCCTGTGTATCCACTATAGGTCCTCTGGCTGTGTTGACTATTATAACTCCATCTTTCATTTTCTCAAATGCTGCCTTATCAATAAGATGTGTATTCTCAGCATTTCCAGGAACGTGTAATGTTATAATGTCCGAATTCTTCAAAAGCTCTTCAAAACTTACATATTCTGCGTACTTCTTTACCTCTTCATCCTCATAGCAGGAATATGCTAATATACGGCATCCAAATCCAGACAAATGCTTAACAACTGTCTTACCTATATTACCTGTTCCTATTACACCAACTGTTGATGTTGATAATTCCTTTCCAACTTTTCCTTTTAATGAGTAGTCCTGACAATCCGCTTTTTTCATTATCCAAGGCATATTGCGGCACGCCATAAGCATTAACATAATCGTGTAATTGGCAACACTATTTGGTGAATATACAACGTGGGCGGCTTTCATACCAATTGAATGTGCGTACTCAATATCAATATGCTCATAACCTATGCTTCTCGTTGATATATATTTAACTCCCTCATTGTGAAGTGCATCAAGTATTTCCGGATACATTGGATTGGTTATAATCGATATCGCATCATATCCTTTCGCCAATCCTATATTATCCATTGACGGATAATCTGATGTAAATCCGTATTCAAATAAATACTGCTTTGCAAATTTTTCTACATATTTCTGCTCGTCATATTCTCTAAGGGCATAAAAAAATATTTTCATAAATAATCCTCATTTCTGTGCACGCTTTTAGCGCATATCAAGTTTGTATCTGGTGCGCGCAGACACAAATCTCATATGTGAAATTCTGTTTTCACACCAATACACTTCTGTTTCTGTCTGCAAATAATTTTATTTTTAATTTTTTGTTTTTAGTATAGCACTCATTATTTTAGTATGCAATATATTGCATACTACTTAACTAATTATGTGAAATTTTTATAATTTTAGTAAAATGAAAATTCTACCCTTAAACGAATCCATATCTAATAAATGTCGCAATAATTACAAAAAAAATAGAAAGAGCTGAAATCATTTAAAGATTACAACTCTTTCCATTAAAAAATATGTTCTATACTATTTTTGTATATCTAATCTATTTTCTTAATGCACTGTTTTCCACGAAGTGATACAGCTATTTTATCTTTAGTCGCTGATATTGCCACATACTGCTGTTCCATAAGCTGGGCGTAAAATGCTTTTCCCTTTGCTGTAAGAAAATACACTCCGTCCTTATCATAGTACATCATATCTATAACTCTTGTCTGCGGATGTCCATCTGAGCCTATTGTCGCGACAGTTGTGGAATGAATATCTTCTACTAATAGTTTAAGATAATCCATTTTCATCGTCCCTTCATATATTAAAATTCATAAGGTGGATTACCTGAAAAATCTGCAATTACTCCGTGAGGATTTTCAAGGTAAAACACTTCAAAAATAGGATTGTCTGCTGTCTGATACTGGCCCTTAACGATAGGATTGTTCATACAGCCTTCCTTTACACTCATATTATTCTCAAATACTGCCTTACCGTGAAGACGAATCCATGCATACTCTGGTGATGAAACTGATACCTCAACTTCTGGATTGGCAAGCATATCTTTATATACATCTTTTGTGTTGTTAGTACAGAACCAAAGCTTTCCATCCTGCTCAAAACAGAACATAAATGGACGGCACTTTGCCTTTCCATCACGTCCTACTGTTGCTAAATACTGTACTGGGTTCTTCTGTAAAAATTCTACTACTTTCTGCATATGTTGTTTCTCCTTAAATATTTATTATTGTTGTAACTTTTATTGTTACATCTTGTAGTTGTATAATAACAGACGTTTGATGTAATGTCAATAGTTACATCAAATATTATATAAAAACTCCCAATTATTATTCAATGTCATTCAGATAATGATAACACTGGAATACTAATCCGGAGTCTTACAGTTGTGTATACTATTCTATATATGTCTTAATATCTTCTTTTACATCTGCCAAAGTCATCTGGGAAAGCTTTTCTTCCATCGCTTTCTGGACTTCCAATAATCTGTTATCCAGAATATTGTGAATATTTTTTCCTACTGGGCATTTCTTGTTAGGATTTTCGTGAAAATGAAACAGCTCCTCATCTGGCGCACATTCAACTGCCTTGTATATATCAAGAAATGTAATCTGGTCGAGTGGTTTTGTAATTGTCACTCCACCCGTTCCTCTTGATACTTCAACTAAGCCTGACGCCTTTAACTGCTGTAAAAGCTTTCGCACAATAACTGGATTAGTTCCAATACTACCAGCCATAAAATCACTTGTCATCTTCTGGTCTGAAAATGTATCTATACAGACAAACATATGAATTGCCATAGTAAATCTGCTTGAAATCTGCATTATTAACACCTCTCTTTGACAACTAGCATATCAGATAATTGATGTAATATCAACAGTTACATTTTATAATTAATTAAAATGCAAGCTCGTCCATCGAAATTTTATCTTCCTCGCGCACTTTTCTAAGCACTCTGCAAGGATTGCCAACTGCCACCACATTGGCAGGAATACTCTTTGTGACAACACTTCCTGCGCCTATCACACTTCCCTCACCAATCGTAACACCGCCACATATTACAGAATTAGCGCCAATCCACACATCTTTTTCAATCGTAACCGGCTCTGATGTACTAATTCCTTTTGCTCTCTGTTCAGGGTCAATCGAATGTCCTGCACAGGCAATACACACTCCCGGCGCAATAAAAGCATTTGCCCCGATATGCACTGGTGAAGTATCCAATATCACACAGTTATAATTAATAACCGCTAGTCCCTCCGTGTATATATTAAAGCCATAATCACAGCGGAAGGAGGGCTCTATAAATGTCATATCTGAACATTTTCCAAACAGCTTATGAAGAATTTCCTTACGTTTTTCTCCTTCATCTGCTGTTGTCTGATTATATTCCCTGCATAACTTCTGCGCATTTGCCTTTAATTCTTTTGGAATGTTTAAGTTGTTGCCTTTATAGGCTTCATTTTTCCTAATAATATCTTTAATCATCATTCTAACCTCTGTTCAAACAAAACTTTTATGAATTGCAATAATTACATATCTGCATAGCCGCACCGTTTTCCATAACTGAAAAACCATATTTCTCATAAAATGCCACATTATTCTTATCTTCCGGCATACATTCAATATACATAAAATCTTTATATTTTTCTTTAATGTATTCAATCATTCTGCCTGCAATACCTTTTCCCTGATAATCAGGATGAACAAGTACATAATGTATCTGTGCAAGCATTGCTGTATCATCAAGAACCCTTATAAGTCCTACCAGCCTTTTGCCATCCCATACAGTAAGCACAGTAGATGAATTCATAAGTGCCTTATATAAACGCTCTGGATAATTACCTGAAACCCAGTTTATAGATAAAAATAACTCCTGCACCTGCTCCTTTGTAAACTTCTTTTCCTCTGTGTACGTATACATAATAGTCCTCATTTCTTCGCATATTTTTAAGCATAATAAGTTTGTGTCAAGTGCACTCAGACACAACTATTGCGCATATAAATTTCATATCTCACACTATCTTATCATCTGTGATAATCACATTTCTGGCACTGTGCCATTTCATTTTCTGTATCTTCCTTATAAAAAATGTCTGACCACTGACAGATACTCTGTAAAATAGGCACAACCGAACGTCCTTTTTCTGTTAGGGAATATTCTACACGCGGTGGAATTTCATCGTAAGATTTTCTGTCAATAATTCCTCTTTCTATCAAATCTTTTAATGTCGCAGCCAGAACTGCATCTGTAATATTATACATTTCCTTGCGTATTTCACTATAACGAAGTCTTTCATTGGCAGATAACACACATATAATGCGCGACTTCCATTTGCCACCAAATATCATTAGTCCATATTCAAGAGGACACCGAATATCATCATCTAACTTTTTCTTATATTTAGCCATAAAAAATACCTTCAAGCAATAATTATAATAAGTGTTCTAACTAAGTAAAATATAATTGAGTTTGTATTTCTGATAACTAAAATATTTTACTTGAAACATTTATAATTATAGCTTAAAGGTAATATTTTTTGAAGTTACTATGAAATTTATTAGTTGTTTTATTAACTTAAATTTCCTTTTTGTTATCAGCTCCCGGTGTGGTAACAATTACTTTGGAAGGTGTTATAATAAGCGCACCCTTTGCTGTTGCTGCACCATTAAACATTTTTTCAACCATTGCCTTAAATGTATCTACAACTGCTCCTTCTGTTACATACTCGGCTGTTCCCTTAATCTGATATCCCTCAAGGCTCTGCGCATCATATGCTGAAATAGCAAGCTTTCCGCCATTTGCCTTGATATTATTCAAGGTTGTTTCAAGAAATACATCTCCAACAATGAGCTTTCCATCTTCTGTAACATCCTTAAATGCAACTGGAACTACATTAGGCTCACCATCTGCACAAGTTGCGATATCCCACATACTATTTTTTAACATCTTAATTACTGCTTCATTTAACATTTAATATACCTCCATTATTGCTTTAATTGGTCTGTGTTATTTAAGACACACTCATATTAAGCAATTTACTTTTGTTATGGAAGATATTAGGAAATTAATGAGTTACTATTTAATTTCATAGCAGCTTCTATTCTGTAATAAAATTTCCTGTTTTAATGTTCGCCATTTTTATTACTAATAATATACCATTTTTAAAATATTAGGTTTAATAAATACCATAAATATAAATTTTTAATTATTATATTGAAAATATTTATTTAATATGATATTATATCAGCATAGTATACTAATAAAAATAATATATAGATATTTATAGGATTATGCATTGATTAGAATACCTTTTTAAGCTTTATGTGTTAATCAAATAGTTTGCATATTTTACAATTATAATCAATTATCTATATATTGTCTGAACTGAATTCAGTGTCAAAAATATTTCCCAAGACAAATTTAATTCAATATGTGATTGCATTGTACAAAAGCATATTTGCAGAAAGGCGTTATATGAATTATAGTACAAAAAGAAAGACTTCTGATGATATTATCGTTAAGGAATTCTGGAGAAATAATGAAAGATTTGCCGACCTTTTTAATGCAGTATTATTCAATGGTAAATGTATCATTAAAGCAGATGAATTAATGGAAATAGACACCGATGTGTCAGGAACAATTAAAATTCACGAATATAAAGAAACTTTAAAAAGGACCAGAGATGTTGTCAAAAAATACTATAATGGTGTAGAATTTAATATATTAGGATTGGAAATGCAGGAAAAAATTCATCTTGCTATGCCATTAAGAACTATGGTGTATGATGCGCTTGGATATATCAAAGAATATAATGACTTCAAGAACACTAATAAAACTAAAAATATTAATAATGTTGAAAAGCACCATACAAAAAGCAGTGAAGAGTTCCTGTCCGGTCTGAATTATTCCGACAGATTTCATCCAATAATCACTATCGTATTTTACTATGGAGAAAAGCGATGGGACGGTCCAATATCTTTAAGCGATATGATGGTAAATATGTCAGATGAAATAAAGAAAATGTTTAATGATTACCGCATTAATCTTGTACAGATAAGCGATGCCAAAGATTACAATTTCAATAATGATGAAGTAAAGGCTTTATTTGATATTATGCGTAGTATATACAATAATGATTTCGCTAATATATCAGATAATTATTCTGAAAAGTCATTATCCGCAGAGCTTATTGATATGATAAGTGAAATGACTGGAACAAGTGAACTCACAAAAATAATTAATTATGATAAAAAAGATAAGGAGGATGTGCATATGTGGAAGGCTATGAAAGACTTCAGGGACAGCGGCGTACAGGAAGGTTTACTCAAAGGAAGATGCGAAGGTCAGGAACAGGCGCAATTAAACAGCATAAAGACTATTATGAGAAAGCTGAACCAGACCGCCGATGAAGCTATGGATACACTTGATATTGAACCTAAAGACAGGGAAAAATATCATAAGTTAATTGGTTCTTAAACCATTTAAAACAATAGGCAGATTGCAAAAAGTGCTATTGAACTTGATATATACCTACCTTACAAGTTTGTCCAATAAAGAAGGTATATATCAAAGTTCAATGACACTTTTACATTAATCTCTTTTCACCTTAACTTAAGCTCTGCTATCGCCGCATAATGTAACACATCAAATTCTTCTGGTGCTATCTCCATAAGCAGCTTCTTATGTTCGCTCTCCCACTGGCTTATCTCTTCATCTGAAAGAGAAGCACCAACACCTCTGCACGCTTTCATTCGTCCATTCCAGCTTTCGCGTGTAAAATGTACATTTACTGGATATTCTTTATGATATATAAGTTCAAATTTATCTTTATAACACTCTGGTATTTCTATCGGGTGAATTGTTTCACCTGCTCCGCTCCATTTCGGACTATACTTTAATACAAGCTCCTAACTTGCTCCTGCAATCCTGTCTTCATAAGGAAGCCACGCCATATATAAAGCAGCAATACGTCCACCAGACTTTAACATACGCGCAAAATTATCAACAATCTGCTCGTGCTTAAAGTACCAGAAGCACTGACAGGCTGTTATCACATCATAAGTATTGTCTGGAAAATTTATATCTTCTGTTGCTGTTACATAATAATCTATATCCATACCAGCTTGTCTTGAAAGCTTTACCGCCTGCTCAATCTGCTCCTTTGAAATGTCTGTGCCTGTCCACTTAGCACCATATTTATACATATTTCTTGGAATAACTCCTGTACCAGTTCCTATATCAAGTACATTCTGCCCCTTAACACCAATGTTCCTGTCAAGTAATGTTTTATAGAACTCCTCTGGATATATGTCACGGAACTTCGCGTAATCCTCTGATGTCCTTCCCCAGTCAAATGCTTTGCCATCATCAATATTCCTGTCTGTTATATTCATAATATTAAGCCTCTCTTTCTTTAAAATGTTAATTAAACTATTTTCTATAATTCTAATGCCGATATCCAGATATTATCAAGAAATAATTTAAAATTACTTATTAATACTTCTTACTCCGCAATCTCCCAATCTGTTAGTATATTAAATTTAACTTTTAAACCAATATAATTTTAATTATATTACAACATTTTTTATGCTGCTTTCATTATTTACTAATCAATATATCTGTGTTATAATACTTCAAATTTGAACTATTCATTTTTGTAGTTTTTATCCTAATATTACTATAAGGAGGACTAATAATCTTATGAACTCAGGAATAGAATTCGCGCAGAAAATCAATCTTGCATATAATTCCGTATGCAAGCCGCTTTTGCACAAGCTTAATCTTCCACAAACCGCCTTCGATATTCTTATGTTTCTTGCAAATAATCCTGAATACACTACTGCAAGAGATATAGTTGAAGTAAGAAAGATTAAAGCAAATCTTGTTTCTGTCAATGTGGACAGGCTTGTGGGCGATGGCTACATCATACGAAAAGAAACAGAAGGCGACCGCAGAAAAACCCAGCTTATATGTACACCTGCGGCACATGAAATAATTAAAGAGGGGCAGGCTTTACAAAAAGATTTTCTTGAACATCTTTTTGACAATATGGACACTGCCACGAAAGAAGCTTTTTTTACAGGTATGAAACAGATTGAAAATAATCTTGATAAAATACTTGAAGACAATTAATGTCAGTGCGCACCTGACACGAAATTATTATTATCAAAATTATGCGCAGAAAAGAGGATATTTTATGTCACTATTATTAATTATTGCTGTAACATTTTTTGCTGGTATGGGAGCCGGACTTGGTACTGGATTTGCCGGTATGAGCGCCGCCGCTGTAATCAGCCCTATGCTTATCACATTTTTAGGAATGGACCCTTATATGGCTGTCGGTATCGCACTTTCTTCTGACGTGCTTGCCAGCGCCATATCAGCGTATACATATGGAAAAAATAAGAACCTTGACATTAAAAACGGACTTATTATGATGGTCAGTGTTCTTATATTCACAGTTGTTGGAAGCTATGTATCAAGCCTTGTTCCAGCGGCAACAATGGGTAACTTCTCCGTATTTATGACATTCCTTCTTGGAATTAAATTTATCGTAAGACCTGTTATGACTACAAAGGAAGCTATGGAGGGCGTATCCGCTAAGAAACGTGCCATTCAGTCAGTTGTGTGTGGCGTATTAATTGGCTTTATATGTGGCTTTATCGGTGCAGGCGGCGGTATGATGATGTTACTTATCCTTACCTCCGTACTTGGATATGAACTTAAAACTGCTGTCGGAACAAGCGTATTTATTATGACATTTACTGCCCTTACAGGTGCTGTATCACACTTTGCGATTGGCGGAATTCCTGATATAACTGTATGGATATTATGTATCGTATTTACATTAATATGGGCAAGAATTGCCGCTGTATTTGCAAACAAAGCCACTCCTAAAACACTCAACCGCGCAACGGGTGTTATCCTTGTCATACTGGGCATAGTTGTTATGCTTTTTTCCTACATAAAATAGTAAACAGCCTATTCCTCTTAGGTACCCTGCTGGTACTTCGTACATACCGCACACCAAAGAACCTTTTATGCTTCTTGAAAAAGGGGCTAAAGCTGAGATATCTGCACTTTTTGACAGATATTCACTTACACCCGATGTCCGCTTCACAACGTGGGACGACTATGCTGTTATGTCAATGGCTGAAAATGGACTTGGCGTAAGCATACTTCCTGAACTTATATTAAAACGTGTACCATATAATATTGCCATATATGAACTTGATGTTCCCGCATACAGAACTATTGCATTCTGTATGCGGGATATTAAAACAGCCTCTGTAGCCGTCAGGAAATTTGTGGAATATCTGCCTTATAGAAATAAGAATAATACGCACATACTTACTGATAATAATGCTATCAGAATGAATTAAGCAGTCCCTTTATTCCATCCTTTTTATAAATGTCCTTATAATAAGACACTTCATCCTTTATAAGTTCATCTATAACCTGCATACCAAGAAGCTCAACCGGAGCTTTATCATCTGTAAGCACATAACTGCCCTTATCATACTGATTTATATTAGATACAACTCTTGCCATCATATTTTTTAATTCACGGTTATTAAGTGTGGCTGTGTTGGCTGATAATACATTTATAATATCCTTATTATCTGAAGCAAACAGTTCTCTGTTAGAAGAACCTGCAACATCTACGGTATATTCTATGTCAAATACCTGACCTATAGTATCAGCAAGATACTGATTAATATTACCTTCCTTACTACCACGCATATTCATATTGACAACCATAACTCCATCATCTGTTAGATGTTCTTTGACAAGAGTAAAGAACTCAACTGACGACATCTGAAATGGTATTGTTATATCCTGATAAGCATCGACCATAATTACATCATATTTCTTATCTGATGAATTAAGAAATGCCCTTCCATCATAGGTCGTAACAGGCACACTTTGCGGAAGCGAAAAATACTGTCTTGAAAGCTTTGTTATCTTTTCGTCTATCTCAACTCCCTCAATATTCATATCACCAAGATACCTGCTGCACTGTGTGGCGTATGTACCCGTTCCCATACCAAGAATAAGTACATCCATATCAGCCACATTTTTATCCTTAATCATAAGCGGTGCTGCCATTGCGTAATCGTAATACATTCCAGTAAGTCCGTCCTGCTTCATATACACTGACTGCACGCCAAAAAGCACATTGGTCGACAATACAACCTCTTTATCGTTCTCATACACCTGAAGATAGTTATAGACTGACTCTCCCTCATAAGTAAGGTCATTTTGCCAGAATGCAAATGAGTCAGAGTATCCAAGTCCGCAACATAATACAAATATAAGTACCGAAACTATAACCTTTTTAGTTCCCGAATGTACACTTACAAAATATACTATTGAAAGAACAAGCAGAATTCCTGCAAATATAAGAAATGTTATCGAAGTTCCTACTGCTGGAATTGTAACAAATGTCGGCATAAATGTACCTATTATGCTTCCAATTGTATTAAATGCACCTAATGTTCCTACTGTTTTTCCATTATCATCAAGGCTGTCAACCGAATACTTGACAAGTGATGGTGTAACTGTTCCAAGAAGAAACAAAGGGAATACAAATATCACCATACACGCCGCAAATGCTGCAATAATAAGGAAGTTGCTGTTGACTGTAAACACCAGCAATGCTGATATACCGATTATAATATACTTTCCAACTACAGGAATAAGTGCTATCCATATAGCCGCAATGATTATTCTTCCATACAGCTTATCTGGATTAGGACATTTATCTGCTGTCTTTCCACCATAGATATTACCAAGTGCCATTGCAATCATAATAGTTCCTATTATTATCGTCCATACTATCTGCGATGAACTAAAATATGGTGCAAGTAATCTGCTCGCACCTAACTCAACCGCCATTACTGACATTCCTGCAAAGAATTCTGTCAGATATAGAAATATTTTGTTCTTTAACACACCCTTGTTTACCTGTTGCTTTTCCATAACTTCTCCCATATAAAATTTTATTTTACTTTACTTTTTATGCTTTCTTGCTATCACATCCTGTATTTCTCTGTTATGTATTCTTTTTTCACGTATTCTTAACTGGCGTTCTTTTTCCGCAAACTTTTTCTTTTTGTCCTTCATCTTGATTTTCTCTGCATCTTTACCGCTGATGTCTGACTATTATTATCTGTCTGCTCACTTTGCTTGGAACTACCTGATACACTTGTCTTTACTTTATCATCATTATTTTGTGTCTTTGCCTTATTGACAGCTTCTTTATTAGTATTGCTATCATTTACTGAATTCTCTGTCTTAGTATATTTCTTACTGTCAGCCGTGGAATATGATGTACCACTATAATTATGTATATATGAATTATTATCTGTACATCAGGCTGACTAATGAACAGTTATGTTGTGAAGCAGGGTAATTTATGTTGTAGATATATTTTTAATTATCTTTTCCATATCATAATCTGGTGCTTCTGATATAACCGCCTCATATATCGGTTTAACTGTGTCAATATCTTCTTCTAATTCTTCTGCAATGACATCGATTGGTTTGCCTTTCTTTATCTTTTTAATAATAAGGCTTACTTTCTCATTCAACTGACCTTCTCTTATTCCTAATTCAATAACTCCCTGACTAAGATTACACATATTTTCCACCTCACATTCTATATTACTTGTCATTGGAATATGAAATTCATTCTCGATTATTGCTTTCTTTGTATGTGCTTCATATTGTGGAGATAATAATACATCCAGAAATTTAAGTATCCCTTCGTAGTTATCCGCTTTATCCCCACTAAGACATATCATAAGTACACACATTAAATCATAATTCTTCTTTAATTCACAAATATGACCTACAACATTTTCTTCATTTATTGAATATTTAGATATCGTATTTCTTCTACTAACCGCTGGGTTCATACATATCCATACAGAATATACTTTCTCAAGCTTGTCATACTCAGCATTGGAAAATATTGTTCCATACTCATCTGATATCATTCTTGCACAATAATATATGCCCCTTTTTACTATTGGATACCCTGTATTCCATTTATTCTGCGCTTCTATATTAATTATAAGACCTATCTGCTTCTCTCCTGATGGCAGTAACGCCCTATACTTAATATCATATGTCACTGTACCTTCGTCAATAGAAACACTCTCTGTATTCATTCCATTTATTGACCTGTCCGCAGCCGGACTGTAATTATTGTCATCCATATGCACATTTTCGGCTGCCACACTTATTGTTTCTTCTATATATTTCTCTGCTATTTCCAACAGATTACAGCATTTATATTCTGATATACATTCCTTCATTATCATTGCAAGCACATATTTATTAGACAATAGTTTTTTAGCCGCCCTGTCATATTGTGACTCTTTTTCTGTCTTCAATATAGTTCTTGCCAAATGTGTAATTTTAGCCATTCATTAACACCTTTCTTTAAAATATATTACCTTATGATTTATGAATGGCTGACTTAACATACAGAATTATAATAATGATACTATCCGCACAGCTAAAATGCAATCATTCATAACCTCAATAAAAACTTAGGGATTGTAACCGACACTGAATTCAGTAAAGAAAGCAGCCATACCACCATAAGGCATATGACTGCTTTCCTTAATATATAATCCAATTTTTATTTCAATTGCTCATTTGCTCATACACTATAATTCCTGTATGATAACTTTCACATTTTATTATTTGTTTAAGTTTTGTTTCTGAATTGTTAATTCATCATACTGCAAGAACATATGGCCTGCCATCAAGTCTTGTCAGTTTAAGATTTACACCATATACTTCCTCAATAAGCTGTGATGTTATAACTTCCTCTGGTGCACCTTTGGCTATTATTTGTCCATCTTTCATCGCCGCTATCTCATCACTATAATATAGTGCCTGATTAATATCGTGAAAGACCATTATTATTGTCATTTTATATTCACGGTTAAGCTTTCTTATAAGCTTTAATATTTCAAGCTGATAACGTATATCCAGATATGTTGTAGGTTCATCAAGAAATAAAATATCCGTATCCTGCGCTAGAGCCATTGCTATCCATACACGCTGTTTCTGCCCTCCTGAAAGTTCTGCTACCTGCTTATCCTTATGCTTATATGTATTAGTTATTTCTAATGCAAATCTCACTTTTTCCTCATCTAACTTTGTATCCTTAGATATACCAAATGTCATATATGGTGTTCTTCCATACGCAACCAGCTTTTCTACTGTGATATCTGCTGGTGCTGTATTATATTGATGTACTATTGCAACATTTTTAGCATAATCTCTTAACTTCATATCTGATATATCCTTTCCGTTAAGTTCAATATGCCCTGCTTGTGAATGAAGATTTTTCGTACATAAATTAAAAAGTGTTGATTTTCCACATCCATTAGCACCTATAAGTGTCGTTATCCTGCCTTTTGCAAATGTAAGGTCCAAATCCTTTAACACCTGATGTTTATCATATGAAAAAGACAGCCCGCTAATATTAAATACATTATCAGCCATAATTCTTCTTAGACCTCCTAAGCAATATAATAAAGAATGGTCCGCCAATAACGGACATAATAACCGATGCACTTATTTCATAAGGTGCGGCAATAGTTCTTCCAAGTGTATCTGCACATAACAGCATAAATGCTCCAAGCACTATTGAATATGGTACTAATACCTTATGATTGCTTCCAACTAACAATCTTGCAATATGTGGCACAATAAGTCCAAGAAAACTTATCGGTCCTATAACTGCTGTGGATATTGAAGCTAACAAAACCGCTATTACCGATACAGCTATTCTTGTCCCTGTAACATTAACACCAATTGAACGTGCAGTCTTATCTTCGAGTGCCAGCAGATTACATCTGCCAAGCACAAAAACACTTGCAATAAGTCCTATTGCTGTGTATACAAACAATATTCTTACATCACTCCACGTCTTCATTGTTATATTAGCATTAACTATGCTTGCAACACCTGAATAACTGCTGCCTGTACTGCTGTTAAATGCACTCATAAGTCCTGTAAACATTGCATTTACCGCAACACCAACAAGGATAATACGAAGCGGAGATAATCCTCCCTTCCACGAAAGTCCATATACCATAATAAATGCTGCCATACCTCCAATAAATGCTAATATTGGCGTATAGAAATATAACGCTGGAACAAATGCTGTTACTAATACAGCTACAAAACTTGCTCCCGAACTTACTCCTATAATTCCTGGATCGGCAAGTGGATTTTTCATAACTGCCTGCAACAATACACCCGATACCGCAGTTGCCGCTCCACCAAGCATAGCAACAATAATTCTTGGAAAACGCAGATCATATACTGTTGCAACCTGCGGATCATATGCAATAAAAAGTCCTTTAAATAACTGTACTGGCGTAACCTTAAGACTTCCCGTATTTACTGCATACAAAAATACAACAAGAAGTGCAGGAACAGTTATACACCATACAATTACTTCTTTTCCTTTCTTCATCTATACATCTATGCTCCTTTATTTATATATCTTTTAGCAACTACATTATCTTATTCAGAATATAATAATGGCTGTAATTCTTCTAATGCCTCAGGATAGTTAAACTTTGCACTCATTCCGAACTTATCATAAGATAAATCATATACTCTGCCTTCCTGTACTGCCTTAAAATGCTTCCATATATCATTTTGTGAGAATTCATCTGCGAACATTTTCATAACCTCGTCAGGCAGAGCATGTGCAGTTCTTAATATAATATCTGGTTCTTTAGACTTCATATCTTCTGTATTGGCATTAAGAAATTCCTGTCCATCACCGTCACCATACACGTTAATTCCACCAGCAAGCTTTACAAGACTTCCAACATAACTATTATCTGTTGCAACAATATATGAACCTGGCAGTCCCATAAGTACAAGAACTCTTGGGCTTTCTTTTCCCTCATTCTTTTTTCTGTACTCTTCCATAAATGTATTATATTCATCTATAAGTGCGTCAGCTTCTTCCTGCTTTCCAAATTTTTCTCCAAGTCCTTTTATAGATGCATACATTCCATCTACACTTTTAAGATTAAGAAAAAGTGATTTAACACCTATAGAGGCATACTTTGGCTGAAGGTCACTTTGCAGGCTGTTAGGCGAAAGCACATAGTCAGGATTAAGAGAACGAATAACTTCCATATCTGGATTCATAGCAAGTCCAACCTGTGTTACATCCTTATATCTGTCGGGCAGCGTTCCTGATGTCTGGCATACTCCAACAAGATTGATACCTAATTTATCACATATATCTGCTACCGCTGGAGAAGTTGCTATAATTCTATCTTCCTGTGATGAACCTGTTGAAGACACACCAGCTGTATTTTCAGGGTGCTGGTCAACGCACGCTGCCATCGTAACCATTGTTACTGCCGACAATATAAGTGCTACAGCCTTTTTTAATATATTCATAATATTCCTCATTTCTGCGCACGTTTTTTGCGCATAATGGGTTTGTGTCAAGTGTGCGCAGACACAAATCCCGCGTGTGAAAAATCTATTTTTCACACTATTCCTCATTTCTTCTTTTTATAAATATAATATCCAGCCCCACCCACAGCAGCTAATATTATAATTACAATAATAATTATTGCTCCTGTAAAAGAACTGCTTTGTTCTGTCTGCGTATTATCTGATACCGCAGAACTTACCTTATTACCAGATGCATCATATTCTTCAAGTCCAACTGCCTTAGCTGTGTCGCTGATATGTTCCCCATTCTTTGCTGTGTCTGCAGATACATTTTCTGGCAATACAGATTGGTCTGCCTGTATATTACCATCTGCCTGCACCTCACCTTCTGTCTGTGTTATATTGGGGCTTTCTGACATTTCAGCTGTGCTATTAGCATCGTTATAAACTAATTCTGATATGTCTGATTTATTAGTTTCCGCACTATAATCACTGCCGTTATTCCCAGCTTGTCCGTCATTATTATTGTCTGAATTGTTAATATTAGAATTCTCTATATCCGAAGCTTTAGTACCTGTACCTTCATTACTATATATGTTACCATTGTCAGAATTATTGTCTGATGACTTATCAACTGTAATACTTGTTATAAAATCACCTGACCCCTCCTGCAAATTAGAAAATGTAATATAGAATATTACATCCCTGCCCATAGCAATTACATTCATATTACATCTTACAATAGAGTTCTCGCTGTTTACTTTCATTCTGTAATCAGCGGTATTATTAATATAATCTTCCTGCATAAGGGTGGCTGTCACTGGTGAACCATTAACCTGAAATTGTGGATTTTGTATATTATCCATAAGCTGTAACCTGACAGTTATATATGTGTTACCTGATGCATCAACCTCTACTAAGGCTTTTCTATATGTAGCACTTTCTGTCATAGATTGTCCAAGTACATAAGAGCCATCACCACCTGAATCCTCTATAACTCCTGTCTGTGGATTTCTGTAATGTGGTGTTGCTGTTGCAATATATATTCCATTATCTGCGGCATATGCAGACATAGCAGTAATGCCCGCCATAAATAAGGCGAGCACCACTACCATTCCACATAATGCCTTAAATGCTTTTAATACATTATGCTTCATTAATTCTATTCTCCATTCTATTTACAGATTGTAATATCACTATTCTTCTTTCTGGCAATTACTGTTACTGCACCTGTAATTACTGCAATAGCTGCTATTAAAGCCCAAGCCATATAGTTATTAGCATCACCTGTATGCACACTGCTGTTATCTGTAACTACACCACTGTCTGATGTATTAGTATTACTTTCTGTATTCACAGCATCATTGCTTTCTGATACATTATTGCTATTATCTGATCCTGTATTAGTACCAGCATTTTCTGTATCCTGTGAATTATTACTTGTATCAGATGTATTCTGGTTGTTGTCAGTATTATTATTATCTGTGCTTACCTTTTCAACAAGCGCATATGTGCTGAAACTCTTTGTAACAACTTTATAATAACCATCTTCTACAACACCATTTATAAGTGTCTTTGTTCCATCTTCATTAATTCTATAAAGAGCAACATTTTCTGAATTATAATCTGCTGGAATTGGATAATATACTGTTACTGTTCCATTTGGCTGAACATTAACTCCATCTGCATCTTCAAAATGTATTTCAAATAAATTAAATTTGTTTGCAACATTTTCTAATGCACTGACTGCCTTATCGTAATCAGTTCCTGACTTAACAGAAGTAACTGATAACTTAACACCATTACCAAATACGCCCTTATCTGCGTGCACCTTAATATTAGTTGTTTCATCTACGGCATTTACCTCTGGTGACTGTTCAACTGGTTCTTCTGGCTGAATATCTGCATCATCCTCTGTTGTCTTGACAAGTGATGACCATTCTATCTTCATAAGAACATTGTGCTGTCCATTACCTTCTGCGATTGCTTCCATAATTGGAACCATAACCCTGAGTGGTACATAGCCTTCTTCATCTGATAATGCTGTTGTTCCTAATTTAATCTTTACAAGATCTGGATACAGATTATTCTCATCATTGTAAATGTCTATAACATCACTTCCATCAGAATTCTTCTGAGTTGAAAGAACTTCTGCATCTACAAGCTTTCCTGTTGGTTCTCCATACTGATCATATGTATAACCATCTTCGTAATACCATAATTTTGAAAGGTAACCAAATTTATTAGTAATTGTCATACCCTTAAAATCAAGAGTAAGATAATATTCACCATCTACAACTTCTAATTTAGCAATAGAATTAATTGCTCCGCCTGCCATAGATGGGTCTTTGCGGTTAGTCTTTACCATAGATACATTAACCTTATATATGCCATCCTCAATAACATCATAAGTTGATAATGCCTGCTTTGCTGATGATAATGCTTTTATCTGTTCAGCTATCTGCTCGTCTGATGAATCTTTTAACTCAAGCATAGCTTCCGCATTCTTTAATTCTTCATTAAATGCTTTAACTGTCTTTTCAGTATAGCCTGTTAAGTCGATTGCCTTAGCCTCATTTATTGCCGTTTCAAGTGCTGTATAATCTGTTGCCTTAAGTGCAAGTGCCGCATAAGCAGCATTTATCTTATTATATGCAGCAGCTAAATCTGTTAATTTAACGTCATTACCTGCATCTATTAAAGCCTGTCCCTCTGTTACTGCTTCTGTTAATGCATTATATGTAGCTGTTGTATAAAGAGTTTCATCTGCTTTATTAACCTTTTTAATTAAATTTTTAACATTCCATACAATACTACTATTATCTGCAACCGTCTTTGATACAAGCTTTGTAAGCGCTTCTTTTCCTTCTGTTACTGCTTCATCAATCTGTTCCTGTGTTGCGTTTACATATGTGTAAGCCTGAAATACTTTCTGCCAGGCTGGAACGTAATATGTGTTATAAGTTTCTTCTGTATATACATTTCTAAATACCATTCCAGTATCACTCATATTAATATACTGTGCAAATACTGGTTCAAGATTTGTCTTATCAACGCCAGTATTGCTCTTTACATATTCAGATGAAGAAGCTTCTGATTTAACAGGATTAGCAACCATTATATTAGTTGTGTTATAACCAGCATCTGAACCATATGCTCCGCTATATAATGAATCCATTATGTCACTGCAAAATCCGATTAATATTGTTCCATCTTCCTGAATACTGTTAGTTACATCAAGAGTTACATTATGAATAGCCTTAATTCCATTCTGTAATACTGTTTCATCTATTTCAGCCCAGATTTCAGCATCACTCATTGTGAGTCCACGAAATCCATTTTTCATAGTTGTGAATGAAAAGTTTCTTGCTTCTTCATTTCCATAATATGTATTAACTGTTCCTGGATAAGTACTTCCATATATTGGAGCAGATGTATCAGTACTATTTATATTTACAGAATATACCTTATTAGCAAATGCAGGCATAAATAAAACAACACCCATATTAAAATCAATATTAAGATAAGTCTTGCCATTCTCTACTATTATTCTGGCATTACGGTCTACTGTATTAGCCGCCATTGATAAGCTTCCACTTTTTACATCACTTAACATTGCAATGTTTACATCATAGACACCGTCTGACAGTTCCTTAATATCATCTGAATGGATATTCTGCATAATAACAAATCTTGTTGCATCAAATGTATCTTCACTAATTTCTTCTGAATTGCTGTAATCCATAGAAAATGTAACTGTTCTTGATGTATTTCCAAGGTTTAATGAAGACTCAGCAACAACACCACTATAGTATTTATAATCACCAATCGCTGCTCCTGATACTGTTACTGTCTTTATTCCATAATTAACATCCCAGTCATCTGGTAATGTATAAGTTACGTTAAGTGTACCGTTATAATCTACTTTGTTACCATCTTTATCTGTAAGACTTATAACTCCTGATACACCATTATTGCCATACATATAATCAAGATAATTATGTACAAATGGTCCATCTACAAAATCGTGAAAACCCTCCTCTGCTGTCTTGACATCTACTGACACATTAGTTGCCGCACAGCTCTTATCAAGCTCAACAGTTATGTTTCCATTAGTTAATTTCTTAGTTGTCTGCGCTGCAAATGCTTCAACTGTGAAACTTTGGTTAAGTCCCAGAACAAGCATTGCCGCCATTAAAAATGCCATTACTGCTGAAATACTACGTTTTACTGCATTATTTCCAGTTCCTTTCATACTTCTTTCTTCTCCTTCCTTAATTTGTTAGTTTAATTCTAACTTATGTTAGTTATTGCTAACTTAGCGTTCAAAAAAATTTCCTTTATCTTTACGACAAGGAATTAAGCGCTTAATTTCAATGCTTTGAACAACTTCATTGAAACTATGCTGATATTATCATCAGCATTTTATAAATTCAATATAATTTTTCGTGCATATTTGCACAATTGTACTTCTTATTAATAAAAAATATTTATCATTTGATTAGTTATAACTAACTTACATATCACTATTACAGTATCCACCTGCTTTGTGCAAAACTGCACGATTATTTTTATTAGTTTTTCTTATTGATAACGATTATCGAAATAGTCATATGATGACAATTATAACCGCATTTTATATAACCAGCTTCTGCCTTATACCAATACTTATATCAATATTGTAAAAATAGCTGTTGATTCTGGCATATGAATAACTCCAACTGAACATTTCATTTTCAAACATACACTTCCGTGAAGTATCTGGTCAACACCACTTCCAATGTTAAGAAAATTCAGACATTCAGCTGGAAAACAAATTGTATCTCCATTTTTCTCCGCATCTATATAACTGTTATTGTAATTATATTTAACAGTCTTTACTTTTCCCTGCATAAGTATCCCGCTTTTTCCTGAATTAGCACTTATTGTCAATGCTCTCATATGAATCATACCAGTTCCATTACGGACAACCAGCTCACAAGGATGCTCAAATCCAGCATTAGCCATAGATATATTAGAATTCTCGTTCTTGCCTATCTGCTCTTTGTATATAATAAATGGAAATCTATATGTACCATCATTCATCTTCCTGCACAGCTCTCTGCCATCAAAGCTTGTCTTATTACGAAGTTCATATTTAACCCTGTATTTTTCCTCCGCATTGGCAATCACAGCCATTGTTTCATCTGTATTGCTTAAAGCCCAGTGGTATGCATCATTTCTGGCATTTTCCATACTTACACCTTCATATAACAGATGATTAAGTGTCAGCTCCATTCTATTAGCATATCTCTTGGCCTCCTCTAACCCTTTTTCTGTAAGCACAGGCTTTCGTGGTGCTTCTTTCTTTATTAATCCTTCTTTTTCCAACCCTGATATCAGCCGGCTTATAACATAATGCTCCTCACCTAACATTCTTGATATATTCATCACAGTACAGCTGTCTTTATCCATCTGATAAAATGCAAGCAATACTCTTAGCTTTAATATTTCTCCCTCATCGGACATATTAATTCTCCTCCCATATTATCAAAAATTGCTTATTATATGAAATTAAGCATATAGTTAGCTTTCACTAACCATATGCTTAAAACAATATTCTAATTCAACTGTAATTTCAACCCTAAACTGGCTATAATATTGAGATTATTTTTCACTAAAAATCTTTCTAGAATAATCCTGTTATAACTCCATTATCATCAACATCTATTCCATAAGCTGCCGGTTTCTTAGGAAGTCCCGGAAGTGTCATAACCGAACCTGTCAGAACAACAACAAATCCAGCACCTGCTGACACATATGCTTCCCTGATATGGATTTTAAAATTCTCTGGTCTTCCAAGAAGTTTAGGATCATCTGAGAATGAAAATTGTGTCTTTGCCATACATATTGGCAGATTTCCAAAGCCAAGCTCTGTAATCTGTTCAAGCTGTTTTCTGGCTGCTGTGTCATATTCCACTCCGTCAGCACCATATATTTTTGAAGCTATTGTTTCAATCTTTTGTGTTAAAGGCATTTCTTCATTATATATAGTGTGGAAATCACTTTGATTGTTCTCTATAGTCCTGATAACTTTACCAGCAAGCTCTATTCCGCCTTCACCGCCTTTTTCCCATACTTCAGAAAGTGCGAATTCACAACCTCTTTCTTTACAGAATTCCTCTACATATTTAAGCTCTTCTTCACTGTCTGTTGCAAATTTATTAAGTGTTACAACAACAGGAACTCCAAACTGATGTATATTTTCAATATGCTTTTCAAGATTAACTATTCCTGCTTTAAGAGCTGTCATATTCTCTTCTGCAAGTTCATCCTTTGGTACGCCACCATTATATTTTAATGCACGGACAGTCGCTACAAGCACAGCCACATCTGGCTTAAGTCCTGACATACGGCATTTTATATCAAAGAATTTCTCTGCTCCAAGATCAGCTCCAAAACCAGCCTCTGTTATGCAATAATCAGCAAGCTTAAGTCCTATTTTTGTTGCCGCCACACTATTACAGCCATGTGCAATATTTGCAAATGGTCCACCGTGTACAAGTGCTGGTGTATGTTCAAGTGTCTGGATAAGATTAGGCTTAATGGCATCTTTAAGCAATGCCGCCATAGCTCCTGTTGCCTGTATATCGTCTGCTGTAACTGGCTTTCCTTCATAAGTATATGCAACAATTATCTTTGCAAGCCTTTGTTTTAAATCTTTCATATTCTCTGCCAGACATAATATAGCCATAATCTCTGATGCCACTGTTATTACAAAATGGTCCTCTCTTACAACACCATCAGTCTTCTTGCCAAGACCGACAACAATATTTCTTAACACTCTGTCATTCATATCAAGACAGCGTTTCCATACAACCCTGTTAGGATCAATGCCAAGTACATTTCCCTGTTGTATATGATTATCAAGCAAAGCTGCTAAAAGATTATTGGCAGATGTAATAGCGTGGAAATCTCCCGTAAAATGTAAATTCAAATCTTCCATAGGAACTACCTGCGCATATCCACCACCTGCCGCACCTCCTTTTATTCCAAAACAAGGTCCAAGTGATGGTTCTCTTAAAGCTATGACTGCTTTTTTGCCAAGTCTGTTAAAAGCTTCTCCAAGTCCGACACTTGTTGTAGTCTTTCCTTCTCCTGCTGGTGTTGGATTAATGGCTGTCACAAGTATAAGCTTTCCATTATCTTTATTTTTTACTCTCTCCCATAATTCAGAAGAAAGTTTAGCCTTATATTTACCATAACATTCTAATTCATCTTCTTTAATATCAAGTTCTGCCGCTACTTCTCCTATAGGTGCAAGTACAGCTTCCTGTGCTATCTGAATATCTGACTTCATATATCATCCTCATTTCCACTTATTTTATATATTTATGATACCAGGGTCAAAAGGTCTAAACCCAAATGAACCTGCTTATATGTGGGTAAAAGACCTTGTGACCCTTATATCATATTATTTACTGATATATAGGGTGTGCCTTGCATATTGCCTTAACGTGCTCCCTTACTTCATCTGCCTTGGCATCATAATCTGTAGCAACCATATGTATTAAATGTGCAATCTCTTTCATATCTTCCTCAACAAGACCTCTTGTTGTAACTGCTGGTGTTCCAATTCTTACTCCTGATGTAACAAATGGACTTCTTGGGTCATTAGGTACTGTGTTCTTATTAAGTGTTATATATGCCTCATCACATCTGTTCTGTAATTCCTTACCACTTATATCCATATTTCTAAGGTCAACTAACATAAGATGATTATCTGTACCACCTGTTAATATATCAAAGCCCTCATCTATAAGTGCTGCTGATAATGCCTTGGCATTCTTTATAACCTGTTCCTGATATGCCTTAAATTCTGGCTTTAATGCCTCTCCTAAACATATAGCCTTACCTGCTATAACGTGCATAAGTGGTCCGCCCTGTATTCCTGGAAAAATAGCCTTATTAAAGTTAAACTTTTCAGCAGCTTCCTTATTGGCAAGAATCATACCACCTCTAGGTCCTCTAAGTGTCTTATGAGTTGTTGTTGTTACAACATCTGCATATGGAATTGGACTTGGATGAAGTCCTGCTGCCACAAGTCCTGCAATATGAGCCATATCTACCATAAGTACAGCACCTACTTCATCTGCAACTTCCCTGAATTTCTTAAAATCTATTGTCCTGGCATAAGCACTTGCACCCGCTATAATCATCTTTGGCTTACATTCAAGTGCTAATCTTCTCATCTCATCATAATCAAGATATCCATTCTCATCTACACCATATGGCACAACGTGAAAATATTTTCCAGACATATTAACTGGAGAACCGTGAGTAAGATGACCACCCTGATCAAGATTCATACCCATTATTGTATCTCCCGGCTTAAGCACAGCAAACTGTACTGCCATATTAGCCTGTGCCCCTGAATGTGGCTGTACATTTACATAATCACAGCCAAACAATTCTTTTGCTCTCTCTATTGCAAGATTTTCTACAATATCAACATTTTCACAACCACCATAATATCTCTTTCCCGGATATCCTTCTGCATATTTATTAGTAAGGACACTGCCCATAGCAAGCATAGCCGCCTCTGATACAATATTTTCAGAAGCAATTAATTCAAGATTTCTGCTTTGACGCTCATATTCCTTTAATATAGCTCCTCCAACTTCTTCATCTGCCTGTGCTAATAATTTCATAATCTCTGATACCATAATTATTTCCTCACTTTCATAATTTTGTTTACTTTGATAGTTTTCTTTAATATTAATAACGATATTTTGCCGGAGGCTCTATATCATTACTATGCACTAAAAATTCTCTGCTTTATGCTCTTTCCTGTCACTGTTGCAGCTATTCCTCCAAGCGCTGTTTCTTTTAATTCCACTGGTAACTGTCTTCCTACTTTATACATTGCATCAATAACTTCATCTGCTGGTATAGGTATCTTCATTCCACCTAGAACCATATCTGCACTTGTAATGGCATTAACAGCCTGAGAAGCATTTCTTTGTGCACATGGTAACTGTACAAGACCTGCTACAGGATCGCATATCAGCCCCATACAATTCATAAGTGTAAGTGATATTACATCACCTATCATATTCGGTGTCCCATTAAGCATTTGTACAACTGCTGCCGCAGCCATAGCCGCCGCAACACCACATTCTGCCTGACACCCGCCCTCGGCACCGGATACAGTTGCATTATTCATAACAACCGTTCCGATTCCTGAAGCTGTGAGCAGCCCATTAAGAGTTTCTTCCTTTGATAAATTATAATGCTCTGACACTCCGATAAGTACAGCGGGGAGTATCCCACAAGAACCTGCTGTGGGCGCTGCACATATCTTGCCCATTGATGCATTTACCTCACTTGCTGATAAAGCAAGTGCCATTATATGATTAATCAGGAAGCCTCCAATAGTTTCCTGCTGCTCACTATAGTCATACTGCCGCTTTGCATTGCCACTAATCAAATCCCCTGTTATATCCTGCGGTTCATTCAAAGCTTTATGTGTCGATTTATACATAACCTCATATCGCTTATTCAATTTTTCATATATTTGTTCTTTAGAACATTCTGTTAATTTCATCTCAATATCCAGTATTATCTTCCATACCGGTTCTGATTTATCCCTCGCCTGTTCAATCAGCTCTTTTATATTTCTATACATATTGTTCTCCTTTAATATCTACGGATTAATCACTCTTGCATACACAACATCTTTATTATTCTGAATACTCTTTTCAATATCTTCTGGTATCAGCTCATCAGTTTCTATAATGCAACAGGCTATTTCCCCTTTTTCCTTTCGTATAAGCTTCATATTGGCTATATTGATATCGTGCTCTGACATTATCCCTGTTATCTGTGTAACTATTCCTTTTTTGTCATACTGCATAATAACAATTGTTGGATTTTGCAAAGATAAATCACATTCATATCCATCTATATTAGTAATTAATATTTGTCCTCCGCCAACTGACGAACCTATAATATTATTTACACTGCCATCTTTCATCGTAAGGGTCATCTTAACTGTATTTTCGTGTACATTATCAAGTTCTATTTTGTAAAAATCATAACCAATACCCCTTTGCCCCGCCAGTTCAAAGGCATTTACTATATTTTCATCATATTCTTTTAATCCTAAAGCTCCTGCAACCAAAGCTTTATCTGTTCCGTGACCTTTATAGGTCTGTGCAAATGAACCATGCAGTCCGAATGATATATGCTCTATCTCTCCTTTGGCTATCTGCCTCGCACTCCGTGAAAGCTTTGCTGCCCCTGCCGTATGTGAGCTTGATGGTCCAATCATAACTGGTCCTAATACATCAAATATACTTGTATCCATAACACCTTTCCTCCTGTATTAATTCTTCACTATGCTAATAATTCTGTACCATATGAACATTGTGCCTTATCATTAATGCTGTTCTTAATTATTAATTTTTTAGGCTTTTGCCGTCACTTTATCACTGTGAAGCCTTAAAGTTATAAGCATATAAAAAAGGCGTATCAAAATCAGAATTATATTCTGACTTCAATGCGCCTCTGTCTTATCAACCTGAAAGATTTCCTTCTTCGGTGCCCCTTTGCTCTCCAGAGTTTCGTCAAAGTCCGGTCCTTTTGCCTGAGAGTTTACTGCGGCTGCCCCTTCGGCGTTATGCGTATTGCATATCCTCTCCCGAACTTATCATCCGATTTGGTTCTGTAATTTTTATGCGGTCAGTGTATCATCTGTTATTTTTCTTGTCAACACATAATTTGCATTTTTTGTCATTCTTAATTTTCTTAATTTTATCCACGGCAAATCTTTTTTTAATTCAGTTGACAAATAACAAAAAGGTTGATAACATTGCTATTTGTAGCGAAGGTGCCACGAGTAAATTGGGCATCTTCGCTTTTTTCTTTTTTATTTATTTATTATATTGCTTAAAAGGAGGTAACTTATGATAACAAATGCTATATTACAGGAAGCTGCTGCTTATCAGGAACAGCTTATTAAGACAAGACGTTATCTGCACGCTCACCCTGAAACGGGTTTTGACTTACAGAATACTACGGAATATGTTAAAAATGAACTTATATCTATGGGATACGAACCTGTTATGTGCGGAAAATCCGGCATAATAGCACTTGCTGGCAAAAAAAAATCTGGCAAAGTATTTCTTATAAGAGGAGATATGGATGCACTCCCAATTAAGGAAGAATCTGATGTTGATTTTGCTTCTGATAATGGTAAAATGCACGCCTGTGGCCACGATATGCACACAACAATGATGCTTGGTGCTGCAAGACTTTTAAAGGCTCACGAAGATGAGATTGAGGGCACTGTAAAGCTTATGTTCCAGCCTGCTGAGGAAATATTTGAAGGTTCTGATGATATGATTAAAGCAGGTGTATTAACCAATCCTGATGTAGATGCCGCTATGATGATTCACGTTATGGCTGGGCTTCCTATTCCTGCTGGAACTGTCATATCCTGTGACGGTGGTGTGAGTGCACCTGCGGCTGATTACTTCTATATTGATATACAAGGCAAAGGCTGTCATGGTTCTATGCCTAACAATGGTGTTGATCCAATTACTGTTGCTTCCCATATTATAATTGGTCTTTCTGAAATACAGTCAAGAGAATTAGGTCTTTCTGATGAAGCTGTAATCACAATTGGAACTATTAATGCTGGAAATGCCGCTAATGTTATTCCAGATACAGCACATATGAGCGGAACAATCCGTACATATGATGAAGATACACGTTCATATATCAAACAAAGAGTATCTGATATTGCCGACAGCATAGCCAAAGCCTATCGTGCTACTGCTACAGTTAAATATGGAAGCGGCTGTCCTTGTCTTCTTAATAATCCAGATCTTGCTTTATGTACTGCCGGATATCTGAAAGAACTTCTTGGTCCTTCCAAGGCATTTACCGCCTCTGCACTTAATGCTTTGTCTGGTTCAGGAAAAGCTTCTAAAAGTACAGGAAGTGAAGACTTCGCATATGTAAGCCAGCAGGTACCATCTATTATGTTTGCACTCGCTGCTGGTACACCACAGGACGGTTACTGCTATCCTCAGCATCACCCAAAGGTTAAATTCAACGAAGATATATTATCCGAAGGCAGTGCCGTATACGCTTATACAGCTATGCGCTGGCTTGAAGAACATCAATAATGTATATTATTTAATTTAATACATTATTGATACATACATTACTTGATGTCGGGGCAAAATTCCCCAACAATGATACCTACGGATTGTTCCGTGCTGCGCACTCCCACAATCCTACATTAATTAAATTTATTATATAAAATTATCTCTTGCGTTAATACCGCAGATTGGAGGAGCTTATGGCAACTATGAAAGATATTATTACAAGCCCTATCTTACTTATTATGGTAATTATAGGACTGCTTTATATTGTAGGATTTTCACTTGTTTATCTAAAAAAAGCATATAAACATTGTCTGGAATTAGGCATAACCAAAGAAACCTTAAAAAATGTTATTAAATCAAGTCTTGTATTTTCAATTGTTCCAAGCCTGTCTATTGTTGTAGGTCTATTTGCACTTATATCAGTGCTTGGAACTGTATGGAGCTGGTGGCGACTTTCCGTTATCGGCTCACTCTCATATGAATCACTTATATCTAGCTCTGTCGCTTCTGCTATCGGCTTTTCAAGCAGTGCTGAAATGCTTGAAGGCGCTACTGGACAGCAGTTTGGTGTAGTTATGATTCTTATGAGTATCGGTATGTTAAGTGGATTTTTTATCCTTCTTCCTCTTGGCAAGAAACTCTCTATGAGTGTCAGCAAGTCTAATAATAACGGCAATACCTGGAAATATGTATTAAGCGGATGTTTTATGCTCTGTCTTTTTGCTGTATACATTCCTGTCCTCTTAATAGGTGATACTGTACAGGCCGCTGTTATGCTTACAGGTCTTGTAATAGCTGTTGTCCTTGGAATTCTCGCAAAGAAACCTAAGCTTGGCTGGCTTAATAACTTTATTATGGCATTTTCTATGATAGGCGGTATGATTTCATCTATCTTCTGGTGCAAATTATTCCTGTAATATAAGCCTGAATACATAAAATATGATTAATTATCCAATATATATAAGGAGGAGTTCTTATGAGTAAAAATACTTCTAATAAAATTACATTAACCGACTCTTTTCAGATATGGGCACATAAGTGGGGACGTGTTGGAACACTCATCGCTTTAATATATATGGTCGCAGTTCCATTTGTTGTACTCTCATTCTATGATAGTATTCCAACAATTAAAGATGTAATAAATGTAAGCACTATCAGTATTCTTATGGTGTATATTCCTGTTGGATTTTCTGAGGCGATAAGTTATACACCTATTCTTGGTGCTTCTTCATACCTTACATTTATCACTGGTAATATTATGAACCTCAAGCTTCCCTGCGCAATTAATGCTATGAAGCTTGCCAAAAAAGGACCTAACACACCTGAGGGTGAAGCTATTGCCTCTGTTGCAGTATCTGTCTGCTCAATTATGACAATTATCATTCTTGCATTAGCAGCTCTTCTTAGTGCGTGGATAAGTCCTATATTCGAGCTTCCAGCAGTAAAGACTGCCTCTAACTATCTTATTCCTGCACTTTTTGGTTCACTTACACTTGGTCTTTTTGCAAGCACAAGTTCAGGTAAAAAGGTTGTTAAAAATGGGGTTATGGGTGTTGTTCCTGTACTTATCATTATCACTATTCTTTCGCTTATTACACGTATTACAACTGGCTCATCACTTTTTGGTATGGTTGGTTTCCTCATACTTTTTATGCTTCCAGTTGCCATTATTTCATCCAGAATTATGTGGAAAAAGAATATTATCAAGGTTGTTGATAAAGAAGAAAATGCCGATTAATATAAGTATATATAAATATATATGAATGGAGGCTGTTATGTGGGCTTACGAAAGTGTTTTTTATCAAATATATCCTCTTGGTTTTTCAGGAGCACCCTTTGAGAATGACGGTGTGCTTAACCACCGCATTTTAAAGGTTAACGACTGGATACCACATATTAAACGATTAGGTGCTGATGCTATATATTTTTCTCCTGTATTTGAGTCTGATACTCACGGATACAATACAAGAGATTATACAAAGATAGACACAAGACTTGGTACTAATGAAGATTTTGCCAGTGTGTGCAATAATCTTCATAATGAGGGAATAAATGTTGTTCTTGACGGCGTATTTAATCATGTTGGCAGAGGCTTCTGGGCTTTTCAGGACGTGTTAAAGAACAGGGAAAGTTCCCCTTATGTCAACTGGTTTGCAAGAATAGATTTTAATGGTAATTCTAATTATAATGACGGGCTCTGGTATGAGGGCTGGGAGGGCTGTTATGACCTTGTAAAGCTTAACCTGTATAATGAAGATGTCATACAGCATATTTTTAATGCCATCAAAGGCTGGGTTGAAGAATTTGATATTGATGGCTTAAGACTTGATGTTGCTTACTGCCTCAATCACGATTTTCTTAGAAGATTAAGAAGCTTCTGTGACAGCTTAAAACCAGATTTCTTCCTGTTAGGAGAAACACTGCACGGCGATTATAACCAGATTATGAATGATGAAATGCTTCATTCAGTTACTAATTATGAGTGCTACAAGGGTCTTTATTCAAGCTTTAATTCAATGAATATGTTTGAAATTAACCACTCACTTTTAAGACAGTTCGGACCTGAGAACTGGACACTTTACAAAGGTAAGCACTTATTATCTTTCGTTGATAATCACGATGTCACAAGAGTTGCAAGCATACTGAATAACAGCCGGCACCTTCCTTTAATATACGCGATTGCTTTTGGTATGCCAGGAATACCTTGTGTATATTATGGAAGTGAATGGGGTGCAACAGGACGTAAGGAAGATGGTGATCCTGCTTTAAGAGTCTGTTTTGACACACCTGTCTTTAATGAATTATCTGACTGGATTGCAAAGCTTGCCAATGCCAAAAAGACATCACCAGCATTACAATATGGTAACTTCTCATCTATAGTCCTCACTAATGAGCAATGCGTATTCTTAAGAGAATGGCAGGGTGAGCGTGTACTTGTCGCAATAAATGCTGCTGATTATAATTATTTTGCCTCATTTAATATGGGCTGTGACAAAGCCTATGACCTTATAACTGATAGCGAAATACAGTTAAATAATGGATTGGATTTACCTGGATAGAGTGCATTTTTCTTAA
>JBNMLJ010000023.1:0-52634 GCA_050874785.1 Lachnospira sp.
ATGTATATTCATACAAAGGAAGATATGCAGATTTAAGAGCAGCATATGGAAATGATATAAAGCAGTATTATATGCATTACAATGGATATGGCAAGGATGAAGGCCGAGATGCCAGTGAAGTAACAACAACGTATACAGTAATATTTAAGAATAATGGTCAGACAGTAAAGACTGAGACAGTAGTATATGGACATAGTGCAACAGCACCAGCAGAGATAGAGAATAAAACTGGATTTAATGGATGGGATAAAGATTATTCTTGTATAGTAGCGGATACAGAGGTAAATGCGACATATAATAATTATGTTGATTTTGCCAATATGACAGCAGATGCTTCAAATGCTGAAATAATCAGAGGTGTAGATGTTTCAAAGCATAAAGCTGAAATTGATTGGGGACAGGTAGCTAATGCAGGATATAAGTTCGCTATGGTAAGAGCTGCGGGCAGATATACAGATGATGATGGTGAATTATTTACAGATCCATATTATCAGCAGAATATAACTGGAGCTTCTGATAATGGAATGAAAGTTGGCGTATATTTCTTTTCACAGGCCATAACAGTAGAAGAGGCTAAGGAAGAAGCTGACTATGTAATTTCATTAATTAAAGATTACAATATTACATATCCAGTCGTATTCGATTGGGAAACAACAGCAGGTTACAGAACATATAACAAGTTAGATAATGATTCTCTTACAGCTATATGTGAGGCTTTTTGTGATACAGTAAAAGCTGCTGGATATCAGCCTATGATATATATGAATAAGAATACCTGGTTAAATAGTGTTAATTATGATGTGTTGTCGTCAAAGTATAATGTATGGTTAGCTTGGTATTTTAGGAAATATTATTATGATGGTCAGGATTATGAAGATGGTGATGAATTACCAGAAGAATTACCATTCTCATATAATATGTGGCAGTATACAGATAATGGAACAACGGTTCCGGGAATTAATGGAGATGTTGATTTAGATTTAGCATTTATTAAAAAATAATATATAATTCTATTGCATGCAAAGTAATAGATATTAAATAAAAGATAATTATATATTTATTGAGTATAGGACATAGAAATTTAATAGTCTATGTCCTATATTATTTGAATTATAGTTCTAAGAATTCAAAGCAGTTGTTTTTTAGAAGTGTCATTCGTAATTATAATATATAGTCAGGAAAATTGAAAATAATAATAAATGTTATAAGGAGATAATTATATGTACGATTATTTAGTAGTAGGTTCAGGTTTATACGGAGCTATTTTTGCACACGAGGCAAAGAAGGCAGGAAAGTCAGTGCTTGTAGTAGATAAAAGACCTAATATAGCAGGTAATATCTATACAGAAAAGCAGGAAGGCATTAATGTACATAAGTATGGTGCACATATATTCCATACTAATAATAAGAAGGTATGGGAATATATCACACAGTTTGCTGAATTTAACAGATTTACTAACAGCCCTGTAGCTAATTATAAGGGTGAATTATATTCAATGCCTTTTAATATGTATACATTCAATAAAATGTGGGGCGTTGTTACTCCAGAGGAAGCTGCTGCAAAGATCGAAGAGCAGAAGAAAGAGATAACAGGCGAACCTAAGAATCTTGAAGAACAGGCTATATCACTTGTTGGCCGTGATATATATGAAAAGCTTGTAAAGGGTTATACAGAGAAGCAGTGGGGAAGGGACTGCAAGGATTTACCAGCATTTATTATTAAGAGACTTCCAGTAAGACTTACATTTGATAACAATTATTTCAATGCTTTATATCAGGGAATTCCAATGGGCGGATATACAAAGATGGTTGAGAATATACTTGAAGGAATTGAAGTAAGATTAAACACGGATTATCTTGAGCATAAGGAAGAACTTGATGCACTTGCAGATAAGATTGTATACACAGGACCTATTGATGCTTATTTTAATTATAAGCTTGGAACACTTGAGTACCGCTCGGTTAGATTTGAGAATGAGACACTTGATAAGCCTAACTTCCAGGGAAATGCAGCTGTTAATTATACAGACAGGCAGACACCTTGGACACGTATTATTGAGCATAAGTGGTTTGAATTCGGCAAGGATGAAGCTGGCAACGACCTTCCAAAGACAATAATCAGCCGAGAATATTCATCAGAATGGAAGCCGGGTGATGAACCTTATTATCCAGTAAATGATGAGAAGAACGGAAAGTTATACGAGGAATATAAGGAGCTTGCCGATGCTGAGGATAAGGTTATATTCGGTGGAAGACTTGGCGAATATAAGTATTATGATATGGACGCAACAATTGCTTCTGTACTTGATAAGTGTGAGAGTATATTTAGAAAAATATGATTTTATAGAATTTGCATAATTATCTACAAAGGTGTATACTTGTTGAAGTTACTTGACAATATATGAGGAGAATTACAATGAATAAGCAGGAAGCAATTAATGCATTAAAAGAACACAATCAGGAGCACGTAATTAAAAGACTTGAGGCTCTTGATGAAGCTTCAGCCAAGAAGCTTATTGCACAGGTTGCAAGCATAGACTGGAGTGTTGTTGAAAGCATTAATCACAAAGCAGAGGACAATTCATCTGATAGAAAAGTAGATCCTTTGGAAGCTGTTGAGATAAAGGATATTAAAGCTAATAAGGATAAATATACTGCTAAAGGTATAGAGGCTATCAAGGCTGGCAAGGTTGCCGCAGTATTACTTGCAGGTGGACAGGGTACAAGACTTGGACTTGATAAGCCAAAGGGAACACTTAATGTAGGTATCAATAAGGATTTATTCCTTTTCGAGCAGCTGATTAATAACTTATTAGATGTAGTTAACCAGTCAGGTGCATATGTGCCACTTTATATTATGACAAGTGATAAGAACAATGATGATACAGTAGCATTTTTTGAAGAACACAACTTCTTTGGATATGATAAAGACTATGTTAAGTTCTTTATTCAGAGTATGGCACCATCTGTTGATTATAATGGTAAGCTTTATATGGAAAGCACTGACAGTCTTGCAATGTCACCTAATGGCAATGGCGGCTGGTTTACATCACTTATTGATGCAGGACTTGATAAGGATATGGAAAGCAAGGGTATTGAATTTGTAAATGTATTTGCTGTAGATAATATTTTACAGAGAATTGCAGACCCATCATTTGTTGGTGCAACAATACTTTCAGGAGCAGATTGTGGTTCAAAGGTTGTTAGGAAATGTGCACCAGACGAGAAGGTTGGTGTAATGTGTAAGGTAAACGGACACCCTTCAATTATTGAGTATTATGAGATGTCAGAAGAACTTGCCAATATGAGAAGAGAAGATGGTGAGCTTACATATGGATTTGGAGTTATTCTTAATTATTTATTCAGCTTTAACAAGCTTGTTGAGATAGCTAACAGAAAGCTTCCATTACATATAGTAGAGAAGAAGATACCTTATATAGATGAGAATGATAACCTTGTTAAGCCAGAGACACCTAATGGTTATAAGTTTGAAAAGCTTGTTCTTGATATGGTTGAGATGATGGATAATTGTGTTCCATATGAAGTTGAGCGTAATTATGAATTTGCACCTATTAAGAATAAAACAGGTAAGGATTCACTTGAGAGTGCAAGAGAATTACTTAAGGTTAATGGAATAGAATTTTAAAAGGTTTCTATCTGTACATATAATAAATGAGGCTTCCGTATAATAGGGAGGCCTCATTTATTATGTTAAGCTGATATAAATATAAAGAACATTTGTTTGACAAATACACAAAAAACTGATATATTATAAATATAAAATATATTGTTTGGTGAGTTTGCTATGAATTTGGAGGACAGCATATGATATTTGTTAATAAAGAATGGGATGAAATCGATGATATAATAGTATATAGTAATTATCATAAATATTGGCAGAATAAGGAACTCAGAATTAAGAATCCGTATTTTGATGTTTTTAGTGGCAGAATACTTGATTTGAAAGAAGGAAAGCAGTCGGCGGTGAAGTATTTCTATAATTTGATTAATGAAGAGATATGTAAAGATGTAACTATATGTGTAGTCCCATCCAGTGATGCTGATAAGAAGGAAAGTGGAATAGGAATGTTAGGTGAAATGCTTGCGGCTGATGGACGTAAGAATAAAGTGTATTATTTACAGAGAACAAAGAGTATTGATAAGCTTGCATATGGTGGATGCAGAGATAGACAAGTACATATGAAGACAATATCAACAGTAGATAGTATAAATGTCAATGGAGATATTATACTACTTATGGATGATGTGACAACAACAGGGAATTCATTATATGCCTGTAGGGAAATATTGATGGAAAAAGGTGCAAAGACAGTTAAAATGTTTGCTTTAGGAAAGGCAGTATAGAAGATATGATTGTAGAGAATTGTACAATAGAAAGTAATAAATATCCTAAGGGTTTAAAAAATATTAATGATAAGCCATCAATATTATATTATAATGGTTCAATAGAATGTATTAATAAATATAAAAATATTGCAGTAATTGGAACTAGAAAAGCCTCAGAAAATGGATTGAAAATTGCATATGAAACAGGTGCATTTCTTGCAAAAAATAATATAAATGTTGTGAATGGTCTGGCATTAGGGTGCGATACAGCAGCTTTAAGAGGTGCTTTAGATAATGGAGGTAGATGTATTGTTTTATTGCCGTGTGGTTTAGATAATATACAGCCCAAGTCTAATCGAAGTTTAGCAGATAGGATAGTTCAGAATGGCGGGTGTCTTATAAGCGAATATAATGTTGGAACACCACTAAACAAATACCAATATGTAAAAAGAGATAGATTGCAAAGTGGAATATGCCAAGGTGTATTAGTTGTTGAGGCAGAGATGAACAGTGGAACAATGCACACTGTTAAGTATGCAGATGAACAATTTAAAAGGATAGCTTGTTATAGCCATAGACTTGTTAAGTGTTCATCGGGTAATGAATACTTAGAACAAAGTAAAAATGTAAGTGTTTTATCTAACACACAGCAATTAGAAGAATTTATACAGAATATTAATTCAGAATTAACCTACACCCAGCTGACATTATTCTAATATAAGGGGAGATATATATGATATGTAGTAATTGCGGAGCTGATATAAGCAGTAAGGATACGAAGTGCCCGTATTGTGGTGCTATGCAGTATGAAGCTTCAGAGAAGAAATATATGAATGACTTATACAAGATTAACAGTGATATGGATAATCTTGATAAGAATGTGAGAAGATACACATTGCGCAGTATAGCCAAAAGTATCGGATATGTATTAATAGGAACAGCTATTGCGCTTATGCTGGGGATATTAATAGGACGTAATGATTATATGCGCTACAACAATTCAAAGAAAGAGCGTGAAGACATACATAAAGCTATGGAGTGGTATGATGAGAATTCAGCCAGACTTGATGAGTTGTATACACTTCACAGATATTCAGAAGCCAAAGATATAATCAGCAATTATCAGGGTAATTCAAGCCTGTTAAGAAACTGGGAACATTATAATTTTATAGAGATATATGACTGGTATTATGATTCATTTTCAGATATATATGTAAGGGTAACACAGCAGGATAAGGATACAATAAAGGAATATGAGTTTAAAAGAGGTTACAGGTATGCACTTGACCTTGTATATATGAAAGAGTGTAAGGGTTCATATTCTAACAGAAGTTATATGACTTGTTCTAAGGATGACAGACAGATAATAGATATGTGGGTAGATAATGCCAGAGATTACCTTGTTAATTATGTCGGTATGTCAGAAGATGACATTAAACAGCAGTTAGATGATATATATGTTGATGGTTACTATGACTATACACTTGGACAGGAATACGAAGACAAATATTATGAGGATTGGAGTACAAGATGAAATGTAATAATTGCGGAGCACCACTTCAGTTAGACCAGAAGTTCTGTCCTAATTGCGGCTCACCTAATGAACAGGGATTAAAGCACGCCAATGATATGGAGAACTATAATAAAAAGTTCAATAGGACAAGAAGCAAGGTAATAAGTAACAGCAAGTGGTTTGTAAAGAATATAACACCGATTGCAGTAGTGATGTTATCAGCAATAGTTCTTGCGGCAGCTCTTATTGCGAATAACTCAATGTTTGGCTATCGTGTTACTGAAAGAGATAATAAGAGATATAATAAAACCCACAATGATGAGATACAGGTACAGCTTAAAGAATTATTGGATAATGAAGATTATGGAACGCTTTATGAATTGTATAATTCAGCAGACCGCCTGATTATGACTGATGATAATAAATATGGCTGGAGCAGCTTTTACACGGTTGTATATGACTATCTTGAAATAAGAAAGGCAATATGCGGTGTGAAAGAGGCTGATGATTCTTCATCATCTTATTCGTGGGACGATAATCTTAACAGAGCAGCAAGAGCAGTGGTAGATTTAGAGGACACTATGAACAGAGTGTTATCTTATGATACAGGTAAGAGCAAGGAAAGCATTTCTTATATAGAAAATGTATATAACAAGGCACATTTATTTATAAAAGCCTATTGTGATTTTACAGATGAAGATATTGCTGGATTGCCAGATATGAATCAGACCGAGGTGATTACACTTCTTACAAGGAGGTTATACGGATAATGGCAAAGAAGAAATTTAATCCATTTGTGCTGTTGTATGTTGTTTCAGCAATACTGCTTATAATATCAATAGCTCCAATAGCCGATACTGCGCGTGATATATACAGTACCAAAGGAAGATATTCGGGTTATGAAGAAGAGAGCCTGTTTAATGATTTTATGGAAAAAGATTATGCAGGACTTGTCAAAAAAGTTAATTATAATAAAGGCATAGGTAAAAGCATATCAGATGATGAACAGGATTATTATACATTTGCTGAATGTTATGACCTTGCTGTTGATTATTATATGTACATAAAGCTTGGCGATACTGCTAAGGCAGATAAGCTTAAAGAACAGTTTGAGGCTAAGGCACAGACACTTAACAGAAAAATATTTAAAGAAGCACTTGAAACAGTTAAGAATACATATATAGCTGTTTCTTGACATTGAATAAGGGCTTGGTTATTATATAATATATTAAAATCAGGAGGCACATATGGTTGTTTTATTAGCAGGTGGAGCTGGATATATAGGTTCACATACAGCAGTTGAATTACTTAATGCAGGACACGATGTTGTTATAGTTGATGATTACAGTAACAGTTGTCCTGAATCTATAAAGAGAGTGGAAGAGATAACAGGAAAGAGCATTGTATCTTATGAGGCTGATGTTAAAGACAAAGAAGCTATGACTAAGATATTTGCAGAAAATAAGATCGACTGTGTAATACATTTTGCAGGACTTAAGGCAGTTGGTGAGTCGACAAGACTTCCAGCTAAGTATTACCGTAATAATATTGATACAACACTTACACTTCTTGAGTGTATGAAAGAAGCAGGGGTTAAGGAGATTGTATTCTCATCTTCAGCGACAGTATATGGAGAACAGAAGCCTCCATATGTTGAAACTATGCCAAGAGGTGCCTGCTCTAATCCATATGGATGGACTAAGGCTATGATGGAGCAGATTCTTACAGATTGTGCTAATGCAGATTCAGAGCTTACAGTTATACTTCTTCGTTATTTCAATCCAATTGGAGCACATCCATCAGGTAAGATAGGAGAAGATCCACAGGGAATTCCTAATAATCTTATGCCTTATGTGTCACAGGTTGCGGCAGGAAGAAGAGAGAAGCTTACAATATTTGGCGGAGATTACGATACACCAGACGGTACTTGCAGGAGAGATTATATACACGTTGTGGACCTTGCCTGCGGACATCTTAAGGCTGTGGAATATGCACAGTCACATAAGGGTGTTGAGATATTTAACTTAGGAACAGGAACTCCTTACAGTGTACTTGAGATAGTTAATGCATTTGAAAGTTCAACAGGTGTTAAGATTAACTATGTGATTGGTGACAGAAGACCGGGAGATTTACCAGATTCGTGGGCTGATTCAACCAAAGCGGCTAAGGTTTTAGGCTGGGAAGCTAAGAAGACACTTGAAGATATGTGTAAGGATACCTGGAACTGGCAGAGCCATAATCCTAACGGATACAGACAGTAGAATATATAGCGGCATAATATAGTGTTAATATTAATAGTGTTATTACAATATTCGATAGTTATATAATTATTGGATATTGGAGAACATTAATATACGCTATAGTGCCGAAGCTGATAGAGCATACATATTATAAAGTATAGTATGCTCTATTTTACTATAAAGGCAGGTGAGTGTATGAACTCGATTAATATTTATAATCTCACAAGAGTTAGTGATAATGAGGATTTTGCTGAGTATGAATATATTCTGTCGGGGAGAAAAGATTTTCAGAGGACAAGGATAAGAGAGAAAGAGTCACTTATTATTCTTGTAAGAGAATTGATTAAAGCTGGTGCAGGGTTAGAGGAGCTGGATAACTATTTCTATTCATATACGATTGCACATATAAGCAAGGAATTTGATTTATTAAAGATTTCATCTAACAGAAAATGTATTCTTAATATAGAGCTTAAAAGTGAAGATGTAGGAGAGGACAGAATAAAGCAGCAGCTTGTAAGAAACAGATATTACTTAAGTCCTGTAACTACTAATATATATTCGTATACATTTATTCTAGATACCAATACATTATACAGATTGGAACTGAGTGATGGTGCATATACACTTGTCAGGGCTGATTTTACAGAGCTTGTAGCTGATATAAGAATGATAAAGAAGTGTATGAAATACAATATTGAAAGTCTGTTCAAGGCTAAAGACTATCTTATATCACCAGTGAATTCACCAGAAAGGTTTGCAAGACACCAGTATTTTCTTACGAACCAGCAGGAGGCTATGAGCAGAAAGTTTCTTAACAGCCTTATTAATAATAGTGAAGTCAGATATTATTCAATAAAGGGTGAAGCTGGAACAGGAAAGACACTTCTTCTGTATGATACAGTGCGCAAGCTTCCTAAAGAACTATCAAAATGTATAATACATTTTGGCAGAAGGACCCCTAATATAGATATATTGCAGAATACCATCAGTAACACGACAATAATAACCTCTAAAGAATTTGTCAACGAAGATAATATCAAAGATTATGATTATGTGCTTGTAGATGAAACACAACGAATGCACGATGACCAGTTTGAGTGGCTTAAGAACTGTAATGCTGGCAAGATTATTATGTTCTATGACTGTGACCAGGTATTATCAAGACACGAGCAGTTAAGGGCTATGGATAAAAGGATAGAAGAATTATCAGATGAGAAATATTTTCTTTCAGATAAGATAAGAACCAATCCAGAACTTGCGGAATTTGTGCGGAATTTATTTGACCTTACCAAGCACGGCAGGGGTTATGAGTATGACTGTGTAACAATTGCCTATGCTAACAGCATTAACGAATTTAAAAAGCTCAAGGCATATTACAGGGCAAAGCAGTATATTTACATAGATTATGAGAAGTCATATAAAGACATTAATGAAAGATATAAGACAAGGCAGTTCAATGCCTACCGTTATATAGGAAAAGAATTCGATAAGGTGCTTACTGTTATAGATGGCAAATTCCGTTATAACGAATACAGGGAATTAGTTGCTGATGTAGAAGATAACACTGATGATATATTAGAAAAGCTTCTGTATCAGGGAGTTACAAGGGCAAGAGATAAGCTGTGCATAATTGTACTTGATAATAAAGAAGTATTTGAGAAGCTGCTTGAGATAAAGAGCGGAATTAACAGAGAATATACAGACTGATTAACAGGCACGAAGCCTTCCTTTAAGAATAACATATATTAAGGATATATCTTGCTTAAAGATGTATTCTTACACAAGGTATATCCTTTATATGTATATAAAGGAGGTGGGATGTCTTATGATAAAAAGTCCAAAATTTGCATACAGTAAGAAGGATAATAATAAAGCACAGGGCATAAGTGCACATTTAACAGCTATTGTTGTATCACTTGTTCTTAGTATAATAATGATTACCATAAGCGTGTTTAACGTAAGTGCAGTTGTGATAGATGTAAGCAGTCACGATGGGCTGATAGACTGGAACAGGATAGAAGAACACGTAGAAGGTGTCATAATAAGAATTGGTTATGGTAATGATATTGAAGGACAAGATGATAAGCAGGCAATCCGTAATATGAATGAATGTGAGCGGCTTGGAATACCTTATGGTGTGTATATATACAGTTACGCTCTTACAAGTGATGAAGTGACATCAGAGATTAATCATACACTCAGAATGTTGCAGGGGCGAAGTCCCGTACGTGGCGTGTGGTTTGATATGGAAGATGCAGACGGATACAAGGAGAGCAATGGACTTGATGTATACAAAGATGGTGAACTTTTGACTGATTTTTGTATACAATTTATTCAGGCTATGGATAAAGAAGGCTATACGACAGGTGTATATGCTAATTATAATTATAATAAAAATGTACTGGATCTGGAGCGGCTTGCAAATACCAGAGGGTTTAATATGTGGCTTGCACACTGGGGAATAGAAGAACCTAGTATGGATTGTATGATGTGGCAGTTTGGCGCATACTTAATAGACGGACACGAATTTGACGGCAATATATTTTATGCAGATTACAGCTCGCCATTTAAAGATATACCAGATACAGACGATAGTGGAGAGGATACAGAACAGCCAGATAAAGATACTGGAAGCTTTGCAATTGAAACAGTAAATGTTGATACCAATGTAAATGTAATCTACAGGGCGCAGATTAGAGGCAGCTACTGGCTTCCAGAGGTCGTTAATGATGAAGATTATGCAGGAATACAGGGAACTGGCATAACAGGAATAACCCTATCAACTGATAAAGGTTATGCTGTATACAGGGTATATGCCGGTGGCAGGTGGCTTGCGTATGTTGACAGCAGAAATTCAGATATTAATGATTTCTACAATGGCTATGCAGGAAATGGAGCTGAGATTGAGGCGGTTGAAGTGTATTATTATACACCGGCATCACTGCTTGTAAATGAAGCGACACCAAATGCAACATTAAAAGACGGAAGATATCATTATGCGTACTACAGGGTAAGCAGAAAGAATATGAATTATTATTCCTATCAGACAGACAATGAAACAAGCAATGGACAGGACGGTTATGCAGGTATTATAGGCAGGAAGATAGACCGGTTCCAGATAATTATAAAATAAATATTTATAGATACAGAATATTTGGCATAATATTTACAATATTGGCAATATTATAAGAAGATAAGTCAGTACATTCTTTAACATAAGCGTTCTGGGGTGTGCTGACATAATATTGTACAGACCAGAACTTTTATGAAAGGTCTGGAATATTGTAAAGGAGTTAGTGCATATATGAGTGAAGATAGTGATAATAAAGATGGACAGGTTGTGCTTGAAGATAAAAATGGAAAGAAGATTAAGCTTATTACAATAATAGGAGAGATAGAGGGACACGATAATCTTCCAGCAACAAGCAAGACAACCAAATATGAACATCTGCTTCCACAGCTTGCGGCAGTAGAAAATGATGATACAATAGGTGGTGTATTATTTTTAATGAATACAGTCGGAGGAGATGTAAGTGCTGGGCTTGCGCTGTCAGAGATGATTGCTTCAATGCATAAGCCAACAGTATCACTTGTTATTGGAGATTCCCATAGCATAGGTGTTCCTCTTGCTGTAAGCACAGATTATTCATTTATTGTTCCGACTGCTACAATGATAGTACATCCAGTGAGAATGAATGGAAATATAATAGGTGCAAGACAGACTTATGACTATTTTGAACGCATACAGAAAAGAATTGTTTCTTTTATTGCAAGAAAAAGCGCCATAAAAGAAAATGAAGTAGAGGATATGATGATGAATACAGAAATGCTTACAAAGGATCTGGGAACAATTCTTGTAGGTGAAGATGCAGTTAAAGCAGGACTTATTAATGAAGTAGGCGGAATAAGCCACGCATTTGATAAGATAAAAGAGCTTATGAATGAAGAAGATTAAACATATGCAGAAATGAGGATTATGATGACACCAAGTACACAGTCAGATAATAAATGTAATATATGCCCAAGGCATTGTAATATTGACAGAACACATAATAAAGGTTATTGTCTTATGAATGATAAAATTATGGCGGCAAGAGCGGCACTTCATATGTGGGAAGAACCCTGTATATCAGGAGAGCGTGGAAGCGGGGCTATATTCTTTTCTGGCTGTACATTAAGATGTGTATTCTGTCAAAATCACGATATAGCTTCTGCAAAGGTTGGAAAGGAATTATCCGTAGATGAGCTGAGCGATGTTATGCTTCGTTTGCAGGATAACAAGGCTGATAATATTAATCTTGTAACGCCAACACATTTTACAATTCCAATAATAAAGGCAATAGAAAAAGCAAGAGATAAAGGTCTTAGAATACCGATTGTATACAATACAAGTGCATATGAAAATGTTGAAACATTAAGAATGTTAGACGGCATAGTGGATGTATATCTGCCGGATTTTAAATATATGGACAGCAGGCTTTCACAGCAGTATTCATATGCGGCTGATTATACAGAAACTGCGAAGAAAGCAGTAGAAGAAATGGTAAGACAGACAGGTACACCGGTATTCTTCACGGCAGAAGACGAACTCGTAAAAGAGGGATATGTTGAAGAGCAGATTATGAAGAAGGGTGTCATAGTAAGACATCTTCTTCTGCCTGCGTGCGTGAAAGACTCCAAGGCAGTAATCAAGTACCTGTATGATACATATAAAGACGATATATATATAAGCATTATGAACCAGTACACACCGTTAAACAGAATTAAGGAATACGATAATCTTAACAGGAAGGTCACTAAGAAAGAATATGATGAGGTTGTAGATTATGCCATTGAATTAGGTGTTGTCAATGGATTTATACAAGAGGGAGATACAGCAGATGAAAGCTTTATTCCGGAATTTGATTATACTGGATTATTATGATAAAGTATAGGACAGTTGAAATGGAGGCATATTTATGCGATGTGAGAGTGGTAATCCCTGTATTATGGGGTGTAACAGGATAGAAAATGGATATAATTTTGCTTATGATTGTAATACGGATACAGATATAAAGCTATGCCTTTTTGATAGGGATACACTTGAATTAAAAGAGGAAATTCCGTTAAAGAAAAGAATGGGTACAGTACATTCTGTATGTGTGTGTGATGATAATATAGAGAAAATGCTGTATTGCTACAAAGCAGATGGTGAATATATCGTTGACCCTTATGCCAAGGCAGTTACAGGCTGTGAAGTATTTGGGACAGAGGAAGAAAATGCATTGCATTTAAGTCCTGTAAAGCTTGAAAGCTTTAACTGGGAAGATGATGAGCCACTGCATTTGCCATATAGTGACTGCATTTTTTATAAGCTGAACGTGCGTGGATTTACCAAGAGCAGGTCATCAAAGGTAAAGGCAAAGGGTACGTTTAAGGGAATTATAGAGAAAATACCATATCTTAAGGAACTTGGTATTACTACGCTTGAATTTATGCCGGCATATGAATTTGATGAGGCATACAGATTTCCTCAATTTATAGACAGCAATGAATATTTAAGATATGGTGTGATAAAAGGAAGCATTTATAATAATACTGGTACTAAAAAGGCAGAAAAGCTTAACTGCTGGGGCTATACCAAGGCATTTTATTATGCACCTAAGGCATCTTACAGTATACCAGCAGAGGATAATATTAGCGAGAAGTCAGGTAAATATAATGATTACACGACAGAATTTAAGAATATGGTAAAATGCCTGCACAGTAACGGGATTGAAGTTGTGATGGAGTTCTTCTTTGACGGTGTTGGAACGGCATATATTCTTGACTGCGTGAGGTACTGGGTAAGGGAGTACCATATAGACGGAGTACATCTGTACTGTGATGAACATTCGTTAAATGTGCTGGCGGCAGACCCACAGCTTGCTGATACGAAGATAATTACTGTCGGTTGGAATTCAGACAGGGGTACATATAAGCATATGGCAAGCTGTAATAATGATGCGCAGAATACGATAAGGCGTTATTTAAAGGGTGATGAGGATATGTTAAGGCCATTTATTAATATGGCAGGTGCGAACCCTTATAATGCGGCGGTTATCAATTATGCGGCAAGTAATAATGGCTTTACACTGTATGATCTGGTGAGCTATGACCGTAAGCATAATGAGCTTAATGGCGAGAATAATAAAGACGGCGAGAATTATAATTTCAGCTGGAACTGCGGAGAGGAAGGCAGTACAAGAAAGCTTAAGGTAAGACAACTGAGAATTAAGCAGATTAAAAATGCTCTTGTTATGGTTATATTATCACAGGGGACACCGCTTATCCTTGCAGGAGATGAATTTATGAATACCCAGCAGGGCAATAATAACCCTTATTGCATAGACAGTGAGCTATCGTGGGTGAACTGGAGAACAAGCAATGATTCAATACAGATATTGGAATGGACTAAGAAGCTTATTGCATTAAGAAAGAAATATGGTATTCTTCATAGCAGGGAGAGGCTTTCGTTAAGTGACTCCAAATCGTTAGGCTATCCGGATATGTCATATCACGGAAGCAATGCGTGGTATGCTGATATGGAAAATTATTGCAGGCAGATAGGAATTATGTATTGCAATTCCTACTCAGATGATAAGTCGAGAAGCCTTATATACATAGCCTATAATATGCACTGGGAAAAGCACAATCTTGCCCTGCCAAAGGTTGAGGGAAGCAATGGCTTTAAGATAATAGCAGTCACGAATGATGGGCAGGATAAAGCATTTATTGATAAAGAAGCAAGAAGTGTATGCGTACCGGAAAGGAGCATAGCAATCCTTGTGGCAGAATACCCAGAAAAGAAAAAAGCCAGAATTACAAGAAAAGATATTAAAAGTTATAATATCCGGAAAGGGAAAAGTTGAGATGGATTACACAAAGCTTAATGAATTAAAGAGCCAGTATGGAGATTACGAGGAAGTATTTAATTCAGGAGATTATGATAAAGCGGCAGATATACTTATGAAGGTGTTAGATGTCATAGAGCTTGAATACAAAGACAAAAGAAAGGCTGGTATGATTGATAATGACCTTAATGTAAAAAAGTCAGAAGGCACGGATACAATATGGCTGTGTACTAATCATATTATGGAATATTATATATATGCGTGCTACTTTGAGCCACAGGAAGAAATACTTATGCCAGAGCTTCCAATCGCAGAGTATTACAGGACTTATGCTGATTTATGCGTGAAGCTTCAAAAGTACAAGAGGGCAGAAGACGCCTACAAGAAAGCACTGTGTTGGAATCCAGCGGATTTAGACTCATATCTTGGACTTGCAGAATGTTACAAATACCTTAATATGATGTCAAGATATCTTGATATGACTAAGCAGGCGTATAGATTTTGCTGTACAAGGGCAACTATGGCAAGATATTACAGGAATATGGGATTTTATTACCTTTCATCATATAATACAGATATGGCGAAGGCGTGCTACACATACAGTAATATCTATTATCACACAGATAATGCAGATTCAGAACTTAATTATATAGAAAATGCACTTAAGGAAGCCAAAGATAAAGGTGTAACTAAGGAAGATAAGGAATATGATATCCGCACAATGCAGGCAATGTTTGATAAAGAAAATGTTGAGCCAGGCCCGGACTCTAAGACAATCGGTATTGTATACAGGGTTGGAGAGTTAATGCTTCAGGATAAGGAATATGCACTTGCAAAGGATTGTTTTTCTATTGTATATGATATAACTAATGAACAACAGCTTGAAGGCGTGCTTGCAGAGTTAGACAGATGTCTTGAAAATGCGTAATTAATGACAAGCAAATTTTTGAATTGACTTATGAATTAAAATCGTTATGCGCACAAAGCAGGAACAGAAATGATGATTAAAATGGAGAAGAATATGGATTTAAAAAACAAATATGACAGCATAATATTTGACCTTGACGGAACATTATGGAACTCATCAAAGCCTATATGTGAGGCGTGGAATATTATATTAGACAGACATAAAGAGATAGTAAGAGAACATATAACAATAGAAGAACTTGGACAGTGTATGGGACTTCCAATGTATGATATTGCGGCAAAGCTGTTTCCTGATGAGAAGGAAGAAGTAAGAAATGCACTTATGGACGAGCTTTGTGAATTTGAAAATGGTTATCTTGAAAAGACGGGCGGCGTGCTGTTTCCAGAACTTGAGGCAACACTTAAAGAGCTTAAGACAAAATATCCATTGTATATAGTAAGCAACTGTCAGGACGGATATATAGAAGCATTTATAAAGGCGCATAAGCTTGAAGAATATTTCAGCGATACAGAGTGCTGGGGCAGAACAAGAGCACCAAAGGCAGTAAGCAACAGAACACTTATAGAAAGAAATAACCTTAGTAATCCGGTATATGTCGGTGATACAGCAGGTGATGCCAATGCGGCAAGAGAAGCTGAAATAGACTTTATATATGCTAAGTATGGTTTTGGTGAAGTTGAACCTTCTTTATGTGTTGGAGTGATAGACAGCTTTAAAGAGCTTAAAGAAGTTCTTTTGTAATTATATTACTTGAAAAATAATCTTGAGTGGTTAAAGGCTATATTTGAAAAATTTTTCTATAAAATTATTTTATGTATTAATATTAAGGTATTATATATTTTGTACGATATATTATTCGTAAATAATAAGCCGTAAGCTTATGCGGCTGACCAATGAAATATATAATAACACGGATGTTAAATATACGCTACGGATGGCACTTTTTATCAGTGCCATCTTTTTTTGAATATCCAGGGAGGTAAATATGAATACACAAGATAAACAGATTAACTCAGCAGTAAATAGCTGTCGTATGGCATTGTACAACAATAATAAAGCTAAAAGTACCAATAAAACTACAAGGCTTATCAATAATCTTTTTAAAAAGTACAGAAAAGATGATACAGATAATGAAAATGAGGACGAGAACGGAAATCTTGATACATTATCAATAGGTTTGCAGTTAAAAGAAGCGGTTGATTCTATATTTGACCCGACAACAGGAATGAGTGAAGAAGAGAAAAAGAAATTTGTACAGAAGCTGTACCGCAAGTTAGAGTCAGGTAAGAAGCTTAGTGCAGATGAAATGCAGTATTTAAGAAAGAATGACCCTGTTACTTATGCCAAGGCGGCAAAGGTTCAGGTGTTAAGAGAGTCGTTAAAGAAACAGCTTAAAAGTGCTACGTCAAAAGAAAAAGCGGCAGACATATACACACAGGCTATGTCAAGAATAAGTGAGGGCGACCCAGCCAAGAAAGAAATTATGGCGGCATATGATGATGTATATAAGGAGTTCAAAAAGTCTAACGAGTATAAAGCACTTCCTAATACAGAGAAAGAGGCAAAGGAAAAGTCAGCTGATAACAACAATAAAAATAAAAATGCACAGGGCTGGGAAGAAAAAGAAGATGATGATACAGAAATGCCCGTTGGAAAAATTGATGTAGTTGAGAATTGATGTAGTGGAAAAATTTGATTTTGGGGGTTGACGTATTGGTTAGTTAGTGCTATCATAACTTCAACATTTTAATACACTAAAGTCAGCGAACAAGATAGTACTTTATGAAGGAACATTACAGAGAGCCGGCGGTGATGGAAAGCTGGTATGGGAGTCATAAAGGAATGGGCTTGGGAGATGCACAGATTAACAGCGTAACAGCTTAGTAGTTTGTGACGTGTCCTCACGTTATAGAGGGAGGATATAATAGTATCCGATAATGAGATGAGTATATTTTAGTAACGTTATATGTATAACAGCTTATAGTTATATATAATAGAGATATATGATTGACATATATGCTGTATACGCATACATATAATAGTAATATGAATTATTCAGTTTCACTTATAGGCTTGGAAAGTCTATGATGTGCATATAATATGCGCAGGGTAAGTGAAGTTATTATGATATTTAGTTGAATGTACTTGTGAATAAGGGTGGCACCACGAGATTTATCGTCCCTGACAGGAATTTCCTGTCGGGGACTTTTTTGTGTAATAGGAAATTACTTTTGCATAATTAATTCTATTCGATAAGAAAAAAAGTCTGCTATCTGACAGGAAAATTAATAAGAAGTGAGGATTGATGTATGAGAAGATTGAAAGCATACAAAAAGACAGTAAGTATTGTTAACGAATCAGCTATTGAGCTTTATAAGGGGCTTGGAAGAGAAAAGAAGGGCTTTCTTATGGAGAGTAATGATAAGGAAAATGGCAGATACACATTTATGGGAGTTGACCCACAGGAGATTATCCAGTCAGATAAGGACAGTCTTGTAATTACTAAATCAGACGGAAGCAGGGAAGTAAGAAAAGGAAATCCGCTTGTAAGATTAAAAGAATATTTCGATGAATTTGAAATAATAAAGGATGCAGAAGAACTTGAATTTATGGGAGGACTTGTTGGAAGCCTTGGATATGATTATATAAGATATACAGAAAATCTACCAGATGATAATGAAGATGAGATAGGCATAGAAACAATACAGCTTATGTTAGCTTCAAAGTTCATAGCAATCGACCATGAGGCAGAAACATTTACAGCAGTAGTCCTTGATGAAGATAATGAAGAAGGCAGAGCAAGAGCCTTAAAGGAAGCTGGGGAGCTTATAAAGACAGCAAGAGAAGGCGTTGGTAAATATCATAACGAAGAGATTGATATGGAACTTGATGGTCAGATTGTGAAAAAATCGGACACGATAGATGAATACAGCCAGAAGGTTGAGAAGATTAAGGATTATATAAAAGAAGGACACATTTTCCAGACAGTATTATCACAGAGATGGACAGTTAAGACAAAGCAGACAGGTTTTAATCTTTACGAGAAGTTAAGAAAGCTTAACCCATCACCATATCTTTATTATTATAACTTTGGAGATTTTGAGATAATCGGAAGCTCACCAGAGATGATAGTAAAGCAGACAGATTCTAAAGTATATACCTGTCCTATAGCTGGAACAAGAAGACGTGGAAAGACTAAGGAAGAAGATATAGCATTAGAAGAAGAGCTTCTTAGTGATGAGAAGGAAAGAGCAGAACACGTAATGCTTGTTGATCTTGCAAGAAATGACTGCGGTAAGATAAGTGAGTTAGGTTCAGTGAGAGTTTCAAAGTTTATGAATGTGCAGAGATACTCACACGTAATGCATATTGTATCATTGGTAGAGGGGAGAAGAAATGGAGAATATCATCCTCTTGATCTGGTATCATCATTCCTTCCAGCAGGTACATTAAGCGGAGCACCTAAGATAAGGGCTATGGAGATTATAGATGAATTGGAAACTGTAAGACGAGGTCTTTATGGAGGAGCAACAGGTTACCTTGATTTTGGCGGTAATATGAATTTCTGTATTACAATAAGAACTATGATAAAGAAAGGTGACAATGTATATCTTCAGGCAGGAGCTGGAATTGTAGCAGACTCTAAGCCAGAGCTTGAATATATGGAGTGCTGTAATAAAGTTATGGCACTTGCCAAGACACTTGTTAAGGAGGAACAGTTATGATTCTTTTAATTGATAATTACGATTCATTTACATATAATCTTTATCAGTTTATAGGTATATTTAACAATGATATAAAGGTAGTAAGAAATGACAAGATAACAATAGAGGAGATTGAAGCGTTAGATCCAGAGTCAATAGTTATATCTCCCGGACCTAAGAGCCCATTAGAGGCAGGTATAAGTGTTGATGTAATAAAGCATTTTACAGGTAAGAAACCTATACTTGGCATATGCCTTGGACATCAGAGCATAGGTGTTGCATTTGGCGCAACAGTTTCATATGCCAAGCAGTTAATGCACGGCAAGCAGTCAGAGGTTATTCATAATGGAAGCAGTATATTTGAAGGAATTCCATCACCTGTAAAGGTTGCAAGATATCATTCACTTGCAATTATAGAGGATACACTTCCAGATGAGCTTGAGGTGATTGCAAGAACTGATGACGGAGAGATTATGGCAGTTAAGCATAAGAAATATCCGGTTGTCGGCTTACAGTTCCACCCTGAATCAATATATACTGAACACGGCAAAAGAATGATAGAGAATTTTGTTAATGGCAATATCTGATTAATAAATGTGTAGAAATGGAGATAATATGATTCTTGACGTTATTGTAGAAGATAAGAAGAAAAGACTTGCAGAACACAAAAATGCTATAAGTGAAGAAGCTATGAAGCAGGAAGCACTTAATTCCAAAAGACAGAGCATAAGCTTTTATGATGCTTTAAGAAAGCCAGGCTTATCAATAATAGGAGAGTTTAAAAAGGCTTCTCCAAGCCACGGAAAGATGGATAATAAGATAGACCTGACTGAAAGAATAAGACAATATAGTGAAAGTGCAGATGCTATATCGTGTCTTACAGAAGAAGACCATTTTAATGGAAGCACAGAATATCTTAAGCAGATCAGAAGCCTGACTAATCTTCCAATTATAAGAAAAGATTTTATAATTGATGAATATCAGGTGTATGAAGCTAAAGTTATAGGTGCAGATGCAATTCTTTTGATAGCCGCAATACTTGATGATAAGACATTTAAGAGGTTATATGATCTGGCATACAGTCTTGGACTTGATGTGCTGTGTGAGGTCCACGATGAGGAAGAAATGCAGCGTATGATAAATCTTGATGTTAAGATTATTGGAATTAATAACCGTAATTTAAAGACATTTGAGGTTAATCTTAATACAACTAAGAAGCTTTCAGATATGGTGACACCTAAGATGAGAGAAGAAGGAAAGGTTCTTGTATCAGAGAGCGGAGTGGCAGGCAGTGAAGATGTCAAGCCTCTTGCGGACAGCAGGGCAGATGCATTGCTTTGTGGAACAGTGCTTATGGAAGCACTTAATCCTAAAGAGCTTATAAGAGATTTTAAGGATACATACGATAAGGAGCTTTTAAAGGCAAAAAAATAGCTTCTCCTGTTGAAGTGAAGATATGCGGGCTTACAAGTGAAGCAGACGCGGGACTTCTTATAAAATATGGTGCTGACTATGGCGGTGTTGTTGTATTTTATCCAAAGAGCAAAAGAGATGTAACGATAAAAGAAGCTAAGATAATAGTTGATATATTGAAAAAATCGGACATTAAAGCTGTGGCTGTTACAGTGTCACCAACAGTGGAACAATTGTATAAAATACAGGAAGCAGGTTTTGATTATATTCAAATCCACGGCACGCTTGAAAACGCTGTATATGAGGAAAGCACAATTCCGATTATAAGGGCAGTTAATATAGCAGATAACAATAATTCTGATAAAAATGACGACATAATTAATACAGTTAAAGAACAGGTTGAAGAATGTCAGAAGCTTGATAAAGTTGCAGGAATACTGCTTGATGCAGGTGTTCCGGGTTCAGGCAAGACATTTGACTGGAACAGTATTAAAGAGCTTGAGATAACAGAAAAGAAGTTATTTCTTGCTGGAGGCCTTAACAGTGGCAATGTTGCGGCGGCAGTTAAATGCGTACAGCCTGATGTTGTTGATATAAGCTCAGGTGTTGAATATGAAGATGTGCTTATTAAAGGCAAAGACGAAAGCAAAGTCAAAGCATTTATAAATGCTGTTAATAATTGACAGCACAGATTTATGGCATAAAGCCAGAAAAGCTTATCAAATAAAGCTGGAAAAGCTTATTAAAGCTTGCTGGGTGTAATATTAAATTAAAGGAAAAGAGGAACAATTATGCAGGATAACAGATATTATGGAGAGTTTGGCGGACAGTATGTGTCTGAATCATTAATGAATACGCTTAATGAGTTAGAGAAGGCATTTGATGAGGCTATTAAAGACCCTCAGTTCATAAAAGACTATATGTATTACCTTAAAGAGTATGTAGGAAGAGAAACACCTTTATATTATGCAGAGAGAATAAGCGAGAAGTATGGTGCTAAGATTTATCTTAAAAGAGAGGATTTAAACCATACAGGAGCACATAAGATTAACAATGTTATAGGTCAGATACTTCTTGCTAAGAGAATGGGAAAGACTAAGGTTATAGCTGAGACAGGTGCAGGACAGCACGGTGTTGCAACAGCTACAGGAGCAGCACTTTTTGGAATGGAATGTACAGTATATATGGGTGCTGAGGATATAGAAAGACAGTCGCTTAATGTATTCAGAATGGAAATGCTTGGCGCAAAGGTTCAGGCAGTAACAACAGGAAGCGCAACACTTAAGGATGCAACTAATGAGGCTATCAGAACATGGGCTGAAAGAGCAGAGGATACATTTTATATAATCGGTTCAGCTGTAGGTCCTCACCCATATCCTAAAATGGTTAAAGAGTTCCAGAGAATAATATCAACAGAGGCAAGAAGACAGATATTAGAAAAGGAAGGACGACTTCCTGATGCAGTAGTTGCCTGTGTTGGCGGCGGTTCTAACTCAATAGGAATGTTTGCTGATTTTATAGATGATAAAGATGTAAAGCTTATCGGTGTTGAGGCAGGCGGACTTGGAATAGCTACAGGAAAGCACGCTTCTGCTATGGCGCTTGGAGAACCGGGCGTTCTTCACGGAATGAAGTCATATTTATTACAGGATGAAGCCGGTAATATCAAGCTTGCACACAGCATATCAGCAGGTCTTGATTATCCTGGCGTAGGTCCTGAACACGCATATTTAAGAGACTCAGGAAGAGCAGAATATGTATCAATCACAGATGCTGAGTGTATGGACGCATTAATGGAACTGTGCAGAATGGAAGGTATTATTCCAGCAATAGAGAGTGCCCACGCACTTGCCCACGTATTCAAAATGGCACAGGGAGAATACAAGGGAAAGATTATAGTAATGTGCCTTTCAGGACGTGGCGATAAGGACGTTCACACAGTAAAGAAATATCTTAATGGAGAGGAGACTAACAAATAATGAATAGAATAGAAGAAAAAATGACAGCCTTAAAAAATGAGGGAAGAAAGGCATTTATTACATATACAACAGCAGGACTTCCAGATATGGAAACAACTAAAAAGATTATGTTCGCACAGCAGGAGGCGGGCATAGATGTTATGGAGCTTGGAATACCATTTTCTGACCCTGTAGCAGACGGACCAGTTATTCAGGCGGCATCTTATGAAGCAATACAGAAGGGTGCAACATTAGCAAAGATATTCACACTTATGAAAGAGGCAAGAAACGAAGGACTTACTACACCTGTAGTATTTATGATGTACTATAATACAGTGTATCATTACGGACTTGAGAAATTTGTAGAAATGTGCGCAGAGTGCGGAGTAGACGGTCTTATTATACCTGACCTTCCATATGAAGAGCAGAAAGATATTAATGTAGTGCTTGCAGGAAATGAAGCTGCACCAATTCTTATACAGCTTGTATCACCAGTATCTAAGCAGCGTATCCCTATGATTGTTAATAATGCAAGAGGCTTTGTATACTGTGTATCACAGATGGGTGTTACAGGTAAGGGTGCTAATTTCCATAAGCAGATAAGAGAGTATCTTTCAGAAGTTAAGAAGAACAGCCCTGTTCCAGTTATGATGGGATTTGGAATAAGAACAGCCAAGGACGTTGAGCCACTTGAGGATATTATTGATGGTGCAATTGTTGGTTCACATTTTATTACTCTTATGAAAGAGAATAATTATGATGAAAATGTTATCAAAGAATATATAAGCTCTTTCAAAAAGGAGATGAATGAGTAAATATGGTTGTCAGTCTTGTAAGAACAGCGATACAGACAAAATGCAGGTATGAAAATGCCAGAATGACAGGAAATTATGAATGTGCGTATGCACTTGGCATTTTAACAAGTCAGGAGGGCGTTGAACCAGAAGGCACAATAACTGAATTAAAAAGCGTGTATGATAAGGTTATAAGTGGCATTTCAGCTATCCAGACAGATGATAAGAAGATACAGCAGTTAATAGCAATAACGTCTGATTATGAAGTTACAGATAAATTCGATGAGCAGATGAATGAACTGTATCATATGGGATACAATGATAAGAATATTTAAGCAGGTCTTGACTTATTAGGGTATATGAGGTATATTCTACAAATGTAATTAATTTATGAAGGATAGGTGGATGTTAACGATGACAGAATTGGTTAAGGTTGCAGACATTAACAAAGCACATAAGAATCCAATAGCTGAATTAGTTCAGATAGCATGTAAGTTTGACAGTCATATTGAGATTGAGGGCGAAGGAAAAAATATTAATGCAAAAAGTCTTATGGGGATTATGGCATTTGGATTAAAGGAAGGCATCGAGGTTAAAGTTACAGCTACTGGCAGTGATGAGAGTAATGCCACCGATGCAATTAGGAACTTTTTAACTTGTAATGATTAATTTATGGAGGATTTGATCATGGAAACTAAGGACATTTTTGGTAACGAGGCTAAGACAGAAGTTAAGACAGCAAAAAGGGCAGATGTTAATAAGACCACTACAAGAAAGACACCTGCAAAGGCAGCGGTAAAAGAAACTGTTAAGGAAACTAAGAAAGAAGCAGCTAAGACTGTTGAGACCGTAAAGAAGGCAGCAGGGGAAACTAAGGAAGCAGCCAAGAAGGTTGAAGCTGAGGTAAAGGCAACAGCTAAGAATGTAGAGGCGGATGTTAAGACAGCAGTTACAGCTAAGAAGGCAGCAGTTAAAAAGACAGCTTCTAAAGCAGCAGCTAAGACAACTAAGACAGCAGCTAAGGCTGTTAAGGAAGTAAAGGCAAAGAAGCCAGCCACTAGAAAGACAACTAAGGCAGCTAAGAATACTTTTGCTAAAGAGTTATTCTTCCAGTATGCTAATAAGCAGGTTGATGAGGAAACTCTTGTTGCAAGAATAGTTGAAGATGCTAAGGAACAGAACGTAGAGATTAAGGAACTGAAAATGTACTTAAAGCCAGAAGATAATGCCTGCTACTATGTTGCTAACGGCAATGTTGCAGGACGTGTTAATCTTTATTAATTCAAATTGATACATAATGTTAAAGGGCTGTGGTGCTTGTATAGTGCCACAGCCCTTTTTGGCTCTTTACAAAGAATTTTAAAAGAAAACATTTTGAAAAAATTGTCGAATTGATGTATAATAATACTCAAGTTGGTAAAGTAAAGTACACAGAAATGAGGAGTTATATGTTTGAAGTTAATGAAAAAGTTGTTTATGGAGTTGTAGGTGTGTGTGAGATTGAACAGATAGGCATACCACCTATAAAGGGAATTGACAAAGATTATTATTTTCTTCAGCCTGTATATGACACTAAAGGTATTATATATTCGCCAGTTGAGAATAACAAAGTTATGATTAGGAGCATAATTGGCAGGGATGCCTGTATCAAGCTTATTGACCGTGCTAAGAACTGTAAGAAAGATGAGGCACTCAATGAGAAGATTCACCCATCAAAGTATGATGAGATGGTTAAGTCACAGGACGTTATACAGCTTATGCACCTTGTAAGAGCTTTGTTTAACATAAAGAATGACAGAGCTAAGGAATTAAGGAGAATGAAGTCAGCAGACAACCGTATGCTTGCAACAGCAAGAAAGCTTCTTTACGGAGAGATAGCGGCGGCTATGAACGAGGACTACACTACAATGTCAGAGCAGATGGATAATTATCTGTCAGTGCTTTGATTTTAATTAGCAAAATCCTGTTTGATTAAATAATATATTTTATCCAGTGTTTTAGATAAATGTAATTAATAGTAACATTCAATGATTACATTTTATCAATAACACTGGCTTTTTTATTTTAAAACATATATAATAATATTATTATGATAAAGCTTGATTTCGTGAATTAATAATTGACATTTTTTTAACATATTGCTATTATAGTGCAATACGCATAAAAGTGAGGACTGATTATGGCATAATTTAGTCTAACTTTTATTGACAATTAAATATTCACATAGTATGCAATAAGTTATTGATATGGCTTGGCATATGTGAACAGCTTTATTAGCTCATATTAAATCAGGGAGGTTAGCAGTGAAGGACGTTAGGGTTATTGAAGTGAAAAAAAGCGTGTTTGAAAGCAACGATGAACGTGCCGCTCTTTTAAGAAAAGATTTAAAAGATAAAGGTGTATTTCTTTTAAATCTTATGTCATCACCGGGTTCAGGAAAGACAACAACTCTTACAAGAACGATTGAACAGTTGAAAGATGACTTAAGAATAGGCGTTATGGAGGCTGATATTGATTCAGATGTTGATGCAATAACAATTGCTAATACAGGCGCTAAAGCAATACAGCTTCATACCGGTGGAATGTGTCATCTCGATGCTGATATGACAAGACAGGGAATTGATGAGCTTGACGATAGTGATATTGATCTGGTAGTTCTTGAGAATGTCGGAAATCTTGTCTGTCCGGCGGAGTTTGATACAGGTGCGGTAAAGAATGTTATGATTCTTTCAGTGCCAGAGGGTGATGATAAACCGCTTAAATATCCCCTTATGTTCTCAGTGTGTGATGTTGTGCTTATCAATAAGATTGATGTTATGGAATATTTCGATTTTGATATTGAACAGTGCAGGGAATATATCAGAAGAAGAAATCCTGATGCAAAGGTAATACCTGTTAGTGCCAAGACAGGCGAAGGAATATCAGAATGGACTGACTGGTTAAAGAACCAGGTTATGGAATGGAAAGAAGCATAATCATAATAAGCATAATTATTTAACGTGAGCAGCGAAGATAAAAGCCTTTATAAGGTGGAAAGGACAATTTATGGGTAAAGAAGAATTTAAAAATCCTCATCCGGAACTTCCGGTAAGAGAGCCAATACTTAAGCTTGGCAAGATGATAACAGACAGAGTGCCAATTAAGCTTGGCTTTGAGAAATTAACAGCAGATAGTCCTGAATACTGGGGACTTGCACCAATATGTACAGATGAGCAGGCCAATATAGCATTAAAAATGGGTGTCCGTAAGCCTAAGACACTTAAGCAGATGGTGCAGATTACAGGAATGGACGAGAAAGAACTTGAAAAGCAGCTTGAACAGATGTCTTTTAATGGTCTTTTGGAATATAACTGGGAAAATCCACAGCACGAGAAGCAGTACGTTCTTCCGATGTTCGTACCAGGAAGTGCTGAATTTACTAATATGAATTCCACAGTTCTTGAAGAACATCCAGAGATGGGACGTTTCTTTGAGAGAATGAGCCGTCTTCCATTGGAAAAGATTACTCCTATGGTGCCACCAGGGGGCGCAGGAATTGGCATGCACGTTATTCCAGTAGAGAAAGCTATTGATATGAATAACGAGGCAATATCTTTAGAGAAGATATCATACTGGCTTGATAAGTATGACGGTAAATATGCAGCAAGTCCATGTTCATGCCGTAAGTCAAGAAAGACTTATGATGAGGGCTGTGCAGATGATCCAGAGGATTGGTGTATAGCTGTTGGTGATATGGCTGATTATGTTGTTGAAACAGGCAAGGGTGGTCATTATATCACTAAGGAAGAAGCACTTGAGATATTCAAGAAGGCTGAGGACAATGGATTTGTTCACCAGATTACTAATATTGACGGACAGGACAAGATATTTGCTATATGTAACTGTAATGTTAATGTCTGTTATGCACTTAGAACATCGCAGTTATTTAACACACCTAATATGTCACGTTCAGCATATGTTGCCAAGGTAACTAAAGAGAACTGTGTAGCCTGTGGCAAGTGTGTTGAATACTGTCCAGCAGGAGCAGTAAAGCTTGGACAGAAGTTATGTACTAAGGACGGAAGCGAGATTAAGTATCCTAAAATGCCACTTCCATCAGAGCAGAAGTGGGGACCACATATGTGGACAGAAGATTACAGGGATAAGAACCGTATCAATTGTTATGATACAGGTACAGCACCTTGTAAGACAGCCTGTCCAGCACATATAGCTGTTCAGGGTTACCTTAAGATGGCAGCTCAGGGAAGATACAAGGATGCGCTTGCACTTATTAAGAAGGATAATCCATTCCCAGCAGTATGCGGACACGTATGTAACAGAAGATGTGAGGATGCCTGTACAAGAGGAACAATAGATGAAGCTATTGCAATAGATGAAGTTAAGAAGTTTATTGCAATGCAGGATTTAAAGGCAGATACACGTTATATACCAGAACCAGTAGTTCCAGCAACTAAGGGATATTTTGATGAAAAGGTTGCTATTATCGGTGGTGGTCCTGCCGGACTTTCGTGTGCATTCTATCTTGCACAGAAGGGTTACAAGCCAACTGTATTTGAGAAGAATAAGAAGGCAGGTGGTATGCTTGTATATGGTATTCCATCATTTAAGCTTGAAAAAGATGTTGTTGAAGCCGAGATAGATGTTATGCGACAGATGGGCGTTGACATTAAGACAGGTGTTGAAGTTGGTAAGGACATCACTATTGATGAATTAAAGAAGCAGGGTTATAAAGCATTTTATATAGCAATAGGCTGTCAGGGCTCAAGAAAAGCAGGAGTTGCAGGCGAAGATGCCAAGGGCGTTATGTCAGCAGTTGACTTCTTAAAAGAGGCTGGAAGCACACACGAATTCCCACTTGAAGGTGATGTTGTTGTAATCGGTGGTGGTAATGTTGCCATTGACGTTGCAAGAACAAGCACAAGAGTTGGTGATTACAATGTATCTATGTTCTGTCTTGAGGACAGAGCTAATATGCCAGCTTCAGAAGAAGAAATAGAAGAGGCTGTAGAAGAAGGCGTTAAGCTTGAATGTGGCTGGGGTCCTAAGGAAATCCTTACAGAAAATGGAAAGGTTACAGGAATTGTCCTTAAGAGATGTACATCAGTTAAGGATGCAGATGGAAGATTTAACCCTCAGTATGATGAGAATGATACTAAGACAGTTAAGTGCAGCCACGTATTCTTAAGTATAGGCCAGACAACAATCTGGGGCGATTTATTAAATGGCACAAAGGTTGAGATAGATGGCGTAAGAGTTAAAGCTGACAAGCTTACATACCAGACAACAGATCCAGATGTATTTATCGGTGGAGATGTATACACAGGACCAAGATTTGCTATTGATGCAATTGCGGCTGGTAAAGAAGCTGCTATATCAATCCACAGATATGTACAGCCACACAGCTCACTTACAATAGGACGTAACAGAAGAGATTTCATTGAACTTGACAAGAATAACATCAAGGTAGAAAGCTATGATAATTCTTCAAGACAGATACCTGGAACAGATAACTCATTTGACCATAAGAAGTCATTCAGGGATGCTAAGCTTACATTTACAGAAGAACAGGTTAAAGCCGAGACAGCAAGATGTTTAGGCTGTGGTGCTTCTGTAGTAGATCCTAACAAATGTATTGGCTGTGGTATATGTACAACTAAGTGTGAATTCGATGCAATACACCTTAACAGGGATTTACCAGAATGTAGCACAATGAGAAAGAGTGAAGACAAGCTTAAGTATATTCTTCCTTATGGAGCTAAGCAGGCTATAAAGATTAAGTTTAAGAAGAAATAAACTACCTCATAGCTGGATAACAGATAATCATGATTAGCAATAATTATATCAAGCTATAGTAATAATGACATAAGGATAATTTCCTATGTAGATAAGAACAACTGCAATATAATCAGGCTATACAGCCTTTGCGGCTTTTGGCAGCGATTGTATTGTGGTTGTTCTATTTCTATATTATAGTGTATTATGGTATAGATAGAAAAATCAGACATAGGGTGGCGGGGTATGGTGCTTGGCAGTGGGCGGTATAGCTGTCTGTATTGCACTTATAAGCAAGTTGAGCTTGTTTCAAGGCTTTCCAAGAGCAGCCAGCAATTCGCACACACGGATGTGTGCGAAAGCGAGAACACGACACGATGTCGTATGCGAGCGTTTGCGTCACGGATATATTACCTTTAAGGAAAGTCTTAGAAAAAGCCAACGAGCTTATTGGCAATTATGACAGCGGTACTGCCCACTGCCAGGCACTATACCCCGCTATCCTATGGCGTCCGTATGATATAATATCTATAGTTAAAAAAATCACAGAGAAAGGAGCAATCACCTCAATGCACGAATTAGGCGTAGTATTTCACATAATAGACGATTTAAAAGAAGTAGCCGCGAATAATGAAATAACCGAAATAACCAAAGTTGTATTAGAGCTTGGCGAAGTGTCCACAGTAATAGATTCATACCTTACAGACTGCTGGAAATGGGCAATAAAGAAGGAAGATTTATTGAAGAATTCTGAGCTTGTTATAGAGAAGATAAATGCAGTTACTTACTGTGAGGACTGCAAGGCTGAATATGAAACAGTAAAATATGGAAAGACGTGTCCTGAATGTGGAAGCACACATACATATCTTTTGCAGGGAAGTGAATTTAACATCAAAGAAATAGAGGCGTGTTGACATTTTTAGCTGGTAATATTATGATTAAACAGATTGAGATTATAAGAAAATAATATATTATGCCAGAATAAGCCATATTATGCTGATTAATGGTAAAGCTTATATCGGGTGGATAGATTATTTCCTTAGGATATAGAAAGGATTACTACTATGAGTAAGGAATTGGAAAAGAACTACAATCCCTCAGAGATAGAGGACAGATTGTACCAGAAGTGGCTTGATAAGAAATATTTTCACGCAGAAGTAAACAGGGATAAGAAACCATTTACTATTGTAATGCCACCACCTAATATTACAGGAAAGCTGCATATGGGTCACGCACTTGATAATACAATGCAGGATATTATTATTCGTTTTAAGAGAATGCAGGGATACGAAGCATTATGGGTTCCAGGAACTGACCACGCAAGTATTTCAACAGAAGTAAAGGTTACCAATGCCTTAAAGGAAGAAGGAATTGACAAGCACGAGCTTGGAAGAGAAGGTTTCCTTAAAAGAACCTGGGAATGGAAGAAAGAATACGGCGGAACTATCACAAGCCAGTTAAAGAAGATTGGTTCATCTTGTGACTGGGACAGAGAAAGATTTACTATGGATGAGGGCTGTTCTAAGGCAGTTCTTGAAGTATTCTGCAAGTTATATGAAAAAGGTCTTATATATAAGGGCTCAAGAATTGTAAACTGGTGTCCTGTATGTAACACATCTATATCAGATGCAGAGGTTGAACACGAGGAGCAGGCAGGACATTTCTGGCATATCAACTATCCTGTAGTTGGTGAAGAAGGAAGATTTGTAGAGATAGCTACTACACGTCCAGAAACACTTCTTGGTGACTCAGCACTTGCTGTTAATCCAGATGATGAAAGATATACAGATCTTATTGGAAAGGAAGTATACCTTCCACTTACAGATAGAAAGATACCTATTATCGCAGACAGCTATGTTGATAAGGAATTCGGAACTGGTGTTGTTAAGATTACTCCAGCCCATGACCCTAACGATTTTGAAGTAGGTAAAAGACATAACCTTCCAGAGATTAACATACTTAATGATGATGCTACAATCAACAATCTTGGCGGCAAGTATGCTGGTATGGACAGATACGAAGCAAGAAAAGCTATGGTAGCTGACCTTGATGCACAGGGACTTTTAGTTAAGGTTGAAGACCACGTTCATAATGTAGGTACACACGACAGATGTAAGACAACAGTTGAGCCTATGATTAAACAGCAGTGGTTCGTTAAGATGGATGAGCTTATCAAGCCAGCAGTTGAAGGTGTTAAGAATGGAGATATTGAACTTGTTCCAGCTTCTATGGATAAGACATATTTTAACTGGACCGATAACATAAGAGACTGGTGTATATCAAGACAGTTATGGTGGGGACACAGAATACCAGCTTACTACTGTAAGGATTGTGGTGAGATGGTAGTATCTAAGGATAAGGTATGCACATGCCCTAAGTGTGGAAGCACTAATATGGAACAGGACCCAGATACACTTGATACTTGGTTTTCATCAGCACTCTGGCCTTTCTCAACACTTGGATGGCCTGATAAGACACCTGAGCTTGACTACTTCTATCCTACAGATGTGCTTGTAACAGGATATGATATTATATTCTTCTGGGTTATCAGAATGATATTCTCAGGATATGAGCAGATGGGTAAGAAGCCATTTGGCAAGGTATTATTCCACGGACTTGTAAGAGATTCACAGGGACGTAAGATGAGTAAGTCACTTGGAAATGGTATCGACCCACTTGAAGTTATTGATAAGTACGGCGCAGATGCTTTAAGATACACACTTATCACAGGTAATGCACCTGGTAATGATATGCGTTTCTACTGGGAAAGAGTTGAGGCAAGCCGTAACTTTGCTAACAAGGTATGGAATGCTTCAAGATTCATAATGATGAACGACCCAGACAATAAGATAAAGGCTACAGATGAGAAGCCAGCTAATCTTACAGCGGCAGATAAGTGGATATTATCAAAGATGAATTCGCTTATCAAAGAAGTTACAGACAATATGGAAAAGTACGACCTTGGTATAGCAGTTGCCAAGCTTAATGACTTTATCTGGGAAGAATTCTGTGACTGGTATATTGAAATGGTTAAGCCACGTCTTTACAATGACGAGGATACAACTAAGGCAGCAGCTATATGGACATTAAAGAAGGTTCTTATAGATGCGCTTAAGCTTCTTCACCCATATATGCCATTTATCACTGAAGAGATATTCTGCAATATTCAGGACGAGGAAGAGTCTATTATGATAAGCTCTTGGCCTGTATACACAGAGGACAATAACTATTCAGAAGATGAAAATGCTATCGAAACAATTAAGACAGCAGTCCGTAATATAAGAAATTTAAGAGCTGAGATGAATGTTGCACCAAGCCGTAAAGCACTTGTGTATGTTGTTTCAGAGAATGAGAATGTTAGAGATATATTTGCTAATGGCAAAGTATTCTTCGCAACATTAGGTTATGCAAGCGAGGTTGTAATCCAGTCAGATAAGACTGGTATTCCAGAAGATGCAGTATCAACAGTTATTCCAGATGCAGTTATCTATATTCCATTTGCAGAGCTTGTTGATATTGATAAGGAAATCGAGAGATTAAAGAAGGAAGAAGATAAGCTTCATAAGGAAATCAGCCGTTGTAATGGTATGCTTAATAATGAGAAGTTCACATCTAAAGCACCACAGGCTAAGATAGATGAAGAAAAAGCTAAGTTAGAGAAATATTCTAATATGCTTGCACAGGTTGAAGAAAGACTTGCAGCACTTTCTAAGTAACCAATAGTTAAAGTTATATGTGTTTCCTGCTGGTAAAGATTAATGCAATATCCAGCGGGAAGTGCATAAAAGCAATAGACAAGAATATATAATTATGGAGGACAAAAGTTATGGCAGATAATTTAATGAGAAAACTCCCATTTACACGTTTTGCTATGGAGATGAGAAGTGGCAAGATAATTAAGATTGATGAAGGCTTTGTTAAAATGCTTGGTTATACTGAGGAAGATATGGAAAATGGTCTTGTATTCAAGGATATTGTGCCGGATATCGATTATGAAGGCATAATAGCAGAGCTTCGCGAGACATTTATTGACCAGAGATATGCCTGCTATGAGCATTATTTTCAGACAAAGACAGGTGAGAAGATAAGAGTTGTTGTATTTATAAGAATAGATAATAAGCTTCTTGAAGGACACAGAGTATTACGTGTAAGCGTAGGTAATATTTCAGATCTTAAATAATTATTGATATATATAAATGCTATTTTAGAGTGGAGAACAATAATGAGTAACTTACTAGATGTCATTCGTAAGAATATTGAATTTGTAGGCGTATCACTTCTTCTTATGGTTATAGTATTTGTGATTGCAAGAGTAAGTGAAATGCTTATCGAGAAAAGAAACGGAGTTAAATTCGCTTCAAAGAATACGAAAGTCAATAAAATAGTTATTATGGCTATGCTGTCAGCAATAGCGGTTATTCTTATGTACTTTGATTTTCCTATTCCGATTATAGCTCCGGGCTTTTATAAGATTGATTTCAGCGAAGTACCTGTGCTTATAGGTTCATTTATGCTTGGACCTTGTGCGGGTGTTATTATAGAAGCAGTTAAGGTAATACTTCATTTCTGTATGAAGGGAACTACAACAGCATTTGTTGGCGATTTTGCGAATTTCATACTTGGCTGTATGTATGTTGTGCCAGCTTCTATTATTTATCACATTAAAAAGACAAGAAAGATGGCTATTGTATCACTTACAATAGGCGGAATAGTACTTGTAATAGCTGGTATGGCGCTTAATGCGTGGTATCTGCTTCCTAAGTATTCAGAACTTTATGGTCTTCCTATGGATACATTGATTGCTATGGGAACAAAGGTTAATGCTTCAATTAAAGATGTATTCTCATTTGTCGCATTGGCGGTTGCACCATTTAATGTGATTAAAGCTGTTATTGACGGCGTTATAACAGTTGTGTTATATAAGTATTTAAGTCATCAGTTAAAAGCCTGATGATGAATAATAGATTTTAACAGGGACATAATATTATATGAATATAAGCGTATATACCATTATTAATGATACCATTATCAATGGCTGTATACGCTTATATTGGTTTATTCCATAAATATAATATATGCGGCAAGCATAAGAACGGAGGATTTATGTCTAAGTTAAAATGGTTCATTATCGGAGCTATGATGGTTACAGTTATGACAATTCTTGTTGGCTGTGGAGCAAAGAATGACTCTGAAAGCGGGAGTAATGCTGGTTCAGGAAACAATAACAAGAGTACAGTAGAAAATCTTATGACAGAAGCAGCCACAGGAGCTAAAGAGATGATGACAGATGCAGCAACTGGCGCAAAAGAGATGATGTCAACAGCAGAAAATGGAATGAAGGAAATCGCAACAGAGGTTTCATCAGCATTCCACGAATAATAAATATATTGCCAAAAAGTCCAGCAGACGTGTAATCAGCATTACAAATGTCTGTCTCTGGGCTTTTTTGCGTTGTAAATAGTTGTTAGTTTTGATATACTAATTAAAAATCGCATAAGGGAGAATTATACCAGTGAATGATGGATATATAAGAGCTGCGGCAATGACACCTAAGATAAAGGTTGCAGATTGCCGTTATAATACAGAGCAGATTAAAGAACTTATCGCTAAGGCATATGATAATAAAGCTGCAATTGTAAGTTTTCCTGAATTGTGTATTACAGGATATACTTGCAATGATTTGTTCTTACAGGATACATTGATAGATGAAGCATATAATTCATTGATTGAATTAAAGAAATATAACGGACAGTATGAAGGAATGGCTGTTGTTGTCGGACTTCCATATATGTATATGGGAAAGCTTTATAATGTGGCAGCAGTGCTTATGAATGGACATATACTTGGGCTTGTGCCTAAGATGAATATACCTAATTATGCGGAATTCTACGAGAGAAGACAATTTAAAGAAGGCTTTAAGAGTAATGTGTCAGTTAATATAGATGGAGAAAATGTTGATTTTGGCGGAAGCCTTATATGCCAGTTTGGAAGCAATAATAAAGTTAAGCTTGCAATTGAAATATGTGAAGATTTGTGGACACCAGCGCCACCAAGCATAAGACACGCACTTAACGGAGCAACAATTATTGTCAATCTTTCAGCAAGCAATGAAACTATAGGAAAGTCAGCTTACAGAAGAGAGCTTGTTAAAGGACAGTCAGCAAGGCTCGTATGCGGATACATTTATTCAACGGCAGGTGATGGAGAGTCGACACAGGATATAGTATTCGGCGCACATAATCTTATATGCGAGAATGGCACAGTGCTTGCGGAGGCTAAGAAGTTCACTAATGAAGCAGTGTATGCAGATATTGATATTGACAGAATATGTTCAGAAAGAAGAAGAATGTCTACATTTGATGTGAATGTAGATGAAGATATAAAGGAAGCATATAAATATGCTGTCTGCCCTGAATTAAGAAAATGTACTTTAGAATTAAAGAGATATTTTGATAAAGCACCTTTCGTTCCAGATGATAAGAAGGAAAGGGATGCAAGATGTGAGGAAATACTTGATATACAGACATATGGACTTAAGAAGAGGTTAGAGCATACTAACTGCAAGAGCGCAGTTATAGGAATATCAGGGGGACTTGATTCAACACTTGCCCTTCTTGTAACTGTAAGGGCGTTTGATATTCTTAATCTTGACAGAAAGGGCATTAACTGTATTACAATGCCTTGCTTTGGAACAACTGACAGAACATATAATAATGCGGTTAAGATGACAGAAAAGCTTGGCTGTACATTAAGAGAGATTAATATAAAGAAATCTGTAAGACAGCATTTTGAAGATATCGGACATAATGAAGATGTCCATAATGTAACCTATGAGAATGGACAGGCAAGAGAGAGAACACAGATTCTTATGGATATTGCCAACCAGACTAACGGAATGGTAATAGGAACAGGCGATATGTCAGAGCTTGCATTAGGCTGGGCAACTTACAATGGTGACCATATGTCAATGTATGGAGTTAATGCTTCTGTTCCAAAGACACTTGTAAGACATCTTGTAAGATATTACGCTGATACCTGTGCTAATAAAGAATTATCAGAGGTGCTTATTGACGTATTAGATACACCAGTAAGTCCAGAGCTTCTGCCACCTAATGAAGATGGAACAATACATCAGAAGACAGAAGATCTTGTAGGGCCATATGAGCTTCACGATTTCTTTATGTATCATATGTTAAGATTTGGAGTTGGACCAGAAAAGTTATTCAGAATAGCTAATATTGCATTTGCAAATGATTATAGTCCTGCTGTAATCTACAAATGGCTAAGAACATTTACCTGGAGATTTTTTGCGCAGCAGTTCAAGCGTTCCTGCCTGCCAGACGGACCAAAGGTGGGTTCGGTTGCAGTATCTCCAAGAGGAGATTTAAGAATGCCAAGTGATGCAAGTCCTGCTGTATGGATGGAAAAGCTTGACAGAATTAAAGAAGCTAATGGTTTTGAATAATATTTAATAACATAGATAAATATTAATAATCAAATAAATACTAATGATTAAATAAATATTAATAATTAAATAATCAGGAGGATTAAAAATGGCTGGCAATAACAATACAAAGAATGACAGCACACAGAAGATAGTTACAAAATACGATAAGAAGATGGCTAAAAGAAAGGCTGAACAAAGAAAGCAGGAAAGAGAAAGCTTTATATTTAAGGTTGTAGGAATTGGTGTTCTTGCTGGAATATTATTAGCTTTAGTAATAACATTGGGAACAAGATATTCAAGAATACATAACAAGTTTATAAAAGTTGATTCAGAGAATATAAGCCAGATAGAATTTGATATGTATTATAATATTTCTAAAAATGCACTGTTATCACAGACATTTTACGGAAGTATGACAATGGCAGATTATTTCTCTTATATGGGATATAACAGCTCAGAGAATGACAAGTCACAGACTAACTCACAGACAGGTGAAACCTGGTACGCTTATTTTGCAGATAATGCAGTTAATACAATTAAGGAAACTAAGGCGTTATTAAAGGACGCTGCTGATAATAATTATGAATATACAACAGCAGATGAAGATTACAACCAGCTTGTAGAACAGGCTGAAAGTGCCGCCAGCGCCGCATCATTAGATGAAAAGGCATATTATAAGCAGAACTTTGGTAACTATGCTACTAAGAAGAATATAAAGAGCTATTTAATGGAATATCTTAAGGCAGATGCTTATAGAACAGAACTTACAGACAGCTTAAAGGCTACAGATGATGAAGTTAAGCAGTATTATGAAGAACATAAGGATACATATGATCAGGTTGATTACCGTGAATTTACAATAAAAGCTGTAGATACAACTGACGGTGAAATGCAGGCAGCCAAGGCAAAGGCAGATGAGTTTGCGGCAGGAGCTGTAAGCGAGCAGGCATTTAATGATTTATGTAAGAGATATGCAGATAATGGTGACACTAAATATGATGACATTAATGGTTCACTCTTTAGCAAGGTAGTAAGTTCTAATATGGATACAGGAACATCAGACTGGCTTCTTTCAGATGACAGAAAGGCTGGAGATGTAACAGTTATTGAGAATTCATCATCAGGCTGTTATTATGTATTATACTTTATTAATAAGTCATATGATGGTTCATCAGATGAAACAATTGCATCAAATGTACTTAACAGCAAGTATTCAGAATATATTTCTAATATAACTGACAGTATGCAGGTGGATAAATATAACAGATTTTAATTAAGTATATTAGATTTTGATTAAATTGGATTGACCTTATATGAGGGGAGGTTCTATGTTTAATACAATATGTATAGCGTGTATTATAGTTGGAATTCTTATTCCATTTTGTAGTATAGTGCTTAATTTGTTTGATGGATTTGTTGATTTTATATCAATAGATGTATTTCAGTTAGAATTCGGCTCTGATATGGTTCTTGATTTTCTGCCATTTTCAATTAACAGCCTGTGTTTATGGGCGTTAATATTTGGCTGTACAGGAATGATATTTAATGGAAAGCTTTCTGAACCAGCTCTTATTGTGATTGGCATTGTGGCAGGTTACATATGTGCTGTTATATTACAGTCAATTATTAAAAGGCTGAAAAAGGTTGAGAATTTTGCCGCAGAGAAGAATGAAATATTGTTAAGCAGGGGAACAGTAAGTAATGCGATTCCCAAAGGTGGTGTCGGGGCTGTGAGCATATTGTTAAGCACAGGCTCGAATGTCACATATCCTGCCAAGGCAGAAGATGGTGAGCCTATAAAGCAGGATAAAGAAGTTAATATCTTAAGATTTGATGGTGATTATATAATAGTAGAGAGCACATCACGTCTTGAAGATAAATATTCTGGCAGATAAGCCAGAAGCCGGAATGGCAGAATGGAGGTTTATATGGGATATGGCGCGGAGTCAAGTTTATTTGGCATTGTAGCGGCAGTATTGGGAATTGTATTAATTCTCACAGTTGTACTTAGAATGTGGAAAAAAGTACCACAGGACAAGGCTGGAGTTGTAACTGGTATGAAGAAAAGGGTCATCACTGGTGGTGGTGGACTTGTAATTCCAGTATTTGAAAGAATTGATTATATTTCGCTTGGAAATATACCGCTCAGTGTTGCGACACGAAGCAGTCTTTCAAGCCAGGGTGTACCAATTAGTGTAATTACAACAGCGGTTATCAAAGTAAGAAATGAAAAGAACAGTATTCTTACAGCAATTGAACAGTTTACGGGACGTAACGAGAAAGAGATTATTGATAACATTCAGGGTACAGCAATAGCAGTTCTTGAAGGTAAGCTTCGAGAGATTATTGCAACTATGACAGTTGAGGAGCTTTATCAGAAGAGAGAAGAATTCTCTTCAAGGGTACAGGAAGTTGTAGGTACAGAGCTTGGCAATATGGGTCTTGAGGTTAAGAACTTCACTATCACAGATATATCTGATGAGAACGGATATATCAAGGCACTTGGTGATGGTATGATTGCCCAGAGAAAGAAAGATGCTGAAATCCAGAAGGCAGAAGCTGCAAGAGATATGCAGATTAAGACTTCACAGGCACGTCAGGAAGGTGAGTCAGCCAAGTTAAAGGCAGAGGCAGATATAGCTCAGGCGGCTAAGGATAAGGCAGTCCTTGAAGCCAATTATATGCAGGAACAGCAGACAGCACAGGCTAAAGCAGAATTAGCACACGATATCCAGTCTAATATTACACAGAAAGATGTAATACAGGCACAGATGGATGCAGAGCTTCTTAAACAGCAAAGACAAAAAGAGATTGCAGAAGCACAGATTCAGGTTCAGATTGCATCAGAGCAGAAGAATATAGAACTTGCACAGAAGCAGGCTGAAAGAACTAAAGAGAGTTTAAGGGTTACTATAGTTGAACCAGCTAATGCTGAGAAGGCAAAACAGATGGCAGATGCAGATGCAGAAAAGTACCGTCAGATTGCACAGGCACAGGCGAGAGCTGAGTCCAAGAAAGTTGAAGCACAGGCAGAAGCAGAAGCGATTGCAATTAAGGCACAAGCAGAAGCAGACGCTATTGCTAAGACAGGTATAGCAGAGGCTGAGGCAACTAAAGCCAAAGGTATAGCAGAAGCTGAAGCCATGGAGAAGAAGGCAGAAGCTTATGAGAAGTACGGTCAGGCAGCTATGATGGAAATGCTTGTAAAGGTACTTCCACAGATGGCAGAACAGGTAGCTAAGCCGCTTCAGAGCATAGATAAGGTTACAATTATTGACAGCACAGATAGTTCTAATGGCTCTGGTGTAGGACAGATGGGCGGTTATGTTCCATCGGTGCTTGCAAAGACAATAGAATCTATTAAAGAAACAACAGGCTTTGATATAACAGATGTTATGAAAGCTAATACAATACAGGCAAAGACAGACAGAAATATATCTGTTGATGGTGTAGACGGAGTTTCTAATATTACTATAAACAATGACAAATCAGAGTTGTCAAATTAATTTAAAATAGTATAATTGATTATCAAAAGAGGTGGACGTAAAAGGTGCACCTCTTTTGTATTTGTATAACATATAAAGAATTGAAAGGATAATCTATGAGAAAGAAATATATTTTATTTGATTTGGACGGAACACTTACAGATTCAAGTGAGGGAATAACAAAGAGTGTGCAGTATGCACTTGATAAGCTTGGGATAACAGAGAATGACGAGGCAGTGCTTAAAAGATATATAGGACCTCCGCTTGATGAAAGCTTTGCTAAATTTCACGGCTTAAGCAGAGAAGATGCGTTGAAGGCGGTTAATTATTACAGGGAAAGATATAAAGATACAGGAATATATGAGAACAGATTATTTGATGGAATAAAAGAACTGTTAAGCAATTTAAAGAAAGAAGGTTACATAACAGCACTTGCAACATGTAAGCCTGAAATATATGTTCCTACGATACTTAAGTATTTTGATATAGAGCAATATTTTGATATAGCTGTAGGAAGTGAATTAGAGGGCGGTGCAAGAAGACATAAGGATGATGTGATTAATGAGGTATTTAACCAGATTATAAAGCTAAATAAAGCTGATAATGCGCATATTACTAATGCTTCGGATACAACAAATGTATCAGATACAGCAGATATTTTAAATAATATCAAGGCTGATTCAATTATGATTGGTGACAGAAAAGATGATATTCTTGGAGCTAAGAATTGCGGAATAGAGTCTATAGGTGTCAGATATGGATTTGCTGAAGAAAATGAGCTTGAGAATGCAGGAGCAGATTACATAGTTGAGAATGTGCAGGATATTATTACTACACTTGATGAAATGTAAATGATATATATAAATATATAAGTATATATAAAGGTAAGGCAATGAAGATGGAAGAACTTGTAAAGAACAGATTATCAGATAATAGTGATATAAGGGTAGGAATAGATGTAGGTTCAACAACAGTTAAGCTTGTAATAACAGATATTAATACCAATGATGTTGTGTATTCCAAATATGTAAGACATAACGCAAGGCAGATTGACACAGCAAGAACTCTTCTTAGTGAGGTAAAGGAGCTCCTTAGTGGGAAAAACTTTAAGGCAGCAGTATGCGGTTCAGGTGGAAAGCCGGTGAGCAGGGCATTGGGAATACATTATATTCAGGAAGTTGTTGCTAATGCGGCGGCAGTACAAAGACTGTATCCGGATATACGAACAGCGATTGAACTTGGTGGACAGGATGCTAAGGTAATCTTCTTTTATTTTGATGATAATACAGGCAGGCTTATGACATCTGATATGCGTATGAATGGAAGCTGTGCAGGCGGAACGGGTGCATTTATAGACGAGATAGCAACACTGCTTGGCGTTAAGACAGAAGAATTTGAGAGCCTTGCGGCAAAAGGTACAACTGTATATGACATATCAGGAAGATGTGGTGTATTTGCAAAGACAGATATACAGCCATTATTAATACAGGGAGCTGACAGGGCTGATATTGCTTTGTCAACATTTCACGCCATAGCCAAGCAGACAATAGGTGGATTGTCACAGGGACTTGAGTTAAAAGCACCTATAATATTCGAGGGAGGACCTCTTACATTTAATTCTACACTTATAAGGGTATTTGCAGAAAGGCTTGGACTATCAGATAAGGATTATATAGTTCCACAACATGCAGAAACAATAGTTGCATATGGAACAGCAGTTGCGATAGATAATTTATTTGATGATGATACATATGTCACTATTGACGAGCTTATTAATAGAATTGATACTTTTGACAGGTCTTTAATAAAAGAGCATAAAGCAGTCAGCAAGCCATTCTTTGCAGATGAGGCAGATTATAAAGAGTTTACCCAAAGACACGATAAAGAGCTTTATAAGCTGAGTGAGCCACATATTAAGAATGGTGTACTGAATGTATATCTTGGAATTGACTCAGGCAGTACAACATCTAAATTCGTGCTTATAGATGAAGAAGAAAAAGTTATAGATACATTTTACGCTAATAACCACGGTGACCCTATAAAAGTGGTTAAAGAGGGTATAACAAAGATATATGATAAATATGCTGATAAAGGAATTAAGCTTGTGTGCAGGGGAATGGGAACAACAGGTTATGGAGAACATCTTCTTGCCAAGGCATTCAGGGCTGATTACCATACAGTAGAAACTGTCGCACACACGACAGGTTGTCAGAAGTTCTATCCTGATACAACATTTGTGCTGGATATTGGCGGTCAGGATATGAAAGCAATATGGCTTAATGACGGCGTAATAACTAATATTATGCTCAATGAGGCCTGTTCATCAGGCTGTGGGTCATTCCTTGAGAACTTTGCATCCAATCTAAACATAGATGTTAAGGATATTGCTAAAAGGGCATTCAGCTCAGTTAGTCCAGCACATTTAGGAAGCAGATGCACAGTATTTATGAACAGTACAATAATTAATGAACAGAGAGATGGCAAGAACCCTGATGATATTATGGCAGGTCTGTGCCGTTCGATTATTGAAAATGTGTTCACTAAGGTTGTGCGAGTTGCCAATACAAAAGAGCTTGGTGAAAAAGTAGTAGTTCAGGGGGGAACTTTTAGAAACAGGGCTGTTCTTCGTGCCATAGAAGAATATCTTGATATGAATGTTACTCTCGCACCATTCCCAGGTGAGATGGGAGCACTTGGTGCGGCACTTGCAGCCAAGAAACATATAAAAGAAGAAGGCTATGCGAATGGTGAAAGCTCATCATTTATAGGCTTTGAGGCTGTGAAGAAATTTGAATACACAACACAATCGGGAGTACGTTGTGAGCATTGCGGCAATCACTGCTTAAGAAATGTTCTTACATTCCCTGACGGCGGCAGATGGGTTACAGGCAATAGGTGTGAAAATGGACTTATACTTGATGAAACAGCGGCGGTACTTGAGGATACTAAAGAAAACAGCAAAGAGAACGCCGTGCTCGATGTGTTTGCAATGCGTGAGAAAATGCTATTTAAGGCATATGATTACAAAGAAGTTTCAAAGCACAAGGATATAACAATCGGAATACCAAGAGTGCTTGAATTCTTTGACAGTATGCCGTTCTGGACAACATTTTTTAAGGCATTGGGTTATAATGTCAAGCTTTCTCATAAAAGCAACAGGAAAATGTATGAGAAAGGGCTTAAATATGTAGCTTCAGATACAATATGTTTTCCAGCAAAGCTTGTCCACGGACATATAGAGGATCTTGCCAGCCAGAATGTTGATAGAGTATTTATGCCATATGTTATGCATATGCCACCAGAAGGAACTGATAAGCTGAGTCCTTATGTGTGTTCTGTTGTTATGGGATATCCTATGGTTGTAAGAAACTCACAGAACCCAGAGAAACAGTACGGGGTTAAGTTTGATACACCTATATTCCACTGGTTCTCAAAGAAAGACAGAAGACACCAGATAATAGAATATGCTGTCAATGAACTTTCAGTATCAAAGAGTGAGGCAGAGGAAGCTTATAGACAGGCAGCAGATGCAAGAAATGGATTTAAGGGTGAACTTATAAGACTTAGCAATATGGCTATTGATAATGCTAAGAAGAATAATACATTTGCTGTTGTGCTTGCAGGAAGACCATATCATACAGACCCATTTGTAAGCAAGAATATATCGAAAATGCTTGCAAAGAAAGGAATTGCTGTTATTCCTGTTGATGGTCTTGACAAGCTTAATGAGCAGGTGCTTTCTAATACAAGGGCAGAGATAACCAATAATTTCCATACAAGAATGTTGTCAGCGGCGATGATAGCAGCTAAGACACCAGAGCTTGAATATGTGCAGATTGTAAGTTTTGGCTGTGGACATGATGCAATACTTTCAGATGAGATTATAAGAATAATGAATGAGAGCGGACATAAGCCGCCCCTTATTCTAAAAGTTGATGAAAGTGATGCGACAGGAGCACTTGGAATAAGAATACAGTCGTTTATAAAGTCTGTACAGATAAGACGTGGGATTAAAGATGAAGAATTCATAAAGAAGCATATGTATGAGGAGCTTAAAGAGCCAAGTCCTGCCAAGTTCTATAGGAAAGATAAGAAGATAAGAACTATTCTTGTGCCTAATATATCAGTTGAGGTTTCTAAAATTCTTGAGGGTATATTGGAAAAAGAGAATTTCAAAGTTAAGAGAATACCAATAGGTTCAACAGAGCAGATTAAGCTTGGAAAGAAATATGTACATAATGATATATGTTTCCCAGCCCAGATGGTTATAGGAGAGCTTATAGGTGAATTAAAACGCGGCGGTTATAATCAGGACGAGGTTGCCGTTGGAATGGTTAAATTCCAGTGTGACTGCCGTATGTCACATTACGCAGGACTTCTTAGAAAAGGACTTGATTCTGCAGGCTTTAGTAATGTGCCAATTCTTACAACTGATGTTAATGATACTAAAAGAAATCACCCAGGTGTATTCTTACTTGGAGTTAGTGCGGTATTAGAGGCGGTATGGTCATTTATGATGCTTGATATGCTTACTGATGTATGCAGAAAGACACGTCCTTATGAGATTAATAAAGGCGAAACAGACAGAGTATACCAGCAGTGTGTTGATAATCTTGCCAAGGCTATTAAATCTGGAATTGGAAGTGCAAGAAAAGCATTTGAACAGGGAATGAAGGATATGGCGGCGATACCTTATGACAGAAGCCATTTAAAGCCTAAAGTATTCATAACAGGAGAACTGCTTGTTACATATCATTCAGGCTCTAACTTTAATATTGAAAGATATATGGAAGAAAATGGAATGGAAACTATATTCCCAAGAATAACAGACCAGCTAAGAAAAGATTTTCTTGCATCTATGGCTGAGATAAAGGATTATAATGCAAATATATTCCCATATCCATTTGCTGTTGACTGGCTGTTTGACCACGTCCAGAAGTCGTTGGAGAAGACGGCTGTTCTTCATCCTCTGTACAAAAAGGCATTAAGACCGAGGGATATGTATCAGGGAGTTAAAAATATAATTCCTGAAACCCTAAGCTGTGGTGAGGGCTGGCTTATGGCAGCAGAGATTGTACACTATGCTAAGGAAGGCGTAAAGTCATTTGTTATATTACAGCCTTTTGGCTGTCTGCCTAATCATATATGCGGAAGAGGGGTAATAAAGAGAATAAAAGAAGACTACCCAAATGTTACAATTCTGCCTCTTGATCTTGACCCTGATACAAGCTATGCTAATGTTGAAAACAGAATGCAGATGATGATTATGAATAGCTGATGTTGAGATACACAAACGATGATTTGTCAATATTATTTAAAAAGAAATATAAAAAATAAATAAAATTTGTTAATAAATACTAAAATGTGCCAGGCTTTTTTGGCACATTTTTTTTATTTTCAAAGTTGAAATTTTTATTAATTATACTATAATAAAGCTAACGGAACAGTACTGTGATAAGTTAAATATTTTATTCTAAAGTAAAGGAGGACAAGGTTATGATTAGTTTTTTCATTTGCTTGTTTCTTTTAATTGGCGGTTACTTTGTGTATGGTAAAGTTGTAGAGAATACATTTGCACCAGACGACAGAGAAACTCCAGCAGTTAAGATTAATGATGGCGTTGACTATGTAGTAATGCCACAATGGAAACTGTTTTTAGTACAGCTTTTGAATATTGCAGGTTTAGGACCAATATTCGGAGCTATGCAGGGCGCTTTATGGGGCCCGGTTGTATTCTTATGGATTACATTTGGTACTATCTTCGCTGGTGGTGTACACGATTATTTCTCAGGTATGTTATCAGAACGTAATGATGGTGCATCAATCTCAGAGGTATGTGGTATATACCTTGGAGGATTTATGAAGAATGTAATGAGAGTATTCAGTGTTGTACTTCTTGTTATGGTTGGTACAGTATTCGCAGTAGGTCCTGCTGGACTTATTGTAACTCTTTTCAAGAATGGTAACGTATCAGGAATTGTTACCAGTACAGAATTCTGGTTATGGATAATTCTTGCATACTATTTCATTGCAACATTTATTTCAATTGATAAGATTATTGGACGTATTTATCCATTATTTGGTATATGTCTTATCATTATGGCACTTGGTGTTGCACTTGGTATATTTACTCACGCACAGTACCAGATACCAGAGATATGGTCACACTTCACTAATATGCATCCTAAGGCAACTCCAATATGGAGTGTAATGTTCATAACAGTTGCCTGTGGTGCTATATCAGGTTTCCACGCAACACAGTCACCTCTTATGGCTCGTTGTATGAAGTCAGAGAAGCAGGGACATTTCGTATTCTACGGTGCAATGGTTGCCGAAGGTATTATCGCTTTAATATGGGCAGCAGCAGGCTGTTCAATCTATGAGGTAACAGATGGTTTAAGCACAGGCTTAAGTGCAATACTTGCCAATGGACAGTCAGCAGCTATATATGATGTATGCTCAAAGACAATGGGTGGTGTTGGTGTTGCACTTGCTATGATAGGTGTTATTGTATGCCCTATCACATCTGGTGATACAGCTTTCAGAAGTGCAAGACTTGTACTTGCAGACTGGTTCAAGATTGATCAGGGTAAGTTCTCTAAGAGACTTATACTTTGTGTTCCATTACTTGCAGTTGGTGCTTTTGTTGGACACCTTGATTATACAATTATATGGAGATACTTCAGCTGGACTAACCAGACACTTGCTATGATAGTTCTCTGGACAGCTAGTATGTTCTTATTCAAGGAAAAGAAGAATTACTGGATTACAGCAGTTCCTGCAACATTTATGAGTGCTGTTTCAATGACATATTTCTTCTATGCAAAAGAGTGTCTTAACCTTGGTACAAAGGTAGCTTACCCAGCCGGTATTATAATTGCCGCAGTATTCTTTGGAATATTTATGTATGCAACAAGAAAGCATACAAAGGAAGCTGCTTAATACATAACAGTAGTAACAGAATATAATGATAAGCAGCCATATGAAGCAGGTTAGCTTATTAGAATAAAAGGAGGGAAGTCCTCAGGATATATTCCCTCCTTTTATATATTATGATATGAGTGCAGAAGATGAAGTGAATTATTATTAAATATGAATTGTATTATAATGTGTTTGTATCATAATTATAATGATATTGTTGAAAAGGAGTTGATTGCTATGCTTTTTAAGCCGCATTGTTTATCCAGAACAACACTTAGCAAGGAAGAGCTTGTAAAAGACAGAAAGAATTGCAGAAAGTTTGGTCCCTGTGGTGTTGGCGAAAAGGCTATATATCTTAATAGCTTTTATTTTGACAGGAGATATTATATTCCACTGTCCAATGTTAAAAGAATATTTAAGAGAGTTGCTATGAGTAAAGGAGGATTTACTGGCAAAGGATTATTTGCAACAATTCCTTATCTTGTTGTTGAGTATGATAACGGAGAAGAGAAGCAGTGTAATTTCAAGTTTGAAGAAAATGTAGATTCTCTTCTTGCATATATTAAACAGACACACCCGTATATAAGACTTCACAGTGAAGAAGCTGAGAAACGTCTTAAACAAAAAGAAAGACTTAAAGAACAGAAGAAAGCAGTAGCAATCAGTAAAGAAGCTAAGGCAAATGTAGCAGTGCTTAATAACTGTATGGAATATCTTAACCGTAATGAGGAGTTAAGCATACAGTTAAGTGCAGGAGCTAAGAGAAAGAGAGTATATGACAGAAGCAATCCTGCTTACAAATGGGTTGCACTCAGTATAACACTTCTTGGGGCAGCAGCTCTTATATATGGAATATTTGCTCTTATAACACACGCCGGTTTTGCTGTATATTTCTTATTATTTGGACTTGCGGCAATATTCCTTTTTTCAAGTGCCAATGTACTTCCAACAGCGAAGAATAATAAGAAATACATAGAGAGCCACCTTATGAGTGCGGTTGAGGATATGGAAGAATATATACACAATTATCCAGACTTCCCAATTCCAGCGTGGTATGCTCATCCAGTTGTTCTTAAGAGAATGATTGATATTATAGAGGAAGGCAGAGCGGTGAAAGCAGATGAAGCACTTGAAGTATTAAAGAGCGATTTAAAGGCACTTAATTCAAGCGTTGCAGTTGAACAGGAAGAATATGATGAGATAATGGCTATAAAGCCAATGTTCTTAGTAAGGGAGTATCAGTAACTGACCTTATAAATTAATATTAAATTGACACTTTTAATAATGCCTATAAAAGATTATTCTTTCATAATAACAATTAATACATACAAGATATGTATGTTTTAGCTGTTAATTATTACTAATGACTCGTATGCAGATTAATATATATTGCATACCAGATTGGAGGACTTTATGAAAGAAAAATCAAAAAGTATTATTCAGGCTGTTATCGGTGCAGTTATTATGATTATCGGTATTGTGCTTTGTGTTAATACATATGTTGTAAAGGGTAATAAAGCATATGCATTTTCATTACTCGTCACAATAATTGGTGCAGTAGTATTAATCTCGGGCTTATATAATACATTCTGCAAGTCAGAGAAAAAGCCGGTTGATGCCAAAGTTATAGCACAGGCAGCACTTTGTGCAGCATTATGTTATGTTGGTGCAACATTTATTAAGATTGATATTCCGGTAGGAACAGAGAGAACTATGTTTCATTTTGGTAATGTATTCTGCGTTCTTGCAGCATTACTTATAGGCGGTACATGGGGCGGTCTTGCAGGAGCTGTGGGTATGACAATAAGTGATCTTACAACAGCCTATGTTACAAGTGCACCTAAGACATTTATATTAAAATTATGCATTGGTCTTATTGTAGGATTTGTAGCACATAAGTTATTCAAGATATCAAAGGAGCATTCTGCTAAGTATATTACTGTAGCAACAATAGTTTCAAGCATATGTGGTATGGCTTTCAATATTGTGGCAGACCCGGTGGTTGGTTATTTCTACAAGACATATCTTCTTGGAGTACCTCAGGATTTAGCTAAGGCACTTGCAAAGATTGGTGCGATAACAACAACAGTTAATGCTATTATAGCAGTAATTGTAGCTTCAATACTTTATATTGCCTTAAGACCAGTTATGAAGAAGACAGATATGTTAAGAGATTTATAAAATGTTGACAACAGATAATAATTCTGTTATTCTTTCGTATGAATAATAAAAGACAGTTCGTTTGTACCATCCTGTCTTAAAATAAAACCAGGGCTTCAAAACTTAAAATCTGTATAATATGCAATGTATGATAATATGCGTTGTGATCAGATAGAACCATTAAAATGGCGTGTCAGTTGTGAGGTAACTGGCACGCCATTTTGTTTAATAGGAAATTTTGATAGAAAATCTAAGGAGCAGATATGTACACATTAAAAACAGAACACAGCTTCGATGCCGCACATTTCTTATACGGCTATGAGGGCAAATGCAGTAACATACACGGACACCGCTGGAGAGTTGTAGCAGAGGTATCAAGTGATGAACTTGAAACAACAGGACAGAACAGAGGAATGTATGTTGACTTTGGAGATTTAAAGAAAGATTTAAAGGAAATCGTAGATTACTTAGACCATTGCCTTATTATAGAAACCGGCAGTTTAAAGGAAACAACACTGAAGGCTTTACAGGATGAGAATTTCAGGATAATACAGTTTGCTTTCAGACCAACAGCAGAGAATATGGCGAAATATTTTTATGATAAAATGAGCGGCAGCGGATACAAGGTGAAACAGATAACTGTTTATGAGACACCGAATAATTCTGCCTCTTATACACAGGATTAGACGTATATACATAAATGCAAGGTATACAGAAATAGGATTAGATGTATATACATAAATATAATATATACAGAAATGAGGAACATATGAGCGAACAGATATTTAATGTCGTAGAACATTTTGCTAGCATTAACGGAGAAGGTGTAAGAGCAGGAGAACTTGCTGTATTTGTGAGGTTCAGAGGCTGCAATCTTGACTGCAGTTACTGTGATACCAGATGGGCAAATGATGTTAATGCTAAGGCAGCTAAGATGAGTGTGTCTGATATTGTTAAGGCAGTGGAAGATGTTAAGATTGACAATGTTACACTTACAGGTGGAGAACCGCTTATTCAGGCAGGGATAGACAAGCTTATAGCACAGCTTCTGATTAGTGGCAGAAATGTTGAGATAGAAACCAATGGAAGCATTGATATTAATAAGGTAAGAGAAAATGTTAAGGATAACCTTACTACAGCTATGAATGGTCAGGTCATAAACGATATTTATGATAAGGTTAACGATGAAATGGAAAGATTATCAATGACAGCAGATTACAAGCTTGCTGGAAGCAATATGGAACAATATATGAAGCTTGATAATTTTAACAACCTTCAAAGTCAGGACACTGTTAAATTTGTTGTAAGCAGTGAAGAAGATTTAAAGAGAGCATTAGAAATAATAAGACAATATAATCTTACAGAAAAATGCTATGTATATTTTAGTCCTGTATTTGGAAAGATTGAACCTGTAACAATCGTGGATTTTATGAAGGATAATTTGATTAATGGGGCAAGAGTACAGCTCCAGCTCCACAAATTCATCTGGTCGCCAGATAAGAAAGGAGTATAAATTGAAACAAATAGATTCAGAAGCTATAAGATTTCATATAAGAGGAATTCTTGAGGCATTAGGAGATGATCCGGACAGAGAAGGACTGAAAGAAACACCTGACAGAGTTGCAAGAATGTATGAAGAAGTCTTTGAAGGAATGAAGTATTCTAATGATGAAATAGCGGATATGTTTGATAAGACATTTGCAGAAGATGTGGATGACGAGGGCACATCAAGATACGGTGATATGGTAGTTGTAAAAGATATAGATATATTCAGCTATTGCGAACATCATATTGCACTTATGTACGATATGAAAGTGACAGTAGCATATGTTCCTAAAGGCAGGGTTATAGGTCTTAGCAAGATAGCTAGAATAGCTGATATGGTAGGAAAGAGATTGCAGTTACAGGAACGTATAGGTTCAGACATAGCAGATGTAATATGCAAAGTAACAGGTTCAGAAGATGTTGCTGTATTCATAGAGGGCTGTCACAGCTGTATGACAGCAAGAGGAATAAAAAAGACCAACACAAAAACATATACACAGACATTAAGAGGGAGGTTTTATAATGAAAGCAATGGTTTTATGCAGTGGTGGCGTTGATAGTACAACGTGCCTTGGAATAGCAGTCGATAAGTATGGTGCAGAAAATGTTGTGGCACTGTCAATATATTATGGACAAAGGCACACAAAGGAAATTGAGTCAGCTGATAAGGTAACTGAATATTATGGTGTTGAGCATATATCATTGGATCTTGAAAAGATATTCCAGTACAGTGATTGTTCATTGCTTGCACATTCTGATAAAGAGATACCAGAGGAGTCGTATGCAGAACAGATTAAAAAGACTAACGGAAGTCCTGTGTCAACTTATGTTCCGTTTCGCAATGGCTTGTTCCTTTCGAGTGCGGCAAGCATAGCACTTTCTAAAGGGTGTGAGGTTATATATTATGGGGCACACAGCGATGACGCGGCAGGAAGCGCATATCCTGATTGTAGTGATGAATTTAACAAGGCAATGAATGAAGCGATATATCTTGGAAGTGGTAAGCAGTTAAAGATAGAAGCTCCATTTATTAATAAGACAAAAGCACAAGTTGTAAAAATCGGACTAGATTTAAAAGTTCCTTATGAATATACATGGAGCTGTTATGAAGGAGCAGATAAGCCTTGCGGCGTGTGTGGAACGTGTATAGACAGAGCTAAGGCATTTGAGGCTAATGGAGTAAAAGACCCTGCGTTATAATGCAGTAATGTATCATTTGAAGAAGCAAAGACAGTATTTTTGATGAAAATGCTTTGGTTATAGATGACCCAGAGCATTCGCAGGAGGACAGATTTATAATACTTGGGATTAGTAATAAAACTAATTTACTTGTAGTATGTCATTGTTATAGATAAAGTGATAGTGTTATTCGTATTATATCAGCAAGAAAAGCTACAACAACAGAAATAAAGCAAAATAATGATTTTTAGGGTGGTGATATTATGAGAGATGAATATGATTTTTCTAATGTTTCCCAGAATGGTTTATAATCAATCATACTTTAATGCTCCCTAACTAATTAATAATATATATAG
>JBNMLJ010000024.1:0-51535 GCA_050874785.1 Lachnospira sp.
AATAAATGTACATATTGCATAAATATCTTTATCATATATCTTTATTATTTTATCATATATAATTATATTAAATTTATAATATATACAAATCAGGCAATATATCTCAATTAATAAATTGATATATCAGATTGATATCTAAATTAATAAATCAATATATCAGATTAAAATAATCCTAAATCCTGATATTCTATAATCAATTAAACCTTAAATTAACGGGAAACTCCTGTATATGACAGGTAATGAATAACACTTATATGTGTTATCTAGAAATCTTATGTGCTTCCTAGTGGAAGTTAAGATTATATTAAAAACGCGTTTTTCATATTGATACTATATCACTATATTATATATTTGTAAAGTATTATTTCAAAAATATTTTTATTTTGTATGACTTTATTTTTATTTATATAAAAGCACAGCTGCCTGCCCTGCACTCACGAACCTGCGCCAAACGTGGTAGCTTGCGACAAACTATATATTCAGGCGATTGCGCATTATCTATATGTAGTGACTTTTTTGCAGCTGGGAATTCTATCGGATTTTCCTATTATACAAAAAATCCCTTCAGGCACTGTCTGCCCAAAGGGATACTCAATTATTATATCAGGTTATTCACCCTTTTTAAGTTCAATTTCACCTGCATCATTAGATAATGTAAGTGTCTTTGACTTGTTAGAAATCTTAAATGTATACTCATCTGTCTGTGTTCCACCAAGAACTGACTTGTTGATAGTTATTTTGTCACCATCAACAGAATATGTAATATTAAGTTCAATTCCGCTTAACTGCATAGTCCCCTGACCATCAGCCTCGAAATTAAATACAACATCATATCCATTATCATTACCGCTCCAGCTTCCCTCAACACCTGCGGACTTGCTTCCACAGGCTGTAAATGCCAAAGCAAATACCATAATCATAGCACTTATTATTAAACTCTTAGTCTTTTTCATAGACGCCTCCTTTCTTCTTCCTGTAAATATTTAAACATTTGCAAAATGCTTAATCTTAATCTAATTATCCTTGCTTAAAAGCTCCACAATATCAGCAAATTTCATTGCGTGTGATGCCTTTATTAATATATTATCGTTATCCTTAAGGATTGACGAATATGCCATATTGAACTCTTCCATATCATCAAAGCTGTGTATCTCACAATCATATGAACCAAAATGTGTCTCCATATAATCATCTGTTCCCATAGCAATATGTCTTGCCAGATCACCAATAGTGATAAGAACATCAATATTCTTAGTACCTATATACTGTCCAACATCATAGTGGAGATTTTTCTCATTTTCTCCAAGCTCATACATATTGCCTAGTATACATACTTTTCTTCCAATAGCCATATCAAGCACATCAACAGAGGCCTTCATAGATACAGGATTGGCATTATAGCAGTCGTCTATTAATGTATATTTGCTTGTTTTGATAATATTATTTCTGCCTGAAATAGTCTTTAAATCAGCTATTCCATCTGCTATCTGTACCGATGTAAGCTCTAATGCCGCACCTACACAAGCTGCCGCAAGCGCATTATATATCATATGATGTCCTGGAACCGGCACAGTAACTTCAAAATCCTTACAGCCATCTACGCAGTTAAGACCTGATATTACAAATTTAGTTCCACTAAGCCCAAGATTTTCTATATCCTTGGCATACACACCATCTTTATAGTTAATTCCAAATCTTTCAGGCTTCTTTCCATTAACTTCATCTACAGTGATAAGCTTATCATCATCACCGTTAAGTATAGCTATTCCGTCAGGCTTCATATTATTGAAAATCTCTGTCTTTGCCTTTAATATTCCATCTCTTGTCTTAAGATTTTCAAGATGACACAGACCAATATTAGTTATTACACTTATATCTGGCTGGGCAATTTTTGATAATCTGTCCATTTCCCCGAAATCACTTATTCCCATTTCAAGAACAGCAACTTCATCATCATCTCTTAAGCGGAATACTGTAAGCGGAAGTCCTATTTCATTATTGAAATTACCTTCTGTCTTTAACACTTTATACTTCTTGTTAAGTACATAACTGATTGTTTCTTTAGTGCTTGTTTTTCCTACACTTCCTGTTATACCTACAACCTTGATATCAAGATTATTACGGTATAAAAGTGCCATATCCTTTAATGCCTGAAGACTTGATTTAACCTTTATATAAGAATTAGTCTGTCCTTCAAGCTCTTTTTCTGATATAACACACAATGCTCCATCATTAAAACAGTTGTCTATATATTTGTGTCCGTCAGTTCTCTCACCGCATATGGCAACAAACAAACCGCCTTTCTGCACTTTACGGCTGTCAGTTGTTATGTCTGTCACTTCTTTATCAAGGTTATCTTCACTGCCATAATATACGCCATTGCAGGCTTCTGCTATAGCTCTTAATGTCATTCCACGCATAAATAATAATCTCCGTTCAATATTAATTATACTTTTCTAAAGATATTTCTATAATCTTCTTAGTAAGTTCATCATATGACATTCCTACTGCCGCAGCTTCCTGTGGAAGTAAGCTTGTTCCTGTCATTCCCGGAAGTGTATTAATCTCAAGGCAGTATATATCTCCTTCTTCATTAAGAAGTTCATCTACTCTTGCATATGTAGTAACTCCTGCTGTTTCGCACGCTTTTTCTGCCCATCTTTGCATTTTCTCTGATACTTCCTTAGGAAGATTGGCTGGACAAGTCTCTTTAGTTGCTCCAGCTTTATATTTATTCTTGTAATCATAAAATCCGTCAAGCGGCTCTATCTCTATAACCGGAAGTGCCTTTCCATCAAGCACGCCTACTGAGAATTCTCTTCCCTTAATGAATTCTTCCACAAGTATATTATCTTCATATGAGAACGCATCGGTTAAAGCTCTCTTAAATTCTTCTTCATTATTAACAATAGATACTCCGACACTCGAACCACCACAGCAAGGTTTAACTACACAAGGAAATGGAACATATTCTATCTTATGTCCCTTATGGAGTGATATACCCTTAGGCATTGGAATACCTTCTGGAACAAGAACCTTTTTAGTAAGCTCCTTGCTCATTGATATTGCACTGCTTATGTAATCTGTTCCAGTGTATTTAATTCCCATAAGTTCAAATGCCGCCTGTATCTTTCCGTCCTCACCATTGCTTCCGTGAAGCCCCATAAATACTATGTCAGCTTTCTGGCAGAGTTCAAGAACATTATCTCCAAAGAAACCTTTGCCTAAAGCCTTTCTTGCTTCAAGTTCTTTCTCAACATTAGGAGTCTGGTTCTTTAAATATTTGCAAAGCTTTTCCAAATCATTGTCATTATTAAAAAAGTTATCAACATTTTCACTATCTATACCGAAAAAAACATCCACAATGTTAGCATTGTATCCATTTCTTCTTAAAGACTCACATACTTTGGTACTTGTAAGAATTGATATATCTCTTTCAGTGCTTGTACCACCTGCTAAAACAACTATATTCATTATTAATCCTCTTTTCCACACACATTCTCTTATTGGATAATTCTCCTGTGCGTACCTTATAAAATATAACATTTATTAACAACATATGCAATCAATATCGTATTTAGTCACATACTTTTCCACAATATCAACATACTTATACACATTTTATGTGAATTCGTAAAATGTTGTAATATTATCCATTTTATCGCATATATTATGTTAATTTTCTGACAATTATCACTACTGGCGCAGTCTTAATCCTTCATATTTGGTATGCGCAAGAAGACATTTTCTAAGTGAATTATACCTGTCAGTAATATCACCCTCTGGCACGGCAACTTCTATGGACTCCGCCATAATATCAATGAGTCCGTCATTTAATTCACTCCTCATAGATGTTAATATGTCAAGCTTCTCTTTATAATCATATGCATCAAGAAATCTTATCAGCTTGCTATCCTGCTCAGTATTCTCATCTGAATTGCAGGTATCATCAATATTAGCAGCATTTTTATTATCAGATGCGGCATTTTCTGCCGTATAATCAATAGATTTATCTGCCGTATATGTATTATCCGCTGGAATAATATTAGCATTATCTACCGCTTTATTATAAGCAGGTGTATCATCGGATTCCTCAAGTGCTTTTCCTGTATTAATATCTATAAGTTCAAATCTGTATTTCTGTGCTACATCAGGATATTTATTATGGTCAACTTCACTTAAAAACATATCATATGGTCTTACATATAACTCATATGAGCCGTATAACCCCTGATACACGACCATTTTCTCCTTAGTTTCTGAGTGTATTGCAACTCCCCTTACCTGATAAAGCTTGTTCTTAAAATGTCTGTAAAAACCACCAATAACTAATTCTCTTTGCATAATCACTCCTCCTGTTGCTTTTATATAAAATTAAACTTTTTCGTTAATTTATTATTTTATTAAGATTAAGGATTTTGCGTACTTTTTTAAAGTGTTATAATCTACTTGCGTACTTAATACAATTCTATTATCTGCTTAGAAATCGTGCGCAGAAATGAGGTTATAATATGAAACAGGTAGATTTGCACGTACACTCAACATATTCTGACGGAACTAATACTCCCGCAGAGCTTATAGCAATTGCTTCTTCTAAAAATCTTAGTGCCATCGCCCTTACCGACCACGATACACTTGACGGAATACCTGATGCCCTTAAAGCCGCTGGTAATTCAGAGGTGGAATTAATACCCGGTGTTGAATTAAGCACTAATTTTAATAATACCGAAGTCCATATCGTAGGACTTTTTATTGATTACACTAACAATGCCATCAATGATTATCTTAAAACACAGCGCGGGTCACGCATCAACCGTAATATTACAATATGTGAACGCTTCTGTTCAATCGGTATTAATATTACATATGAACAAATGTTAAAATTATACCCTGACGCTGTTATAACAAGAGCGCATTTTGCTGATTATCTTGTTAAAAATCATTACACTGGCGACCGCAATGAAGCCTTTGACAGATACTTAAGTCCCGGAAAGCCCTGCTTTGTGAACAGACATAAGGTTGACCCTTCTGAGGCTGTAAACATTATTCATCAGGCTGGCGGCGTTGCTGTACTTGCACACCCAATTCTTTACCACCTTGGCAAAACTCAGATGAATGAGCTTATCAACCACGTGTGCAGTACCTCAATTGATGGAATTGAAGCAATTTATTCAACCTATAAACCTGCTGATGAAAGGGAAATCCGTAAAATCGCCAAAGAGCATAATCTTCTCTTATCCGGCGGTTCTGACTACCACGGTGCTAACAAGCCTAACATACAGTTAGGAACAGGTCTTGGACATCTTTTTGTTCCTTACGAAATAAAAGATGCCCTTTACGAAAGAAGTCTTACTTTTCGTCAACAACCTGAAAAATATAGAATTTAAGGTATAAGGACTCATCGGCTGACCACAGAATTGGGTGGTCAGGTGACTGGGTCCTGTATTCAATCTGTCTTAGTCTTTTATGTACATTTCTTGCCGCTTCACCAATTGTCTTAGTGAACAATTCCGGGTCCATAAAATGTGAACAAGAGCAGGTTGCAAGGTATCCGCCGTCTTTGACAAGCTTCATTCCCCTAAGATTAATCTCCCTGTAGCCCTTAACTGCATTTTTAATGGAATTTCTTGACTTGGTAAATGCTGGTGGGTCAAGAATTACAACATCAAACTTCTCACCACTCTTTTCAAGCTGTGGAAGCAGGTCAAATACATCTGCACACTTGAATTTGACAATATCCTCAAGTCCGTTAAGCTTGGCATTTTCTGTCGCCTGATTAACAGCAAGTTCCGATGCATCTACTCCTAATACGCTTGAAGCTCCTGATATTCCTGCATTAAGCGCAAATGAACCTGTATGTGTAAAGCAGTCAAGAACCTTAGCACCCTTGCATAAGCCGCCGATAGCTCTCCTGTTATATTTCTGGTCAAGGAAAAAGCCTGTCTTCTGACCGTCCTTAACATCTACATAATATTTGACACCATTTTCAGTTATCATAACTTTAGTATCAAATTCTTCACCGATAAAACCTTTAACTCTTTCCATTCCTTCAAGCTGTCTTACTTTGGCATCGCTTCTTTCATATACGCCTCTTATTGGCATACCATATTCTTTAAGTATTTCTTTCAGGTCATCGACAATAAGCTGTTTAAATCTGTCTATTCCAAGTGCAAGTGACTCTACGACAAGAACATCTGAGAACTTGTCTATTACTATGCCCGGAAGAAAATCTGCCTCTCCGAATATAAGCCGGCAGGAAGATGTATCAACTGTATCCATTCTATAGGAAACGGCATCTCTTACGCGCTGTTTGATAAATTCTTCGTTAATCTCTCTTGTATGTCTTGATAACATTCTTACTGTTATTTTGGAACGGCGGTTTACGAAACCTATTCCCATAAAGTAATCATCGAAATCGTGGAGTTCGATAAGACCTCCGTCTTCTACGGTTTCTGAAAATGTGTCTATTTCGTTGTCGTATACCCACATACCGCCGGATTTTAATTGACGGCCGGCGCCTTTTTTCAGGGTTACTGTGCCTGTTATTTTGAATAAATTGGTCATTGGTTGAGGTCCTCTCTTTTATTTGGGGTTGGTGGGAAATGGGGGCATAGATTGTGTTTGCGCTTACATCTTACCGTATATTGTCATAGATTAAGCTTGCGCTTTGGCGCTTTGCTTTCCTTAGTTTCAGCTTATCATAATCTGGCATAGCTTACGCTTGTGCTTTGGCACTTCGCTTACATCTTGTCATATATAGTCATAGATTGAGCTCGTGCTTTGGCACTTTGCTTTCCTTAGCCTGCTTATGGTTTGTTTTTGCTGGCTCGTGCTTCGCACATCGCCTTTGGATTTTTCCCACTGTTTTCGCCGTGCAGGTCCAAGAAAGCTCTGGCTTTCTTGGACTGTCGGGCTGTCGCCCTATCAGACAGAAATTTTAAAAGCAGCTTTGTGCAAGCACAGCAGCTTTTAAGTTTTCTGTCTGGCACGGCTTGTAGCTTACGCACATTATATCCCCTCACCGTCAGTTTTACAACTTTAATTCTTTCCCAATATTACTTACTCCCACTACATTTCCACTTCAATACAATCTCCATCTCTCTTTTACATTGTTCTCTCCTTAATTTTTCTTCCCGGCTAATTCTTCCCTGTATTGTAGAACATAAATACTCCGCCCATTGCTATTATTAAGGCTAGGAGTTTGAGCCACGAAAAGTCGGCTTTTTTGCTTCCGAAGAGGCCCATAAGTTCTATTAGATAGGCTACTATAACCTGTGCTACTACTATTGTAACTTCGGCTTTGGCTACACCTAGGCCGGATACGCTTTTTACTACGGTGAATGTTATAAATGCTCCTATTACGCCGCCTAATAATGATATTTTATTCTCTACCTGGAATATTCCACTAATCTCTGGTCTTCCGTTAAACAGCCACATTATAATGCAGGTTGCCAGTGCTGTAAGCTGCACAAAGCCTGCCGCCACCCATATACTGCTCGCTTTTGTAACATTTGTATTAAGTACGCCTTGCAGGCTCATTAACGCACCTGAGATTATTGCAACAATAAATCCTGCCATCAGCCAACCTCCTTTAACAATCTCTATATTGTTAATTAAGTATTTACTGATAGCAGGATTTTTATTCACTGATATTGGAGTAAATTACATTTTTATCTACACTAATGTATTATTTATCACCATATTTAATTATTAAGCCTTGATAATGTCATATAATTGGAAATTTCTTTGTAGAACTCATTATATGCACTGTCAAAATCTGCTCCGTCCCATAACTGGTGAAGCATAATTTCATATCTTGTATATATGTTGCCTACGCCTACATATTTGGCTTTTACAATGCTGTTAGCATATATTGTGTGCAGTTCATCGTAATTGCTCTGCTGTGTCTTTGATTTATAGCTTATATCTGCCCTTGCACTCATATGTCCGCTAAGGCTTTCCAGATCTTCTGCATAGTCATATGATATTGCCCTTGCTACTGCCTTGGATACTGCAATATTTGATGTGTATGGATTTACTATCGCCATTGTAGTAACTGACATTGCCTTTGACTCTAAATCGTCTGCAAGCTTTGGAACTGGAATTATTCCATATTCAACGCCTGAATCATCAATTGTTGAAAGACTGTCAGCATCAACTATTGTATATATAAGCTTTCCCTCTGCAAACTGTGATACACACGACTGCAATGATGAATTATATCTGTCAATCGCATAAGTGTCCTTTAACTTCACATATTCAGTTAAAGCCTTTTTAAAATGCACCTCATCAATTGCAAATGCTCCTGAATCCTCAGCATTATTGCCGCCTATATTAACGTATCTTCCTGTAAATGTATAATTAAGAAACATTGATGATGGATCAAAGTTAAATATCCTCTGAACATTTTTATTATCTTCTGTAACTTCGTAGTTATCATTATATTCTTTTATCTCATCAAATGTATCAACTGCACCTGCAAGCTTACTGTTATACACCATAACCGGCATATTAAATGTAACCGGATAGCCATATAATTTATCATTATATGAGCTTGCTATAAGGGCAGCCTGTCCATATACTTTATCATTGTATACATCCTTGTAAGAATCATTCTCAAGCATAAGACCTAAAAGGTATGCCTTATTACAATTCTCTGATGACATAAGATACACATCTGGCGCATTATCGTTTCTTACAGTTTCATTGTAAATTGTATCAACAAAATCTGATGACTCAACGTATACAGGATTGACAGTAACAAGATTATTAGCTGCATTAAAATTCTTCGCTACATTTTCCAGATAGCTGTCATAATCTTTATTATCATACCAGACATTAACTGTTACAGGAGTCTCTATATCAAGTTCCCTTGCTGTCTTATTCTTATCTGTGCCTGAGCACGCCATCACAGATAAAGCAAGAACGCCAGCCATAAGAACTGACACAAGCTTCTTAATTACTTTCATTATTCATCCAACCTTTATTAAAATGATTTCTTTAACTTTGCTATCATTTCATCTACGTCCGCCTTAGTTATAACAAGAGGTGGCACCATTCTGATAACATTAGTTCCGGCTGAGAACAGTATAAGTCCATTGTCTAATGCGTTAGCGATAACATCTTTAGGATTGATTGAAAGTTCAAGACCCTGCATAAGTCCAAGACCTCTCCTCTCAACTATAAAATCATATTCTGCTACAAGTTCATCAAGCTTTTCTTCAAGATATGCTGATACTTCCTTGACATTATCCAATATATGCTGTTTCTCAAATAATTCAAATACCTTTGTTGCTGCCGCACACGCAAGTGGATTGCCACCATAAGTTGTACCATGATCGCCCGGTACAAGTGCCTTGGCAACTTCTTCCTTGGCAAGAAATGCACCTACTGGAACACCACAGCCAAGTGCCTTGGCAACAGTAAGAATATCAGGCTCAACTCCATACTGCTGGAATGCAAACATTGTACCTGTTCTTCCCATTCCACACTGTATTTCATCAAGTATAAGAAGGATACCCTTTTCATCACAAAGCTGTCTTACACCCTTGATGAATTCGTTAGTTGCAGGATATATTCCTCCCTCACCCTGTACTGTTTCAAATATAATAGCACAAGTTTTGTCATTTACCAACTGTTTAACGCTCTCAAGGTCATTATAATTAGCAAATTTAATTCCTGGAATCATAGGTCCGAAAGCTTCCTGATAATGCTTATTGCCTGTTACAGCTAATGCTCCCATACTTCTTCCGTGGAAAGAATGATGCATTGCAATAATCTCTGAATCAGTTCTTCCTGTCTTTAAAAATGCGTATTTCTTTGCAAGCTTTATAGCACCCTCTATTGATTCTGTACCACTGTTAGTAAAGAATACCCTGTCCATTCCAGAAGCTTTTGTAAGTGCTTTGGCAGCATTTACCGCTGGCTCATTATAGAAATAGTTAGATGTATGTATAAGCTTGTCAATCTGTGCCTTTAATGCATCATTATATTCCTTGTTATTATAACCTAATGCAAATACCGCAATACCTGCACCAAAATCAAGATATTCTTTTCCGTCTGTGTCATATAATCTTACACCATCACCTTTATCAAGTACAATCTGGTATCTGTTATATGTATGTATTAACTTTTCTTCTGCTGTTTTAATAATCTGTTCTGTCTGCATAACTACTCCTGTTATTATATATTAGTATCAAAGAATTTCTCTGCGCCTTCTGATAATATAGCTGTACCAACACCCTTGTTAGTAAATATTTCAAGAAGGAGGCAGTGTGGAATACGTCCGTCAAGTATATGCACTCTTGAAACACCATGTTCAATCGCATCAATACAGTTATTAAGCTTAGGTAACATACCACCGCCTATTGTACCGCCTGCTAATAATTCCCTTGCCTCAGTTGTTGAAAGCTCTGAGATAAGGCTTGATTTATCATTATAATCCCTGTATACACCTTCAATATCTGTTAAGAATGCAAGCTTCTCTGCATTAACTGCCCTTGCAATGGCACAAGCCGCATCATCGGCATTAATATTGTAAGCGTGGAAATTATCATCATATCCTATAGGGCATATTACTGGAAGAAAATCGTCCTTAAGAAGTGAATGTATAAGTGTTGTATCAACTTCCTTGACTTCACCTACATATCCGATATCTTCACCCTTTGAATATTTCTTTTCTACCTTTAACATACCGCCATCTTTACCACTTATACCACACGCCTTTACGCCAAGCTCCTCTATAAGTGATACAAGGCTTTTATTAACCTTGTTAAGAACCATCTCAGCAATTTCCATAGTTGGCTCATCTGTAACTCTTAAACCATTCTTAAATTCTGGTGTCATTCCAGACTTTTCAACCCATTTGCTGATTTCCTTGCCGCCGCCGTGTACAATAATCGGCTTAAATCCAACAACCTTTAATAATACTACGTCCTGAATAACTTTTCTTTTAAGTTCTTCATCAACCATTGCGCTTCCGCCATATTTTACAACGATAATCTTTCTGTTGAACTTCTGTATATATGGGAGTGCTTCAACAAGCACCTGCGCTTTCTTTAACTCTTCTTCCATATTAATTGTACTCATTTATCTTCCTCATTCCTGACAATATTAAAATGCCATTTTATTTATGATCTGTAATCTGCATTAATCTTTATGTAATCAAATGTAAGGTCACAGCCCCACGCTGTAGCTTCACTGTCACCCTGCTTAATATCAGCTATTGCAGTTACTGGATTTTGTGAAAGTATTTCTGTTGCCTTTTCTTCACTGTAATCTGTTGCAGTACCGTCTTTAACTATCTGAAGCTTTCCTGCTTTGCTTTCAAAGAAGATATCAACCTTCTCTGGCTCAAAATCAACACCTGAATAACCCATAGCACAAAGAATTCTTCCCCAGTTAGCATCGTGTCCGAATATTGCAGCCTTTGTAAGATTAGAAGTTACTATTGATTTGGCAAGAATTTTAGCCTGCTCCTTAGTTGAAGCTCCCTTGACCTGAACTTCAAAAAGACATGTACAGCCTTCACCATCTCCTGCTATTTTCTTAGAAAGCTCTGTGAGTACATAAGATAATGCCTCATAAAATGTATCATAATCACTGCTGCCTTCTTTAATAGTGTCATTGCCGGCTTCTCCATTAGCAAGAACAAGAACTGTATCATTAGTTGATGTATCTCCGTCAACAGATATCATATTAAATGAATCTTCAACAATATCGCTTGTCATCTTCTGAAGTGCTTTCTTCTCTATAACTGCATCTGTTGTAATAAAGCAGAGCATTGTAGCCATATGAGGGTGAATCATACCAGCACCCTTGCACATACCACCTACAGTTACTTCTTTGCCAGCTATATTTACTGTGCAGGCAACCTGCTTGCTTACAGTATCAGTTGTCATAATTGCCTCTGCGGCAAGTGTACCAGCTTCTTTAGTATAATCAAGAAGTTCTGGAAGTGCCTTAATTCCTGCACACATTCTATCCATAGGAAGCTGCATTCCAATAACACCTGTTGAACCAAGAAGCACTGCATTTGCTGGAATTCCAAGTGCCTCTCCTGCTGTCTTAGCCTCAAGTGCACAGGCTTCATCGCCCTCAACACCTGTACAGGCATTAGCAACACCACTGTTGACTACAATTGCCTGTGCATAAGCTTCATTGTATACAATATTCTTATCCCATTTAACAGGAGCGGCAAATACTCTGTTAAGAGTAAATGTTCCTGCTGTCACGCAAGGCTTGTCTGAAACAACCATTGCCATATCTTTCTTACCATTCTTATACTTAATTCCTGCTGCCATACCAGCCGCCTTAAATCCCTTAGCTGCTGTAACTCCACCTTCTATAATCTGCATAACTGCCTCCTGTCCAGATTAATAATCATTTCTAAATAATCGTATATCAGAATTATTACTTATCAATAACTTCTTATTAATCTTATATGAATAAAATATTTATAGTGCCGCCTGTGTTATATAATTCTATGGGAACATAGGTGCAATCTTAAGTCCTTCATTCTCCTCAAAACCGAATAAAAGGTTCATATTCTGTACTGCCTGACCAGCCGCACCCTTAACAAGGTTATCTAATGCACCCATAGCAATAATTCTGTTAGTTCTTGGCTCTATCTTAAATCCTATATCTACAAAGTTGCTTCCCTCAACCCATCTTGTTTCTGGGCATACATCCTTAGGAAGAACTCTTACAAAATATTCCTTATCATAATATTTATCATATGCCGCCTTAACATCTTCATAAGTTACATCCTTTGCAAGATTAGCATATGCTGTCACAAGTATTCCTCTGTTCATTGGAACTAAATGTGGTGTAAATATAAGCTTTAAATCATCTCTTCCACAAGCATATCCAAGCTGTTCTTCTATCTCTGGTGTATGTCTGTGTGTACCAACACCATATGCTTTCATACTCTCATTAACTTCACAGAAAAGGTTAGCAACCTTTGCGCCCCTGCCTGCGCCGCTTGTTCCGCTCTTAGCATCAATGATTATTGTATCAGGATTAATAATTCCTTCCTTTACAAGTGGATATAATGTAAGAATTGATGTTGTTGTGTAACATCCCGGGTTAGCAATAATTCTTGTATTATTATTCACTTTATCCCTGTTAATCTCACATAAACCATAGACTGCCTCATCAATATACTGTGGTGACTTATGTTCAAGCTTATACCACTTCTCATATATATCTACATTCTTTAATCTAAAGTCTGCGCTAAGGTCTATTATCTTTACCTTTGATAAAATCTCATCGTTAACAAGTGATGCACATAAGCCCTGTGGTGTTGCTGTAAATATTACATCAACCTCATCTGCAAGCTGTTCCATATTATCATCCATACATTTGGCATCTACAAGTTTAAACATATTTCTGTATACATCTGAATATTTCTGATCTATATAGCTTCGTGAACCAAGCCATACAATCTCTACATCCTTATGTCCAAGAAGAAGTCTTACTAATTCGTTACCTGCATATCCGGTAGCTCCGATAATTCCAACCTTAACCATACGTCCTCCATCTGAATGTTTATTTATTCATTCGTGTACATATATTATTCATCAATAAAAATGACAAGTTCCATTATAACAACTTTTTTCTCTATGTAAAGTGTTTATTCATTATTTTTTATATTTATGCAATATTTTTGCATAAAATTGCATAATATACATTTTTACCTATTGCATTTTCATAACAAGTAGTTTATTATAATCAGCAGAGTTTTACACTTTGTAATAGCATTATTTACTACATAATATTTATTACATAATTAAACCTATTACTTAATTATATGGAGGTACATTAATAATGAAAGAGAAAGTTGTTCTTGCTTATTCAGGTGGTCTTGATACTACAGCAATCATTCCTTGGTTAAAGGAAACTTTCGACTATGATGTTATCTGTGTATGTGCAGATTGCGGTCAGGAAGAGGAATTAGACGGACTTGAAGAAAGAGCTTTATCTTGTGGAGCTGCTAAGTTATATATCGAAGACATCACAGATGAATTCTGCGATAACTACATCGTTCCATGTGTACAGGCTCACGCAGTTTATGAAAATAAATATTTACTTGGTACATCAATGGCAAGACCTATCATTGCCAAAAGACTTGTTGAAATCGCCCGCAAAGAAGGCGCTGTTGCTATCTGTCACGGTGCTACAGGTAAGGGTAATGACCAGATTAGATTTGAGCTTACAATCAAGGCTTTAGCTCCAGATATCCAGATTATCGCTCCTTGGAGAGATTCAAGATGGACATTACAGTCTCGTGAAGATGAAATCGAATATTGCAGACAGCACGGTATTCACCTTCCATTCAGCCCAGATTCAAGCTACAGCCGTGACCGTAACATCTGGCATATAAGCCATGAAGGTCTTGAGCTTGAAGATCCAGCTAATGAGCCTAACTACAAGCACCTTCTTGTTCTTGGATGCACACCAGAAGAAGCCCCAGATGAAGGCGAATATGTAACAATGACATTTGAAAAGGGTGTTCCTACATCTGTTAATGGCAAGAAGATGAAGGTTTCTGATATCATCAGAGAACTTAACAGACTTGGCGGCAAGCACGGTATTGGTATTATTGATATCGTTGAGAACCGTGTTGTTGGTATGAAGTCACGTGGTGTATATGAAACACCTGGTGGAACAATCCTTTACGAAGCACATCAGCAGCTCGAAGAATTAGTTCTTGACAGAGATACAACAGCAGAGAAGATTAATGTTGCTAACAAGTTCGCTCAGGTTGTATACGAAGGAAAGTGGGAAACACCTCTTCGTGAAGCACTTCAGGCATTTGTTGAAAAGACACAGGAATATGTAACTGGTGAAGTTAAGTTCAAGCTTTACAAGGGCAACATCATTAAAGCTGGTACAACATCTCCATATTCATTATACAATGAATCAATCGCATCATTCACAACTGGTGACCTCTATGACCACCACGATGCTGACGGATTTATCAACCTCTTCGGTCTTTCACTTAAGGTTAGAGCTATGAAGAAGCTTGAAAATGAAAAGAAGAACTTACGTTAATCATAATTTTAATAATCATAATCTTAATACGCTGTGATTAATAAGACTTCGCATTAATAATTAAGATACAATAATTAATATAAAAATGGAGAGACCACCCTGATTAGTGTTCTCTCCATTTTCTTAATTATAAATATCCACAACGAAAGCTATCTGCTTTCTTAGTTATAACCATATCCACAGCGAAAGCTATCTGCTTTTCTTCTGATGACTATATATCATAGTTGTTATTAACGCAAATGTAACACCTATCATAACCATTATTCCAAGTATCATATAGCCTGTTGGTGAATTAATAATTACTGTCCTGCCAAGATACCTGTTGCTTAGCTTTGGCACAATATTATTACAGCATATATTAACTCCAACCGCATATATAATTCCACTTATAATAAATAGTATTGCAACATAGGCTCTTGTTATTCTCAGTGGATTTACTGCAAGAATAAGCACAATTGCCATAAGTGATAAAATTAACATTCCTGCCACAAATGTCTTTGATGTTATAAGCCTGTATATCTCAATAAGATTCTTTGCCTTCTGTTGTATATTATTGTATATGTCTTTCGCATATGTATCTATTGAATTCTTTATCAATACTTCACTATATCCCAAGGCAGTATTTACAAGACTTTTTTGTAAATCTGTCATAGTTACATACGACTCTATGCTGTCAATTGTCTTATTGGCTATAAGTGATAATTCCTCACTTATATCTATATCCAGCTCATCAAAATCTTTGCCGCTTGTTATGCCGTCAGTCATTGCCTTTGTATATTTTTCAGTTATTCCCTTTATTGAAGAAGAATTGGATATGCTATCCTGTATTTTAGCAACCTGCTCGACATTTTCCGTACCCGTAACTGCTACCACTGTATCCATAAGCTTATCTGTAATAGCCTGTGTCATACCGGCGTCCATAACAACATCATTGACATAGCTCTTAGCTGTTATTCCAGCAAGAAATGCTACAGAAGCCACAACAAATACTATGCCAGCCAATACAAGTGATAACACGTTAGCTTTCTTTTTATCAGCCATAATAAATCTCCATTTCAATATTATTGACAATCCATATACAAAAGTGCGCTAATACCTGGCTTAACACTCATAATATACATAACTGCCAGATATTATTATATACCAATCATTGAATATGGGCAATTAAAAAGCCCTGAACCTGTCGTATCTTTGCCTGCATACTTCCTCTTTATCCAAAGACATATAATTAATAAGAAATTCGCATATTTTACGCTTCATATAAAGTGTTACCCTGTTAATATTATTCCCGCTTATGACTGGATATTCAGGTATTATACGCTCAATAATGTGAAGCTCATATAAATCTTTGGCAGTAAGCTTCATAACATCGGCGGCTTCTTCTGCCCTTTTAGCATCCTTCCACATAATAGAAGCAAATCCCTCAGGTGATAACACTGAATAAACAGCATTTTCCATCATCCATACTTCATTGGAAACTCCAAATGCAAGCGCACCGCCGCTTCCACCTTCTCCTGTAACAATTGATAACACTGGAACTTTAAGACTGCTCATCTCGTAAAGATTTCTTGCAATAGCTTCGCCCTGTCCTCTTTCCTCTGCACCTATTCCACAATATGCACCAGGCGTATCAATAAAACATATTACAGGCCTGTTGAATTTCTCTGCCTGTTTCATAAGGCGCAGTGCTTTCCTGTAGCCTTCTGGATTAGCCATTCCAAAATTTCTCTTAATATTATCCTTCGTATCTTTCCCTTTCATATGCCCGATAACAGTAACCGGCTGTCCACCAAACATTGCAATTCCACCTATCACTGCTTTGTCATCTGCATACAGCCTGTCACCGTGAAGCTCATAAAAATCCTTTGTAAGCCTGTTAATATACTCATACGCATCAGGTCTGTTGCTATCTCTTGCAATATGCACCTTATCCCACGCACTATAATCATTATAAGCAATATTATTTTCTGCCTCATTATCAATATCAATCTTCTTTGAATAAATGTTATCAAGGTATTTTAAATATTTCTTCATAACTGCTATATTGTACTCATTACTGTGAGATATAGCTGTATTACCGTGCGGCATTTCTGTATTACTATGAAACTTTAAAAGTCTTGCTAATGTTTCTTTCTGCTCTTTTCTTGGCACTATCGCATCGACAAAGCCGTGTTCCATAAGAAATTCTGACCTCTGGAAGCCTTTGGGAAGCTCCTGACGGATTGTCTGTTTTATAACTCTTGGTCCTGCAAATGCAACAAGTGCCTCTGGTTCTGCAAGAATAATGTCACCCAACATTGCAAAACTTGCTGTAACCCCTCCTGTTGTCGGGTCTGTGAGAACTGTTATATACAAAAGCCCTGCTTCATCGTGTCTTTTTAATGCCGCACTTATCTTTGCCATCTGCATTAAGGATACAATTCCTTCCTGCATTCTCGCACCACCTGAACAGGTATATATAATTATCGGAAGCCTATTTCTTGTCGCTTTCTCAACTGCCCTTGTCATCTTCTCTCCAACGACCTCTCCCATACTTCCCATAAGAAATCTCGTGTCACATACGCCTATGACTGTCCTTATTCCATTGATACAGCCAACGCCTGTTAATACAGCTTCGTCAAGATTAGTCTTTTTCTTAAGTTCCTTAAGCTTATCCTCATAATCAGGATAATCACACGGATTGCTCTCCTCTAACCCTGTATCCCATTCCTCAAATGTATCCTTATCTATAATCATTGATATTCTTGTCAAAGCATCTATTCTCATATAATGCCCACATAAAGGACATACGCAGTTATTCATATATATATCTTCTGTCAATGACATTTTTGAACATTTCGGACATTTAGTATAAAGACCGTCTGGTACATTTACAGATACATCTTTATGATTATATGAATTATAACTGTCATTATCATATGATACTGAATTATCTCTGACACTGTTCTTTTTAAACAAGTTCTTTAACTCCATTACAATCCTCTTTCCAGATTTCCAGCAACCAACCGCGGTTTGTCTGCCGGTTGGCTTTACTATAACCAGCGGCTTTTAACCAGTAAATAGACTTTTAATAATCAACTACTACTTATCCACCGGTTGTATTCCTATAATCAACTGCTGACTTATAGCTGGTTTATAAAATCTGTGCTTATATCACCCTTTATAAATTTATCATTGCCACATATGCCATACATGTAATCCAGATTAGTTGTCACGCCATCAATAATTGTTTCGCCAAGTGCGCTTCTCATCTTATTAACAGCCGTCTGTCTGTCATTGGCATATGTCATAACTTTCATAATCATTGAGTCGTAATACGGCGGTATTGTATAGCCCTGATATACTGCCGTATCAATTCTTATGCCATTGCCGCCCGGTATATGTATATTATTTATAGTTCCCGGACAAGGCATAAAATTCTTCTGTGGGTCTTCTGCATTGATTCTGACCTCAATTGCGCAACCCGATATTGTTATATCTTCCTGTTTAAAAGAAAGTCTCTCGCCTGCTGCAATCTTTATCTGTTCCTTAATTAAATCTATCCCTGTTGTCAGCTCTGTAATTCCGTGTTCCACCTGAATTCTTGTATTGACTTCCATAAAATAATACTGGTTATTCTTGTCCAGTAAGAACTCAATAGTCCCGACATTTTCATAATTAACCGCCTTGGCGGCGTGTATAGCAGTCTTTCCCATTTTATCCCTGAGCTTTTTATTAAGAGCTGGGGAAGGAGCTTCTTCAACAAGCTTCTGGTGGTTTCTTTGAATAGAGCAGTCCCTTTCTCCAAGGTGGACTACATTTCCATATTTATCTGCAAGTATCTGGAATTCAATATGTCTTGGATTTTCAATATATTTTTCTATATACATTGTTCCGTCTGCAAAACCATTAACTGCTTCTCTCTGGGCATTGGCAAATTCCTTTGCAAAATCCTCTTTTCTATAGACAACTCTCATTCCTTTGCCGCCACCGCCAAGAGCTGCTTTAATCATAACAGGATATCCTATAGTCTGTGCAATCTGGCTTCCTTTATCAGCATCTATCACCGCTTCATCACCGCCCGGAATTACTGGAACTCCTGCTTTTATCATAGTATTTCTTGCTTCCTGCTTATTGCCTGTCTTTTCAATTATTGAAGAATTCGGACCTATAAATGCGATATTACATTTTTCACACAGTGAGGCAAATTTGCTGTTTTCTGATAAAAATCCAAATCCCGGATGTATTGCTTCTGCATTGGAAGCTACTGTCGCACTTAATATTCTTTCTATATTAAGATAACTGTCTGAAGCCGAAGCCCCGCCTATACATATGCTCTCATCTGCAAGCTGTGTATGCAGTGCTTCTTTATCTGCCTCAGAATACACCGCCACTGTCTGGATACCCATTTCCCTGCACGCTCTTATAATTCTTACCGCTATCTCTCCCCTGTTAGCAATCAATATTTTACGAAACATATAAAACCTCATTTCCGCATAATCTTATGACACAATAGACATTTCCGTATAATAAAACTCACCTGACATTATAAGTCTCATATATTTCATTACATTTCAACGTCTTATCTTCATATATCTTATGACACCATAAATGTAAGCTCCGCAGTCAGTGCTGTTTCTCCGTCAACTGAGGCACATACCCTGCCAATTCCAACCGGACCTTTCATTCTTACAATTTCACATTCCATTTTCAGCTTATCTCCAGGAACAACCTTCCTTTTAAACCTTGCGTTATTAATTGCCCCAAAATAAGCTGTCTTTCCTTTATTATCGTCCAATGAAAGTATCGCTACTGCACCTACCTGCGCACACGCCTCTATCTGCAATACTCCCGGCATAACTGGCTCTTCTGGAAAATGCCCTGCAAAATATGGTTCATCATATGTAATACATTTATATCCAACCGCCATCTTTCCCGGCTGTAATTCCTCAATAGTATCCACCAAAAGAAATGGGTGTCTGTGAGGTATAATATCCATTATCTCCTTAGTCGTAAGCATAAAATAACCCTCCTGCACTATAATTACGCTGGCTTTATAACAAACATTGGCTGTCCATATTCAACAAGCTGTTCATTATCAACAAGAATCTTTGTTACCACTCCGTCATAATCGCTTTGAATTTCATTCATTAATTTCATTGCCTCAATAATACCTATTACCTGCCCCTTCTTTACTGTATCACCTACAGCTACAAAGTTCTTCGCCTCAGGCGACTCAGCACTGTAAAATATTCCTACAAGCGGAGATGTTACTATCTGTGAATTATTATCCGGCGCAGTGGCTGGCAATCTATCATCTGCAAGACTATTCGTCACTTGTTTATCAGATAACAATTTATTTTCTGCTAAGCTATCACCTGCCAGACCGTTTACTAATAATTGATTTTCTAATAATCTATCATCTACAAATCTGTTTACTGCCTGTTCATTTCCAGCAGATATTGCATTGGCTGATGTTATGTCCGATTTATTCAATGTGTTATTGTATTTATCAGGGCGGTCTGCACCAAAGGAAAGCTTTGTGTCGCCGTCTTCTAATGTAAAGCTTGTAAGTTCCGACTTAGAAACAGCATTTATAAGTTTTAATACATTTTCTAATTCCATATTGCCTCCATTTCCTGCCTGTCTTTAATGCATATTATCCGCTACAGGGTCATTTTCTTTATATTTACTTACAATGACAACTGCATTATGTCCGCCAAACCCAAGTGACTGCGACATAACAACATTAACGTCCCTATTAATCCCTTTATCCTTAACATAGTTTAAATTCATTTCGTCTTCGGTATCTTTAAGTCCGACATTAGGATGAATATAACCATCCATGATTGACTTTACACAAGTTATGAACTCAACCGCGCCTGCCGCACCGAGAAGATGTCCTATCATTGATTTAGTAGAACTTACAGGAATTTTCACTGCCTTGTCCTTCATCGCAAGCTTAATTGCCCTTGTTTCATATAAGTCATTATGATGTGTGCTTGTTCCGTGTGCATTAATATAATCAATATCATCAGGTGTCACGCCAGCTTCCCTCATAGCCATTTCCATAGCATATGCCGCCGCGCTTCCGTCCTCCATAGGTGAAGTTATGTGATATGCATCTGATGAACAGCCATAACCGGTAACCTCTGCATATATATGTGCATTTCTTTTAAGTGCGTGATTAAGCTCCTCCAAAACAACAACGCCAGCACCTTCGCCCATAACAAATCCATTTCTGTCTTTGTCAAATGGAATCGAAGCCCTTAACGGATTATCCGAGGCCGACAATGCTGTTAAAGCCGTAAAACCACCTATTCCAGTTGGTGTTATTGCACTCTCTGTGCCGCCAGCAAACATTACATCTGCATCTGAACACTGTATGCTTCTGTATGCTTCCCCTATCGAGTTCGTTCCTGTTGCACAGGCTGTGACAACATTAATGCTTTTTCCTTTAATTCCAAGCTGTATAGATACATTTCCTGCCGCCATATTAGTTATCATAAGCGGAACAAATAAAGGATTTATTCTTGATGGACCTTTCTCTAAAAACTTCTTATGATTACTTTCCATTGCCTGAAGGCTTCCAATTCCTGAACCAATTGACACTCCAATTCTGTACGGATCTTCATATGAAAGCCTTAATCCTGAGTCCTCTAAAGCCTCTTTAGCCGCCGCCACCGCATACTGGCTGAACTTTTCCATTCTTTTGGCTGACTTAAAATCCATATATTCTTCTGCATTAAAATCTTTGACTTCTGCCGCAAGCTTTACCTTATAATCTGTTGTATCAAAATGTGTTATGTAATCAATTCCAACCTTATTACTCTTTATGGAATTCCAGAATTCATCTACATTCAAACCTATAGGTGTTACTGCACCCATACCTGTAACTACAACTCTTCTCATTAAATATTCATTCCTCCGTCTACAGATATTACCTGTCCTGTTATATATGCCGCTTCATCAGATACAAGAAATGCTATTACATTGCTTATATCCTCTGTATTACCCATTCTGCGAAGTGGTATATTATCAATTATCTTAGCTTTAACTTCATCGCTTAAATTTCTTGTCATATCCGTATCAATATAGCCTGGCGCAACTGCATTTACTGTAATGCCACGTCTTGCCAATTCTTTGGCCAAAGACTTCGTAAGACCTATAACTCCGGCTTTAGAGGCACTATAATTAACCTGTCCCACATTGCCTCTTATTCCAACTACAGAAGACATATTAACTATCTTTCCATATCTTTGCTTTAACATAATGCCCGAAATGTGTCTTGCACAGTTAAATGTTCCCTTTAAATTAACATCTATAACATCATCAAAAGCTTTCTCGTCCATTCTCATAACAAGACCGTCCTTCGTTATTCCAGCATTATTAATAAGAATATCTATATGTCCGAATTGTTCAATAATCCAACTAACCATATGTCCGACTTCATCATAAGATGTAACAGAACATTTACACTTACAGGCTTTTCCTCCATTTGCTGTTATCTCTTTGACAACAGCCTCTGCTTCAATATCACTGCTACTGTAATTAACTATTACATATGCACCGTCTGCCGCAAGTCTTTTGGCAACAGCACTTCCTATTCCTCTTGCCGCACCTGTAACTAAGGCAATTCTTCCCTCAAGGCTTCTTTCACGCAATTATATTCACCTCTGCTTTCATATCTCTTGCAATCTTTCTTACAAATCCGGAAAGTGTTGTACTATGTCCGATTTCTTCAAACGTGTCATAACCGTCTTTAATCATTTTTCTTATTGACTGTTCAAAATAAACCGGACTATATACCTGCCTTGCAAGAAGCTCTTTTATATATTCTGGTGATGTATTATTATCAACATATTCTGCTGTGCAATTAGCAACATAAGGACATACGGCTTTATTTAATGTTATATTCTCTAAGTCACGTCCCAGCTTATCTCCTGCACTTTTTAATAATGGAGAATGGAATGGACCGCTTACATTAAGCATTACACATTTTCTTGCTCCTGCTTCTTTTAAGTGTTCCAGCGCAAGTGTGACCTCTAACTTATCACCTGATATGACTATCTGTCCTGGGCAGTTGTAATTAGCTACTGTCACTCTTTTTAATGACTGTGCTGTTGTATCAAGCACTTTATCAACTTCATCAGCAGTCATTCCAATAACCGCCGCCATTGCACCTCTGCCTGCTGGCACTGCATTTTCCATATAAATGCCCCTGTTTCTTACAAGCCCCACTGCCTCGCTGTAATCTATTACACCGCAGGCACTTAGCGCACCATATTCACCTAATGAAAGACCAATCGCCGCATTATATTCCATACCAGCAGACATTTTTTCATAAAATACTGCCATCTGCGCTGTATACAATGCTACCTGTGTGTACTCTGTCTTATCCAATAAATCGTTAGGCTCAAACACAAGCTTTGGCATATCTATTCCTGTAAGTCTTGAAGCCTCCTCAAAACACCAGCGGGATTTACTGCAATTATCAAAGCTTTCTTTTGCCATTCCTGTACACTGGCTTCCCTGTCCAGCAAACATAATTACTTTCTTTCCCATAACTTTTCTGTCTCCGTCATAAGCTCATCTATAATCTCTTTACAGCTCTGTTCCTTTTTTACAAGTCCTGCTATCTGTCCTGCCATAACAGTTCCGCGTGTCACATCGCCATCAACTACAGCCTTTCTTAATGCCCCCAGCGTAAGCCTTTCCAATTCATCAAAGCCGACACCCTTTTTCTCTAATTCAAGATATTCCCTTGTCATTTCATTTCTTAATGAACGTACAGGGTGGCCTGTACTTCTTCCTGTTACTACTGTGTCGATATCCTTTGCCGAAGTTACTTTGTTCTTATAATTCTTATGGACATTGGACTCCTTTGCGACAATGAATCTTGTTCCCATCTGCACAGCCTCGGCACCAAGCATAAATGCGGCACATATTCCCCTGCCGTCCGCTATTCCGCCTGCCGCAATAACTGGAATATCAACTGCATCTGCAACCTGTGGAACAAGTGTCATAGTTGTCTGTTCTCCTATATGGCCTCCAGACTCCATGCCCTCTGCCACAACTGCATCCGCTCCAGCTCTCTCCATAATTCTTGCAAGTGCCACAGACGCAACTACAGGAATAACCTTTATCCCTGCTTCTTTCCACGCCTTCATATATCTGGCAGGATTACCTGCCCCTGTTGTCACAGCAGTTATATGCTCATCTATTACAAGCTGTGCAATCTCATCTGCATAATCACTTAAAAGCATTATATTAACACCGACCGGCTTATCAGTTATGCTTCTTGCTATATCAATCTGTTCTTTTACCCAGCTTGCAGGTGCGTTGGCCGCTCCGATAAAGCCCATTCCACCTGCCTTGCTTACATTTGCCGCAAGACTGGCATCAGCCACCCAGGCCATTCCACCTTGTATTATTGGATACTCAATATTAAGAAGTTCAGTAACTCTTGTCTTCATAATTAAATGCCTTTCCACTATTTATTTATTATTCTCAATGTAATTGACAACGTCCTGCACTGTGACAATATTTTCAAGTTCTTCTGACGGAATTGAAACTGAGTATTCATCTTCCAGTGCCATTACAAGCTCAAATAAATCCAGTGAATCAGCTTTTAAGTCTTCTTTAAAATTAGACTCTGGCTTAATATCATCCTTGTTAATTCCTAACTGCTCCGCAACTATATTCTTTATATTCTCAAACATATTAATCCTCCATCTTGTCTTAAAAGATATTTTTAATTTACGCTTTTCTTTAATTCCATCTTTTATTATTTTTCACTTTTATTTTTTCATCTTTTATTAATTATCATTTTTATTAATTATTTATCTTTATCACCACTTAATAAGCATACTGCCCCAGCTTAATCCAGCACCAAATCCAGACAACACAATCGTGTCCGATTTATTCAATCTGTTATTATGATTAAGTTCATTAAGCAGTAATGGTATGCTTGCTGCAGATGTATTGCCATACTTTACAAGATTACTTGGAAAGCTTGTGATATCAGCTTTCAGGCGTTTTGCAACACTTTCTATTATCCTGATATTTGCCTGATGTAACACATACAGGTCAACATCTACTATATCCATATGATTATTATCAAGCAGTTCATTAATGCTCTCTGGCACTTTCGTTACAGCAAATCTGAATACCTCCTGTCCATTCATATGAATATATGGTGCAGTATTGGTCTTGGTATGTCTATTATCTGTATCCATCACCTGCACATCCTGCTTATTGATACCACCTGCATATCCTGCACGCCCTCCACCTGTAAGAACATCTGCCCTAGTTCCGTCATTATGTATAATGCAATCCATAATTCCGACATCTGCTTTATCCTCTGCCTTAAGTACAACCGCCCCGGCTCCATCTCCGAATAATACGCATACATTCCTATCGTGCCAGTCAACAATCCCTGACATTTTCTCCGACCCTGCAACTAATGCGTATTTAACAGCTCCATTTTTCAAAAATGTATCTGCTATATTAAGTGCTGTTATAAATCCAAGGCAGGCTGAGCTTACATCAAAGCACACCGCATTTTGTATCCCAAGGCTTCTTTGCACTAAAGATGAACAATTAGGAAAACTGTAATCAGGCGTGGATGTTGCCGTTATTATCAATCCAATATCCTGTACCTTTATTCCTGCATTGTCAATCGCATCCACGCATGCCCTGTATGCCATATCAGAATTATTCATATTCACTGCTATTCTGCGTTCCTTAATGCCTGTCCTTGATACAATCCATTCATCGCTTGTATCTACCATTCTGGATAAATCTTCGTTAGTCAATACTTCTGCTGGTACATAACCTCCTGTTCCAATAATTCTTGATTTCATTATTTTGCTCGTCCTTTTATTTTGAACTTCTTATTGTTTGATTATCTTACTTTGATTATCAAACAATATGTTTATACAGCAAGAGGAGACGTTTGTCAAGAGTTATTTTGATTTCCAAATAAATTTTCAAGTGGATTTTCTTATAGATTTGTCAATGTATTTCCTATTTAGTTAGCTGGCGAACCTTTAGTTTAACTTCGTTCTCTGGTGTTAATGACTCACATATTTTATTAACCGCTTTCCTATATGAAATTGTATCCAGCTTAAGATTATCTTTGTCGCATAGAAACCTATATACTTTGGCAGGATAAGTCATAAAACATTCTGCTAGAAGCCAGCCTGCCGCCATCTGTGTATAATATCCCTCTTTAGCAAAATCCCTGTCTGCAAGCTTTAGTATGTCGTCTATATACCTGCCTGTTCTTGGATTGTCCGCTTCTTCAATATCAGCAGGCGTTACCTGTTTTAATCTTGCCTGTTTTTTCCCATTGATATCAACTTTAATATAATGGTCAAGCAATAATATAAGCCCAACTCTCGCCCTGAATTCCCCGCCAGAAGCTATGCATTCTTTAATATACGGCAGGAATTCATCCCTGTATTTATCTATCACGCGGAATTCTGTACAAAAGCAGTCATTAACAGCCCAATTATTAACAAATGGAATGAATTCTTTAAGGTCTGCTAATGCCTTATCAAAATCTCTCTCCTTCGCAGTTCCCATTCCTAACACATACGCTCTTAATATAGTTTCTTCGTGATAAATGTCCTTTTCTTTTAAAAGGCTTCTGAAATCCTCATTATCTTTCACAAGCTGTTTAGCGTATTTTTTCAATACCGGCTGTCTTATTCCAATTATATTATCACAGCCCGGAATAAGTGATGATGTGAACTTCGCATAATCCCCTTTATCACACATAGTCATCAGTTCTTTTCTTATATATTCAACCATATTTTTCTCCGTATTATTAACTGTTTTTCAGTTTATTTTCATTATTTTCATTTAACAATTAGTATTTGTTATCTAATTTATTTCCCATAATCTCTGTAACGCATTTCTGTATTATATACGCCTGCTCCTCTGTCACCTTACCGCCAGCCATTCCCCACGTATGTGACTGTGGTACTCCCAATCCCTCAACTGGCTCTTTAAATATAAGCTCATAATATACACAGGCGGCAATATAATTACCCACATTATTCTGATGTCCATTATCTCCATTATCATTACCAACAGGAAGATATGGGTCTATTATATCCGGATATCTGTTTATTATATAATCATACGCTTTGGCAACTGGTGCGGCATAGATGTTATTTCCAATATTATCCGCCATATAATCGTACCATTCCATATTAGCCTCTGCCATCTGCGAACGTGACATAACAAGTGTATATTTTTCGCCATCTTTTTCATATATGTCACCTACATTGCCCTCTTTCCACGGCTTCTTACACCTTGCTCCAAAGAAGCCATATTTATAAGGCTGTGGCACAAAAAATATACATTTTGCTTTCTTTTTCTTTGCCTTATTATACAGTATCTGCGCCCCTTCTAACATAAGTGTACGCTGTGAATAGTCTTTCGCTCCCGGCTCTCTTGTATATGTTGATACCGCTTCATCACTATTTCCTGCAAATGAGCAGAAATCATAATAATCATTACTCTCAAGCACCTTATCACACTGCTCTGCCCTCTCCTTACATCCCGACACAAGCCCTGCATAATGCGCTATTCCTGTTCCACCCCAGTAACTATATGCAATACGGCAGTTCCAGCCTGCTAGTTTTGCAAGTTCTCTTAAATAATAATAGCTGCTATCCCAAAGTCCTGTAAAGCTATGTCCTATAAATGCTATTCTTGGTCCATAAGCTATAAATCTAATCACAACTTTCAGCTTAAATTCGCTAAATTCATAAACAATTTCTTTCTTCCATTTATCCAGATTATCTTTATCTGGCCATACAAGTGAATGATGTATCTCTCCATTATATACGCCTCTTGCTTTATCATATAAATTTTCATCTATAATCTGTTTCTGCCCTTTATAATATCCTACAGGTTCAAATGTATCTATATATATATCATTAACATCATTATTCCCACTTTTTTCACTATGCCACTCTGCTCCTGCTTCCAGCTTTTTAATCAGCCATCTGTTTTTATATTCACCTGCAATATTTTCATTAATTGGCTGTACATCTACATAGATATTATTTATTCTGAACGAATTAGTATTCTTTATATAAATGTCAGTACATCCGGCTTCTGCTGACTTTATATTAACTATAATGCCATATGCTTCCGATTTTTTCATAATCCGCCTCCATTTTTTGCGCTTATTATATTTTCGACCTATCAGACAAAAGAATACCAAATTGCTTTGTTCTGGCACAGTACCTTGTTATTCTTTCGTCTGGCACTGCTCATTGCTTACGCACATTATAGCGTAAAATATTATGTATATCTTTATAAGAAATAATCATTTATTCAACATAATACAGAATTATTGTTACTACACACTGTATATGACAAAAATGTTCTAACCCTCAACACTCTTGACAAAGAGCTAAAAAAAATCCTGCCACCTATCATATCTATCGTTATGCCAGTATGAAATAATAACATTCAGGCTAATGCCTATAAATGCATCCACTGACAAACAATAGAAATAACAGATAACAGGATTATATTATATTTTTGTATATTAAATTAATCCATCTGGATTATTCGTAAAGAGGATACTTATCTGTAAGCTCCTTAACCATTGCCATAGCCTTAGCCTGATTAGCGTCAACATCATCAACAAGTAATGCAATAGCTTCTGCTACTACGTCCATATCTGCTGTGTTGAAGCCTCTTGTTGTAACTGCGGCTGTACCAAGTCTGATACCACTTGTTACAAATGGTGAAGCTGGGTCGTTAGGAATAGTATTCTTGTTACAAGTAATGTTAGCTGCATCAAGAAGCTTTTCTACTTCCTTACCAGTCTTATTCTTGCTTAAAAGATTAACAAGCATAAGGTGATTATCTGTACCACCAGATACTATATCAAATCCTCTGTTCATAAGACCTGAGCAAAGAGCCTGTGCATTGTCAACAATGTTCTTAGCATAAGTCTTAAAGCTTGGGTCAAGAGCTTCCTTTAAGCATACTGCCTTACCAGCAATAACGTGCATAAGTGGACCCCCCTGAATTCCTGGGAATACAGACTTGTTAAACTTGAACTTCTCAGCAGCTTCTGCTGACGAAAGAATCATACCACCTCTTGGTCCTCTTAATGTCTTATGTGTTGTAGTTGTAACTACATCAGCATAAGGAATTGGGCTTGGATGCTGTCCGCCTGCTACAAGACCAGCAATATGAGCCATATCTACCATAAGATAAGCACCAACTTCATCAGCTATCTCTCTAAACTTCTTAAAGTCAATAACTCTTGCATATGCAGATGCACCAGCAATAATCATCTTTGGCTTACATTCCTTAGCTATTCTTAATACTTCATCATAATCTATAAAACCTTCGGCTGTAACACCATAAGGAACTATATGGAAATATTTACCAGAAATATTAACTGGTGAACCATGTGAAAGGTGTCCACCACAGTCAAGACTCATACCCATAACAGTGTCACCTGGTTCTACCATAGCAAAGAATGCTGCTAAGTTAGCCTGTGCACCTGAATGTGGCTGAACATTGGCATATTCACAGCCAAATAACTTCTTAGCTCTCTCAATTGCAAGTGTTTCAACAACATCTACATATTCGCAGCCACCATAATATCTCTTTCCAGGATATCCTTCTGCATACTTGTTAGTAAGAGGGCTTCCCATAGCTGCCATAACAGCTTTACTTACAAGGTTCTCAGAAGCTATTAATTCAATATGGCTTCTCTGTCTTGCTAATTCATCATCCATAGCTTTAGCTAATTCTGGATCATAGTTCAATACTTCATCAAATGAATACATATTACAACCTCCATTTTCTATAGTTGTAGTTATACAACCTGTATAGCTATTAATTTTATAGATTATTTAGAAATAAGTCAATGTATAATTATACATTTGTACAATAATTAAGTTATTTAGTACAATCTTCTTTAGAATATTCGCCTTAAGAAGTTATATAAGCCATTATTCCATACGCCTGCCTCGTGTCCGCCGTGTCTGTAATAAAATATATGGTCAATTGAATGTTCTGTCATATATCTTGAATAATTCTCTGATGATACTCTGCAATATGGATCTTCATCACCTGTTACTATAAGTGTAAGAAGTGGTGCTTCCCCGCCTTCCTTAACAAGTTCAGGAAGAAGATATCCTCTGTTGCCATATAGTGTTTCACCGCTTCCTGTATTAACAACTCCGCCAACAGGCTCAAATGCACCTACATATCCGAATATATCAGGGTGTGCAAAGCATAAGTAAAGAGCTTCTCGTCCACCTAATGAATATCCCGCAATTCCTGTGTATTCCCTGCCTATCTTAGTTGAATAATGTGAATTAATATATGGTATAAGTGCATTAATCACATCATTTTCACAGGCATCATATCTTGCAGTTAAATCAGAAAATCCATAATCAGACTCCTGCTTTCCGTCAACATCTGTAAATACAGTAAAGCTTACTAAAATCATATCGTTACGATTGTATTCATACACAATGTTCTGTGCTGTTGGCCTTGCACCGAGAACCCTGTAGTCCTCATATGTTCCGCTCATTCCGTGAAGAAGGTATACTACAGGATAGCTTTTACTCTTATCATATCCATATGGAAGATATACATTGGCATTTCTTGTAGTATTAGTAGTTGGAGAATAGTATTCTATCTTCTCAATCTCACCATAATTGCCGCCAAGATGTTCTGAATTAAATGCTTCTGGTTCTTCATAATTAGTATCATTCTTATCATAAGAGAACAAAGTTACCGGATAATCGTGATTAACTCCAGCTTCATCTGTTGTACCATTGTTTTCATTAACACTGCCACCATTAGTGTTTTTGTTATCACCACTGCCATTATTATTGTCTGCGCTGTTACTACTGCTTACAACGCTTGCATTATTAGAAGCTGTATTATTACCAGTACTATTGCCACAACCTGTTAATAACACACCTGCTGATAGTGCAAATGCCATTATAAGTGCCTCTGCTTTTCTAATATTATTTCTTCTCATCATTAATCACCTCGTATAATTATTAATTAAACCTGATTATTAACTCTACATTTAGATAATAGCATTTGGAGTTGACTTCAAGTCAAGCATAAAATCTTCCCAATCATAAAAAGAATATTGTGAAACACATTCCCGCACCGAGTGTGGTCGCTTGCGGCAACCTGCATCTTCGTACGAGTGCGCATAATGGGCATGTAGTGCCTTTTGTGTAATAGGGAATTGTATCGGAATTCCCTATTACATAAAAAAGACAACAGCAGCCTTTTATAAATAGTGCAGGCATAAATGCCATATGCACTCCTTATAAAAGACTACTGTTGTCTTATAAATATTAATAACCTTGCAAATCCATTTTACTCTTTTAGTCATCTACTGAACTCTTTAAGTCCTGTGCAAGAAGATTTATATTATGTAATATAGCCTTACAATTCTTCATACTTTCAACTGTTGTGTCTGATACTCTTAAACCTTCTGTTGAAGCAGCCGCTACCTCTTCTCCTGTTGCTGATAAGTGTGAAATATTATCAGAAATAACAGAAGTTGAATCTAAAATCTTATTAATGCTCTGCTCTGCAGATGATATATTGTTCATAAGATTATCAACTGTCTTTCCAACATCTTCAAAAGTTTCTCTTGTATTATCAATAAGCTCATTCTGCTTATTAACCGACTCAACTGATGCTTTAATGCTCTCGTTAGCCTTTTTAGTATCTTCATTAAGATTGTTAATTATCTCTGTAATGCTTGTAGACGCATTCTTAGTCTGCTCTGAGAGCTGTCTTATCTCTTCTGCTACTACTGCGAAGCCCTTGCCTGCTTCTCCTGCTCTTGCCGCCTCAATTGAAGCATTTAATGCAAGAAGATTAGTCTGGCTTGAAATCTCTACTATAGAACCGATAAAGCCCTGCACATCATTAACCTTTTCTGTAAGGCTGTTGATTACATCAACAATTATATTGCTTGCCTCGTGCACATTCTGCGCCTGTTCCTTTAATTCAACAACAATAGCCTTGCTGTCATTAACTGTTTCATCTGTCCTGTGGGAAGCTTCAACCATCTGGCTTATCTCTTTTTCAGCAATATCTGTATTCTCCTGAATCTCGGCACACATAGCCGCCTGTCTTTGTATTGCCTCTGCTGTGCTTTCTGTACTGTCTGCAATATCTGTAATTGAACTATGGCTTACATCTATGCTCTTCTCTAATTCATCAAACATCTGCATAGCATCATCAAAATGCTTAGATATGTTATCTGCTACAAGAACCATTTTTTCATTGTTCTCTTTCTGTATTACAGAAGCTTCTTCTATCTTAGCCATATTCTCTTCAAAAAACTGTTTAAGTCTTTTTGTTACACTAATTGATACACAAGTAACAAGAAATAACACTAATATAGCAAGAATACGACTTGTCATCACTGTAGAATTGCTCATATCATAATCCATAATAAGTCTTATAACATTAGCAGCAATTGATACACCATTGGCACATAATATTAATCTCTGGTTAAGATATACCATTGAAGCCATAATTAAAGGAATTACATATGTCCATACACCATCTGTGGAATTAAAAAGCACAACAACCACATATCCAAATGCCATTAATGTCGAAATAATAATCTCACACATATGTGTCTGCTTCTTTAAAACAAATGTAACTACTGATACAACAATTACTGCAAGTGCAGCAGCAAACTGTATTAATATCTTGCCCCTGTTATATCCGTTATCAGTTTCAAGTGCCGCCATTACTGTCAGTGCAATATATCCAAATACTATAAGAACTGTTAATAATACAGTCCTATTTGCTCTTACATACTGTTTCTCTGTCATAATCTTTTTCTCCCATATTTATTATTGTATTGCCGAAACACACATAAATAGAGTATATACCTGCAATTATTAAAATACAATATTTCCAAATAGTAAATTAGTATCATTAATTGATAGTAATTTTGTGAATATAATTTTTGCAATATATAAATATATTTTTAAAAGAAAAAAAGCATTTGAAAATATTCATTATAAATATTCTCAAATGCCCTTAAATTTAAAATTAATTATCACGCCAGATAATAATATCCAGCTTATTTTATTATTTAGTTCTGTTCTGTCTCAGTAATGTTAATTGAAAGTTCTGCTAACTGCTTCTCATCAACAACATCTGGTGCATTAGTAAGAAGGCATGAAGCATCCTTTACCTTAGGGAATGCAATAACATCTCTTATTGAATCTCTCTTAGCCATAAGCATAACAAGTCTGTCAAGACCATATGCAAGACCAGCGTGTGGTGGCACTCCATACTTAAACGCATCAAGTAAGAAACCAAATTTCTCATTAGCGACTTCATCTGTAAGACCAAGTGCCTTAAACATTCTTGACTGTACATCAGCCTGATGGATTCTTACTGAACCTCCACCGATTTCTGTACCATTAAGAACTATATCATAGGCCTTTGCGCGTACTGAACCTGGATCTGTTTCAAGCTTATCAAGATCCTCATCCATAGGCATTGTAAATGGATGATGCATAGCTACAAATCTTTCTTCTTCATCTGACCACTCAAACTGTGGAAACTCTGTTACCCAGAGGAACTTATAATCATTCTTATCAAGAAGTCCCATCTGTCCAGCAAGTTCAACTCTTAATGCTCCGAGTACATTCCATACAATCTTATTGCGGTCAGCGGCAAAGAGTAATAAATCTCCCGGCTTACCCTGCATAGCATCAACTAATACTTTCATTTCATCTTCTGTCATAAACTTGGCAAATGATGACTTGTATGTTCCGTCTTCATTAATTGCAATGTAAGCAAGACCCTTTGCGCCATATCCCTTTGCAAAATCAACAAGTGCATCAATCTTCTTACGAGGCATACTTCCCTGTCCATTGGCATTAATACCTCTTACAGTTCCACCATTTTCGATAGCTCCTGTAAATACGCCGAAGCCACAGTTCTTTACTATGTCTGTAACATTTTTAAGTTCCATACCAAATCTTAAATCTGGCTTATCAGAACCAAATCTGTCCATAGCTTCCTGCCATGTCATACGCTGGATTGGAAGCTGTACATCAACATCTAATACCTCTTTGAAAAGGTATGCTAAAAGTCTTTCATTAACATCAATTACATCATCAACGTCAACAAATGATAATTCCATATCTATCTGAGTGAATTCTGGCTGTCTGTCAGCTCTTAAATCCTCATCTCTGAAACATCTTGCAATCTGCATATATCTGTCATATCCAGAGCACATAAGCATCTGCTTAAAGAGCTGTGGTGACTGTGGAAGTGCATAGAACTTTCCTGGGTGAACCCTGCTTGGTACAAGATAATCTCTTGCTCCTTCTGGAGTTGACTTAGTAAGCATAGGTGTCTCTATTTCAAGGAAGCCTTCATTAGCAAGAAATGCTCTTGTAAGAGTGGCAACCTTGCTTCTCATAATGATATTAGACTGGATATCAGGACGTCTAAGGTCAAGACATCTGTATTTAAGTCTTATATCTTCCTTAGTATTAATATTCTCTTCAATTGGAAATGGAGGTGTCTCTGACTCAGAAAGTATTCTTAATGATTCAGCTGCAATCTCGATATCACCTGTCTTAAGATTATCGTTAACTGCTCCACTTCTCTTAATAACCTTACCTACTACGGCTATTACGAATTCATTTCTTAATGTATATGCCTTGTCAAATCCTTCTTTGCCGATAATATTCTCATCAAAAAGAATCTGTAAAAGACCGCTCCTGTCTCTTAAATCCACAAATATAAGTGAACCAAGATTACGTCTTTTAGCAACCCAGCCCATAACTGTAACTGTACTGCCAATATCTGCACTTGAAACTTCTGTGCATCTGTGTGTTCTCTTTAAGCCAACCATTGACTCTGCCATAGTTAATTACCTCATTCTTCTTAGCTGTCTTAACAGCCTGTTTTATTCGCCCTAAGGCATAATTAGGTTACTCCTAATCTTCACTGATTTTTAGTATATCACTTATATCCAAATCATCAATATCTAATCTGCTATTATTAATCAATTCTAATGTTGACTCTTCGTGAATAAGCCTCTGGAATAAAAGGAATACCCTCATATCCATATTCTTAATCTCGTCTATCATAATTGTAACAGCAGTGTCTATATCAAATGCTTTCCTATATGGTCTGTCTGATATAAGTGCCGCAAATTCATCTGCAACCTTTAATATTCTTGCTCCCAATGGTATCTGTTCACCAACAAGACCATTCGGATATCCGCTTCCATCGAAACATTCGTGATGTGAAAGAACGACATTCATTATATTATCTGAATAATCGTATTTTTTCAATAGATCATAGCTTATCTTTGAGTGCATACTCATATACTGCTTCTCATCTTCTGGAAGTGCCTCATCGGTTCTTCCATACAGATATTCTGAAAGCTTTAACTTTCCAACATCGTGAACCATCGCCGCAACCTTTAATTCGTATGCCTCATCCTTAGACAAGCCACACATCTGCGCAAGCTCATATGTCAGATTGGCAACAAGCACTCCGTGCTTAATTCCACTTTTAAAATCATTAATCATATAATCAATGAGTTCGTTATTGTTATTCTTCATAATTCTACCATATCAATATACTTAATGCTGAATTACTTCTATTCAGACAATATTATATTATATTTTTATGTGAAAGGAATGTCAATGTCCTTATAAATATCTCTGTATTAGTTATGCTCTTATTATTCTGCTAAATACTCTATAAGCACATCAAACCTACGAAAAACAGCAGCCATTGTTCTTCCGTCAATTTTATCAAGATCATTATTAAAATACTTTCTTAAAATGCTGATAAGCTTTCTTTCTTCCTGACTATAATATACTTCACAATTGCTATTCCAATTCTGCATAACTGTATTAAATGTTTTATGTGTTAATCCATCAACTGTTATTCCAGTTTCTTCCAAAAGCCTTTTTCCTATCATATAAGCCATAAAATACTGACTAAAAGGTCTTTGTGCACTAACATCTGTATTATCACTTATTTTCTTTCTATAATTATCACAATATCTAAATATTGTAACTGCAACTATCATCTGTGCTGCATTAAGATCAGTAAATATTTCATCATAATATTTATCAAAAAATTCACTTCTTTTATATTTAGCTAAATGAGGCTTACCACGCCATACAGCAAATACTGCCTCCGCTGCTACTGTAGATGGAATTACATTAGCATTTCCTATGCTATCTCGTTTTCTTTTATATACATAGCCTAAATCTTTAGCTCCTGTCTCTAATAAAATCTGAATTTTATCATTTGATTTTAGATCTCTTAAATCAACCGGATTTTGACTATTGGTTGCATATGTTATATCCTGCACAATCTCTTCGTCATCATTAACTTCATATAATCTTACTAAAATATATACTTGTGAAAAATCTTTTTCGGGATTATCCTTTAACGTCTGATAAATTGTCTTGCAAGTCTGCCCTCCATTAATAATCTGTAATTTATCAATTATTACATTCCAGTCCTTTTCCTGAAGACCATTATATCTGAACTTTTCACATATCATTGTTATACCATTATTAAAGAAGAAAAAATTCTGCTTTTTATCATCACTTAACAATGTATTACCAATCTGTTCATTAATCGTATTACGTCCAAGATATCTTCTTATATTTTGTTCAAGTAATCTATCTCCATATTCATCCATAAGCTTATATATTTCACTTACTGAAACACGCCCCAAAACTACTCTCTTATAATTAAAATCCTCCTGTATAGCTTTCCCTGAAAACCTAACATTGGTGTTAATAGGTACTGAACGATTTATATAATTAATAATATCATTATGGGAAAAATGTACAAATCTAATCTGATCCTGATTATGAAATGTATTATCAATATAATTCTGTCCATCTTTATTCCACGGAAGTCCATTATTAAGCATAACAAATGTGACATATGGAATTTTACCATCAAGAATAAATGAACGGATTTCATCTACTTTTTGTTTACTTTTTTCATTGAGCTCTATATTAGATGAAGGATCAAATACACATTTAACAGTATTAACAGCCTTCTCCACTGCATTTGCTGGAAAATTACTATCATTCTCTAACTTTCTTGAATATTTAGACTGAAATAATACAACATTTATCTGCGAGTCTTGTGTTTCTTCTATATAGGCAGCATCAAAGCCTCCATCACTTCCACCATCTGTAATATACTGAGTCGCTTCAGCTATATCAACATCAAGATATGAAGCAACTCCCAATAATAAAAAGGTTAACGAACGCTTTCTTTCTTCATCTTTATCTGCAAACAATTCAGGATTATCTAAAAGGATTTTGTTCATTCTCTGATCAATTATCTGCTTTACTATATCCATTATTCACACCTGCCTATATACAAAATAATTTTGTTTTATTATATCAAAATTATATTAATGTCACAACTACAGTAAATATTATATTGAAAATAATTTTCTGTATTCATTCCACATTAATATGTTGTATTTACAACATTTTCCAGATTAATCTACATAACTTAACTGTTTTGCTTGTTAATAATCGTGCTTTTATAATATAATAATTAAGACGACTAACGATTGTGGGGTGAATAATTTATGAAATATGATGTAATAATTATAGGTGCTGGTCCGGGCGGAATATTCTCTGCTTATGAGCTTATGAAGAAAGCTCCTGATTTAAAGGTTGCCGTATTTGAAGAAGGCAATACTCTAGAGAAGAGGAAATGTCCAATTGACGGAAAGAATATCAAATCCTGTATCAAATGCCCAACCTGTGCCATTATGAATGGTTTTGGCGGTGCTGGCGCATTTTCTGATGGCAAATACAACATTACTAATGACTTCGGCGGTACTCTTTACGAATATATAGGCAAGGAAGAAGCTATCGAACTTATGAAATATGTTGATACTATCAATACTTCCCACGGCGGCGAGGATACACATATGTACTCAACTGCTGGTACTAAGTTCAAGACTCTATGTATGCAGAACAAATTAAAGCTTCTTGATGCTTCTGTAAGACATCTCGGAACTGATATTAATTACATTGTCCTTGAAAATATGTACAACGAAATGAAGGAACATATTGATTTCTACTTTAATACTCCTGTTACTAATATTGAGATAATTGATAATAATTACCGCATATATTACAAGGATACATATATGGACTGCAACAAATGTATTGTGTCTGTTGGACGAAGCGGAAGTAAATGGATTGAAAAGGTCTGTCAGGACTTAGATATCCCAACTAAATCAAACCGTGTTGATATCGGCGTAAGAGTTGAACTTCCTGCTGTTATATTTGCACATCTGACAGATGAATTATACGAAAGCAAGATTGTATACAGAACCGAAAAGTTTGAGGATTTAGTCCGTACCTTCTGTATGAATCCTAATGGTATCGTTGTTAACGAGAACACTAACGGCATTGTAACTGTTAATGGACACAGCTATGAAGGCAGTGATAAACAGACTGAAAATACTAACTTTGCCCTGCTTGTTGCAAAGCATTTTTCTGAACCTTTCAAGGACAGCAACGGATATGGTGAAAGCATTGCACGTCTTTCTAATATGCTTGGAGGCGGCGTAATTGTCCAGAGATTCGGTGACCTTATACGAGGCAGACGAAGCACAGATAAAAGAATTGAAGAAGGACTTGTAAGACCAACACTTTCTGCTACCCCCGGCGACTTAAGCCTTGTTCTTCCTAAGCGTATACTTGACGGAATAATAGAGATGATTTACGCCCTTGATAAGATTGCTCCGGGTACTGCCAATGATGACACTCTTTTATATGGTGTCGAGGTCAAATTCTACAATATGGAAGTTGAGATTGATAACAACCTTGAAACCAAGTACAAGGGTCTTTACATAATCGGTGACGGAAGCGGCGTTACACATTCATTATCACACGCTTCTGCAAGTGGTGTATATGTTGCAAGACGAATAATTGATGAGGAAGAATAATATTAATATAAAGAATAATATAATTAGATATATTTAATGAATAAGTTCCAAGCCTTCCACAAGCAAAGTTTGGAACCATAAAACCCTGATGTATAATAACATTTAAAGCTAATAAAATCTCCCTGTAACTTATATCTTTCCTAAGCTTTCGCTTCTGGATATCAGTTACAGGGAGATTTATTATTAATAATCTATCCAATTCTGATAATTATTAATACCTAATCTAATGTCTATTAATATATCTACTATAATGTCTATTAATATCTATTTTATTAAGTTAATAATCTGCTTATTAAAGACTTATTTTACTTCCACAAGCTCAATCTTAAAGTTAAGCTCTTTTCCTGCCATTTCGTGGTTAGCATCAAATGTTATGTCATTCTCTGTTAAAGCTGTTACCTTTGCTGGGAATGGCTGTCCGTATACATTCTGAAGATACACCATATCATCAACCTTAAGTTCTTCTGAACCTGCAAGCTCACTGATTGGAACTGTGATAATTGCATCTGGGTCTTTCTCTCCATAAGCTTCTTGTGGCATTAAATGTACATCTATTATATCGCCTACATTCATATCAGCTACAGCCTTGTCAAAACCAAGTATCATCATACCTGCACCACAAGTAAATTCAAGAGGTTCTCCCCTGTCATAAGATGAGTCGAACTGTGTTCCATCGTTAAATGTTCCTTTGTAGTGTACTCTGCACACTTTACCCACATTAGGTCCTTCAAATAAAGGTGCTGCGCCACCACAGCCTGAACAACCGCCACAGCCTGATGTTTCATCACTCCCACAACCGCAGCTTCCGTCATCTGTGTCACTTCCACAAACACAGCCACAGCTTCCGCCTTCTGTATCAGTGCTTCCACAGCCGCAGCTTTCATTTTCTGTACCAGCAGTTCCACAGTTATGTCCTTCTTCGTTGGAATGATGACTGCAATTAACACCCTCTGATATTAATTCTCCATTAAGGTATGCCTCTACTGCTTCATCCGCATTGCCTGATACACCTGAATATACTTCTATGCCGGCTTCGCCTAAAGCATTGACAGCACCGTCACCGATACCTCCGCATATAACAGCATTAATTCCAAGACCTGTAAGAAGTACTGCCATAGCTGAATGTCCAGAGCCTTCACTCTCTATAACTTCTTCTTTAACAATGTTCTGTCCGTCTGTTTCATAAATTTTAAATTGTCTTGAATGTCCGAAATGTTCAAAAACATTTCCATTCTCATAAGCAACTGCTATCTTCATATTATCCTCATTTCTATATATTTTTATAATAAACGTATATCCTGATTTCAGGACACAATATTCCTTTAAATATAATTTAATTCTATTTATCCTTGGAAAATGATTTCAATAACTATTATTTCTAGAAATTATTTTCCTCAAAGAATTTCTTCTTTCTATCAATCATTTCATCAATTCTTTGAATATAATTGCGAACGTCTTTGACATTTTCTATTCTCTCAATTCTGACTGAATGATTATCATCTGCTTCATTATGGAATACTACCTTGCTGGAAGCTCCTGCACCACAGGCAATTATTGTCTGCTTTTCCTCCATAATAAGAATATTATATATACATTCAAGTCCCGGGACTGAATAGCCGACATTCTCAAAGTTACCTGCCATATTCTTCTGGCGGTACATATAATAAGGCTGCATTGACAGTCTTTCGGCTGTTTCCTCTGTCATTCTTATTATCTCATCTGTATTCTTGGTTGATAACTGCTTGTACTTATCTCTCCATATATTAAGTGCCGCCGCTCTCTTTATTGCAAGAGAATGTACTGTAAGGCTCTCCGGCTTCATCGCCTCGATCTCTGATAATGTATGAGCAACTTCATCAACATCTTCACCGACAAGCCCAAGAATAATATCCATATTAATATTATTAAAGCCTTCTTCCCTTGCCATAGAATACACATTTTTAATCTGCTCTACAGTATGCTTTCTTCCAATAAGGTCAAGTGTCTGCTGGTTCATCGTCTGCGGATTAATAGATATTCTTCCAACATTATGCGCCTTTAATACCTTTAACTTATCCCTTGTTATGCTGTCCGGACGTCCTGCTTCAACTGTGAATTCGTGACAGCCGTCAATATCAAAAAGCTCCTTTAAAGCCGTTATAAGCCTGTCAAGCTGTGCCGCACTAAGCGTTGTAGGTGTTCCACCTCCAAAATACACTGTATCAAGTCTTCTGCCTTTCATTGCCCCAGCTACGAAAGTCATCTCCTTAATAAGTGAATCAAGATAATCGTCCACATAATTCTTGTACGCATCAAGTGCATATGATGAAAATGAGCAGTACAGGCATATACTTGGACAAAATGGTATTCCAATATATAAGCTGTAGCCATTCTTATAATCAATCTTATTAAGAATGTCCATTTCCTTCTTTGCAACATTTATTGCAAGGCTGGCTTTCTTCTCACTCGCCTTATGCTTATCCATAAAATGCTTCTTTATAGTCTGCTCATCTTCACCATCTTCAAGCATAATATATGCAATCTTGCTTGGGCGCACTCCTGTAAGATATCCCCAAGGCAATGTCTTTCCTGTCATCTGACTGAGCCTGTCATATAAATATGACTTGAATTTATCGTGCATTTCGCTCTTATTAAGTCCTGTCATATCAGGTACTGTTATATCAATCACTTTATCATCTTCTGTGACAACTGTATCCTGCTTATATGCCTTTACCTCCATTCTTGGGTAAAATGAACGTACAAGAACTATTGCATCATCATAAAATGTATCGTTATCAATTTTAATATATATCATATTGTCCATCTTTCTTACGCACCTATAAATGGGTTATGAACCCTCTCATATCCTATGCTTGTTCCCTCGCCGTGTCCTGTATACACCTTGGTATCGTCTGGAAGCACCATTAGCTTATCCTTAATTGAACGCACAATATCGCTCATACTTCCACCTGGGAAATCTGTTCTTCCAACTGACTCACAGAAAAGTGTATCACCTGAGAATAACACGCCGATTGACTCAATATAATAGCACGTTCCACCCTCTGTATGTCCCGGTGTGTGGATTGCCTTAATATCAAATCCTGCAAGCTTAAGTATATCACCGTCATTGTGCCATACATCAGCCTTCACAGACAGGTTCATTCCATAAGCCTCACCAAGATTAATATGAGGTGTACTTAATGTATTCTTCTCTTCTGCTGAGGCATACACCTTGACATTATATTTATCCCTCACTTCATCTGCTGCCATAATATGGTCAAAATGTCCGTGTGTTAAAAGTATTCCCTTTAACGTACAGCCCGACTTATCTATCATCTCGCTTATCTTTCCAGCATTATCCGCAGGGTCTATAAGCACACATTCTTTAGTGTCTGTATTACAAAGCAGGTAACAGTTCGTTCCTACCATTCCTAATACTCTTACATCTATTTTATACATTATAATCTCCAATCCCTGTGTCAAAAATGCTGCCGTACGAAGCAATATATAAAATATCTTAACTTCGCACGACAGCAGTTATAAATATCAGCCTGTAGCTCTCTCTATATCTGTCACTCCGTCAATCTTTCTTAAATTGTCAATTAATCTGTTAAGTTCTTCCTTACCAGATACAACAAATCCAAGATTGATTGTTGCAAGCTGTTTCTTATTAACACGGCTGTTCATAAATCTTACATCTATATTAGCTTCTGTAAATAGACGGGAAATATCAACAATAAGTCCTTTTCTATTGCCTGCATATATATTAATCTCTGCACTGTACTTCTCATCTTTATTCTCTGTCTGTTCCCACTCAGCTTCAATAAGCCTTGCTCTTTCATTAGCTGGGAAATTAAGAATATTAACACAATCTGTTCTGTGAATTGATATTCCTCTTCCTCTTGTAACAAATCCAACAATCTCATCACCTGGCACTGGATTACAGCACTTAGAGAAACGGACAGCAACATCGTGTATTCCTTTTACAACAATACCGCCTTTGCCCTTCTTCTCCTTTTCTTTCTCCTTGCTCTCGCTTGCCACAATGCTGTCAAGTACCTGCTTGTCAGTTATCTCAGCCTTCTTGGTCTTCTGATATTCCTCATTAAGCTTATTGACAATCTGACCTTCCTTTAACGCACCGTGTCCTACTGCCGCAAGAACAGCATTCCAGTCTTTGTAGCCATATTTTCTGAGTGCTTTCTCAACGAATTCAGGCTTATTAATCTCAGAAAGAACAATTCCCTTACCCTTACAGTAATTAGATATAAGTTCCTTGCCCTTTATAATATTATCTTCCTTAAGCTCCTGCTTAAACCACTGGTTAATCTTGTTACGTGCCTGTGTTGACTTAACCATTGAAAGCCAGTCACGGCTTGGTCCTTTGGAATTCTGAGATGTTATAATCTCAATTCTGTCACCATTCTTAATCTCATAATCAATATTAACAAGCTTACCATTGACCCTTGCACCAACCATCTTGTTACCTACAGCACTATGTATGCTGTATGCAAAATCTATTGGATTAGAGCCTGCTGGAAGTGTCTTTACATCACCTGTAGGAGTGAAACAGTACACTGAATCAGAAAAAAGATTAAGGTCGTTCTTAATTGATGATAAGAACTCCTTGTTATCAGACATATCTCTCTGCCATTCAAGAATCTGCCTTAACCAGCTAAGCTTAGCTTCCTCACTCTTATTAGACTCTCCTGTCTTGCCCTCTTTATACTTCCAGTGGGCAGCAATACCATATTCAGCAATTCTATGCATTTCATAAGTTCTTATCTGCACCTCGAATGGCTGTCCATTAGAAGCGATAAGTGTTGTATGAAGCGACTGGTACATATTAGGCTTAGGCATTGCTATATAATCTTTAAAACGTCCCGGTATTGGCTTATACATTTCGTGAATAACACCAAGTGCCGCATAACAATCCTTGACTGTATCAACCTTGATACGAACGGCAAATATATCATATATCTGGTCAAGTGTCTTATTCTGGTTAACCATCTTTCTGTATATTGAGAAGAAATGCTTAACTCTTCCGTCTATCTCAGCTTCAATTCCAGCATTGCTGATGTGCATTCCTACTTCTTTGATAATGCTCTTTATAAATGCTTCCCTGCCCGGTCTGTTAATATCAACCTGCTTTACAAGGTCATTATAAGTATCTGGCATAAGATACTTCATTGATAAATCATCAAGTTCTACCTTAATCTTGGATATACCTAACCTATGGGCAATAGGTGCATATATATCCATAGTTTCTCTTGACTTTTCTACCTGCTTGGCTGGTGACTGGTACTGCATTGTACGCATATTATGAAGCCTGTCGGCAAGCTTTATCATAATAACTCGTATATCCTTTGCCATTGCAAGGAACATTTTTCTTAAGTTCTCAGCCTGAACCTCAATCTTATCGTGCTGGTAATTAAGCTGTGTAAGTTTTGTTACACCATCTACCAAAAGTGCTACTTCATCACCAAATTCCCTAGCAACATCTTCACTTGTCATAACTGTATCTTCCACAACATCGTGCAAAAGACCTGCAATAATAGATTCCTTATCAAGCTCAAGCTCTGCTAATATAATGGCAACACACAATGGGTGAATAATATATGGCTCTCCAGACTTTCTAAACTGTCCTTCGTGTGCCTCCTTAGCCACTTTATATGCTCTCTCTATATCAGATAAATCTGATGAAGGATGATACTGCCTGATTGTTTCTATAAGCTTATCATAAAGCACTTCAGGACTTGTAAAATCTGCTGGCGTATCAACCGACTTGTCCACCTGACTTGTCTTGATATTGGTATTGCCTGCTAATTCTATATTATTCTCTGGCATATAATCTCTCCCTACACTTCTGAATATAGTTTTTCCATAAATTCTCTTGTTGCTACTGCATTTTCTGGTACAGTATTCTCAAGTGTACAATGAACATATGGCTTATGTTCCTTAATCTTCTTAAGAAGAAGTGGATAATTAAGTCCGCCTGTTCCTGCCGCTATTGACTTAAGCTCATCACCTTCAACGACATAATCTTTACAGTGGACAACTGCTATATCCTTTAATAATAAATCAAATGCCTGATTAATTATCTCATCCTGCTTATCTATATTACCCACATATAAAAGGTTGACTGGGTCAAATATAATCTGAAGATTAGGTGAGTCTATAGCATCAAGAACCTTTCTTGCTCTCTCAACTGTATTAACAATATGCTTCCATACTGGTTCAATCGCAACTATAACGCCGAACTGCTCTGCATATTTAACGATTGGTCTTAAATTATCTATAAAGCACTGTAAAGCTTCCTCTGAATGGTTAGCTGGCTCATACTTGTACTCCTCATTGACAGCACCTGTCTCTGTACCAACTACGCCACAGCCAAGTATGCTTGCAAATCTTATGTGCGCCTTATATTTCTCAACTATTTCCTTGTGCTTCTCCTCATTAGGATTGCAAAGGTTAAGGTAACAGCCAAGTACTGCTATATCAACCTTATTCTCTGCGCATAATTCTTTAATATACATTGCAAGACCAGGTGTCATAGTCTCTACTCCCGGCTTGAACTCCTTAATAGACTTGCTTAATGCTATGTGCATACAATGAAATCCCTGATTATGTATATTAGGAATAAGTTCGTTAAGTGGTGCATATGCCACATCGTGTGCTCTTATACCGATTCTCATAATTAACCTCCTTAGGCTGTTACTCTGTGTTATGATTACTTAACCCAAACAGCCATATCAGTATATTCTTTCTGATATGGCTGTCTGTTTCCGGTGTGCTGTGTGTCCTGGTAAAATGGCATCTCTCATTGCAGAAATACCAGCTTATACCTCTGACACATACATCATAATATTTATTTTAACACATTATTGTCAGAATGTCATATTATTTTCACTAATTGCATTATAATAAGTTGCAAGTGGTATGAAACTCTGCGCAAATCCTTTGCCTGAATTGCCCTGACATATTACCGCATCATCAATAATAGTCTTAACTCCGACTGCTCCCTTAGGCACTTCATTTATCGCTCTTTTGAATGTATTAAGTCCATATTCAAGATACTGCTTATTACCTGTAAGCTCGTATGCTATTGCAAGTGCTTCCAGAAGCAGTGTGTTATTGCCATTTCTTGCAAGACTTGGAAGCTCCTTATAGTAGAACAGACCATTATCCATATAACAGTTCTCTGTCAGGTCATCAACTGCCCTTAATATCATCTGCCTGATATCTTCTCTTGGGAATATTCTGTAATATCTCATAACGCTTCCCACAGCTATTGATATCATAAAACCTACTCTTATGGCTGTATTATCTGTGTAAGGTGATAACCAGTCACCGTATTCTTCTTCCCATTTCTTAAAATTATCAATTATCCAGTCACATTTTGCAAGCCATTTATTATCATTAGTTTCTATATACAGGGCTGTAAGTGTCCTTAATGCCCAGCCGGTTTCCCTTGCATTGGCTTCACCAGGGACCTGATACATAGGAGTTTCAAGAAGTTTTAAAACATTTTCTCCTATTCCAACTGCTGTATCATAGCCTCTCTTATCACCCGTAAAATGGTAATAATCAAGCAGACCCTCAACCCACTCGTGAGAGCATACCATAACACCATTCTTACAATGTCCTGCCGTATGCTCCCACTGTCCGCCAATTCTAAGCGGATTACTGCTGTAATGGCACACATCTATATCCATCCAGTGCCTTGCTGACACAATCAGATAATCCATAAATCTTCTGACACCGGTTCTTGCATACATAAGCGCACACGCGTGTGGATAATCGTACTCATTATTGCTCCAAACCGGCTTTCCGCCTCCACGTCCCTGAACAGTATAACCCTGATCTACCGTGTCGCCCCAGTTAAGCATACCATAGCACCTTGAATGTCCGTCCGCTTTTGCCATAAGTGCTATCTCGAAATCATCATTATGCTTTACAGGGAATACATCAAGCATAACCCCTGCCTTCTTAAACACCTCTGGTGCAATATATGGCCTGTCTGGCATCTGGTATATAAGACTTCTGTTGTCTATCTCCCACAGCTTCATAGCAGGACTATGAAAATGTATCATAAACTGCTGTTCTTTTGCCATTCCTGACTGCATAGTAATCTCCCCTACATTCTCAGGAACAAGCATAACAGCCACACCTTCCCTGCACGACTTCACCGCCTTAGGGTAATTCTGCTGTGCCTGATGAACCGTAACGCAGAAACCGTCTTCACCATCAGTATAATCAGCCATAAATGTTCCATAAAATACCTCTGCAAAATGCTCATTAGCCTCTTTTACAAGATATTTATCATCTATTACCTCATTAACCTCCTCGCCATTCTTTCCAATTATAAAGCTTGTCTTATAATTAGAAGCTGCAACAACAGTTCTTATATTATTGACATCAGCCTTCTTTTCAAGCATATCAAGCTCAGTTGTACCCCTTGTCATAAATACAGGACCGTCATTATGCGAATTATCTGTGCGGATATCACCACAGCCTGTTGAATCGTTGCCTGCTGCAATTTCAATAGGCTTTAACTGCTCTGTAATTACACTATCTTCTGATTTCTTAATATAAAATACAAGCGACTTTATCCTTAACTCATCATCTGATGTATTGATAATTCTGTATGTAATATTAACCCATGGCTTTCCGGCATAGCCTGTGACTTTAATAACTGCTTTAATATTTTTATTCTTAATGGCATTACCTGTAATATCTTTATCATTGGCAGCTTTGGTTTCTTCGGATTTACTGTCTTTATCTATAGTATTCTCTCCTGCGATATTACTGCACTCCACTTCTACGCTTGCCGTAACTGGTCCAGCCTCAACAACCTTCCACTCTCCAATCTTAAGCTTATAAGCATTACCGTCTTTATCCTTAAGATATGGACCTTCAAAATTCTTGTCTGTATACACTTTCCTGTAGTCATTAAGCTGTCTGAATATTGAACTGCTGTTGTTGGCTACCTCATATTCAAGACTGCCGCATTTTATTAAAAAGCCGTTATCAACTGGTGTTACACTAGCGATACAATTTTGCTTATCATAAGTTGTGTCATACGAATTAACATCTGCTGTTTCATATGCTTTATCATCTTGCTTATCACACTCTAATTGTCCGTCTGATATAAGTTCGTTTAATTCCTGTTTAGTAGTTGTCAATACTGCCTTTGCCGACTTATTAGCTGGTAAATCTGCCATAAAATCGACAAAAAGATACTTTATACTGCCATCATCATACTTTGCCGTAACATTTGGCTGGATAATACATTTTCTCTTATTCTGAACTATGCTTATATTATCCGTATTATATAGTTCCCCTTTGGCAAATGGAACTGCTATGCTAACACATTCATTAATTCTTGGATATCTGTATAACTTGTCAAAAAATATATCAACCATATAAAGCCTCATTTCTGTTATGCAATTTACATATGTAATATTCATTGTGTGATTAACTTAGCAACATCAACTGTATGATTTGCGCTGTATAATCTACATATGTACTATCTGCTATACGATTTCTATTACGTCATTCGTTAAATCTTTAACTATTGTTATTATAATATTAATTAGCACTTCTAACCACTGTTATATTTGTCCGATTTATGATATTATACATATTAATTTGCATATAAAGCACAAAATCAGGAGGAATATTTTGAACTACGCTGAAATTAAATATAATGACATCGCCAATGGTCCGGGCGTACGTACAAGCATTTTCGTAAGCGGATGTACACACCACTGCAAAGGCTGCTTTAATGAAATCGCGTGGGATTTTAACTATGGTACGCCTTTTACTGATGCAACCATATCTGATATAATTAATTCAATGAAGCCAGATTATATTGCTGGTCTTACGCTGCTTGGCGGCGAACCATTTGAACCAGCCAACCAAAGAGGACTTATACCGCTTCTAAAGGCTGTCAAGAAAACATATCCGTCCAAGGATATATGGTGTTTTACTGGTTACCTTTTTGATGATGATATTATGGATAAAATGTATGACAAATATCCGGAAACCAGAGAAATGCTTTCATATATTGACGTATGCGTAGACGGCAGATTTGTTGAAGAATTAAAAGATATGATGCTTAAATTCAAGGGCTCATCAAACCAGCGCACAATACTTGTACAGCAGTCCTTAAAAGAAGGCACTGTAATTACTGCTGAGGAATATCAATAATATTAAGGAGAATAATTATCAATGAAACAGACAGTTAAATTTAAAAAGCTTACACCAAATGCAATAGTTCCAACTTATGGTACAGAATTCTCTGCCGGTGCAGACCTCTATTCTGGAATGACTGAACCAGTGACTATTAATGCTGGTGCTACAGAATTCATCAAGACAGGAATTGCTATGGAAATCCCAGAAGGTCTTGTCGGTCTTGTATACGCACGAAGCGGTATGGCGTGCAAAAAGGGTCTTGCCCCAGCCAATAAGGTCGGCGTTATTGACTCTGATTACCGTGGCGAGCTTATGGTTGCATTACACAACCATTCACAATCTCCTGTAACCGTTGAACCCGGCGACCGAATTGCACAGCTTGTACTCACACCTTATATTACTGCTGAATTCGTTGAGGCTGAGGAATTAAGTGATACAGTGCGTGGCGAAGGGGGATTTGGGTCTACTGGGACTAAGTAATATTTTAAATAACAGTAATCACTATTTACTATTATAAAAATGCTGCATTTTATAGATTGATTATGCCAGCCTCCAAATATTAGAAAAAATGATATGTATCATTTTACCTGATAAACTCCCGTAAAATAGTAGATATCAAAAGTCTAATTATTGGAAGCTGGTATTTTTATGTCTGAATATTCTTTTATATCTATATTCTGTCTTAAGTTCGTTTTATGGTCTTTTGCTTCCGATTTTGTCTGATTACCGTAAGATGTTTTTTTATTCTCTTAAGTTTATTTTATGGTCTTTTGCATCTAATTTTGTCCAACTACCGTAAGATATTTTCACTCTCTTAAGTTCATCTTATGTTTTTTCTGCATAAAATGTAAGTAAGCACACATTTATGCAGAGAGGCTTATTATGAATTGCTCCAACAACAATTCAAGAAACTGTTGCAATAACCGAGGTTCATATGGTACTTACGTGACAATTCAAGGACCTATGGGACCTCAAGGTCCAGAAGGGCCGCGTGGTGAACAAGGTCCAAGAGGCGAGCAGGGACCTATGGGACCACGCGGAATTAAAGGAGATACCGGCTGTCCCGGTCCTGTCGGTCCAAGAGGTCCTGTTGGTCCTATGGGTCCACGAGGTCCTCAGGGTGTCCGTGGCGATGTTGGTCCTAAAGGTGACACTGGCGAAATAGGGCTTCAGGGAATTCAAGGAAATCCCGGACCTATCGGTCCTAAAGGTGATAAAGGTCCTATAGGCCCACAAGGTGACCCCGGTCCTGTCGGTCCTCAAGGACCTAAAGGCGAGCGTGGAGAAAAAGGTGAACGCGGCCCTACTGGTGAACAAGGACCAGCCGGTGCTCAAGGTCCACAGGGCGAACTAGGTCCACAAGGCGTACAGGGCGACCGCGGCTGTCCCGGACCTCAAGGAGAACAAGGCATTGCCGGACCTCAAGGAGAACAAGGCATTGCCGGACCTCAAGGTCCAGAAGGTCCTAAGGGAGAGCAAGGTATTCAAGGTCCTAAAGGGGATAAGGGGGACACTGGATCACAGGGCGAAAAGGGCGATAAAGGTGATACCGGTGAACAGGGTATCCAAGGGGAGAAAGGTGAGAAGGGGGATACTGGACCGCAAGGCGAAAAGGGCGATAAAGGCGATACTGGTGAGAAGGGTATTCAAGGTATTCAGGGGGAAAAAGGGGACACCGGTCCGCAGGGTGAAAAGGGCGACAAAGGGGACACTGGTGAACAGGGTATACAAGGGGAGAAAGGCGAGAAGGGAGATACTGGTGAAACCCCTGAGATTACTGTGGTTGAAGATACACCTCTTAGTTACAAGCTTAACTTTAAAACTACCACAACAGACATAACCACACCAAACCTTTTTAAAGCCCTTGATGAATATCACGTAAATCTTTCCACCGCCAACAGCACACTCAACATTCCTCTGGATAATCTAATACTGACTTATCAATATGTTTCTTCTAATTCTGCAAGGATAACTATAGCTGCCAAAAATACCGCCATACCTATACTGGCTGATATGCGCCGAACGAGCATATATAACTCTGGTTCTGTTGAATCACAGACTTACGATAACACAAGTGTATCTACCAGAACCATCCTTGATGATATAATATACACCCTCTCACAGGAAACCCACATTATGCAGATTAGACAGCAAAATCCAGATACCAAGCTCTGGTCGTTGTGCGAAATCCATACATTTATTTCTAATGGCGGAGCAAGGACTTCGGTGTGGGTGCAGTGGTATGAGGTGGGGGTTAGTTATGAGGTGACTTGATGATGTGGTGTATGGCTGGAT
>JBNMLJ010000025.1:0-48816 GCA_050874785.1 Lachnospira sp.
AAAAGTAGAACTTAAGCAGCCTATCGTAGACGAAATCAAAGCAAGCTTAGAAGGCGCTCAGGGCGTTGTGGTAGTTGACTACCGTGGCTTAACTGTTGAGCAGGATACACAGCTTCGTAAGCAGTTAAGAGAAGCTGGTGTTGTTTACAAGGTTTATAAGAATACTTTAGTAAAGAGAGCAATCGCAGGTACAGAATTCGAGCCAATGGCAGAAGTTCTTGAAGGACCTAACGCTATTGCAATCTGCAAGGAAGATGCTACAGCTCCAGCAAGAGTTTTAGCTAACTTTGCTAAGACAGCAGATGCACTTGAACTTAAGTGTGGTGTTGTTGAAGGTACTTACTATGATGCTACTGGAATCGCAGCTATCGCTAACATTCCTTCAAGAGATGAACTTCTTGCTAAGTTCCTTGGAAGCATCCAGTCACCTATTACAAACTTTGCTCGTGTTATTAAGCAGATCGCTGAGAAGAACGAAGAGGTTGCATAATTACACGGCGTAATCAGTACGATTATTGACGGACAGGTGTGACTATGTCAGCCTGCTACGAAACTTAATTAAAAGACTATTAAAAAGGAGATTATAATAATGACTACTCAGGAAATTATCGAAGTTATTAAAGGTTTATCAGTATTAGAATTAAATGATTTAGTTAAAGCATGTGAAGAAGAATTTGGTGTTTCTGCAGCAGCAGGTGTTGTTGTAGCAGCAGGTGCAGCAGCAGGTGCAGCAGCTGAAGAAAAGACAGAATTTGACGTAGAACTTACAGAAGCTGGTGCTAACAAGGTTAAGGTTATCAAGGTTGTTCGTGAAATCACAGGTCTTGGATTAAAGGAAGCTAAGGAAGTTGTTGATGGCGCTCCTAAGGTTGTTAAGGAAGGTGCTTCTAAGGAAGAAGCTGAAGAAATCCAGAAGAAGCTTGAAGCTGAAGGTGCTAAGGTTACTCTTAAGTAATTCAGATTGTCAGTTTGATACTTGCTTGACATATATATGCCGTATGGCATAGCATATATGAACAGAATTTTTAATATATTGCGGTATGCTGAATAATCGCTTGATTTTTTAAAGCATATTTGGTATATTATATAAAATGTGAAAAAGTTCCAGTTGTTGTATTGACAGCTGGAACTTTTTTTGTTACTATGAATAATGCACTATTATGGTATGGTGTGCATAGTATTTGCACGCATATCGATAATGTAATAAATTAATGTAAAGTAAAGAAAACTAAGGGGTGAAACGTCAATGGAGAAAAACAGAATACGTCCAGTAAAGTCAGGCAAATCGATGCGTATGAGTTACTCAAGACAGAAAGAAGTTCTTGAGATGCCTAACCTTATTGAAGTACAAAAAGATTCTTACCAGTGGTTTTTAAATGAAGGCTTAAAGGAAGTCTTTAGCGACATCTCTCCAATTGCAGATTATAACGGAAGGCTCAGTCTTGAATTCGTTGATTTTGCATTATGTGAGGAAGAGAGAAAGTACTCTATAGAAGAGTGCAAGGAAAGGGATGCTACATATGCAGCTCCACTTAAGGTACGTGTAAGACTTCATAATAAAGAGAGCGAAGATATAAGCGAACATGAAATCTTTATGGGTGACCTTCCTTTAATGACTAAGACCGGTACATTTGTGATTAATGGTGCAGAACGAGTTATTGTCAGCCAGCTGGTACGTTCACCTGGTATTTATTATGATATACAGAAGGATAAGTATGGAAAGATATTCCTCTACAGTTCAACAGTAATTCCTAACAGAGGTGCGTGGTTAGAGTATGAAACAGATGCTAACGATGTATTCTATGTTAAGGTTGATCGTAATAAGAAAGTACCTATTACAGTTCTTATAAGAGCACTTGGTTTTGGTACTAACGCAGAGATTCTTGACATATTTGGTGAAGAGCCTAAGCTTCTTGCAACAATGGAGAAGGATACATCTACTAACTATCAGGAAGGTGTACTTGAACTTTATAAGAAGTTAAGACCAGGAGAACCATTATCAGTAGAGAGTGCAGAAGCACTTATTTCTGGTATGTTCTTTGATCCTAGAAGATATGACCTTGCAAGAGTAGGCCGTTATAAATTTAATAAGAAGCTTTCATTCAGAAACAGAATTGCAGGACACATTCTTGCAGAAGACGTTGTAGATGGCAATGGTGAAATTCTTGCTAATGCTGGTGATAAGCTTACAAGAGAAACAGCTGAGAAGATCCAGAATGCAGCTGTTTCAGCGGTATTTATTGCTGCTGAATTAAAGGGTGCAGAAGGTGCAGTTACTAAGAGAACAGTTAAGGTTCTTTCTAATCTTGCTGTAGATATCACTAAGTGGGTAGATATCACAACAGAAGAAGCTAAGGAATTAGGAATTAACGAAGCTGTTTATTATCCGGTTCTTGCACAGATTTTAGCTGATAATGAGTCACTTGATGATATTAAGGACGCTATTGCTAAGAATACAGCAGATCTTATGCCAAAGCATATTACAGTAGAAGACATTCTTGCTTCTATTAATTATAATATGCATCTTGAGTATGGCATTGGATACAAGGATGATATCGATCACCTTGGTAACAGAAGAATAAGAGCTGTTGGTGAATTATTACAGAACCAGTTCAGAATTGGTATTTCAAGAATGGAAAGAGTTGTTCGTGAAAGAATGTCAACTCAGGACTTAAGCGGTATTTCACCACAGTCATTAATTAATATTAAGCCTGTAACAGCAGCTATCAAGGAATTCTTTGGTAGTTCACAGCTTTCTCAGTTTATGGATCAGAATAACCCATTATCTGAGATTACACATAAGAGACGTCTTTCAGCACTTGGTCCTGGTGGTCTTTCGAGAGATCGTGCAGGTTTCGAGGTTCGAGATGTACATTATACACACTATGGTAGAATGTGTCCTATCGAAACACCTGAAGGTCCTAATATCGGTCTTATTAACTCACTTGCTTCATATGCAAGAATTAATGAGTACGGATTTGTCGAAGCACCTTATCGTATAATCGATAAGACAGACCCTAAGAATCCTAGAGTTACAGATGAAGTACATTACTTCACAGCAGATGAGGAAGATGATTTCCATGTAGCACAGGCTAATGCAGAGATAGATGAGAATGGTTACTTCGTTAAGAATACAGTATCAGGACGTTACAGAGAAGAAACATCAGAATTCGATAAGAGTATGATTGATCTTATGGACGTATCTCCTAAGATGGTGTTCTCAGTGGCTACATCTATGATACCTTTCCTTCAGAATGATGACTGTACACGTGCCCTTATGGGTTCTAACATGCAGCGTCAGGCGGTGCCTCTTCTTATGACAGAAGCACCAGTAATCGGTACAGGTATAGAGAATAAGACAGCGTGTGACTCAGGTGTATGTGTAGTTGCAGAAGAAGATGGTGTTGTACTTTCATCAGAATCTAACAGAATTCTTGTAAAAGAGACAAGTGGAAAGGTTCACGAGTACAAGCTTACAAAGTTCTCAAGAAGTAATCAGAGTAACTGCTATAACCAGAGACCTATCGTATTTAAGGGAGATGAGGTTAAGGCAGGAGATGTTATCGCAGATGGTCCTTCAACATCTAATGGTGAGATTGCCCTTGGTAAGAACCCTCTTATCGGTTTTATGACTTGGGAAGGTTACAACTATGAGGATGCTGTACTTCTTAGTGAGAGATTAGTAAGAGATGATGTTTATACATCAATTCATATAGAAGAATATGATACAGAAGCAAGAGATACTAAGTTAGGACCAGAAGAAATCACAAGAGATTTACCTTCTACAGGTTCAGATGCGGTTAAGGATCTTGATGAAGATGGTATCATCCGTATCGGTGCTGAGGTAAGAGCTGGTGATATCCTTGTTGGTAAGGTTACTCCAAAGGGTGAGACAGAGCTTACAGCAGAAGAAAGACTTCTTAGAGCTATCTTTGGTGAGAAGGCAAGAGAAGTAAGAGATACATCACTTAAAGTTCCACACGGTGCTTATGGTATCGTTGTAGGCGTTAAGGTGTTTACAAGAGAAAATGGAGATGAATTAGCTCCAGGTGTTAACAAGAATGTCCGTATCTATATCGCACAGAAGAGAAAGATTTCTGTAGGTGATAAGATGGCTGGTCGTCACGGTAACAAGGGTGTCGTTTCAAGGGTTCTTCCAGTAGAAGATATGCCATTCCTTCCTAATGGCCGTCCACTTGATATTGTACTTAATCCTCTTGGTGTGCCTTCGCGTATGAATATTGGACAGGTGCTTGAAATTCACTTAAGCCTTGCTGCCAAAGTATTAGGTTTTAACGTAGCGACACCTATCTTTGATGGAGCTAACGAGAATGATATTATGGATACACTTGATATGGCCAATGCTTATGCTAATCATCCATTTGATGATGAAGAGCTTGCACGCGAAAAGGCAGATGCAGAAGCTAATGGTGAAGAATATCCTGCTGACATGACAACATTTACTGCTGAATACAAGGAACTTTTAAGAGATGACGTATTCCAGTTCCTTTCAGATAACAGAGCTCACAGAGCTGAATGGAAGGGTGTTCCAATCGGAAGAGATGGTAAAGTAAGACTTCGCGATGGTAGAACAGGTGAATACTTCGATAGTCCGGTTACTATCGGTTTTATGCACTACTTAAAGCTCCATCACCTTGTTGATGATAAGATCCATGCTCGTTCAACTGGTCCTTACTCACTTGTAACTCAGCAGCCACTTGGTGGTAAAGCCCAGTTTGGTGGACAGAGATTCGGAGAAATGGAAGTATGGGCTCTTGAAGCTTATGGTGCATCTTATACACTTCAGGAAATCCTTACTGTTAAATCTGATGATGTTGTTGGTCGAGTTAAGACATATGAAGCTATTATTAAGGGTGAGAACATTCCTGAACCAGGAATTCCTGAATCATTCAAGGTTCTCCTTAAGGAACTTCAGTCACTTGCTCTTGATGTAAGGGTTCTTGATCAGGACAATAACGAAGTTAAGCTTCTTGAAAGTTCAGAATATGAAGTTACAGATTTCAAGAAGGTTCTTGATGATGGTGGTTATAAGAGAAGTAGCCGTGATGAAGAAAATGAATTAAAGAACGCAGGTTATCACGCAGAAAAGCAGGGTGATGACGGTGAGGCAACCATAGAAGAACTCGGATCAGAAGATGACGATTTCGATTATGACAGCTTAGATGATGACTATGATGATTACGGTGACGGAAATATAGAAGAATAATAGAAGGGAGCACTATAATGGCAGAAGAGATTAAGTCAAATAAATCAATGAAATTTGATAAAATTCAGATAAAGCTTGCTTCTCCTGAGAGTATTTTAGAGTGGTCTCACGGCGAGGTAACTAAGCCTGAGACTATCAATTACAGAACTTTAAAGCCAGAAAGAGATGGTCTGTTCTGTGAAAGAATATTCGGACCTAGCAAAGACTGGGAGTGTCATTGCGGTAAGTATAAGAAGATTAAAGATAAAGGCATCGTATGTGATAAGTGTGGTGTTGAGGTTACTAAGGCAAGTGTACGTAGAGATCGTATGGGTCATATCCACCTTGCTGCTCCAGTTTCACATATCTGGTATTTCAAGGGAATACCTAGCCGTATGGACCTTATCCTTGATATAGGTCCTAAGAATCTTGAGAAGGTACTTTACTTCGCTTCTTATATCGTAATTGATCCAGGCGAAACAGATATACCATTCAAGAAGATTCTTACAGAAACTGAGTACAGAGATCTTTATGATCAGTATGGTAATACATTCAGAGTTGGAATGGGTGCTGAGGCTATTTTAGAGCTTCTTCACAACGTCAACCTTGAAGAAGAAGTAGCTAAGCTCAAGGAAGAGCTTGCTACTACTACTTCACAGAAGGCTGCAAGACTTATTAAGAGAATTGAAGTTATGGATGCGTTCATTGCTGCTGGTACTAAGCCAGAATGGATGATTCTTACAGAAATTCCAGTTATCCCTCCAGATTTAAGACCTATGGTTCAGTTAGAGGGTGGACGTTTTGCAACATCTGACCTTAATGATCTTTATAGAAGAATTATCAACAGAAATAATCGTCTTGCAAGACTTATTGATCTTGGAGCACCAGAAATCATTGTTCGTAACGAGAAGAGAATGCTTCAGGAAGCTGTTGATGCACTTATAGATAATGGACGTAGAAATGGCCGTCCTGTAACAGGACCTGGTAACAGAGCTCTCAAGTCTTTATCAGACTTATTAAAGGGTAAGCAGGGACGTTTCAGACAGAACCTTCTTGGTAAGCGAGTTGACTACTCAGGACGTTCAGTTATCGTTGTTGGACCAGAACTTAAGATTTATCAGTGTGGTCTTCCTAAGGAAATGGCTATTGAGTTATTCAAGCCATTTGTTATGAGAGAATTAGTAAGGCGTGGTCTTGCTGAGAACATAAAGAAAGCCAAGAAGAGCGTAGAGCATCTTGAGACAGAAGTATGGGATGTACTTGAAGATGTTATCAAAGAGCATCCAGTTATGCTTAACCGTGCTCCTACACTTCACAGACTTGGTATTCAGGCATTTGAGCCAATCCTTGTAGAAGGTAAGGCTATTAAGCTTCATCCACTTGTTTGTACAGCTTTCAATGCCGATTTCGATGGTGACCAGATGGCGGTACATCTTCCATTGTCTGTAGAAGCTCAGGCAGAGTGTAGATTTATGCTTCTTTCACCTAACAACTTACTTAAGCCATCTGATGGTGGTCCTGTTGCTGTTCCTTCACAGGATATGGTACTTGGTATCTACTACCTTACACAGGAAAGACCTGGTGTTAAGGGTGAAGGTAAGATATTCAAGAGTGTTAATGAAGCACTTCTTGCTTATGAGAATGGAATTATAACACTTCATTCTAAGATTAAAGTTAAGATGACTAAGACTAATGCAGCTGGAGAAGAGATTTCAGGTGTTGTAGAGTCTACACTTGGTAGATTTATTTTCAATGAAATACTTCCTCAGGATTTAGGATATGTAGATAGAAGCAAGGAAGAGAATTTACTTCTTCCAGAAGTTGATTTCCATGTAGGAAAGAAACAGTTAAAGGATATTTTACAGCACGTTATCAATACACATGGTACAACAAGAACTGCTGAAGTTCTTGATGATATTAAGGCTATGGGTTACAAGTATTCTACTAGAGCGGCTATGACAGTTTCTATTTCGGAGATGACAGTGCCACCAGTTAAGAAGCAGCTTATAGCTGATGCTGAAAAGAAGGTTGAACAGATTAACATTAACTACAACAGAGGTCGTTCAACTGATGAAGAAAGATATAAGAATGTTATCAGAGTATGGCAGGAAACAGATAAGACATTGCTTGATGCACTTCTTTCTGGTCTTGATAAGTATAATAACATCTTTATGATGGCTGACTCTGGTGCCCGTGGTTCTAACCAGCAGATTAAGCAGCTTGCAGGTATGCGTGGTCTTATGGCAGATACTTCAGGTCATACAATCGAACTTCCAATCAAGTCTAACTTCCGTGAAGGTCTTGATGTACTGGAATACTTCATTTCAGCCCATGGTGCTCGTAAGGGTCTTTCAGATACAGCCCTTAGAACAGCCGATTCAGGTTACCTTACAAGACGTCTTGTAGATGTTTCTCAGGATCTTATTATAAGAGAGACTGATTGCAGCGTTGGTAAGATAATACCTGGTATGTATGTTTATTCATTTGTTAACGATAGAGCTACTAATTCAAGTGATGCCAAGGAAGATATTCTTGAGCCATTACAGGAACGTATTACTGGAAGATATCTTGCAGAAGATATCAAAGACCCGGCTACAGGAGAGATTATCGTTGCAGCTAACCACCTTGTAACTCCTAAGAGAGCCGCAGCTATCATTAAGACTGGTGTAACACAGGTTAAGATAAGAACTATTCTTACTTGCCGTTCACATATCGGTGTATGTGCTAAGTGTTATGGTTCTAACCTTGCAACAGGTCAGGCAGTTCAGATTGGTGAAGCAGTTGGTATTATCGCTGCCCAGTCTATCGGTGAGCCTGGTACACAGCTTACTATGAGAACTTTCCATACTGGTGGTGTTGCCGGTGATAACATTACTCAGGGTCTTCCTAGAGTAGAGGAACTTTTCGAGGCAAGAAAGCCAAAGAGCCTTGCAGTCCTTGCAGAATTCGGTGGTGTTGTTAGCTTCTCTAAGACAGAGAAGAAGACAGATATTGTAATTACTGATGATGAGGGTAACTCAAAAGCTTATCCTGTATCAAGAGATACAAGAGTTAAGGTTCAGGAAGGACAGGTTGTTGTTAAGGGTGAAGAAATCACAGAAGGTTCAGAGAACCCACATGATATCGTTAGAATCCTTGGTGTAAGAGCTGTTCAGGATTATATGCTTCGTGAAGTTCAGAAGGTTTATCGTATTCAGGGTGTTGATATTAATGATAAGCATATTGAACTTATTGTTAGACAGATGCTTAAGAAGATAGTTATTGATTCTGCTGGAGATTCAGATTTCTTACCTGGTTCACAGGTTGATACTCTTGAATTCACAGAGGTTAATGAAAAGCTTGAAGAAGAAGGCAAGAGAAAAGCAACTGGTACACCAATTATTCTTGGTATTACCAAGGCATCACTTGCTACTAATTCATTCCTTTCAGCTGCTTCGTTCCAGGAGACAACAAAGGTTCTTACTGATGCAGCTATTAATGGTAAGGTTGACCCACTTATCGGTCTTAAAGAAAATGTTATCATTGGTAAGCTTATACCTGCTGGTACAGGTATGAAGAGATACCAGAATGTTGAACTTGACACAGCAACAGCTTATGATGAGATTGAAGAGTCAGATGATGAAGTGTTAAGCTTTACTGAGGATTCAGATGAAACACTTGATTTTACAGAAAATGTAGATACATTAGATGCTGATGTCGAAGTTAGCGATGATGCTGATGTAACAGAAGATACAGAAGCGTAAGATAATAAATATAGAAGCCGTTATCCTTAGGAAAGCGGCTTCTTTTTTGTTTTATAAAATATCAATAACAAGGACAGCATAGTAATGTGATATTTTAGTAATATTTCTAATAATAAATTTTTGAAAAACTCTTGACGAATTTATTCTAAAAATATATACTAAATAAGCGTGCGAATAAGCAACCGCTTATTTATGTACGCTGATTATATAGATGAGTAGTTTAATATGACAGGCTCACGCATTTTTCTTAGTGATTATACTAAGTGCAACCATTCATTATTCTAATTCCGGGAGGTGAAAAAGGAATGCCAACATTTAACCAGTTAGTAAGACAGGGAAGAAAGTCAACAGTTAAGAAGTCTACAGCACCAGCTCTTCAGAAGGGATATAACTCACTTCAGAAGAAGGCTACAGACGTATCTGCACCACAGAAGAGAGGTGTTTGTACAGCTGTTAAGACTGCAACACCTAAGAAGCCTAACTCAGCTCTTAGAAAGATCGCCAGAGTACGTCTTTCTAATGGAATCGAAGTTACTTCATATATTCCAGGTGAGGGCCACAATCTTCAGGAACATAGCGTTGTTCTTATCAGAGGTGGTAGAGTTAAGGATTTACCAGGTACAAGATATCATATCATCAGAGGTACACTTGATACAGCAGGTGTAGCAAAGAGAAGACAGGCACGTTCTAAGTACGGTGCTAAGAGACCTAAGGATGCTAAGTAATTTTTAAAACTAGAATTCTAAGTCTATGATTGATTTACAAGGTAAGTCAGAATATTTGCAGATTATTGCATACAATAATTTACGAACAATTAAATTAATTAGTGCCGGAGTTAGATTAATCCGAAGGTTGCAGGTTTAAGATATACGGCGCGAACACAATTTAATTTGTGAGTACCGATGAATTAATGAAACGTCGTGATGTGTCAGGCTGATGAAGCTGTAAGGCGTTCATTAGTGCTAACAATAACGACAATACAATGTTAAGGAGGGAAGAACCGTGCCACGTAAAGGACATACTCAGAAGAGAGATGTATTAGCAGATCCTATTTACAATAACAAGGTGGTTACTAAGCTTATCAACAACATTATGCTTGATGGTAAGAGAGGAGTAGCTCAGAAGATTGTATACGGAGCATTTGACAGAGTCGCAGCTAAGACTGAAAGACCTGCTTTAGAAGTATTCGAAGAGGCTATGAACAATATTATGCCAGTTCTCGAAGTAAAGGCTAGACGTATCGGTGGAGCAACATACCAGGTACCTATCGAAGTTAAGCCAGATAGAAGACAGGCTTTAGCTCTTCGTTGGATGACAACATTCTCAAGAGCAAGAGGCGAGAAGACTATGGAAGAAAGACTCGCTAACGAGATTCTTGATGCAGCTAATAACACAGGTGCATCTGTAAAGAGAAAAGAAGATATGCACAAGATGGCAGAAGCAAACAAGGCTTTTGCTCATTACAGATTCTAATAATAATTATAGGAGGTTTTATCCATGGCTGGAAGAGAATATCCATTGGAGAGAACCAGAAATATTGGAATTATGGCTCATATTGATGCTGGTAAGACAACATTAACAGAGCGTATCCTTTATTATACTGGTGTTAACCACAAGATTGGTGATACTCATGAAGGTACTGCTACTATGGACTGGATGGCCCAGGAGCAGGAAAGAGGTATCACAATCACTTCAGCTGCTACAACATGTCACTGGACACCTGAAAAAGAAGGTAAGCCAGATAAGACACAGCCAGAGTACCGTATCAATATTATTGATACTCCTGGCCACGTTGATTTCACAGTTGAAGTTGAGCGTTCACTTAGAGTACTTGATGGTGCTGTAGGTGTATTCGATGCACAGAACGGTGTTGAACCACAGTCAGAGAACGTATGGCGTCAGGCTGATAAGTACAACGTACCACGTATGGCATTTATGAACAAGATGGATAAGATGGGTGCTGATTTCTTCGGATCATGCAACCAGCTTATTACTAAGCTTGGAAAGAACCCTGTACTTGTACAGATTCCTATCGGTAAGGAAGACGAGTTCAAGGGTATCATCGACTTATTTGAAATGAAGGCTTATGTCTTCAACGGCGATAAGGGTGATGATATTGAAGTTGGTGAAATCCCAGCTGATTTAAAAGATCAGGCAGAAGAATACCATGATAAGCTTATCGAGCAGTGTGCTGAACTTGATGAAGACCTTATGGAGAAGTTCTTTAATGATGAGGAGCTTACAGTTCCAGAATTAAAGGCAGCTTTAAGAAAGGGTACTATCGAAGGTACAGCTATTCCTTGTCTTTGCGGTACAGCTTACAAGAACAAGGGTGTTCAGAAGCTTCTTGATGCAGTTATCGAATATATGCCAGCTCCTACAGATATCCCAGATATCACAGGTGTTGATGAAGACGGTAATGAAGTAACTAGAAAGTCATCTGATGATGAACCTTTCTCAGCTCTTGCATTCAAGATTATGACAGATCCATTCGTTGGTAAGTTAGCATTCTTCAGAGTTTACTCAGGTACATTAAATGGTGGTTCATATGTACTTAATGCTAATAAGAACAAGAAGGAAAGAGTTGGACGTATCCTTCAGATGCATGCCAACCAGAGAAAAGAAATAGATAAGGTTTACTCAGGAGATATCGCTGCTGCAGTAGGTCTTAAGATAACAGTTACAGGTGATACTATCTGTGATGAGCAGCATCCAGTTATCTTAGAGTCTATGGAATTCCCAGAGCCAGTTATCGAACTTGCTATTGAGCCAAAGACTAAGAATGACCAGGGTAAGATGGGTGAAGCTTTAGCAAAGCTTGCTGAAGAAGATCCTACATTCCGTGCTCATACAGATCAGGAAACAGGTCAGACAATCATCGCTGGTATGGGTGAACTTCACCTTGATATCATCGTTGATAGACTTCTTCGTGAATTCAAGGTAGAAGCTAATGTAGGTGCACCTCAGGTTGCTTACAGAGAATGCTTTACAAAGCCAGTTGATATCGATAGCAAGTATGCTAAGCAGTCAGGTGGTCGTGGTCAGTATGGTCACTGTAAGGTTCGTTTCTCACCACTTGAAGCTAACGTTGATAAGTTTGATGTTGAGACAAAGAATACAGTATTAATTAATGAGCCTCCAGTTCTCTTCTGTGAGTCTTCAGTAGTTGGTGGTGCTATTCCTAAGGAATATATCCCTTCAGTTGCTGATGGTATCAGAGAAGCTGCTAACTCAGGTATCTTAGCTGGATTCCCAGTTCTCGGACTTAGAGCAGATATCTATGATGGATCTTACCATGAAGTCGATTCATCAGAAATGGCATTCCACATTGCTGGTTCTATGGCATTCAAGGATGCTATGGCTAAGGCAGCTCCAGCACTTCTTGAGCCTATTATGAAGGTTGAAGTTACAATGCCAGAAGAATATATGGGTGATGTTATCGGTGATATCAACTCACGTAGAGGACGTATTGAAGGTATGGAAGACATCAGTGGTGGTAAGATGGTTAAGGCTTTCGTTCCACTTTCAGAGATGTTCGGATATGCTACAGACCTTCGTTCTAAGACACAGGGTCGTGGTAACTACTCTATGTTCTTCGATAAGTATGAGCAGGCTCCAAAGTCTGTTCAGGACAAGGTTATCGCTTCAAGAGCTAAATAATTAGTTTTTAAGTGATAGATGATAGTTAGAAGTATCTGGCAGATGTCAGAGACCTTATAATTATCTTGATTATATAATGTACTGCGGAATACGGGTTACTGTATTTCGCAGTGGTATATATCAGGCAGATTTATTTATATAATAAATATGTAAATTTGCCGTATAATTCGGAGAAAAGTATTAGTTTACAATGCTTTTACTCAAAATATAGTTGAAATATTCTTTAAAAGATAATATAATAGATTTCAGCTATGAGAAGTCTGCTTGCAGACAATTATTCTATTTAATCAATTAGGAGGATTTTAAACAATGGCAAAGGCTAAATTTGAAAGAACAAAACCACATTGCAACATTGGTACAATTGGACACGTAGATCACGGTAAGACAACTCTTACAGCTGCTATCACAAAGACTCTTCATGAGAGACTTGGTACAGGTGAAGCTGTTGCATTCGAAAATATCGATAAGGCTCCAGAAGAAAGAGAAAGAGGTATCACAATCTCTACAGCTCACGTTGAGTATGAAACAGAGAAGAGACATTATGCACACGTTGACTGCCCAGGCCATGCTGATTATGTAAAGAACATGATTACTGGTGCTGCTCAGATGGATGCTGCTATCCTCGTTGTTGCTGCTACTGATGGTGTTATGGCTCAGACAAGAGAGCATATCCTTCTTGCTCGTCAGGTTGGTGTTCCTTATGTAGTAGTATTCATGAACAAGTGTGATATGGTTGATGATCCAGAACTTCTTGAATTAGTTGATATGGAAATCAGAGAACTTCTTAACGAATATGATTTCCCAGGCGATGATACACCAATCATCCAGGGTTCAGCTCTTAAGGCTCTTGAAGATCCTAACAGCGAATGGGGTGACAAGATTCTTGAACTTATGCACACAATCGATGAGTATGTTCCAGATCCACAGAGAGATACAGATAAGCCATTCCTTATGCCTATCGAAGATATCTTCTCTATCACAGGTCGTGGTACAGTTGCTACTGGTAGAGTAGAAAGAGGTGTTCTTAAGGTTAACGAGGAAGTTGAAATCGTTGGTATTCATGAAGACATCCGTAAGGTTGTTGTTACTGGTATCGAAATGTTCAGAAAGCTTCTTGATGAGGCAGAACCAGGTGATAACATTGGTGCACTTCTTAGAGGTGTTCAGAGAGATGAAATCGAAAGAGGACAGGTTCTCTGCAAGCCAGGTTCAATCACACCACACCACAAGTTTACAGCTCAGGTTTACGTATTAACAAAGGACGAAGGTGGACGTCATACTCCATTCTTCAACAACTACAGACCACAGTTCTACTTCAGAACAACTGATGTTACTGGTGTTTGTGAGCTTCCAGCTGGTACAGAAATGTGCATGCCTGGTGATAACGTAGAAATGACAGTTGAACTTATCCATAACGTAGCTATGGAGCAGGGTCTTCGTTTCGCTATCCGTGAGGGTGGTAGAACAGTTGGTTCTGGTGCTGTTGCAACAATCATTGAATAATTATCGCGAAAGCAATCGAATAGCTGCCTGAAAAGGCGATGATAATAAAAGGGACTTACGTGCTTGCACGTAGGTCCTTTTTTGGTTCTTTGTTTACAAATTTATGATAAGAGTTTGTATGATTTTCTTGGGAAATATGTTATAAGGTATCGGATTCGTGGTAACCGATTTTGGTAAGACAATAAATGTATCAAGAACATCCTAATTTTTATCATTACGCAGTTTTTTTCATTGGTTGATTATAAGTTAGAAAAAATTATAATAATAAATAAGTGAAAGTAAAATTATTGAATATTTTTCAGCGTTTATAAGACTATATAAATGATATAATAAATAAAAGAAAAATGAATCAACTGTAAAATAGGATGGTAGATAGAATACAAAATAAGATAATTGATTAAAGGAGTTAAAAGGTATGATTGCTAAAGAACTTATGAAACAATGTGAAGCTGAAGAGAAAGAATTGAAATTCAGGGAGTTTTCATCAGAAACAGCACTTGCTATAGGAATGGCACTTATAGAAGAAGCAAAAAAACGTAACAATAAAATATGTATAGATATTGCAATAGCTGGAAGAAGATTGTTTCATTATTCCAGTGATGGTAATGCTGTAAGTAATGATATTATGATTGAGCGTAAAAAAAAGACGGCGATGTATACTGGACATAGTTCATTATGGGCACACTATATGCTTGAGGATTGCGGCATGAATATTAAAGAGAAGTGGGCATTAGAACCATCAGAGTATGCACAGGTAGGAGGAGCATTTCCAATAAGACTTGAGAATTGCCAGACAGTAATAGGCACAATAACGTGCTCTGGTTTTAATCATGAACAGGATCATAGTATCATTATAGATGTGTGTAGAAACTTGAAAAAAGAGAATATTATATAAATAAATTAATTTGCAGGAGGTGAAAAGATTGTATGAGTAAGTATCATTTTATTATAGTAGGTTCGGGCTGGCGTTCACTTTATTATGTGAGGATAGCAAAAGCGATGCCGGATGTATTCTGTCTTGATGCAATGTACTGCCGTACACAGGAGAAAGCTGATAAAATGGCGAATGAATATGATATACATACAACCACATCAATAGAGGAATGTGTAGGTTATAAACCAGATTTTGCTGTTATAGCTGTCAATAAAGCTGGAATATGTGATGTTTCGATAGAGTGGATGGACAGAGGTGTAACGGTGCTTTCGGAAACACCGGCAGCAATAGATATAGAGTCACTTAAGAAACTGTACAGATATCATAATGCAAAGAAAAAGCAGGTGGTCGCTGAACAATACAGAAGGTATCCATCTGACCGTGCGATGTTTAAGCTAGTTGACAGCGGGCTGATAGGTGATGTAAGCTGTGTGAATATATCACTGGCTCACGAATATCATGGGTTTAGTCTTATTCGAGCTTATCTTGGTATAAAACCTGATGAAAACTATATTGTGTCAGGTAAAACTTATGAATTCCCGACAACTCAGACATTTACCAGATATGATAAGTTCTCAGACGGCAGGATAGTTGATAAAAAGAGGTGTGTTGCAACATTTGAGTTTGAGAGCGGTAAAGTTGCATGGTATGACTTTGACTCTGAACAGTACAGGTCTTCTATCAGAAAAAACACCATAAAGGTGCAGGGAATCAGGGGCGAACTGATAGATGATACAGTGTATTATCTTGACAATAATAATGAAGGTCAGTGTCAGAAAATAGTGACAGATGTGAATATAATGCATACCAAAGATACTAATCCTAATCTGTCTACTGTGCGTGAGGTAAAGAAAATATCATGTGGTGAGAATGTATTGTATGAGCCGGAATCAGGGCTTCGAGGTTTGTCGGAAGATGAAACTGCCATAGCTGCTCTTATGATAGATACGGCAAAGTATAGCAGAGGTGAGGGAGAGCCACCATATAGCATGGAGGACGCATTTGCAGATGCTTATGCTGCGATACTGCTTAATGAAGCTGTAAGAACGGGAAAGAAGATAAGGAGCTGCGACATAAATTAGCGTATGAAAACTTATATATCTAATACTTAAGAAAGGACATCATCTTATATGCAGTACAATATATTAAAAACAGCCCTTATAGGCGTAGGAAATATGGGGAAGAAATATGCGGAAATGATAACTGCTGGCGAAGTGCCACATATGAAGCTGACGGCGGTAGTTATCAGGCGAGATGAGCTTATGGAGTGGGGTGAGTCACTTGTGAATACAGATGGAGAAAAAGTAAAGATATTCAGAAGTGCAGAAGAACTATTTGCTGTTGAAGCAGAAAATATAAATGCAAATATTGCTGGTAATGATATTCAGAAAGTAAATGAAACTTCATTATTCGATGCAGTTATAATAGCAACACCACATAAGACCCACAAAGAACTTGCATTAAAAGCATTTGCACTTAAAAAGGATGTATTATGTGACAAGCCGGCAGCGGCGGATATAGGTGAAGCGCTTCAGATGAATGAGGCTGCAAGTAAGAGTAACAGAATATATGGAATGGTATTTCACCAGAGATTATATCCTAAGTACGTAAAGATTAAGGAAATGCTTGAAAATAATGAATTTGGTGAGTTAGTGAGAGTGAACCTTATCAATTCAAGATATTTAAGGACAACGCATTACCATAAGTCAGGTTCGTGGAGAAGCAGCTTTGCAGGCGAGGGCGGAGGTGCGCTTATTAACCAGGGACAGCATATTCTTGATATGTTCCAGTATCTGTTTGGGATGCCACAGAGAATATTTGCGGTAATTCCATTTGGAAAGTACAATAACTTCGCGGTTGATGATGAAGATACAATTATTATGAGTTACGATAATGGGATGACAGCATCATTTGTGCTTACAACAGGCGAGGCGTGCTATGAGGAAAGACTGGAGATTGTAGGAACAAAGGCAAAGCTTCTGCTTGAAGATAACACACTTACTATAACAAGACATCAGGATGTAAGGGAATACATAAAGACCGAAAATGTTAATTCAAGGGAGAATATGCATTTTACAGAGGAAACTATAGAATACGCAAAGGAGCCGGAGCCATATACAAGGCTGCTTGAAGGTTTTGCAAAGGCATCGCTTGAGCAAAATGAGGATTATCTGGTGGCAAGGGGAGAAGAGGGGATTAACTCGCTTATGCTGTGTGCGGGGGCATATTATTCGGCATGCAGGGGAATACAGGTTGAACTGCCGTTGGATGCGGATGAATATAGGAAGCTTATGGATGAGCTGATAGAAAAAGAAAAGCTTTCATAATAATTAAGAAATGACAGAATATTCCAAGAATAATATTCTGTCACAGGTTGGTCAGAGTATGCTTGTGCAGTGCAGCCAGAGTAAAAATCAGGTGATGCAGCTTCTTGGGTAAAACTGGGTGCAAAGCTTGATATGACTTATTTTAAAATATAATATTTGTGCTGTTTAATAACATTTTCATCAAAGAATTCTGTAGATGTACCCCATCCGCAGAATTCTTTTTTGTTGTTCATATATACAACATTAAGTTCAGGTGAGAATAATCTTAATATACGCGCTTCGGTTTCTTTTGAGTTGTCATCATCAATATAAAGTGCAATGTCATAACTGTCATTTATAAGGTTATCAGAAATGTTTTTTAAGTAGTCACTGTTATTATTAATTTTAGTATAGTTATTCCATTCTAATAAAGAAAGAATGAGCATCATTAAAGCAGTGGAAATTATCAATATATTATGCAGAAGCCTGCTTATATGAATATGTCCGATATGTTCAATTGCCATGCAGCATATGAATACCTCCGCAATCATGGGAATAATTAAATAACGGAATTCATAAGTTTCGGCTCCGTATGTCGTATATGTAAGTATTAATACAATATAATTGATAATCATTATCATAAAGAAGTAACCATAATTAAAATAGCTTTTGTTATTTATGTTGCTAACTGTTTTGTTATTAATAGAAATAATGTCTTTTGCATATGCATTGAAATTAGGTATATTTTTAATAAATGCTTTAATTCCTGTAATTAATAAAATAATAAACAATATTGCAATTAAAAGATGTACGAGTATAGTAATCCCCTGAAAGCTAGTGGCTGCAACATCACCATAGGCAACAGCTCCGAATAATTCAAAGTGTCCTATAATCATACGCTTTAAGTTATCAAAGAAATTGGTTACATTACAAAGTACCATACTGTTAGTGAATGAATAGTTGTAATAAGCTTTTCCCACATACATACCAGCTATACAAAGAACGGCGGCAGTTATGCTAAGAATAATGTCAGCAGATAATAACATTTTCAGCTTTGTATTTCCGGCATATTCAGGATTGATAATATGGTTAATAATCTGCCATAAAAGTACAGGTACAATACCGCATATAAGAAGATATGACTGGCATGAAAAGCCTGTAAAAAAGCTGAGCCATAAAAGTATAATAATTAATATAATATGGTATCTATTAAACTGATGTCTGTTTATTCTTATTATGAGAGAGGCAAGCAGTATAGGGTATACTGCTTTTAACAGGTAGTATGCGGCACCTGTAAACATCATAGGCGCATAACCTAACATTCCCTGTGAGAATAGTTGATATTAAGCCTAATCAGTTTAAAAGGGTTCTGTCGAATATATTTTCTAATATAGTCAAGTATGCTTCAAGGGATGATAAAGTAAATATTATTGTCTGTGATAATACAATAACGATTGAAAATCTCATAGATAATAAGCAGGAAGATACTAATGCTAGTATGGAAACTAATTATATAGGTCAGAATGTATGCTCAGATATAATGAAAGATATGGGGGGGAGTATATACCCATTGGATAAAAGACGGGCAGTATTATTGCAAGATAGCGTTGAAGATGAGATGAGAGTCATATATGAATTAAAAGCTGGAAATACATTATAATAAACATTTCTTATTATAATGTATTTCCAGCTTTTGCTTGGCAATATAATATTCAGATAATCATATGCGCATAAAACAGATAAGATATGCACATATCAATTAATATTCCGAACCGCACCATCTTCCAGAAGCTCCGCAAGGAAGCACAAGTCCATTAGATGATACTGGAAGTCCGACTTCATTAGAACTACAGTAGCCGTCAAAATCTTTAAGTTCAGTACTTAACATATAAGTAAGAACTGCTGGCTGAAGTCCTGTGGTGTAGGAGTTGATAAGGAAGAATAATGGCTTGTCAGAAAGAAGCTTTGCACATAGCTTAACAAGTGGGTGGATAGCTTCTTCTATTTTCCATATCTCGCCCTTAGGGCCTCTGCCGTATGATGGAGGGTCCATAATAATAGCATCGTAGTGATTGCCGCGTCTTATCTCTCTTTCAACAAATTTAACGCAGTCATCGACTATCCAGCGGATAGGCTTGTCAATAAGTCCTGATGATGTAGCATTTTCCTTAGCCCACGCAATTATTCCCTTAGAGGCATCAACGTGTGTAACGTGAGCCCCAGCGGCGGCACAGGCAAGAGTAGCACCACCAGTGTAGGCAAATAAGTTAAGAACCTTTATCTGTCTGTCTGGTTCGTTATCTTTAGCTTTTTTTATAATACCAGAGAACCAGTCCCAGTTGGCAGCCTGTTCTGGAAATATTCCTGTGTGCTTAAAGCTGAATGGCTTTAAGTTAAAAGTAAGAGGAACATTAACAGAAGGACTTTCGTACTTTATAGTCCAGCTTTGTGGCAGGTCAAAGAATTCCCATTCACCACCGCCCTTAGAGCTTCTGTGATAATGTCCATTCATATGTTTCCATCTTTTGTCGTTCTTAGGTGTGTCCCATATAACCTGTGGGTCTGGGCGGACAAGAATGTAATCGCCCCAGCGTTCAAGCTTTTCGCCACAGGATGTATCTATAACTTCATAATCTTTCCAATTATCTGCAACAAACATATTGTAATTAAGTCCTTTCTTGTTTAAGCATATATATTAAGTATATAACAGATTGTATGGTTGGGGCAATCAAAAAGTACAGCAATTAGGATATAATTAACGTAAGGTAGCGAGTAATAATCATTTACTACAGTGATTAGAATATAATTAATGTGCGGTAGTATGCAATATTAGGGAATGTATAGTTGGGCATATACTGCGCAACTTGAAAAATATACCATTTTACTGTAACATATAGCAAAGTACACAAATAGCAAAGTACACAAATAGGAAGGGAGCTAAAGTCCTTGAAAAATATATCTTTTAAAACTGCTAAAAATGATATTATAGCAGGAATTATTGTGGCATTAGTGTCAATACCAATATCTATGGGATATGCCCAGATAGCAGGGCTCCCAGCGGCATATGGACTATATGGTTCGCTGATACCAGTGCTTATATATGCTTTTACAACAACATCGCCACAGTTCGTATTTGGTGTAGATGCAACACCAGCGGTGCTTGTAGGTGGTACGTTATCGACACTTGGCATTGCCTCTGGTTCTGAGGAAGCAATGAAGCTTGTGCCAGTCATTACATTTGTTGTGGCAATATGGCTCTTAATATTCAGCCTTATTAAGGCGGGGCGGATAGTTAATTACATATCAACACCGGTTATGGGAGGCTTTATAAGTGGGATTGGTATTACAATAATACTTATGCAGGTTCCAAAGCTGTTTGGCGGTTCTGCTGGTACAGGAGAACTTATTGAACTTGGTATCCACATATGGGGACAGCTTCAATATTTTAATGTGTTATCGGCGGTTCTCGGATTTGGAACAGTTATAATAATACTTGTTGCCAAGAAATATATTCCCAAGTTTCCGATGTCGGTAGTGCTTATGGTGCTTGGTGCAATGGCAACAGCATTTTTACACATTGACAGATTAGGAGTTAAGCTTCTGCCTCACGTTGACTCAGGATTTCCGAAGCTTATGATACCTGATTTTACATTATTAAAGACTAATACATCGGATATAATCATACTTGGACTTACCTGCGCACTTGTTATTATGGCACAGACACTGCTTGCTACTAATAACTATGCGAACAGATATGGATATAAGGTTGATAATAACAGAGAGGTGCTTGCTTATTCTTTAGCAAATATAGCTTCTTCGGTATCAGGAAGCTGCCCTCTTAACGGAAGCGTATCAAGAACAGGCATTGCTGACCAGTTTGGCTGTAAATCACAGCTTATGTCAGTTACAGCTTCAATTACGATGCTTGTTGTAGTGCTTTTTGCAACACCGGTGCTAGAGTATCTTCCTGTGCCTGTTCTTACAGGAATTGTCGTTGCCGCGCTTATTGGAATAGTTGAATATAAGCTTGCCAATAAGCTTAGGAAAGTCAACAGGGCGGAGTTCTTTATATTCCTTGCGGCTATGTTTGGCGTATTATTATTTGGAACTATATATGGCGTTATTATAGGCGTTATTCTTTCATTCATAGCGGTAATAATAAGGGCAGTTGTTCCTCCAAGATCATTTCTTGGATGTATACCAGGACACGAGGGCTTCTACAATCTTAACCGTAACAAGAATGCCTTGCAGATAGAACATACATTATTATATAGATTCAGCGGTAATCTTTTCTTTGCAAATGTGTCTACATTTTTGCAGGATATAGAAAATGCCATTAATGACGATACAAAGATTATAATAGTTGATGCTAGTGGTATCGGAAGCATAGATATAACGGCAGCAGACAGGCTTGTATCATTTAATAAGATATTAAAGGACAAGGGAATACGTTTTTATATAACTGAACACGTTGGCAATGTAAATGACCAGTTAAGGCAGTTGGGTGCTGGCTGTCTTGTTGAGGAAGGTGTCACAAGAAGAACAATATCACTTGCTTTAAGAGATGCCGGTGTTGACAGGCCTTATCCGCTTGTTGGAAGTCCTGAACAGGTCGCTGTCCACGAGGATTTCATAGAGGATAACGAAAGGCTTGCAGAGATAGAGTGGGCATTTGGCAAGGATGCGGCAGAATGGCTTGATAAATATGCCGTACAGGTTACAGATGACATAACAAGCAGTATTGACGGGCAGTCATCTGAGCTTGCAGAAAATGTTCTTGATAAGGCGGAAAGTAAGAATGCCTGGGGAAGAATTGGCTTATTTGATGAAGATGAGCTTCTTGAGAGAGTTGAAATGCACTTATCTGAGCTTGCCCAGAACGGCAATGCAGAAGAATTAGAGGAGCGCATTGAACAGAGAAGATTAAGGCTTGAGGCTAAGATTGCAAAGTTAAATCCAGATGCGTTAAAGCATTTGAGGGAACACAGAAAAGAAGTGTTACAGAGATTTAAAGATAACAATCCGGAAGCTTATGCCCATATGATACAGCATAGAAAAGAGCATATAAGCAGGCTGGAGAAAGAAAAGCCAGAGCTTGCCGCTAAGATGAAGGAATTCTATAAGCTTGATGATTAAGCTGGCTAATCATTATATATTAAGGAAAGGTTTTAACTGTGAATATATTAAATGTTGAAAAAGTGAGCAAAGCATTTGGTGAGAAAGTGCTTCTTGATAATGTCACACTTGGAATAAATAAGGGCGATAAGGTCGGAATTATAGGAGTGAATGGAACGGGAAAGTCTACATTGCTTAAAATAATCGCCGGCATTGAAGAACCTGACGAGGGTAATGTTATAAAAGGAAGAAATGTTACTGTTACATATCTTGCACAGTCACCAGATTATATTAAAGATGAAAATGTACTTTCATATGTGCTTCGTGGCAAAGATTCATCAAATGAGCCAAAGGCAAAGGAAATACTTAATAAGCTTGGCATAGATGTGTATGATGCTCCTATGGACAAGTTATCTGGTGGACAGAAAAAGAGAGTTGCATTGGCGAAGGTGTTAGTTGAACCTACAGAGGTACTTATACTTGATGAGCCGACTAATCATCTGGATAATGATATGGTTGTGTGGCTTGAGCAGTATATCAAGGCATTTAAGGGCGAGCTTCTTATGGTAACACACGACAGATATTTCCTCGATAATGTAACTAATAAGATAGTAGAGATAGACCACGCGGATCTTTACAGCTATGACTCTAATTATTCAGGCTTCCTTGAATTAAAGACACAGCGTGAACAAATGGAGAGGGCTACAGAAGCTAAACGTCAGAATACATTAAGGCGTGAGCTTGAATGGATAAGGAGAGGCTGTCAGGCACGTTCTACCAAACAGCAGGCAAGAATAGACCGTTTTGAGGATATGAAAGAAGCTTCAAGACAGGCAAGAGCTAAGTTTGACAAAAGCCTTATGGATATGAGTTCTGTAAGCAGACGTCTTGGAAGAAAGACGATAGAACTTAACAATATAACTAAAGCTTATAATGGACACACATACATTAACGATTTCACATACATTTTCTTAAGAGATGACCGAATAGGCATAATTGGAAGCAATGGCTGTGGCAAGTCTACACTTATGAAGATAATAACAGGACAGATACAGCCTGACAGTGGAAGTGTTGAGATAGGCGATACAGTTCATATAGGCTATTTTATGCAGGAAAATGAGCCGCTTGATGAGAACCAGACTGTTCTTGAGTTCGTAAGAAGCATAGGTGAGTATGTGCAGACGGTTGACGGCAAAGCGACAGCAAGCCAGATGTGTGAGAAGTTCTTATTCTCACCAAAACAGCAATGGACACCTATAAGAAAGCTTTCAGGTGGAGAGAAGAGAAGGCTGTATCTGCTGAGTGTGCTTATGAGTGCGCCAAATGTATTGATACTTGATGAGCCAACTAATGATTTAGATATTGAAACGCTTGAAGTATTAGAGGATTATCTTGACGGCTTTGCTGGGATTGTAATTACCGTTTCGCACGACAGATATTTCCTTGACAGAACAGTGGACAGAATATTTGCATTTGAGGCTGGAGGCCACCTTACACAGTATGAAGGAGGTTATTCAGACTATAAAGAAAAATGTGTTTCTTCTATATATAATGTGTCAGAAAATGGAGTTTCAAAAAGTAATTTATCATTAGGGAGTAACACACTTACAAGTAAGGAATATAATAAGTCAAGAAGCGAACGTCTTAAGTTTACTTACAAGGAACAGAAAGAGTATGAAACCATTGATGATGATATAGCGGCATTGGAAAGTGATATAGAAAGAATAGATACAGAGATGTCTAAGTGTGCAACTGATTATGGAAAGCTCAATGACCTGTCTAAAGAGAAAGCCCAAAAAGAACAACAGCTTGAGGAAAAGATGGACAGGTGGGTATATCTTAATGACCTTGCGGAAAAAATAGCGAACCAGTAAAACCGAATAAAGAATAACAAATATAGACAAAAATATAACCAGAAAAATATTATCAAATTGTATTAAAAAAAATACAATGAAATAATATTTTTCTGGTTGATTTTATAGTAAGGGTAGTGTATATTAATACTTGCTGTGACATTGATAGCGTAGAAGCGTGAGGTTGCTATCCGCGAGGGTAGGTTTTCCGTGGAGCGAATGTCAAGGCCGGTAAGTCCGGCGAAGAATCTGGCGACAAGTCACTGTACCTAATATCATCTGCAAGAAGCAGAAATGACACGTTGGTTAATCGGGATATACCAATAGCGGTTTCTCGATACGCGTGGGAGTGTGTACAGTCACCGCTTGTCGTACTTAAACAATAAAGTGCGAAGGAGGCGACTTTTTTTATGGCAAATCAGGTAATAAGAATTACACTGAAAGCTTATGATCATCAGTTAATCGATCAGTCAGCTAAGAAAATCATCGAAACTGCTAAGAAGACAGGAGCAAATGTGAGTGGTCCAGTACCTCTTCCAACAAAGAAGGAAGTAGTTACAATCCTTAGAGCTGTTCACAAGTATAAGGATTCAAGAGAACAGTTTGAACAGAGAACTCATAAAAGACTCATCGATGTATTATCACCATCTCAGAAGACTGTAGATGCATTATCTAAATTAGAAATGCCAGCTGGTGTATTCATCAACCTTAAGGTAATGAACTAATCATTACACAATTTTTCATTATTATTTAAGAGCAATAATCCTAAGGGTTTAATATAGAAGTAACAATACACGAAAGTGTAGCACAGTGGTGCAGGTTCCACTTATATTAGCTGTTCTAGGATGACAGGATGCGCTGTGTATAACACATCATCTTGTCCGCTGTAGATTAAACAGGAGGAATATCAATGAAGAAGGCAATTTTAGCTACAAAAGTCGGAATGACTCAAATCTTCAATGAAGACGGTGTTTTAACACCTGTAACTGTTCTTCAGGCTGGTCCTTGTGTTGTAACACAAGTTAAGACAGTAGAAAACGACGGTTACGATGCAGTTCAGGTTGGTTTTGCTGACATTAGAGAAAAGTTAGTAAACAAGCCTGTTAAAGGACATTTTGATAAGGCAGAGGTTCCTTACAAGAGATTCTTAAGAGAATTCAAGTTTGAAAACGCTTCAGAATACTCAGTAAAGGATGAAATCAAAGCTGATATCTTCGCAGCAGGCGATAAGGTAGATGCAACTGCTATTTCAAAGGGTAAAGGTTTCCAGGGCGCAATCAAGAGATTAGGCCAGTCAAGAGGACCTATGGCTCATGGTTCTAAGTTCCACAGACATCAGGGTTCAAACGGATCAGCAACAACACCTGGTAGAGTATTCAAGGGAAAAGGAATGCCTGGACATATGGGTTCTAAGAGAATCACAATCCAGAATCTTGAAGTAGTAAGAGTTGATGTTGAAAACAACGTAATCTTAGTTAAGGGTGCTGTACCTGGACCTAAGAAATCATTAGTAACACTGAAAGAAACAGTAAAGGCTAGTAAGTAGTTTTTGCTAAGGAAGGAGGACCACACAGATGGCAAACGTATCTGTTTACAATATTGAAGGCAAGGAAGTTGGCTCAATCGAATTAAACGATGCAGTATTTGGTGTTGAAGTTAATGAACATCTTGTACACATGGCAGTAGTTAACCAGCTTGCAAATAATCGTCAGGGAACACAGAGCGCTAAGACACGTTCAGAAGTTTCTGGTGGCGGAAGAAAACCTTGGAGACAGAAGGGAACTGGTCATGCAAGACAGGGTTCTACAAGAGCTCCACAGTGGACAGGCGGCGGTATCGTATTCGCACCAAAGCCAAGAGATTATTCATTCAAGATGAATAAGAAGGAAAAGAGAATCGCTCTTCTCTCTGCATTATCTTCAAAGGTTGCAGAAAGCAAGATCGTTGTACTTGATGAGTTCAAGTTAGATGAAATCAAGACAAAGAAGTTCGTAGAAGTTATGAACAACTTAAAGGTTGAAAATGCATTAGTAGTTCTTGAAGGAGAGAACAAGAACGTAGTTCTTTCAGGAAGAAACATTCCTTCAGTTAAGGTTACAGCTACTAACGAAATCAACACATATGACGTACTTAAGTACACAACATTAGTTGTTACTAAGGCCGCTGTAGAGAAATTAGAGGAGGTGTATGCATAATGGCAAACGTACAGTATTATGATGTAATCCTCAAACCAGTTATAACAGAAAAGTCTATGGCTGATATGGCAGATAAGAAGTATACATTCTTAGTTCATACAGATGCTAACAAGACTATGATTAAAGAAGCTGTTGAAAAGATGTTCGAAGGAACAAAGGTTGCCAGCGTTAACACAATGAACAGTGTTGGCAAGAAGAAGAGAAGAGGAAGAACAGTTGGTACAACTGCTAAGACTAAGAAGGCAATCGTTCAGTTAACAGCTGATAGCAAAGATATCGAAATCTTTGAAGGACTTTAAGATTTAGCAACATTTAATAGTGTAGAAAACAATATTACACAAGCTCGAAAGGAGAGAATATAATGGGAATTAGAACTTATAACCCATATACACCTTCCAGAAGAAACATGACTGGATCAGATTTCTCAGAAATCACAAAGACAACTCCTGAGAAATCATTACTCGCTAAGAAGAGTAAGACTGCTGGCCGTAACAACCAGGGTAAGATCACTGTTAGACATCATGGTGGTGGAAACAGACAGAAATATAGATTAATAGATTTCAAGAGAAATAAAGAAGGCGTTCCTGCAAAGGTTATCGGTATCGAGTACGATCCTAACAGAACAGCTAATATCGCACTTATCTGCTACGCAGATGGTGAGAAATCATATATCCTTGCTCCTCAGGGATTAACAGATGGCATGACAGTACAGAATGGTGCTGGTGCTGAAGTAAGAGTTGGTAACTGCTTACCACTTACAGAGATTCCTGTAGGTACACAGGTACACAACATTGAGTTATATCCAGGTAAGGGTGGACAGCTTGTTCGTTCTGCTGGTAACTCAGCTCAGTTAATGGCTAAGGAAGGTAAGTATGCAACATTAAGACTTCCTTCTGGCGAAATGAGAATGGTACCAATTATCTGCCGCGCAACAATCGGTGTTGTAGGTAATGGAGATCACAACCTTATTAATCTTGGTAAGGCTGGACGTAAGAGACATATGGGTATCAGACCTACAGTTCGTGGTTCTGTTATGAACCCTAACGACCATCCACACGGTGGTGGTGAAGGTAGAGCACCAGTTGGTCGTCCAAGCCCAATGACACCTTGGGGTAAGCCTGCTATGGGTCTTAAGACTCGTAAGAAGAAGAAAGCTTCTAACAAGCTTATCGTAAGAAGAAGAGATGGAAAGGCTATTAAGTAATTAATAGTACATTTTAATTAACATTTAACTAAGATTTGATAGATTATAAGGAGGTTTCAACCTATGGCTCGTTCACTTAAAAAAGGACCATTCGCGGACGAAAGCTTACTTAAGAAGGTAGATGCATTAAACGCATCAAACGACAAGCAGGTTATTAAGACATGGTCACGTCGTTCAACAATTTTCCCTTCATTCGTAGGCCATACAATTGCAGTTCATGACGGAAGAAAGCATGTTCCTGTATATGTTACAGAGGATATGGTTGGTCATAAGCTCGGTGAGTTCGTTGCTACAAGAACTTACAGAGGACACGGCAAAGACGAAAAGAAGAGTAGATAATTTGTATTATTTGAAAGGAGGTTTAATCGATGGCTAAAGGACATAGATCCCAGATTAAACGTGAAAGAAACGCTGTTAAGGACACAAGACCAAGCGCAAAGTTATCTTACGCAAGAGTATCTGTTCAGAAGGCTTGTTTCGTATTAGATGCTATTAGAGGCAAGAGCCTTGAAGAAGCACTTGGTATCGTTATGTACAACCCAAGATATGCTTCATCACTTATAGAGAAGTTATTAAAGTCAGCTGCAGCTAATGCAGAGAACAATAACGGTATGGACCCAAGCAAGTTATATGTAGAAGAATGCTACGCTAACAAGGGACCAACAATGAAGAGAGTCCATCCAAGAGCACAGGGTAGAGCTTATAGAATCGAAAAGAGAATGAGCCATATCACTGTAATATTAAATGAAAGATAATTGCATTTCCTAAAGAATAGAAAGGAGATTTTATGGGACAGAAAGTTAATCCTCATGGTTTAAGAGTCGGCGTTATCAAAGACTGGGACTCTAAGTGGTATGCAGAAGAAACTTTTGCAGATAACCTTGTAGAAGATTATAACATTAGAAAATTCCTTAAGAATAAGTTATATGCTGCAGGAATTTCAAAGATTGAAACAGAAAGAGCTTCAGATAGATTAAAGATTATCATTCACACAGCTAAGCCAGGTGTTGTTATTGGTAAGGGTGGTGCTGAAATCGAAGCACTTAAGAAGCAGGTTGAGAAACTTACTTCAGCTAAGAAGTTAAGCATCGACATCAAAGAAGTTAAGAGACCAGATAAGGATGCTCAGTTAGTAGCTGAGAACATCGCACAGCAGTTAGAGAATCGTATCTCTTTCAGAAGAGCTATGAAGTCTTGCATGGGAAGAACAATGAAGCAGGGTGCTAAGGGTATTAAGACATCTTGTTCAGGTCGTCTCGGCGGTGCTGATATGGCTCGTACAGAGTTCTATAGCGAAGGTACAATTCCTCTTCAGACACTTCGTGCAGATATCGATTACGGATTTGCAGAAGCTAACACAACTTATGGTAAAGTTGGTGTTAAGGTATGGATCTATGAAGGTGAGGTACTTCCAACAAAGACTAACAAGGAAGGGAGCGATAAGTAATGTTACTACCTAAGAGAGTTAAACATCGTAGACAGTTCCGTGGTTCTATGGCAGGTAAGGCAACAAGAGGTAACAGAATCACTAATGGTGAATATGGTATCGTTGCAACAGAACCATGCTGGATCAAGTCAAACCAGATAGAAGCAGCCCGTGTAGCTATGACAAGATACATTAAGCGTGGCGGTAAAGTATTTATAAAGATTTTCCCAGATAAGCCGGTAACAGGTAAGCCTATCGGTGTTCGTATGGGTAAAGGTAAAGGTAACTTAGAGTGCTGGGTAGCAGTAGTTAAACCTGGACGTGTTATGTTCGAGATTTCAGGTGTACCTGAAGAAACAGCAAGAGAAGCATTACGTCTTGCAACTCATAAACTTCCTTGCAAGTGCAAGATCGTTTCACGTGCAGACTTAGAAGGCGGTGATAACAGTGAAAATTAATAAGTATGTAGAAGATTTAAAGGCAAAATCAGCTGCAGAATTGAATGAAGAATTAGTAGCTGCTAAGAAGGAACTTTTCAATTTAAGATTCCAGAACGCAACAAATCAGTTAGATAACACTAGCAGAATTAAAGAAGTTAGAAAGAACATTGCTAGAATTCAGACTGTAATTGCTCAGAAGAATGCTTAAATTACATTTATAAATGTGTAAGTATTTCCTAAGAAAGGAGAATAACTGTGGAAGAGAGAAATTTAAGAAAAACTCGTACAGGTAAAGTTATCAGCAATAAGATGGATAAGACAATCGTTGTTGCTGTAGAAGATAACGTTAAGCATCCACTTTACAACAAGATTGTAAAGAGAACATACAAGTTAAAGGCTCACGATGAGAACAACGAATGTTTAATCGGTGACGTTGTTAAGGTAATGGAAACTAGACCTTTATCTAAGGATAAGAGATGGAGATTAGTTGAAATTATCAGCAGAGCTAAATAATTTTAACAATTTAGAATTAGAATTGATATTACTGAAAGGGGTAGTATTATGGTACAACAGGAAACCAGACTTAAGGTTGCCGATAACACAGGTGCTAAAGAAATTCTTTGCATCAGAGTTATGGGTGGATCTACAAGAAGATATGCAAATATCGGTGATGTGATTGTCGCTACTGTTAAAGAAGCAACACCAGGCGGCGTTGTTAAAAAGGGCGATGTTGTTAAGGCCGTTGTTGTTCGTTCTGTAAAGGGCGCACGTCGTAAAGATGGCTCATACATTAAATTTGATGAAAATGCTGCTGTAATCATCAAGGATGATCAGACTCCTAAGGGAACTCGTATCTTTGGACCAGTAGCTAGAGAGTTAAGAGAAAAGAAGTTTATGAAGATCGTTTCTCTTGCTCCAGAAGTATTATAGGAGGTACCACAATGTCAGCTGTAAGAATTAAAAAAGGTGATACTGTTAAGGTAATCGCAGGTAAAGACAAGGGCAAGACAGGCAAGGTTATGTCTGTAAATGCTAAGAACCATACAGCATTAGTTGAGGGCGTTAACATGGTAACAAAGCATGCTAAGCCAAGCGCAGCTAATCAGCAGGGTGGAATTCTCCACCAGGAAGCACCAATCGATATCTCTAACATCGCTTATGTAGTTAAGGGTGATAAGACATCTAAGATTGGTTATGACTTCAAGGATGGTAAGAAAGTTCGTGTTGCTAAGGCAACTGGCGAAGTTATCGATTAATAAAGGAAGGAGGCAATAATTTTGAGTAGACTTAGAGATTTATACGAAAACGAAATCACTAAAAAAATGACAGATAAGTTCGGTTACAAGAACCCAATGATGGTTCCAAAGATCGACAAGATCGTAATAAATATGGGTGTTGGTGAAGCTAAAGAAAATTCAAAGCTTCTCGATGCAGCAGTTAAAGAACTCGAGACTATTTCAGGTCAGAAGGTAGTTCTTACAAGAGCTAAGAATTCAATTGCTAACTTCAAGTTAAGAGAAGGTCAGGCAATCGGATGCAAGGTTACACTTCGTGGTGAGAAGATGTACGAATTCCTTGACAGACTTGTTAATCTTGCATTACCAAGAGTTCGTGACTTCAGAGGCGTAAGCGCTGAATCATTTGATGGAAGAGGTAACTATGCTTTAGGTATCAAAGAGCAGATTATCTTCCCAGAAATCGAATACGATAAGATTGACAAAGTAAGAGGTATGGATGTTATTATCGCAACAACAGCTCATACAGATGAAGAGGCACGTGAATTACTTAGAATGTTCAACATGCCTTTCAAGAATTAATTATAGGAGGTAAATTTTAATGGCTAAGACTTCAATGAAGGTTAAGCAGCAGAGAGCACCTAAGTTCTCTACAAGAGCTTATACACGTTGTACAATATGTGGTCGTCCACATTCTGTTTTAAGAAAGTACGGAATCTGCAGAATTTGCTTCCGTGAATTAGCTTACAAGGGTCAGATCCCAGGAGTTAAGAAGGCATCTTGGTAAGATGAATTGATAATTACAATATGTAATTAATCAACGGTGGTTTGCCACTATTACCTTGATATATATGCATTAACATAGTTATACGGCGTACTGCCGTATGCTATATATGCATGAACAATTGACGTAGTCCCGATAAGGGAAACCAGTGAATTATTTAAGGAGGAACATTTAAAATGACAGATCCAATTGCAGATATGCTTACAAGAATTCGTAACGCAAACACAGCAAAGCACGACACAGTTGATATCCCATCTTCAAAGATGAAGCTTTCTATAGCTAAGATTCTTTTAGATGAGGGTTATATCAAGTCTTATGAGCTTGTTGAGAATGGTAATTTCAACGACATCCGTGTTACATTAAAGTACGGTGCTGATAAGAATGAAAAGATTATCTCAGGTCTCCAGAGAATTTCTAAGCCAGGTCTTAGAGTTTATGCTAGCAAGGATGAACTTCCAAGAGTTCTCGGTGGTCTTGGTGTTGCAATTATCTCAACAAACAAAGGTGTTGTAACAGATAAGGAAGCTAGAAAGCTGGGCGTTGGTGGAGAAGTTCTCTGCTTCGTTTGGTAATTTATAATAGATACTCACTCACAAAGAAAACACGTTCCTATTTTAAAGTGTTTTCTTAATCAAAATTAGGAGGTGCACGGCATGTCACGTATAGGAAGAATGCCTATCGCTGTCCCAGCAGGTGTTACTGTTGAGATTGCAGAAAATAACAAAGTGACTGTAAAGGGTCCTAAGGGTACACTTGAAAGAGTTTTACCTGCTGAGATGGACATTAAGATGGAAGGTTCAGAAATCGTTGTTTCTAGACCTAACGACTTAAAGAAGATGAAGTCATTACACGGATTAACAAGAACATTAATTCACAATATGGTAATCGGTGTTACAGAAGGATATGAGAAGAAGCTTGAAATCAACGGTGTTGGTTACAGAGCTCAGAAGCAGGGTAAGAAGCTTGTATTAGCTTTAGGTTACTCTCATCCAGTTGAAATGGAAGATCCAGAAGGAATCGAAACAACTGTTGATGGTACTAACGTTATCATCGTAAAAGGTATTAGTAAAGAAAAAGTTGGCCAGTACGCAGCTGAAATCAGAGCTAAGAGAGCTCCAGAGCCATATAAGGGCAAGGGTATCAAGTACTCTGATGAAGTTATTAGACGTAAGGTTGGTAAGACTGGTAAGAAATAATTAAAGGAGTGAATACAAAATGGTTAGTAAGAAGTCAAGAACAGTAGTTCGTGAAAATAAGCATAGAAAATTACGTAATCGTTTCAGCGGTACAGCAGAAAGACCACGTTTAGCTGTATTTAGAAGCAATAATCATATGTACGCTCAGATTATTGACGACACAGTTGGTAAGACACTTGTTTCTGCTTCAACACTTGATAAGGACGTAAAGGCAGAACTTGAAAAGACTAATAACGTTGAAGCTGCTACAGTAGTTGGTACAGTAGTTGCTAAGAAGGCATTAGAAAAAGGTATTACAACTGTCGTTTATGATAGAGGCGGATTTGTATATGAAGGTAAAGTAAAGGCATTAGCAGAGGCAGCTAGAGAAGCTGGCCTTGAATTCTAAGCGGAAGGGAGAAACAAACAGTATGAAACGTACAATAATTGATGCTAGCAATTTAGAATTAAGAGATAATGTAGTATCAATCAAGCGTGTAACAAAGGTTGTAAAGGGCGGACGTAACATGCGTTTTGCAGCTTTAGTTGTTGTTGGTGACGGCAACGGACATGTTGGCGCTGGTGTTGGTAAGGCAGCTGAAGTTCCTGAAGCTATCCGTAAGGGAAAAGAAGATGCCATTAAGCATTTAGTAGAAGTTCCTATGGACGAGAATTCATCAGTTCCACATGACTTCATCGGAAAGTTCGGAGGAGCAACAGTTCTTCTTAAGAAGGCTCCAGAAGGTACTGGTATCATCGCAGGTGGTCCAGCTCGTTCAGTACTTGAACTTGCAGGTATTAAGAATATCCGTACAAAGTCACTTGGTTCTAATAACAAGCAGAATGCTGTATTAGCAACAATAGAAGGTCTTAAGTCTATGAAGACTCCAGAAGAAGTTGCAAGACTTCGTGGAAAGTCTGTTAGCGAGATCCTTGGCTAATTAACAAATAAACATTGATATAGTCGTTATTGACAGATGGAGGTTAAAATGGCTGATAAGAAGTTAAGAATAACTTTAGTTAAGTCTCCAATCAGTGCTGTTCCAAAGCATAGAAGAACTGTTGAAGCTATGGGTCTTACAAAGATGCATAAGACAGTAGAACTTCCAGATAATGCTGCAACAAGAGGACAGATTCAGCAGATTGGTTATATGTTAAAGGTAGAAGAAATTTAATTAATAAATCGGATAAGGAGGTGCAAAGATGGATTTATCTAATTTAAGCCCAGCAGAGGGCTCAGTAATGAGTGATAATTTCAGAAGAGGTCGTGGACATGGCTCAGGTAACGGCAAGACTGCTGGTAAGGGTCATAAGGGACAGAAGGCTCGTTCAGGAGCACCAAGACCAGGTTTCGAAGGTGGTCAGATGCCATTATATAGAAGAATTCCTAAGAGAGGTTTCACTAACAGAAACCGTAAGGAATTTGTTGCTATTAACATCAGCACATTAGAAAGATTTGATAATGGCGCAGAAGTTACAGTTGATACATTAATCGAATCAGGTATCGTTAAGAATCCTAAGGACGGTATCAAGATTCTTGCTAATGGTGAACTCACAAAGAAACTCAACGTTAAGGCTAACGCTTTCAGTGCTTCTGCAAAGGAAAAGATCGAAGCTCTTGGTGGTTCTTGCGAGGTGATCTAATATGTTAAAGACACTTGTAGGTGCTTTTAAGAACAAAGACATAAGAAAAAAGATTTTGTATACTCTTATGATTCTTGTTATTGTTAGAGTAGGAAGCTTACTTCCTATTCCGGGAGTAGATACAGAGTATTTCAGTAGCTTACTTAGTGGAATTAATACTGGTGATTTGAGCTATCTTAGCGCATTTACAGGAGGTTCATTCGAAAGAATGTCCCTCTTTGCGTTAAGCATAACGCCATATATTACTTCATCTATTATTATGCAGCTTCTTGCTATTGCAATTCCTAAGTTAGAGGAAATGCAAAAAGAAGGTGAAGATGGTAGAAAGAAGATTGCAGCAATTACAAGATATGTAACAATTGGTCTTGCTCTTATAGAGAGTATAGCTATGGCTGTAGGCTTTGGTAGATCTGGACTTATCAAGGGATATCAGGGCTTTAGTACATTACATTATGTTGTAAGCATAATCGTAGTTGTTGCAGCACTTACAGCAGGTTCTGCAATGCTTATGTGGCTTGGTGAAAGAATTACTGAAAATGGTGTTGGTAATGGTATTTCAATAGTACTTTTAATTAACATTATTTCTGGTATGCCAAGCGATTTTGCTACATTGTATAGCACATTTGTTGCACCTAGAACTATTGCAAAGGGTGTATTAGCAGCTGCAATTATTATTGCAATTCTTGTTGCAATGGTAGTTTTAGTATGCTTCTTACAGGATGGAGAGAGAAGAATTCCTGTTCAGTATTCACAGAAGGTTAGTGGCAGAAAGACATTTGGCGGACAGTCAACTAACATACCTTTAAAGGTTAATACTGCTGGTGTAATGCCTGTTATTTTCGCATCATCACTTATGCAGTTCCCTGTAATTATTGCACAGTTATTTGGAAAGTCATACGAATGGACTAGATACTTAAGCTCTTCATACTGGTGCAGAGTATCAGCACCTAAGTATTCTATCGGATTAATATTGTATATTGTATTGCTTATAATATTTGCATACTTCTATACATCAATCACATTTAATCCAATTGAAGTAGCTGATAACTTAAAGAAAGCTGGTGGAGTTATCCCTGGTATAACACCTGGTAAGTCTACTAGTGATTATCTTAATAATATATTAAACTACATCGTATTCGTAGGTGCAGTTGGATTACTCATCATCGCATTAATACCTATTATGTGTACAGGATTCTTTAATGCAAGCGTTTCATTTGGTGGAACATCAGTAATCATCATCGTTGGTGTTGTACTTGAAACATTAAAGCAGATTGAATCACAGATGGTTAATCGTTATTATAAAGGATTCTTAAGCGAATAGCTTATAAGTATTAGATGACTTGCCTGACAGTAATGTTGGGCGAGTCCTTTGTATATAAAAAAGAAATGAGGTAAACATATGAAGATTATTATGTTAGGAGCTCCTGGAGCTGGTAAGGGAACACAGGCAAAGAAAATAGCTGAAAAATACTCAATTCCTCATATTTCAACAGGAGATATTTTCAGAGCAAATATCAAGAATAATACAGAACTTGGCAAGAAAGCTAAGACATATATGGATAAGGGTGAGCTTGTACCAGACGAATTAGTTGTAGACCTTATAATGGATAGATTTAAGGAAGCTGACTGCGCTAATGGATATGTATTAGACGGTTTCCCAAGAACAATACCTCAGGCAGAAGCACTTGATAAGGCACTTGCTGCTAATAATGAAACAGTAGACTACGCTATTAACGTAGAAGTTCCAGACGAAAATATTATCAACAGAATGTCAGGAAGAAGAGCTTGCGTTGGTTGTGGTGCAACATACCATATCGAGTTCAATCCTACTAAAGTTGAAGGTATATGTGACGCTTGTGGTGAAAAGCTTATATTAAGAGATGATGATAAGCCAGAAACAGTTAAGAACAGATTATCTGTATATCACGAGCAGACACAGCCATTGATTGATTACTATTCAAAGAAAGGTGTATTAGCTGAGGTTGATGGTACACAGTCAATGGAAAATGTATTTAATGCAATTGTTGATGTTTTAGGAAAGTAGGCTGAATATGTCTGTAACAGTTAAATCACAACGCGAAATCGAATTAATGAGAGAAGCTGGTAAGATACTTGGTACAGTTCTTAATGAACTTGAAAAGGAATGTAAACCTGGTGTTACAACTTATCATATTAATAAGATTGGCGAGGAAATGATAAGAAGCTACGGATGTATTCCTTCATTTAAGGGATATCAGGGGTATCCAGCCGCAATATGTGTATCAGTCAATGACGAGATAGTACACGGAATTCCATCAAAGAAGCGTGTATTAAAAGAAGGCGACATAGTAAGCCTTGATGCAGGAGTGATACACAAGGGTTATCATTCTGATGCTGCAAGAACTTACGGCGTTGGAAAGATAAGTGATGAGGCGGCTAAATTGATAGAAGTGACAAGACAAAGTTTCTTCGAGGGTATTAAATATGCCAAAGAAGGATGCCACTTATATGAAATCTCCAATGCAATTGCACAATATAATGAGTCGTTTGGATATGGAGTTATCAGAGATCTTGTAGGTCACGGAATAGGAACAGAACTTCACGAAGAACCAGAGATACCTAATTTCAGACAGGACAGAAGAGGTATCAGGCTTTATGAGGGAATGACACTTGCAATTGAACCTATGGTATCAGCAGGTGATTATAAAATCAGATGGTTAGATGATGACTGGACAGCATCAACATTTGACCATTCATTATCAGCACATTATGAGAATACTGTGCTTGTAACGAAAGCTGGACCAGAAATACTATCATTAGTAGAATAACTGATAATGGAGGGCAGGATTTGAATAATTATATAGGATATTTTGCTACATCATTAGCAGGACACGATAAGGGATTAACATATGTTATTACAGGTGTTGATAATGAATATGTATATGTAACTGATGGCAGACTCAGACAGGTTGATGAGCCTAAAAAGAAAAAGTTAAAACATATTCAGCTTATCAAAATATGTGACGATACAATAAAAGACAAGATAAGTCGTAATATTAAGCTGACCAATGAAGATATTAAACTTGCAATTAAGAAGTATAATAACAGGTAAAGCAAACAGGGATTTAATAATAAGGAGGCAAATATGTCAAAGGCAGACGTAATAGAAATCGAAGGAAAAGTTGTTGAGAAGTTACCAAATGCATTCTTTAAGGTAGAACTTGAGAATGGACATCAGATACTTGCAACTATCAGTGGAAAGTTAAGAATGAACTTTATCAGAATTCTTCCAGGCGATAAGGTAACAATAGAGCTTTCTCCATATGACCTTACTAAGGGAAGAATTATCTGGAGAGATAAGTAATTATTTCAAAAAACATCTAAAAATATATAATATTTTTGTGCAAATTTTTTTGCTTTAAATTGCAATTTTAGCTTGCATTTAAAAATATGACTATGCTATAATAGTCAACGAACTTGTCTGAAAGGAGGCTTTTGCAGTGAAGGTTAGATCATCAGTTAAACCAATTTGTGAAAAATGCAAAGTCATTAAGAGAAAGGGTAGAATCATGATTATTTGTGAGAACCCTAAGCACAAGCAGAGACAGGGTTAATCCTTATGGAGAGAAGTAGCTGATACTTCTCATGTTTGTGCGTTATGGTATCAATATCACTAGTTGATGTCATAACATTGATGTTTGTTCTATTAATCACTATGATAGACAGACAATGTAGTTTTGCGGCTGCAGCGATGAACCACCCGGCTAAGTTGTAAGGTGGACATTGCTATTTTATATAGTAGTTGTTATGGCAACGCACACATTTCAGACGGCAGGCAACTGACGGGCTGCGTATGTATAATTACTACACGGTAATTTATTAATAACATATATATTTGATTAACGGAGGTTAAAGAACACATGGCTCGTATTTCAGGTGTAGACTTACCAAGAGAAAAACGTATCGAAATCGGACTTACTTATGTTTATGGTATTGGACGAGTTAGAGCAACTAAGATTCTTGCAGAGGCTGGTGTTAATCCAGATACTCGTGTTAAGGATTTAACAGATGAAGAAGTTGCAAAGATCGCTAAAGTTATAGATGCAGATCCAGAGCATTTAGTAGAAGGTGACTTAAGAAGAGAAGTTGCCATGAACATCAAGAGATTAAAGGAAATCGGATGCTATAGAGGAATTCGTCATAGAAAGGGTCTTCCAGTTAGAGGTCAGAAGACTAAGACAAATGCAAGAACTTGCAAGGGACCTAAGAAGACAGTAGCTAATAAGAAGAAATAATAATTGTTAAATTGTTAAACTCACAGGAGGTTATTTATCATGGCTCAGAAAGTTACAAAAAAAGTGACAAAGAAGCGTGTTAAGAAGAACGTTGAAAGAGGACAGGCACATATTCAGTCATCTTTCAATAATACAATCGTTACTTTAACAGATGCAGAAGGTAATGCTTTATCTTGGGCATCAGCAGGTGGACTCGGATTCAGAGGATCTAAGAAGTCTACTCCATATGCAGCACAGATGGCAGCAGAGACAGCAACAAAGGCTGCTTTAGTTCACGGATTAAAGTCTGTAGACGTTATGGTTAAGGGACCAGGTTCAGGTAGAGAGGCAGCTATTCGTGCCCTTTCAGCTTGTGGTCTCGAAGTTACAAGTATTAAGGATGTTACACCAGTTCCACATAACGGTTGTCGTCCACCAAAGCGTAGAAGAGTTTAATTTAGGGAGGTAAGATTACAATGGCAGTTAATAGAACACCTGTGCTCAAGAGATGTAGATCTCTTGATTTAGATCCTTTATATTTAGGAATAGATAAGAAGTCTAGAAGAAAGGCTAAGAATGCTGGAAGAAAGATCAGCGAATACGGATTACAGCTTCGCGAAAAGCAGAAGGCTAAGTTCATCTATGGCGTATTAGAGAAGCCTTTCAGAAATTATTATAAGAAGGCTGAGAAGCAGAAGGGTATGACTGGTGAGAACCTTATGATTACTCTTGAACTCAGACTTGATAATGTTATCTTCAGATTAGGTTTTGCTAGAACAAGAAAAGAAGCAAGACAGATCGTAGATCACAAGCATGTGCTTGTTAATGGCAAGTGCGTAAACATCCCTTCATACTTAGTTAAGGCTGGAGATGTTATTGAAATCAGAGAAAAGTCAAAGTCTTGTGCTAGATACAAGGAAGTACTTGAAGCTACTAACGGAAGATTAGTTCCAGAGTGGTTAGAGTCTGACAAGGAAGCACTTAAGGGTACTGTTAAGTCATTACCTACAAGAGAAGCTATTGACGTTCCTGTAAACGAGATGCTTATCGTCGAGTTATATTCTAAGTAATCCATTAATGAAATGTTTAGACGTTTTAGTTTGCAGGTTACTTGTGGACAGAGACGTTTATATAAGACAACAGAATGCTGTATATATGCGTTCTGTTGTCTTATGGATAGAAGGAATAAACTTATTAAAACCCATAAAAGGAGGGGCTATACATGGTTGATGCAGATTTTAATTTCAAGATGCCAAAGATTGAGATGACTGAGCAGTCAGAAGATGGAAAGTATGGTAGATTTGTCGTTGAACCGCTCGAAAGAGGTTATGGACTTACTCTTGGTAATTCTTTAAGAAGAATTATGCTTTCTTCATTAGTTGGTACAGCAGTAAGCAGTATCAAGATTGAGGGCGTTCTTCATGAATTCAGCTCAATTCCTGGTGTTAAGGAAGATGTTACTGAGATAGTGATGAACATCAAGCAGTTATCAATCAAGAACAATGGTAATTCCGTTGAGCCTAAGGAAGCTCATATTGAGTTCATAGGCGAGGGTGTAGTTAGAGCATCTGATATTCAGGTAGACCCTGATATAGAGATTATTAACCCAGATCTTGTTATTGCACATCTTAATGGTGCAGACAGCAAGTTAATTATGGAACTTACAATTACTAACGGACGTGGTTATGTAAGTTCAGAAAGAAATAAAAAAGAAGACCAGCCAGTTGGCGTTATCGCTGTAGATTCAATCTACACACCAGTAGAGAGAGTTAATATGGCTGTTCAGAATACACGAGTAGGTCAGGATACAGATTTTGACAAGCTTACACTTGATATATTCACTAATGGAACAATCGCTCCAGATGAGGCATTAAGCCTTGCAGCTAAGGTTCTTAGTGAGCATCTTAAAGGCTTCATTAACCTTTCAGAGAATGCTGCTAATGCAGAGATTATGGTTGAACAGCAGGTTGATGAGTCAACTAAGGTTCTTTCAATGAGTATTGAAGACCTTGAATTATCAGTTCGTTCATCTAACTGTCTTAGAAGAGCAGGTATCAACACAGTTGAAGAACTTTGCAATAAGACACCAGATGATATGATTAAGGTTAGAAACCTTGGTAAGAAGTCTTTAGATGAGGTGCTTTTAAAGCTTAAGCAGTTAAATTTACATCTTAGATCTAGTGAAGACTAAAAATTAAAGCGTAATATTAGAGTTTGTAGAAAAAACATCTATACAGTAAGACCATATGCGCGTGTATAGACGTTACAAATGGAGGTTAAATCAATGGCAAAGTATAGAAAGCTTGGTAGAACATCAAGCCAGAGAAAGGCTTTATTAAGAAGCCAGGTAACAGCTTTAATCGAGAATGGTAAGATTGTTACAACAGAAGCAAGAGCTAAGGAAGTTCGTAAGCAGGCTGAAAAGCTTATTACACTTGCAGTTAAGGAAAAGGACAACTACGAAACAGTTACAGTATCTGCTAAGGTTGCAAAGAAGGATGCTGATGGCAAGAGAGTTAAGGAAGTTGTTGATGGCAAGAAGGTTACTGTATATGAAACAGTAGAGAAGGAAATCAAGAAGGATCTCCCTTCAAAGCTTCACGCTAGAAAGCAGATGGATAAGGTTCTTTACAAGGTAACAGAAGTTCCTGCTGATGCTGCTGGAAAGAAGAAGAATACAAAGACTGTTGACCTTACAAATAAGTTATTTGACGAAATCGCACCTAAGTATGCTGACCGCAAGGGTGGCTACACAAGAATCGTTAAGATTGGCTTAAGAAAAGGTGATGCAGCAATGGAAGTTCTTCTTGAATTAGTATAATTACATCATTGCGTATTATTAGCGGATATGGGGTAACTCATATCCGCTTTTTTAAGGTTAATTGAGCCTTTAATTAAGAGCTGAGGTGAAATTTTTATCTGGAAGCTGGGTTAAATCACATATTAGAAAGTTTTGTATTTTTTTGCGTTATTTCAATGAATTTAGTATATAAAATTGATTTTTATAAAGTTATATAGTAATATGCAATTATTTGAAAAAAAAAATAAAAATGTATCATTACAGGGTAACTAACTGTAAAGATATAATATCAGCAAGTATGTCCGGAAATGCCTGGAATACTGGAACAGGAGACTGTTATGGGAATAGTAGAAGCTAAGAATTTGACATTTGAATATATAAGACGAGATGAAGAGGGTAATGTTGAGGGAATAACAACAGCAGTTGATAATGTAAATATAGATATTAAAGCGGGAGATTTTGTTGCAGTGCTTGGTCATAATGGTTCGGGCAAATCAACATTTGCCAAGCATCTTAATGCACTTGTTATGCCGACAGAGGGAACAGTGTATGTCGATGGAATGGATACTAAAGACAGCGACAATACACTTGCTGTAAGACAGACAGCAGGAATGGTATTCCAAAATCCGGATAATCAGATAGTTGGAACACTTGTAGATGAAGAAGTGGGGTTCGGACCTGAGAATATAGGAGTTCCAACAGAAGAAATATGGGAAAGGGTAGAGAAAAGCCTTAAGGCGGTTGGAATGTACCAGTTCCGTAATGCCTCCCCTAATAAGCTTTCAGGTGGACAGAAACAGCGTGTTGCAATAGCAGGCATAGTTGCTATGAAGCCTAAATGTATCGTTTTAGACGAGCCTACAGCAATGCTTGACCCTCTTGGAAGAAAAGAGGTATTAAATGTTCTTCACGAGCTTAACAGGAAAGAAAATGTTACTATAATACTTATAACGCACTATATGGAAGAAGTCATAGATGCAGATTATGTGTATGTAATGGATGGTGGAAAGCTTGTAATGGACGGAACACCAAGACAGATATTCACACAGGTTGAGAAGTTAAAGAGTATGAGGCTTGATGTACCACAGGTGACAGAGCTTGCCTATGAATTAAAAAAAGCAGGGCTTCCTATCAAAGATGGTATAATAAGAAATGAAGAATTAGTCGAAGAATTAAAAAGACTGGATAAATAAAAATGATGTTACTGCCAGTGGGCAGAATGTACATTAGAATGGAGAGTGCAATGTCAATAATTGTTGATAAAATCAGTTATGTATACGAGGCAGGGACAGGCTTTGAAAGACGAGCCTTAGACAATGTGTCGTGTGCAATTAATGACGGAGAATTTGTAGGTCTTATAGGACATACTGGTTCTGGTAAGTCCACATTTATCCAGCACCTTAATGGACTGCTTAAGGCGACAGAGGGACATATATATTTTAATGGACAAGATATATATGATGCTGGATTTAATATGAAGGAATTAAGAAGCAAGGTCGGACTGGTATTCCAGTATCCGGAGCACCAGCTTTTTGAAACAGACATATTTAAAGATGTGTGCTTTGGACCTAAGAATTTAGGCTTATCAAGACAGGAATACGAGCTTAGAGCCTTTGAGAGCTTAAGACTTGTCGGACTTGATGAGAACCTTTATTATCAGTCGCCATTTGATTTGTCAGGCGGACAGAAGAGGAGAGTTGCAATAGCAGGCGTGCTTGCTATGAAGCCAGAGGTTCTTATATTAGATGAACCAACGGCAGGACTTGACCCTAAAGGAAGAGATGACATTTTAGACTGCCTTAAATACTTAAGGGAAGAAACTGGAATTACTGTAATCTTAGTATCCCACAGTATGGAAGATGTAGCCAAATATGTTGACAGAATTATGGTTATGGATGATGGCGTATTAAAATATGATGATACACCACAAAATGTATTCAGACATTACAGACAGTTAGAGCAGATAGGACTTGCAGCGCCACAGGTTACTTATATAATGAATGACCTGATAAGGGCTGGAATAAATGTAAATCCAGATGCGATAACAATTGCGGAAGCAAAAGAAAGTATTCTGTCACATTTTAAGCGTAATGCAAAGGCGTAGCGGCAATTAATTAACAGGCAGGAATGGAGATTGTATGATTAGAGATATAACAATTGGACAATATTATAAAGCTGATTCTGTCATTCACAGATTAGACCCAAGAGTTAAGCTTATGGGTACTCTCATCTTTATAATTTCGTTGTTTATGGGAATGAATATATGGATATATGCTGTTGTCACGATAGCACTGGCAGTAGTTATTAAAATGTCCCAAATTCCTCTCAAATTTATGGTTAGAGGACTTAAATCAATAGTAATACTGATTATTATAAGTGCGGTATTTAACCTGTTTCTGACACCGGGTGACGTGCTTATACAGATATGGAAGCTGACAATAACTTATCAGGGTCTTAAAACGGCTATATTTATGGTTGTAAGGCTTATATACCTTATTGTAGGCTCATCATTGATGACACTTACTACAACGCCTAATAACTTAACAGACGGCCTTGAGAAGGGGCTTGGATTTCTTAAAGTTATCAAAGTGCCGGTTCACGAGATAGCTATGATGATGTCAATAGCATTAAGATTTATACCAATTCTTATAGAAGAAACTGATAAGATTATGAAAGCACAGATGGCAAGAGGTGCAGATTTTGAAAATGGAAGTCTTATAAAGAGAGCCAAAGCAATGGTTCCAATACTTGTGCCATTGTTCGTGTCAGCCTTCAGAAGAGCTAACGAGCTTGCAATGGCTATGGAGGCAAGATGTTACCACGGTTCAGAGGGAAGAACAAAGATGAAGCCTTTAAAATATGAAAATAGAGACAGAATTGCTTATATCAGTATGGTTCTGTATCTTGGGGTTATTATCATTGTCAAGATTATAGCTGCATAATAAGTCACTAGAAGGGGCTGTAGCACGAAGCATTATTTATATAGTAGGAAGTCAGGAAATGTTATATTAACCTGCGTATTATATAGATTATGTCTGAGGCGGCAGTCCTTTTTATGTTAAGAAGTGAAGAATAAGAGAGAAGTGCGCAGAAAGATTAATGACAAGTATGTAAAGAGATTAGAGAAAAGTGTGCAGAAAGATTAATGACAAGTATATGAAAATATTAATAGGAAGCGTATTTATCGATTAATAATAAGTGTACAAAAAATTAAGGAGGAGTGTATGAAAAGAATAAGATTAAGGGTCGCATATGATGGTACGAATTATTCAGGCTGGCAGATACAGCCTAATGCACCGACTATTGAGAAAAAGCTCGATGAAGCTATATACGCGCTTACAGGGGAAAATATTCATGTAACAGGTGCGAGCAGAACAGATGCAGGAGTTCACGCGATAGGAAATGTTGCTGTATTTGATACGGCTTCAAGCATACCGGCAGACAAGTTCACATATGCGCTTAACAGGTACCTTCCTGAAGATATAATAATACAGCAGTCAGATGAGGTAGAATCCGATTTTCACCCAAGACACTGTGATACAAGAAAGACATACTGCTACAGAATATTAAATACGGAGTTCGGACTTCCACAGAAACGTAACTATACTTGGAATGTGCCGGGGAATATTGATATTGCTAAAATGCAGGAGGCAGCAGAGTATCTTGTAGGGGAACACGATTTTAAAAGCTTCTGCTGTGTGCGCACACAGACAGAAACAACTGTAAGGACGATATATTCGCTTGATGTAGATAGAAAAGATGATGAAATATTAATAACAGTTACAGGCAATGGCTTCTTATATAATATGGTAAGAATAATAGCAGGAACGCTTATACAGGTTGGAAAAGGAAAATTTAAGCCAGAATATATAAAAGAAATGCTTGAGGCAAAGGACAGGACACAGGCAGGTCAGACAGCACCACCGCAGGGACTTACGCTTATGAAAATAGAGTATCTGTAATTATTGGTATTGGTAATAGTGACAATTTTATACATAGCTTATATTTTAACTCAGGCTGTTAATAAATATATTGTAGAATAAAATATTTGTGGATAACTTTCTAAAAATTATATGGTAAAAATACATTTTATGATTGACACACAAGGCTGTGTGTTATATAATTCTTTAATGTGGCGTGACAAGTGCGCCCTGACATACGTTAATCAGAATTAGGTGTTTCACCATATGCCCCGGAGAAGCATTTAATATATATTAACATTTATTTAATCAGAACAATTAATTATGCATTTAAGCAATATTTAGGAGGAAAACTAATGAGTACTTATATGGCTAGTGCATCTAACATCGAAAGAAAATGGTATGTTGTAGATGCTGCAGATTATACATTAGGTCGTTTAGCATCACAGGTTGCTGCTGTATTAAGAGGTAAGAACAAGCCTACTTATACACCATTCCTTGACTGTGGTGACAACGTTATCGTAATCAACGCTGAAAAGATTAAGGTTACAGGTAAGAAGTTAGATCAGAAGATTTACTACAATCACTCAGATTATGTAGGTGGTATGAAAGAAACAACTCTTAAGGAAATGATGGAAAAGCATCCAGAAAGAGTTATCGAACTTGCTGTTAAGGGTATGCTTCCAAAGGGACCTTTAGGAAGACAGATGTACACAAAGCTTCATGTATATGCAGGTCCAGATCATGAACAGGCAGCTCAGAAGCCAGAAGTTTTAAAGTTTTAATTAAAGGACATATCATAAGGAGGAATTAACAGTGGCTAAGAAAGCAAACGGAAAGTTCTACGGAACAGGTAGAAGAAAAAGCAGTATTGCTAGAGTATATTTAGTACCAGGTAATGGTAATATTACAATAAATAAGAGATCACTTGATGAGTATTTCGGTCTTGAAACACTTAAGGTTGTAGTTAAGCAGCCATTAGTTCTTACAGAGACAGCTGACAAGTATGATGTAATCGTTAACGTACACGGTGGCGGATACACAGGTCAGGCTGGTGCTATCAGACACGGTATCTCAAGAGCTCTTCTTCAGGTTGATTCAGAAGAATACCGTCCATCACTTAAGAAGGCTGGTTTCTTAACAAGAGATCCAAGAATGAAGGAAAGAAAGAAGTACGGTTTAAAGGCAGCTCGTCGTGCTCCACAGTTCTCAAAGAGATAATTCAACCGAATATCGAAAAAGAGCAAATTTCCCCGAAAACATCGAGTTTTCGGGGATTTCTTTATATTCCGATAAATCTATCAGACACCACAAAAACACACGAAATTTCAACGGTAACTAACACATAACTAACAGGTAACTAACACGGAAAACACTGTCTTGTGTAAGACATTGAAAGTCTTATGTAAGACACATTTTGCAATAAAAAAAGGACGAATCAATCGCCATTTTCGTTGCAGTATTCAATGATACATGACCGGACATCTTTTTTCGTCCGGCAATGGTAGGAATGACCGTCCTTGAAAATGATGTCATATCCGTCGTGCATGTTTCCGGTGATTCCGGAAATCATTTCTCTGTTCTTTTCTGCAATCTGCATTGTATCAAATAAACCGCATTGGTCTTTTCTGACAAGGTCTTGCATGTACGCATTGACCGACATCCCTTTACTGGATGCAAGAGCCTTGATGATGTCTTTCATGCCTTTAGGTACAACGAGATTGATTCGTTCGTAATGCTCACGCCCGAAATTGTTTTTGTATTCAGTTCTATTCATGGCACACCTCTATATTTTGTTGATAGCGTCAATCAGTTCCTCAATTTCAAAATGTGTATATACGACCTCTGTCACACCCTGCCCTTTATGACCGACAATTTTCTTGATGATCTTGTCTGACACTCCGGCAACCGTCAACATGGAAATGCATGTGTGACGGGTATCGTGAGGGCGGTGTTTCATTCCGAGGGTCTCAATAAGTGGCGACCAGTACGAATCATAATAATTCCGGTATTTGAAATGTTCGCCCTCCGGAGTAGAGAGGAGATATTCACAATCATTGAGGTTGTACCAGTATTCAAAGAACGGATAAACTTTTTCGGAGATTGGAGCAGTACGGATTCCGGCAGCAGTTTTCGAGGCGACAATCTTGAAATATCTTTCCTCAAGGTTCACATTTTCTTTCTTGAGGTCGAGGAGTTCGCCGATTCTGCATCCGGTATATATCAACATGAGGATGACAGTATAATATATATTTGAATCCTTGACATCCCATAATTTCGCAACCTCTGTTTTTGAGAACGGTTCACGGTTGTATGCGTTGGGATTGCCCGCCTTTTTAATGTCGAGGTATTCGACAAGGTTTCGTTCTTTTGGAATAATCTCATGAATCACAGCGTATTTGTACATCAGACCGAATAATATTTTTAATTTCCGGAGTGTAGGATAATTTTTGCCAGATTCATCGACGACCATTTGCAAGTGGTCGAGTTTTACATCGACAAAACGCATCCGTGCGAGTTTGTCACACAACGCCCATGCTGCACGGTAGCCTTTGACGTTGGAATCGCTGACGGTCGGAAAATGTTCATCAGACCATCGCTCATATACATCCTCGAATGTGACCTTTGCAGCATCGACATCATAAGGATTTGCATTGAACTCCGCAAGTGCGGTCAATGCCTCTTTACGGGTCGGGTAATATCCGACGACCGTATATAATTGTTTTGATTTACCTGTTTTCGGGTCGATTTCCCATCCTTTTGTCTTTTTGGCGACATAAGGATTCCGGCGATTTCCCGATAATTTGTAAACCGTTCCGAATCCGTTCGGTAGTTTCATAAAATCACCATCCTAAAAAAGAGTATAAAAATAAAACCAATGCAAAAAGCACGGTTTTATGATAGAATGGTGTTTGCAGGAACATTCTGTCGGTGCTTTTTGCAGGAGCATGAGACGGAGGTTTCACAAAGGCGATTCACATTGCAGTGTGGGTCGTCTTTTTTTATTTGCAGTTAGCGAAACAACCGTAATTTTGAACGGAAATTTTCTCTCTGTACACTTTCCTTGAGAAAGGAGGTGAGCAGGATGAAAATTCTCGTTTGGGAAATGAGAACCTCAAAAGGGTTCACATTGATGGAGTTATCGAAGAAATCCGGAATCGGAAAATCTACGATAAACAACATCGAAACCGGTAAGGTGTCGCCGACATTATTTCAACTTGAAATGATAGCGATTGCATTAGGCGTGAACATCACCGACCTATTTGAATCCGAATACAAATAATTGTACCATAATGCAACGGGATTCCGGCAGCAGGAGGAACGATTTCCACAATTATGGAAATCAACCTCGATATTTCCACAATCATGGAAATATATGATACAATGCAATTCGGAAAGGGGGTGGTGTCTCCCTTGAAT
>JBNMLJ010000026.1:0-48199 GCA_050874785.1 Lachnospira sp.
GGGATTACATAATCTAATTCATCTGGATCACAGTTAGTATCAGCGATACCGATTAATGTGATACCAAGTGCGTGTGCTTCCTGAACGCAGATTCTTTCCTTCTTAGGATCTACGATAAAGATAGCATCTGGAATTCTCTTCATTTCCTTGATACCGCCAAGGTTCTTCTGAAGCTTTTCTAATTCTTTCTTTAAGTTAATAACTTCCTTCTTAGGAAGAACATCAAATGTTCCATCTTCCTGCATTGTTTCGATTTCTTTAAGTCTTGCAATTCTTGACTGGATTGTCTTGAAGTTAGTGAGCATACCACCTAACCATCTTTCGTTAACGAAATACATACCACATCTTGTAGCTTCGTTAGCGATTGCATCCTGAGCCTGCTTCTTTGTACCTACGAAAAGGATTGTACCACCATCAGCAACGATATCAGAAACTGCCTTATAAGCTTCATCAACCTTTCCTACTGACTTCTGTAAATCGATGATATGGATACCATTTCTTTCTGTGTAGATGTACTCAGCCATCTTAGGGTTCCATCTTCTTGTCTGATGTCCAAAGTGAACACCTGCTTCAAGTAACTGCTTCATTGAAATTACGCTCATTTTAATACCTCCATTGGTTAAATTATCTTTTGCAGGCTTCCTGGATTATGCAACACATCCCGTATAGCCACCGTCTGCGTATAACGGCACCCGCTATGCCATCCACCTGCATGCTTTTTCACACGAAGTGTATTATATCAATACTATTAAATAATTGCAAGCTTTTTTTATACAAAAATATAATGTGAAAATATCGGGCTTTTTACAGCTTTTACAATACAGAATAACACAGGCTGACTAAATAGTTCTAGTCAGCCTGTGTGTTATTATCATTATTATCTGTATCGCTTCTGGTTATTATTCTGGCAATATTCTCAAATGTATCGCCCTTAATCAATTCAAAGTCGCCCTGCTGGACTATTCTTGAATATCCATAAGTTGCCATATACTGTGTAAAGGCATCTGCATCTTCTATAATGCCCTTATCCTTAAGTATCTTTGATATATCAGCCGCAACCCTTATATTCTTAGGATTGATATTAACTATAACCTTATCTTCCTCAGATACATATCTTGTTGTAGCTGTAGTTACACTATCAGTTGCTTTTACCGCTGAATTCTTTGCTGTATCAGCCGATGCTGTTTCTTCGTTATCCTTATTCTCTGACTGCTCTGTACTTTCAGCCTGGGTTGTTTCATTGTCCTTCGCAGCCTGTGTTGTATAGGCTATAACAGAGCCTGTCGTCTCCTGTGGGACATCTGAACCATTAACATTATTATTAACCGCTGTAACTTTGTCAGCAATAAGCATAATAAGAACCGCAATAATAATTCCGCTTCCAAGACCGCTTAAATAATATCTTAACTTCATTGTATAATGCACCTGTTCCTTAATTCTAATATACTTTCACCTGATAACAATCAGTATTAATCACTTTATATGCTCACCGCATTAACTGGTAATTACTTTTATCTACCCGCCGCATTAAGCGATAATTACCTTTATTCACTTACCACATTGACATATAACTTGATAACAAGACGAACCTCTCCGACACCAAGCTTTAAACGCTTTGCTATGTCAATATCACTGTAGCCATTATTATATAAAGTCATTATCTTCTGGTTCTTATCCAACTTATCATCAAGAGGAAATTCATCGACACTTATTCTCTGTGGTGCTTTCTGTGTTTCATCAAGCTTTATAAGTCTTTCTCTTACTGTACCTATTCCTCTTGCCTGCGTGTTAGTTGCATTGACACTCTTAACTGTAGTCTTAATCTCTTTATCCTTTTCGTTAAGCATATCATACATAAACATTACTTCATTATGATTACGGTTAATTTCTTTCAGAACATTGTCTGCATACTCGTTCATTTCAAGAATCTTGGTGTTCGATATTTTGTCAAGACTTGCCTCAGTCTTTTCCTCTATATCCTGCATTTTCCTCTCGATTATGTCATCTATAGTCTTTGATACCTGTGACACCTGCTTTGCTGAATCATAATCTGATACATATGAAGCTGTATCAGTCTGTTCTTTGTTATCAGTCATTCCAAGTATAATGCTTATTATAACGCATATTATACCTATAACTATTAAAACTATCGCTACAGTTCCCATTATCTCTCCATTAATCATACTTTGACGTCAAAGTCTATCTCTTCCAAACCCTTAATGAATACTTTTCCGTCTTCTGATGTCTGATTTTTCCTTTCTTTATGTCCAGACTGATATTCGTTATCACTTTTATCCTTAGCATCAAACTTTTTCTGTCTGTTATTAGGGTCTTCTTTATGATTCACTTGTTCAGCCTTTGTGTAAATATCCTTCTGTAACTGAACTGCTGTTGTCTGCTGTTCTACCATAGGTCTGACATCTTCTTCATGTCTGACTTGTGATACTGTATTCTGCTGTTGAATCATACCAAATTCCATCGGCCTTACTATCATATCAACACCTCTTTATCACAATTAACTACTTAATAATTAAAGTGGCAGACTCTTTATGTCAGCTCCTTCTTTTCTGAACTGGCAATAATCATATTTGTCTTTCAGGAACATACATATATCACCAAACATAAGCTTGGTACCAACATAAGCTCTGTTGCTTACCTTTATGCAGGCATTCTTCTCTTCGCCAATGCAGGATCTGATATCTTCAAATTCTTTCTTTTCTTTGGCTAGTTCCTGATCTATAACTAAAAGATTACGCATAGTCTTTGATAACATCTCCTGCTTCTCTGGACTAAGTGAACCTTCTATATCCTGTTTCTTTCTAAGTGCTGTCATAAGCTGTGTAAGCTGGATCTTCTCATCACCCATCTTACTTAAGCCCTTCTTAAGCTCATCCATACGCTTCTTCATTGTAGGGTCAACACCAACTCCTACAACTGTAGCTGTACCCATTTCATTGCCTATGGTCTTTGCCTGTATCATAACTGTCGATTTAACATCACCACCTATTATAAGACCATTCTTGCCATTGGCATTGATAACTCCTTTAGCTACTACCTTGCTGTGAAGAATAGAGTCTGCCTCAATATTGCCGCCTGCCTCAACAAGCTGTACACTTTCTATGAACTTGGATACAATATTGCCGCCTGCCTTTATAACAGCCTTGTTCATCCCCTGAACGCCTCTGTTTAAGGTAATATCTCCACCAGCTATCACTGTTGCACCTTCAACCACACCAGTAACTACTACATTACCTGATGCCTTAACAGTAAATCCTGCAAGCACATTTCCTTTAATAGTGACATCTCCGCTATAGTCTATATCACCAGTTGAGTTGTCTACGTCAACAAGCTCAAGCATATTAGACACAAATACCTTATCTGTTTCAAGTATTACATGTCCACTTACCAGTGTAATTAATTCTTTTCCATCTTCTGATATTACAAGATTACGTCCAAATCTGAACACAACGTGCTTTACCTTATCCGGACTTACACTTCTGTTAAGTACATCTGTTCCAGCTTCACCTACATACTCTGGATGAAGAACTGCAACTGTATCTCCCTTGGTTACATGATTAACATTCTCTAATGTATGGAAATCTACTGTGCCATCATCATTCATCTTTGGTCTTGGCTTTAATTCTGTATTGAACTTATACTCAATATAGCCTTCCCTGCCGCTTACTGGCTCTGTTCCTTTCGCCACTGTGTAAGCTTTGCCGTAATTTCTGTCTTTTAAAAATGAATCTATAACTTCTTCATCTACACCATAAGTAACCCCGATATGCTGTAAATCCCTTATAATCTCATCTTTATCCAACATTCCACCATTCACAAAAGGAGGATAGAAACACGCTTCCACCCTCATACAATCACTGCTTATTCTATAATCGGCAAATTCACTATATTCCAGCTGGCTTTCTTCTGACACCTTAACAGTTGTCTCTGCCGCCGAACCCGCCTTAATAGCTTCCATAAGCTTTACACTGTCACAGTCGATATTCTTCTTATCAACATAAAACATTACATCATCAATACTGGCCGCTCCATGACCAGACTTAGGTGGATATACTGTAATATATAATCCATCTTCTTTTGATGAAAATTGAAAATACCCTGACATACATTCTTTAATCATATATGACTCACTTTCTGCTCTTCGCCGCCACATTTCCTGCATTATAGCTTATACTGGAAACATATAATCACCCATTATTTTTTTCATTTTGCTGAGAGCCTTGGTATGAAGCTGCGATACTCTTGATTCAGAAACATCAAGCGTCATACTTATCTCTTTCAGAGTCATATCCTCATAATAGTATAACACAATAACACTTCTTTCCTTCTCTGTAAGAAGGTCTATTGCCTGTACAAGCTTCTTCTTAAGTTCTTCTTTCTCTACTACATCTTCTGGTTCTTCAAAATGCGAGTTGCCCACACTCTCCATCTTGACCTCACTTCCAGCTTCTGTATATTCATCTAACGATATAAGATTAGAAGATTTCATCTGACCTTGCCAATCGCTTAATTCATCCATTGAAATTCCTAATTCCAATGCAAGTTCTTCATCTGTTGCTACCTTACCGCTGTCTGCTTCAATCTTAGCCATAGCAGCATCTATTTTCTTTTGTTTCTGCCTTAAGGACCTTGGAATCCAATCCATTTTACGAATCTGGTCAAGAATCGCGCCTCTTATTCTTAAACTGGCATATGTCTCAAACTTGACATTCTTACCGCTATCGAACTTGTCTATTGCATCAATCAGACCAAATACACCATATCCTACAAGGTCGTCATATTCAACATTATAGCCAAGATACATATTCATTCTGCCTGCAACAAGCTTGACTAGCTGCGCATATTCAACTATGAGCTGTTCACGGATTTCACTGTCGTGACTTGCCATATACTTTTCCCATAGCCTGTTTCTTCCCGCTTCATCCATACAAAGAATGCCCCCGTACTTAATAATAATGTATATTATCTGTTAGCTCTCTGATTACCATTCACAGAGTCAGATTCATCATTTTTGCCTTCCGTGGCCTCTTTTTCTTCGGCCTCAAGCCTCTCTTTTTCTTTCTCTAGTCTTTCAGCTTCTTCCTGTTCTTCTGCTTTGGTAATCTTTCTGTCTACTATAAAGCATATAATTCTGCTCACAGCATAAAAACACACCATCACACCTATAAGAATCCACAAGAATGGAACAAGACTATATCTGTTGATTATCATAACAACAGCAGTAATAAATCCAGCAAGCAATGTTACTATAGCAGAAACATTTCTAAATCTTTTCATAAGCTTATATAACCTTTCTTGGCTTACCAACTGATTTTATTACATATTCTCCCGTCTCTGAATAAAATTCAACCGTACGTCCATAATTTAAACCGCAATCTTCTGATAATAAACGTATATTTAATTCAGATAACTTCATCTTAACAGCCGCCACATTACGTTCACCCACTCTTAATGTGTCGTTGTTGGTATTCATTGCAAACATCTGAGCGCCGCCAGCTATCTTAGCAACAAGCCTTACTTTGCTTGCTCCTAACTTTAACATTTGTGCTACAAGCTCATCTATTCCACTGTCTGCATATTTTGCTTTATTAGAATTATTTCTAAACTGTGTACTGTCTGGCAGCATACAATGCAGAAGTCCACTAATCTTCGTAACTGGATCATATATAGCAACTCCTACACAAGAGCCAAGTCCCAGCGTTGTTAAAACATCTGGTGACTTGCCTACTTTTAAATCTGCCATACCCACTTTTATCATCTCATCTAAATTCATAATGCTACTCTCATCCCAAGAATATTATCAGCTAATAACTCCTAACGAACGAAGAATCTTATCATACGATTCAAGTTCTGGAATAAGAAGAAAATATCCTTTAACAAAATCTAATTCGCCAAACTGTGTCTGAATTAATAACAATTTATCACCATACTTACCAAATTCTGATGCAGGAACACTTAAAAGTGCACCAATCATATCTATAGTCATCTGTGGAACAGTTGCTATAATATTAAGCTTTGTAAGTGATGATATAGCAGTAAGATATGAACCTGATGCTATATTACCAATTTCATTCAATGCTGACATTTCCATATCAGTAAAATCCGCACTTTCATCAACAACATCATCATTCTGTAACATAAGGCTGTTAACGAGGTGATGTGCTGACTTAGTATCAAATATGAATAACATCATACCATCGATATCACCCTCTAATCCTAAAAGAATTCCAACGACAGTCTGATCTTCACTTCCTATAATTGTTGATATATCCTTGAACTGTATTAAAGCAACATTAGGTACAGACATATCCATCTTTACGTTAAGCATTGTAGACAATGCTGTTGTAGCATTGCCTGCACCTATGTTACCGATTTCCTTTAATACATCTAACTGCATATCATTAAGCTGTTCTAAATCTACGTCTGACATATTAAACCTCAATTCCTAACATTTATATTTTATTTGTTCTCTACAATAAGGCTGACTATGTCTAACAATGAAATAAGTTCTCCGTCATGCTTTCCGATTGCACTTATATAATTATTAGTAACTTCATCACCTGCTGAACGGTTAACACTCTCTGTGTCATCACTATTAAGTGTTACAACTTCTCTGACCTCATCAACGATAATACCAATTGTAGCACCTTCAACCTTGACAATTATGTATCTTGTCTTGTCTGTGTATACATCATCCTCTAAGCCAAGCTTTAATCTTACGCTCATTACTGGGATAATCTCACCTCTTAAGTTGATTACTCCCTTATAATAATGCTGAGTCTTAGGTACTCTTGTAATATCCTGTTTTCTTACAATGTTATCAATATATTTGATATTGATACCATACTGCTCATTACCAATCTTAACTACTATATACTGTACAGTTGTTGATACTTCTTCTTTCTTTTCTTCTATTGCATTAACATTCTCCATAACTAATGCCACCTCCTATACTAATGTGTTCGCATCGATAATTAAAGCTACTGAACCATCACCAAGGATAGTTGCTCCACTTATCATTCTATTAATATTAATATACTTGCCAAGTGACTTAATTACGATTTCCATCTGACCAATAAGACTATCAACAACAAGACCTGCGAGCTTGTCACCCTTTCTTACAATTACAACTGTAATTGTATCTGTCTCTTCCTGTTCACCTGGAACATCAAGAATATCTCTTAATCTTATAAGAGGTATTACGCTTCCTCTTAAATTGATTACTTCTTTAGCATGTATATACTTGATATCAGTTACTGGAACATCTTCGATTGTTTCAATAGCACCAAGTGAGATAGCGTACTTCTCATCTCCAAGCTTAACCATAAGCGCCTGAATAATAGCAAGTGTAAGTGGAAGTCTGATACTGAATGTACTTCCTTCGCCATACTTTGTCTTAACTTCTACATCACCACCAAGCGCTTCAATCTTAGACTTAACAACATCAAGACCAACGCCTCGGCCTGATACATCTGTAATTTTCTCTGATGTTGAGAAGCTTGGTCTGAATAAGAGATCAATTGCTTCTTTCTCTGTCATAACATCAGCCTGTTCCTGAGTAACTGTACCCTTCTCAACAGCCTTTGCCTTAACTCTCTCTACATCAATACCATTACCATCATCAGATACTTCGATAACAACATTATTACCTTCCTGGAAAGCATTAAGGTATATAGAACCGACTTCCGGTTTACCTCTTTCTGCTCTTACCTCAGCACTTTCAAGACCATGGTCAGCAGAGTTTCTTAAAAGGTGCATAATAGGGTCGCCGATTTCATCAAGTACAGTTCTATCAAGCTCTGTCTCTTCACCAGTGATATAAAGTTCCATTTTCTTATTAAGCTTCTTATTAAGGTCTCTAATCATACGAGGGAATTTACTGATTACACCTTCGATAGGCATCATTCGTACCTTCATAACTGATTCATGAAGGTTAGTTGTTACTCTTTCAAGGTATTCAATCTGTTCTGTAAATTTCTGGTTATTAGTTGTTGTTGTTTCGTCTGAAGAAATACTTGCTGATACAAGACCATTCTTAGCAATGATAAGTTCGCTTACAAGGTTCATAAGAACATCAAGCTTATCTATATCAACTCTTACTGTATGGCTTACAGCCTTGTTGTTAGCTGTTGCTGCCTTCTTCGCTGCTGACACAGCTGCCGGCTTCTTAGCTTCTTCCTTCTTCTTAGCTGGCTCCGTAACAGCTGGCTGTTCCTTAACTTCTTCTTTCTTTTCTTCTGCTGGTGCAGCATTAACTTCTGGGAATGGCACTGTTATTGCCTTTCCTTCTGCTGTCTTAATCTCAGATACACTCTTAATAATAGATACTATTTCATCAAGGCTTTCATGTGATACTACGACTATTGTGAAATCCTTTTCGAACTTCTCATCTTCTATATCCTGTGTTGATGGTTCTGATTTAATAACATCGCAGTGTCCTTCAAGGTTCTTAAATACAAGAAATGCTCTTGCTGCCTTAAGGATACAATTCTCATCAACTGTTACTACTATCTCGTATACTCCAAGGTCCTTTTTTAATGCTTCATTAACTGCATTCATCTCAAAGTCTGCAAAAACAAGCTCAGATGTTGTTCCCTGTGCTGCTTCTTCTGCTGGCTGGTTTGCTGGAGCTTCTTTCTTTTCTTCTTCATTACCACCGATAAATGAGTTAAGTGCTTTAATTATAGGCTCATTATCATCTGTTCCTTCATCCTGTGTATTCTGGATATTGGAAACATAATTCTCAAGTGCATCAAGGCACTTGAATAACACATCACACATCTCTGATGTAACTTTAATATTACCATTACGTACTTCTGAGAATACATTTTCCATATCGTGTGTAAGATTCTGCATTCTCTTGTATCCCATAGTACCAGCCATACCTTTTAAAGAATGTGCTGCTCTGAATATTTCATTAATAGTATCACTATTCTCTGGTTCTTTCTCAAGAATTAATAACTGATCACTAAGAGACTGTAAATGTTCATTTGATTCATCAATAAAAATCTCTAAATACTGGCTAACATCCATTTTAAGACACCCCCACGTTTTTTGTAATTGCTTCAGCTACACGGTTTAATGGAATTACTTCATTGACCAGTCCCGTGCCAGCTATTGCCTTTGGCATTCCATATACTACACTGGTCTCTTCATCCTGAGCTATAACATATATGTTCTTATGGTTTTTATTAAGAGCTTTAATACCATTAGTACCATCTGCTCCCATACCTGTAAGGACTACACATGTAATCTCATCATAATTACTTGATGTAAGTGATTCATACATCACATTAGCACAAGGTCTTAAGCCTTCTATTGGTGGTTCTGTGCTTAGCTTTATAACTGAGTCAGTTCCTTTCTTCTCAATTCTTATGTGATTACCACCTGGTGCTATATATACCCAGCCTTTCTTTATCACATCACCATCTGCTGCTTCCTTAACATTGATATCACTCATCTCGTTAAGTCTTGCTGCGAGCGATGCCGTAAAGCCTGCTGGCATATGCTGAACAAGAACTACCCCTGCATCAAGCTTTGCTGGAAGCATAGGTATAACCTGCTGCAATGATTTAGGTCCTCCTGTTGAACAAGCAAGTGCGACAATTTTCTTTTTTCCTGTCTTAACACTTGTAAACATACTGCCATCAACCTTCTTGGCTGGTGCCTGTACAACTGTTCTTAACGGTGCAGGTACAGCAGTGGTGCCTCTTGTTCTTTCCGTACGGACTGTAGCTGATGCTAAATGTCTGCTGCTCTTTAAGTCTTTCTTTAGCGGAGCTGCTGTCTTTGACATTGATGTACGTCTTATAGATGCTTTGGAATTAGTTGCAACATTGAGCATCTCAAATATTCTGTTCTTAAAATCAACGCTCTTAGTTTCAAGATAATTCTCAGGCTTAGTGACGAAATCAAATGCTCCATATTCAAGAGCCTGAATTGTCTCTTTAGCACCTTCCTTGGCAACTGTACTTACTACAATTACTGTCTGTTCAATATGACTCTTCTGTAATCTTTGCAGGAGTTCCAATCCATTAAGCTTTGGCATATTGATATCAAGAATGACTGCACTGTATTCATACGGATTAGAAACAATCATATCTAATCCCTCAAGTCCATCCTTGGCAATAGCCGCAACTTCGTATTCATTGCTTTCGTTGATTATATCAGATATTACTCTTCTCATGAGTGCAGAGTCATCTATAACCAATATTTTTTTAGCCATTACTACTCAACTCCTTTTTTAAGATATTTCTTTGCTGTTCAAATATATATTTAATAATCTCCTCTCTGTCGAGTCTGTCAATATCGACAAATTGAAGTCTATTAGCGAATATTGTTCCATCGTTGTCATTAGCTCTTGATTCTACAACTTTGCCAATAATGCTTTTATGCGATACTGTGCCATCGATATCTAAGTCAAAATCTAACATCATATAGTCATCTTTCTGATATTTTTTCTTAGACTGAAATCTTATTCCACCACCGCTTATATCAACAATCTTGCAGTTATCTATATCTTCCTGTTCTTTGTCTACATTCTTTCCTGTCAGCTTTGTAGTTAAATCAGCTTCTTCATCCGCTTTTACATTCGTTGTTGTAACCTTTTTCACACTTACTGGAAGAACACAGCTTAGTCTGAAATACTCTCTTCTCTGGAACTTAAGCAGTTCTGAATCTAACTGTATCGTAACTGTATGGATATTGTTATCCTTGCCTCTGTCAATTGCAGTGCAGTCAGCTCTGAATATCTTAGTCCCTACATAGAAATATGCATCAAATCTTCTTCCTGCCTCAAGTGGTACAATATGTCCTTCATATATTGGCATAGCACACACAATGCTGTCATCATTAAAATCTAATATCTGGCTTGCGTATACTATTCTTTCTTCGTTATTTCTTAGTGACTTCTTTGGCACTAATTCCATTCTGCTTCCTATTACAAGTGGTTTGAACATTACTGATACCTCCATACACATAGATTATTACTTTACAAGGTAATTACATCCTGCGTGCAAATACATTTTTAAAATAACTTCTAATTCCCCTTTTATGCATTGGAGCATCCCCTTCGTTCCCTAACAGTTCCTCCGCTATATACCTGAAATGCCTGGCTGCGGAAGAATTAGGATATACTATTGTAACGGGCTTCTGCTTCATAACCGCCTTTCTTACAGTTGAATCCTGTGGAACACTTCCAAGATATTCCATATTAATTCCTAAGAACTGTGATACAACTGCATTAAGCTTGTCATAAAGATTCTTTCCTTCACTCTCTGAGTCAACTCTGTTAGCTACCATTCTTATTGTACACTCTTCACTCTTGTAATTCTCATTCATACTGAGTGCTTTAAGAAGCGCATATGAATCAGTTACCGATGTCGGTTCAGGTGTAGTAACTATGATTGTCTCTGGACTTGATAACAGGAATTCCATAACACTTGGTGCTATTCCTGCTCCTGTATCTATTATTATTATATCTGCCAGTGCCTCAAGGTCTGACAGCTTATTAACCAGTCTTTTAATCTGTTCCTGGTCAAGATTAACAAGATTAGCTATTCCAGAACCTCCAGAGATAAATCCAACTCCCTCTGGTCCTTCTGTTATAATATCTTTAATCTCCTTGCCCTTAAACATAAGGTCGCTCAAATTATATTCTGGTATTACACCGAACATAACTTCTACATTAGCCAGACCAAAATCTGCATCAAGTATTATCACTTTCTTACCCATTCTTGTAAATTCAAGTGCAAGGTTAACCGAAAGATTAGACTTGCCAACACCGCCCTTGCCGCTTGTTACAGCGATAACTCTGGCATTGGTAATGCTGTTCTGATTTTGTTGTCTAATTATATTACGCAGATTTTCTGCCTGATCCATCATCATTCGCCGCCTCCTAAAAGCTGTTTGGCAATCCACTGTTCATTGATTACTTCAATATCATTAGGAACATTCTGCCCTGATGTTGTATAAGCCAGTGGTCTGTCTGTCAGCATTCTCATATTAAGAATGTTGCCAAGTGAACAAGTTTCATCTAATTTAGTAAAAATAATTGACCAGTCTATATCATCATATTTGTCCGCTATACTCTTAAGATCTTTATATTTAGTTGTAACACTTAATGTAAGATAGCTTTCAAAATCAAACTCATCTTTTCTTTGGACAACCTGCTCTATAAATGACTTCAATTCATCCATCTGGTCATCTGCCTTATGCGAACGTCCTGCTGTGTCAATCAGGATCAGATCATAATCCTTATAATCCGTAAGACTCTTATCCATATCCTCAACAGAATATACAACGCTTACAGGACAATCAATAATAGAAGCATAAGTGTTAAGCTGCTCTACAGCCGCTATTCTGTATGTATCTGCTGTAATAAATGCAACCTTTGCCTCATGCTCTAACTTAAAGCTTGAAGCTATCTTGGCAATTGTAGTAGTCTTTCCTACTCCTGTAGGGCCAATGAAAAACACAACTTTTGCCTTATCGGATAATGTAATAGCCTTAGGCTTTCCAAGCTTTAATATAATCTTCTGGTATACAGCAGAAAGAATACTGTCTATATTGGACTCTTTCTTTAGTGAGTTCTCAATCTCACCGATAATTTCATCTGCATATCTGCTGTCAACTTCATTATCAATAAGCTTCTTGTAGATTAACTGTAATGATTTGTAGTTAGCATTTTCTCTCTGCTTAACCTGCTGTCTTTCAATATTATTATCAGCTGCCACAGGTTTAATATCTGTATCTTCATTATACAGGTTTCTTACACTGCCTGTCACCCCTGAATAAGGATTAGACACAGTTTTCTGCACATCTGCCTGCTTATTAAAGCTCTGGCTCTGTAAAAGGTCGTGCAGTGAATCAAGCTTCTGCTCTATTGCTGAAGCCGCAGATGGTGACGACAGATTAACTGAATCATCAGCCACAAGATTAATAGATGGAAGGCTTCCTGTTGAAACCATGCTTCTATTAATCATTTGTTCTTTATTCATTGTATTATCAAATGATGGTCTTGACTTGTTAATTCCATCAACAAAATCTTTTTCCTCAAGAGCTGCTGTGACTTCTACAGCATCTTTCTTAAAAAGCTTTGCAAAACCTCTCTGTTTGATTGTCTTAACATTAAGCACAACCGCTGTGCTTCCTAATTCTTCCTGAGCTTTTATTATTGCCTCTCTTTCTGTAGGCGCTTGAAATTTCTTAACTATCATTATGCTGTCACCATCCCAACTGACTGTAATTCAACATTTGATTCCACTTCATTATATGAAATCACAATTATATCTTTATAGTAATCAGATGCTAACTTCTTAAAATACAATCTGACTATAGGCGAAGTTATAACAATCGGATTCTTTCCCATATCTTCAAGCTTCTTTAATTCTTCACCTAAAGAATCCATAATAGCTTTAGTACGGGCTGGGTCAAGTGACAGATAAGCTCCCTGTTCTGTATTCTTAACAGCCGCCATAATCTCCTGTTCAACCTTAGGGTCAAGAGTGATAACATTCGTAACCTCATTAGGTGGAAAATATTTGCCTGAAATAGCACGCTTAAGACTCTGTCTTACATATTCAGTTAATATATCTGTATCTCTTGTAACTGCCGCATGGTCGGCAAGTGTTTCAAATATAGTTACAAGATCCCTGATTGATATGCCTTCTGATAAAAGGTTTTGTAATACCTTCTGTATCTCACCAATGCCGATAAGCTTAGGTACAAGTTCATCAATAAGTGCCTGGTTATTATCTTTAATATTGTTAATAAGATTTTGAACATCCTGTCTTGTAAGAAGTTCTGCAATATGCTGTCTTATTACCTCAGTAAGGTGTGTTGCTATTATTGATGGCGGATCGACAACAGTATATCCCATTGACTCTGCTCTTTCTCTCTGGCTTTCTGTAATCCATATAGCTGGAAGATGGAAAGATGGTTCAAATGTTGGAATACCTGTTATCTCTTCTTCTACATAGCCTGGATTCATTGCCATATAATGATCAAAAAGTATCTCGCCCTCACTTACCTGTATGCCTTTAATCTTAATTACATACTGATTAGGATTAAGCTGTATATTATCTCTTAATCTGATAATTGGCACTACCGCACCAAGTTCAAGAGCTATCTGACGCCTTATCATTACAACTCGGTCAAGAAGATCACCACCCTGATTAACATCAGCCAAAGGTATGATACCATAACCAAACTCTAATTCGATTGGGTCTACATTAAGAAGAGAAACAACATTTTCCGGCTTTCTGATTTCCTGAGCCTCAGTTTCTTCTGCCTCAGCCATCTCCTCGATAGTTGCCTCGCCCGTCTTATCCTTTAACTTTCTTCCATAGATTATAAGTGCTACACCAAGTGGCACGAATATGTAAATTGGAAGTGGTGTTCCAACACCTAATAATATAAGTGCCGCACCTACCATAATAAGAACCCTGTCCATAGAGAACAGCTGTCCAACCATCTCATCACCAAGTTCACCTTCGCTTGATGCCTTAGTAACTAATATACCTGTTGACAAAGATATAAGAAGTGAAGGTATCTGCGAACAAAGGCCATCACCAATTGTAAGAATTGAATATGTAGAAAGTGCATCATTAATGGACATTCCATTATAGAGCATACCCATCGCAATACCACCAACAAGGTTGATTGCTGTGATAATAAGACCTGCTGTCGCATCTCCCTTAACATACTTGGTAGCACCATCCATCGAACCAAAGAAGCTGTTTTCCTGCTGTAACTTCTTTCTTCTCTCTGCTGCCTCCTTATCAGTAATTGCACCTGTATTAAGATCTGAATCAATAGCCATCTGCTTACCAGCCATCGCATCAAGAGTAAATCTTGCTGTTACTTCTGATACACGCTCAGAACCTTTATTGATAACTATAAACTGTACAATAATCAATACTATAAATATGATGGTACCAATTACAAGATTACCACCACCTACAAATTGTCCAAACACAGAAACTACGTGACCTGCATAACCATCTCTTAAAATCATCTTAGTTGATGATACGTTAAGAGAAATTCTAAAAATTGTTGTAAATAAGAGCATTGTTGGGAATGATGCCATATCCAATACTTCTTTAGCAAACAATGAATTAAATAATATAACTAAAGCCACCATTATATTAAATGCAAGCAAAATATCAAGTAACCATGAAGGAATTGAAATAATAAAGAATAATACTGCTGAAAGAATATATATTCCAATGAATAAGTCATTTCTCTTTAGCTTCACTTTATTTCTCCTTCCCATATCTTTTCATATCTTAATATCACAATACTGTAATATTAATAATAACACATATTTATATTATAATCTATTATTTGTTTTCATAACTGCGGCAAGAATTTCTGCAACTGCCTGATATAATTCTGGTGGTATCTCCATACCTACATCTATATTATGATATAGAATTCTCGCCAGTGGTTTATTCTCCACAATAGCAATATTATATTCCTTAGCTTTATCTTTTATCTGAAATGCAAGATAATCAGCGCCCTTGGCAATTACTACTGGTGCTCTGCCCTCATTAGGTTCGTATTTCAGGGCAACCGCAAAATGTGTTGGGTTAGTAATAACTACATCTGCCTCTGGAAGCTGCTGCATCATTCTTCTTCTTGATACTTCCTGCATACGCTTTCTGATTTGTCCCTTAACCTGTGGATCACCTTCGGAATTCTTATATTCATCTTTAACTTCCTGTTTAGTCATCATATTATCATTCTTAAACTTGTGCCTCTGGTACACCAGATCTGCAAATCCGACAATCAGGAATATCGCACTTATCTTAATGCCAAGTCCAATAATTATATCTCCTACTGTTGAAAGTGCTGTATTAAGACTGACATCATAGAATGTAAGAAGCACATTCATTTTATCTTTTATCGTTGAATATACAACAGCAATTATAATTGCAATCATTGCTATTGATTTTAGCAGCTCTAATAACTGTCTTACAGAGAACATTCTCTTGAAACCGCTCAACGGACTAATCTTGCTTAATTTGGGCTGCATAGGCTTTGCTGTTACCATCCACTTCTGTTGCAATACATTGCCCAGTATTGCTATTATAACAGCCACAAGAAGTATTGGAATTGCAAGTGTAATAACTTCTGTTGCAAGCTGTCTTAGTGTAGCCACTGCCCAGCCTGTTGATAAGCCATCACTGCTGTCATTACCTATTACTGCTATAGCACCATATATATTCTTAAATACATCTATAAGTCCGGTGCCAAGCTTTCCAACATAAATCTTTAACATAATAAACAGCGACATTAAAGAAATGGCTGTTATTATCTCTTTGCTTTTAGCTACCTGTCCTTCTTTTCTTACATCATTAAGCTTCTTGCTTGTCGCTGGCTCTGTCTTTTCCCCTCCGGGACCATCTTTAGCAAAGAACTGAAGGTTCAGGCTTAATATAAGTTCATTCTCCATATCAGCTCATACCTCTTACTAATGCTGTAAATATACTTTGAATTTCTTCTAATATGAAATTAGAAACTGCTGGAAGCATACCTATTGTAAAAAGAATTACAAATATTCCAACAAATATCTTAAGCTGCATACCAACAACGAACATATTCATCTGTGGTGCTATCCTTGCAAGAATGGCAAGAATGCAGTTAAGAAGAAGTGTTGTCGCAAATACCGGCAGTGCTATTCTGAAACCTATAACAAAATAATCTGTCATAAACTGTATAACAGTTGAATATATCGCACCGCTGAATTTAACTCCGCCTATAGGTATCACATTATATGTCTCAACAATAGCTTCTATAAGAAATCTGTGCATACCTGATATTATAAGTAAAAGCATTAACATATAGTAATAGAAGTTCCCCATAATACCTACCTGCATTCTTGTTGTTGGGTCATATAACTGTGCCATAGATATACCTATATCCATATCAATTATCTTACCCGAGAACTGTATAATCTGAACACAAAAAAAGCTCGCCGCACCAAGTATTACTCCTACTATTACTTCTTGCAGCGCAATTATGCAGTAATCAATCATATTATCATATTCCACCGACATATCCGGATGAATAGTATACACAATCACACTAAGTGCAATTGCAAAACCGACTTTAAATTTTCGCGGAACATTGGCAGTATTAAAAAAAGGCGCGGCATAAACAAATGAAGCTAATCGAATTAATATTAAAACAAATAGCTCAAATTGTCCAAGCGCAACCTCATAATTAATCATTGTATCTTAATCCTTTAATTAAATATACTGTGAAAAATTCCACAAATTTCCCATAAATCCTGTAATCTGATTTAACATCCATGCCCCTAAAAGCATTAATGTTAAAAGAATTGCAATAAGCTTTGGCACAAATGTCAAAGTCTGCTCCTGAATAGATGTAAGTGTCTGAAAAAGACTTATAACCAGACCAACAATCATTGAAACAAGCAGTACAGGAACAGCAGTCTCTACTATAATCCATACTGTCTGTCTTGCAATATTAATAACTGTACCAGTATCCATATATCAGCCCAACCTTTATTATTTGAATGTCATCATTAAATTACCAATAATCAAGTTCCATCCATCTGCCATAACAAACAGAAGTATCTTAAATGGTGTAGATATTGTTGTTGGCGGGAGCATCATCATACCCATTGACATAAGCGTTGAAGATACTACCATATCAATAACAATAAATGGAAGATATATAAGGAAACCAATAATAAATGCAATTCTTAATTCACTTATTATGAATGATGGAATTAAAACCCTGAGTGTTATATCATCTTCTGATTTAACTGAGCCTTCCTCATAACCAGCGATTTTAAGGAATGTATCCAGATCCTTGGTAGAAGTCTGCTTTAACATAAATGTTCTCAGTGGCTTAATGCCTTCATCAAATGCCTCCTGTGCCGTCATCTCATTATTAGATAGCGGCGTTATGGCATTATCATATATCTCTGTAAATGTTGGTGCCATAACAAACACCGTCAAAAACAATGATAATCCTATAATTATCTGATTAGGTGGAACTGTCTGTGTACCTATAGCTGCTCTTGTAAAATGTAATACAATAACAATTCTGGTAAATGAAGTAAGCATAATAAGTATTGATGGTGCTAACGATATTACTGTCAATACAATCAACATCTGTAAAACGCTTGCCATATCACTGCCATCACCTGCCGATATGCCTATGCTTATAAGATTGTCATCACCTTCCGCAGCAAGAACCTTAGCTGTAACACCACACAGCACTCCAAATACTGCACTGGCTACCGCAAATCCTCTTATACACGCCTTTTTATGCTTTTTTAACCAATGTAACATACAATAACCCGCCTAACCTTCTGGCTTGTCCTTTTTAAATTTCTCCAAAACAGCCTTAAAACTCTCCTTATTAATTGTACCTGCATCACTAGAAGAATTATATATAAGTTCATCCTCATTTAATTCACAAAGAAAGCTTACATTATCTTTAGTAACAGCTATTGCAAAACACTTTTCGCCAATCTTAACAACCTGAATATACTTTGTATTAGATATACGCATAGTCTCTAATATCTGTATATTACTGCCAGAAAGCTTATTCTTCTGGTAATTACCCACTAGACGGGTTGCAAAATATGTAGCTGCCAATACAAATATAAATATAATAAGAAGAGTAAAAAGCTGTGCAAATGCTTCAAGCCTGCTGCTCATAAGTGCAACTGTCATTATCCAACGACTTTCTGAACAGCCTCTAATACTCTATCTGCCTGAAAAGGCTTAACGATAAAGTCCTTAGCTCCTGACTGAATTGATTCGATTACCATTGCCTGCTGACCCATAGCTGAACACATAATTACAGCTGCGTTAGGATCTGCCTCTTTAATCTTCTTAAGTGCTTCAATTCCGTCCATCTCAGGCATTGTAATATCCATAAGTACGAGGTCCGGCTTTAATTCTGTATATTTTTCAACAGCCTTAGCACCATTCTCAGCCTCTCCTGCGATATTGTAACCATTCTTTGTGAGTATGTCCTTAATCATCATTCTCATAAATGCTGCATCATCACAAATTAAAATATTCTTAGCCATATGAATCTCCTATCTTAACTAAAATATAAATTATTCACTAAATAAAAATCCTTAAGTATTATACATCATCAAGTCAAATTTGGATACATCTTTTTATTAAAAAACAATAAATTATTACTTGATAATTTCTGTAATTCTTACACCGAAGTTCTCTTCAATTACAACAACTTCACCTTTGGCAACATATTTACCATTAACTAATACATCAACTGCTTCCCCTGCAATCTTGTTAAGTTCAACAATTGTTCCTGGCGCGAAATCAAGAATGTCTTTAATTGACTTAGATACTCTTCCAAGTTCAACTGTTACTTCAAGAGGTACATCCATAATTAAATCGATGTTCTCCTGCTGGACAATTGGATTAACATCAGCCTGAAATGGCTGGAATGATGCTGGTGAAACATTAACATCCTTCGCAGGTGCCTGCTGCATTGGCATTCCATATCCATAAGGCATTCCCTGCATTGGAGGCATTCCATATCCGTAAGGCATTCCCTGCATTGGCATTCCCTGCTGCATCATACCCTGCTGTGACATATCTGGCATTGGCTGCTGTTGAGGCGCTGCCTGTTGCTGCATTGGAGCCTGTGCCTGCTGATGTGCTGCACTTGCCTGTGGCTGTGGTGCTGCCTCCTGTGGTGCTGGCGTTGCACTTGCCGCACTGCTATCTGTCTGTGCTGACTGGTCAATTGAGAACATTGTTAAAAGTTCCTTAGCAAAATCAACTGGGTATAACTGCATAATCTCACTATCAATTAAATCACCAATCTGCATCTTAAATGCAACAATTACAAAATTGTCATTTAAAAACTGTGGAAGTGTTTCATCCATCTCATTGTATGTTTCAACAATATTAGCAATTGGAGGGCTTATATCTATCTTTCTGTTAAACATTGATGAAAGTGAAGTAGCTGCTGAACCCATCATCTGGTTCATAGCCTCACCGATTGCACTAAGGTGCAAATCTGTAAGTTCTTCTCCATCATCTACATTTCCTGTACCTCCCATCATAAGGTCAGTAATTATCTTAACATCTCTCTCCTTAAGAATAAGTACGTTATTGCCATCTATACCTTCCTTATATCTAATCTGAAGCATAACACAAGGTCTGTCATACTTTCTTGAAAGCTTATCCCAATCTGCTACCTCAACTCTAGGAGTCGTTATATTAACCTTCTGGTTAAGCAGTGAACTAAGTGTTGTCGCTGCTGTACCCATACTTATATTAGATATCTCGCCGACTGCATCTTTCTCAGTATCAGAAAGGGCCTCTGATTTATCGGTGTTCGGAGTATTATCACTTGCAGACTCATTACTTTCCTGTGGTGTCTCCGATGTTTCATTGTCAGCACTATCATCAGCAGACATTCCATTCAATAATGCATTGATTTCATCCTGTGATAACATACCATCCATCTTTTACTCACTCTCCTCTCTAATTACGTCTGTTATTCTAACTGCGTATTTATCTTCAAAGTAACCAGGTAATGCTTTAAACTTCTTGATATTACCAACATAAACATCGAGTTCCTGATCAACTTTTTTATCAATTTTAATAATGTCCCCCACCTGAAGGTTAATAAAATCAGATACGTTAATCTTGGATTCACCAAGCAAAGTCTTAACAGGTACTTTAGTCCTGCTGATTGCTGATTCAATAACATCTCCATAAAGCTTAGGGTCTTTTTCCTGCATATTAGCAAACCAGAATTTCGTATTAAGCTTATCCATAACTGGCTCTAATAATGTGTATGGAAGACATACATTAACAAGACCTTCAACATCACCTATCTTCAAATTAATAGTAATAATTGCTATTGTTTCAGTTGGTGATATTATCTGTGCGAACTGAGAATTTGTCTCTATTCTTTCCAATCGTGGGGTTATTTTTATAACATTTTCCCAAGGCTCTCTTAAGAGATTAACACATATTGAGAATATTCTTTCTATTATTGAAAGTTCAATCTCTGAGAATTCTCTCTCTTTATCAAGAGCTGCTCCTGCTCCGCCTAACAGTCTGTCTACAAAGGCAAATCCCAGATTAGAAGCCATCTCCATAACCATATTACCTGATAATGGAGCCATACTTACTACTCCAAGCAGAACCGGATTTGACAAGGCATTTGAGAATTCCGAGTAGATTACTACTTCCGAATTGACTACATCAACACTGACTGCTTTTCTTAAATAGGCTGGAAGATTGGTTGCCAGAAGTCTTCCAAAATGCTCGAATATAATCTCCAATGTTCTTAAATGTTCTTTTGAGAACTTAGATGGTCTTGCAAAGTCATAGTTCTTAACCTGCTTCTCTTCGCCATTCTTCATCTCATCAACATCAAGTTCACCGCTGCTTAACGCTTTCAGAAGATCATCTATCTCGCTTTGCGATAAGACCTCTCCCATGTCTTCCTCACCTCCTTGTATTCATAATTAATCTTTAACATTAAACACATTCCCCTATATTACTGGACTACTACCGACACAATAACAGATGTTATACACTCAGTCTGGAATGTATCTTGAAGTGTCGCTAAAAGATTAGATTCCATTGTTGTCTTGCTTGCTGCTATTGTACTATATGTATATTTCATAGCCTCTGTCTGGACTGCGTTTACAATTACTTTCATACCATTGTTAATGGTTGTGCTCTTAGCTGTGTAATCTTTAGCCTTAGTGTTAAGTCCAAGAGTTACATTAACAATTGCATAATGTGTCTTACCACCATCTGTGTAAGATATCATAATATCATTAGAACCATTGTTGCTTACATCTACATAAGATACATCTTCTATGCTTGTACCATTAGATGATGTTGACTTGCTGCTATTATCAGCTCCAGCAACATCCAGGTCAATAATCTCTGAAACCTTAGTCACAAGCTTATTAGTCTTGTTGTTAGTTGATACAAGTGAAAATGTTAGTATAACAGTAAGCACAAGATTCACAAGAACAAGTGCAAGTGTTATAACATTTAACATACTTTTCTTCATAAACTTTCCTCCTGATATGTACTTAATATATGCCGATTTGTATATGACAATAATACTTTAATGAAAATCTACTGTATATCACTGTTAAGATTGTTATATATCTTTATCTCAACCCTGCGGTTCTGGGCTCGTCCCTCTGCTGTTGTATTATCAGCTATTGGAACATTCTCTCCTCGTCCTGATGATGTCATAGTCTTAGGATCAAAACCTTTATTATTAACAAGATAATTATATACACTATGAGCCCTGTGTACAGAAAGCATCATATTATCCGGGAACTTAGCAGTATTAATCGGATTACTATCCGTATGTCCCTCTATTGTTATATAGTTATCATTATACTGGTATATTGCTCCTGCCACTGAATCTAACAGACTTACCGCTTCAGATGTCAGATCAGCCTCACCTGAATTAAATAATATACCACCATTCATATTAAGCATTACATATTTATTAGTAGCTGTTATCTCAACCTGATTATCAACATTAGCAGCTTTAAGAGCAGCTTCTATTTCGTCTGCCATATTTTCAGACTCTTTAAGTCCTTCTTTATCCATCTGTTCCTTAGCTGTCTTTACCTCTTCGGTGAATTCACCATCTGTATTAAGACCCATATTATTATAATATGAACTAAGGTCATTAAGCTGTGTTGCTCCACTTCCTACAAGAATACCCTCGTCAGTTAATGCTGAGCCACCCGCTGAGAATATACTAAAGCTCGCTGATATCGAAGCGGCAACCTTTTCAAACTTTTCTGCATCTACTGATGACATCGAGAACAGTAAAACGAAGAAACATAATAACAAATTCATCAAATCACTGAAAGTCGACATCCACGCTGGAGATCCGGCTGGCTGGTCCTGAGGTTTCCTCTTAGCCATTAAGCTTCACCTCCTCCTTCTTCGGTAGACAAGGCATTTCTTGATGCTGGTGCAAGGAATGACTTAAGCTTTTCTTCAATTACTCGTGGGTTCTCACCTGCCTGAATAGAAAGGAGACCCTCGATAACTATCTCTTTGAGCTGATATTCAATAGAATTCTGCTCTTTTAATTTATTAGCAATTGGTGTACAGAACCAGTTAGCTATCAATGAACCATAAAGTGTTGTAAGGAGGGCTGTCGCCATCGCTGGTCCAATCGCTGATGCATCATCCAGATCCTTTAACATATTAACAAGACCGATAAGAGTACCAATCATACCCCAGGCAGGACCAAGTGCTGCCCATGTCTCAAAGAACCCTGCTACACTTCTGTGTCGCTCATCCATATTCATAAGTTCTGTTTCGAGTATTCCTCTTACAAGTTCCGGTTCAGTACCATCTACAATAAGAAGGATACCTTTCTTCATAAATTCATCATCAAGATTCTGTGCAACTTCTTCAAGAGCAAGAAGACCTTCCTTTCTTGCTACGTTAGATAATTCAATAATCTTGGCAATTGTTGAACCATTGTCATACTTCGGATCTTTAAATGCAAGACCCACACCTTTAAAATTGTTAAGGAAATCTTTAAGAGTATTCGACGCAATAAGACCTGCTAAAGAACCTCCAAGTGTAATAATAATCGAAGGAACATCCACGAAACTGTTCAGGGCTGATACACCATTACCAAACACGATTCCGAATACGACCATTACCGCACCTAAGACAATACCTATAATTGAAGCTAAATCCATCAAAGACACCATCCATTCTTTCATATTGAGGAGGCACACTTATATTATATATATACAATACCCCCATAGTTAAACTATATATATTAAAACACCAATGACAAATTATTGCAACATAATACTGCCATTTTCTACATATTTTTCTTAATTAATCCGACAAATAATAATGAAACATTTCTTTATAGCTTTTGTCTGTATAGCTTATAGAATAAAATTCTGAAAATATTCTATCCTTTCAACAAAATAATGGAACGCGGCAGAATATTCTTCTGTAGCGTTCCATTAATATGAATCGCTTTGTTATGATAAACCTAATTATCTCTTAAGATTAATAAGCTCTTCAAGCAAAGTATCTGATACTGTAATAATTCTTGAGTTAGCCTGATAACCTCTCTGAGTTGTTATCATTGTAGTGAATTCCTGTGCAAGATCCACATTAGACATCTCTAATACTCCCGACTGGATCTTACCCTTTGTAGCTGATATATCTTTTCCTATTCCATCGAACTCACCAGAGTTAAGTGTTGCAGCGTATAAGTTCTCTCCAACCTTCTCAAGACCACCTGGGTTAGTGAATTCTGTTACAGCTATCTGTCCAATAGTCTTAACATCACCATTGCTGTAGCTTGCATTAATTCTACCCATTGTATCAATACCGTAAGATGTCATTGTACCAACAGCCTTACCACCACCAACATAATTGCCAGTTGTTGCATCCTTGATACCGTATGTCTGCTTGATTGATGACTTATCTGCTATCATCTTAATTCCTGACATATCAACAGTTAATATATGAGTTCCTTCAGCACCGATATTATCAAGCTGTGGATCATTAGCTGTTTGGCTTTCAACTGTAAATTCAATATCAGCATTAGCTTCATTAGAAAGACCTGTAACTGAATTAAATACAAGTGTGTTGCTTGTTGTAAGTGTAAGGTCTGTCTTTTCACCATCTTTTGTTATTGAAGAAGCTGTTATTGAGTATGTAACATCATTACCTGTCTGTCCTTCTTTATGAAGAACTACTGTTGCCTGATATGAACTACCAAGACTGTCATAAAAGTTAAGAGTTGTTGTTACATCATCAGACTCTGTTGAGTTAATGTTACCAGCAAGTGTAAGTCCTGTTGTTCTTTCTGGTAATGTATATTTAACAGCATCACTTTCAAGATAAAGAGGTGATACCTTATCTTTTAATATTTCACCAGTCTCGCTGTCAACCTGCCATCCAAGTACACTTGCACCTGACTGTGTAACTAATGCGCCTGACTCATCCTTTGTAAAGTTACCAGCTCTTGTAAAATAAGTATTACCACCGCTGCTTACAATGAAGAATGCGTTACAGCCTGTAATAGCAAGGTCTGTTGCGTTATCTGTTCTCTCTGTTGCACCCTCTGTTGTCATTGCTGTTGATATAGAACCTACCGAAGAACCAAGACCAATCTGCATAGCATTGGTACCGCCCTTGCCTGTATCAGCATTAGGTCCTGTAGCTGTCTGTGTTGTCTGGTAGAATACTTCACTAAATGTCATAGACTGTGATTTGTAAGCTACTGTATTAACATTTGCAATGTTATTACCAATAACATCCATTCTTGTCTGATGTGCTTTTAAGCCTGACACACCAGAGAACAATGCTCTCATCATAATATTATTCCTCCATACTGCGTAACCGCGTTATTTAATGTCCTTATTAAATATTGAGGCGTATCATCTCATCTGTCAGTCAGAGATGAATAACATCCTTACCGGTCCTGTTACATAACTACTGCGCCATCAATATTAGTGTAAATGTTGTCCTCACTTGAATCCTGGTCAATCGCTGTTATTACCGTCTTCTTATCAGTGTTGACTATGAACGCAAGATTATCAACAAGAACCAAAGACTCTTTGATTCCTTTGTTATATGCCTTCTTCGTTCCCTCTTCAAGCCTTATCATCTGTTCGTCAGTGAGTCTTATATCTCTCTGTTCAAGTCTTGCATCGGCGTGTTTAGTGAACTTAAGTCCACCTGTCACACTCGAAGCTCTGTCTGCGACAAGTTCATCAATTGACTGCTGACGACTTAATATTTCAGTAAATGAAGGGCCATCATATGTGGCATTAACATCCTGTTTCTTTCTCTTACTGATAACCTCTGCCATTCTTTCAATTGAAGTAACGCTGCCATTGAGTATATTATTCATAGACATCTCCCATCTTACATCAATTAAATTAAAGCATTATGTACATTCAATCCCTTTCCTGTACGAATTCTATTCTTCTGACTCAGCTGCTTCTGACTTATCAGTAGAATCTGTGCTGTCCTTTGTACCATCTGTTGAATCAGTACTATCTTTAGTTCCATCTGTTGAGTCTGTCTTGCTGCCAGATGAACTATTAGAATTATTAGCTGCATTCCACTTCTCATAGTAATCTTTGTCAATTACCTGGTCGATATCGTTAATATCGTAAAGACCGCCGTTAATGCCAAGGTATATTATACCATCAATCTCCTGCCAGCCGTTGACTACACCACCTGCATAACCAGATGTGTTCATATCTGTCTTTACAATAACAGCCTTGCCAATAAGATTAGATGCTGTCTGGCTGAGCACTCTTTCATTCATCTCTGTTGTAGCTTCTACCTGTGAGAATGTTGCCATCTGAGCCATATAATCTGAATTACTTGTTGGTTCAAGTGGATCCTGATTCTGCATTTCAGCTACTAAAAGATTTAAAAAGTTCTCCATATTAAGTGTGTTAGACTGCTTAGTATTGCTTGTCTTTGATGTAGAACTGATAATCTGGCTTTGTGATACTGCGTTAGATGAATCTACTGCCATATGTGTTCTCCTTTCTTTAGTTGATTAAAATAGTAATCCAATACATAGCTTTATGCTATGCAAGATATTCAACACTGCTTCCCTCTGCTTTAGGCGCTGGAGCTGTATTCTCTAAATCTTCTTCTAATTCATCTTCAAATGAAGAAAGATTAAGCTTTCTATGCACCTTACTTTCGCCCTGCTTTCTTTCAGATTCGCTCTGTCCGAAATTCTGGCCTGCTTCAAAGCTGTGTGTCATAACCGTAATCTCTACAGCATCAACTTTAAGTCCCTGACTTTCAAACTGCTCTCTTAATGTAACCATCTGGTTCTCAAGAGCTGTCTTAACCTGCTCATTCTGAGCTGCAATCTGTGCAGAAACAATTCCGTTGCGGGCTGTAACTGTAACATGTACGCTTCCAAGATGTTCTGGATTAAGCATAACTTCCATACTTGTAAGTTTTCTTGATGCCATAAGCTTTACGCTATCTATAACCTGATTGACAATATCGGCTTCATTAACCATTGAACTGTCCTCTGTTATAATGTCAGCAAATGTATCTGTAATATTAGATATCATATTATCCGCTACATCAGCATATGTGACTCCGCTTTTAGCTTCGTTAGACCCTGACATATTATTCTTTGCTTTTCCATCACTTTCTGTTGTGATCTTCTTAGCAAGAACTTCACTTAAACTTTCCTGATTATCAGCTGTCTGGTTAACAGTGTCATCAGTGTTCTTAGCATCTGCTTCTTTAACATCACTCTGCTTAGTTGTTTCTTCTGAATTAACCACAGGAGCTATATCGTTCTGTTCAAGAACAATTCCAACCTCTTCCGACTTAACTCCAAGCATATCTGCTATATTAACATTAGCTTCATCTACAACATTGATAATGTTATTAAAGCTCTGCATCATATCCTCATTAGTTATGAGTGTAAGTGCATCTGTTCCTGTAAGCTGTTCAACAAGTTCTGCTACTTTGGCAGTTGAAAGCAAATCCACTGTTGTAAGTCCAAGTAATTCCATAGCCGCTTCGATATCTTCATCTGATACGTCAAATTCTTCTTTGATAGCATCCTTAATATCTTCGCACGCTTCTTTTACTGCATCTGTGATATCTTTAGTATCTGCCTTGGAATTGACATCTGATATATTAGATGTATCAGTATTCTTAGCTGTGTCTGTCACACTGCTCTTATCTGGCGATGTATCTTTCTTTGCAGATGTCTTATTAGTGTTAATATTCTGTACATTAATAAGGTTATCTTTGATATTAGTCTTACCAACATTACCATTAGAAGCTCCATTTGCAAGAGAAGCTGCCATCACTGACTTGAAATCACCTGATTTCTTAGCCGATGCCTTAGTCTGTGTTGTTCCAGACACCTGATTGGTGCTGCCTGTTCCAACTACTGCTGGACTAACCATATATGTTCCTCCTTTCCTGTAATGATTATATGTAATAAGACATTATGTCTGATTACCAAAATATTATGGATGAGTAATCTTTGTAATCTTAGCTGCATATACAGGATCCATCTCTGCAAGAACAGCCGCTCTCTGCTTAGATGTCATACACTGTAATATCTGTGATACAAGGTTAGTATCACCTGTCATCTCTTCAAGAATTGCAGCAGCACTGGCAGCATCCATCTTAGCATATGCCTCTGCCCAGTCCTTAATCTTCTGAGAATACTCAAGGTCTTTTATAACCTGCTTATATAATTCTGCCGCATTATCTGCATCTATAGACTCATACCAGGATTTGTAGTTAGATATATCCGGTGCATTATCTGCATAGACAACTTCCCTGTCGAACTTATCCTTTAAATCCTGATAATATTGTGCGTTATCTTCAAATACCTTTAATCTGGCAATCTCTGCCTGTAAATCAGCAATTGTTGATGAATCTGCTGTTCCTGCATCCTGATACTGTGCAAGTTCTGCTTCGAGTTCATTAATTCTGTCTATTGCCTCAGCAAGATTCTTATACTTGCTTCCTGTCTCCTCAGCTATCTCTTCATCTGTTGCCTCTGGAAGAATTCTGTTGATAACTGGAACATTCTTAAGGAATGGCCTTAACATACTTCCTATTCCACCGACATTCATCTTTATCAATAAGCCAAATATGACAAGCCATATAGCAATTACAACCACTACAATAAATGCGTTAAGAAGCTTATTGCCGCCTGAACTTTCTTCTTCATCATTCAGATCTAAGCTATCGTCAATATCTAATTCTTCCTTGGATTTCTTCTTTGCCATAGTAATCTGTTCTCCATTTATTCGTCTTCTTCTCTATCATTATAGTTAAAGCTTACAACTTCATCAATCTCTTTCATCTCCTGTGCATTAAGTTCCTGCAAGAACTGCTCAAAAGCCTTTTCTTTTAACTTTTCCTGAACCTTTCTTTCCTTAACTGCATCTGCAAGACGCTTCATTGAAGCCTCAACATTTCTTTCTGCCAGCTTAACCATTACTGCCTGATTCTTTGCCATATCCTCTGTAATCTTAATCGCCTCATTACATCTTCTGATCTTAGCTATATCAAGCTTTCCCATAGATAGCTGTGAAGCCTGTGCCTTATAGGAATTAAGCGTTGACATAATATTACGCATCTTCACTTCTTCATCGTGGAGTGCTCCAAGCATCTGGGCATATTCTGTCTTAGCCTGTGTCTCCATTCTTTCTTTTATGTTAAGTACATTCTGCATACTGTATATGAATTTTGCCATATTATATCAGTCCTCATACCTATTATTATTCTATCACAACTTATTGATAATTGGTATATGTTTGCATTAGATATATTAAGATTTCAAGCATTTACCGCCTTGCCTGCGCTCTCTGTGGTGCCTTTGGCTGTTCACCAAGCTTCAGGCTTCCATTCTCAAAATCTTCATAATCACTAAACAAATCATATAAAGCATTTAATTCTTCATCAAGTGAGAACTTTTCATCCGTCTGCTGCATAAGAAATCTGTTAACAGCATCTATCTTAGATATTGCATAATCAATATTCCTGTTAGAGCCGCTCTTATACGCTCCGATATTAATAAGATCTTCTGCTTCATTATAAGTAGCAAGTACTGTCTTTAACCTGCCTGCCGCTTTCTTATGCTCCTTGGATACTATCTGGCTCATACATCTTGATATACTTTGAAGTACATCAATAGCAGGATAATGATTCTTATGTCCTAACTTTCTTGAAAGCATTATATGTCCGTCAAGAATACTTCTTGCTGTATCTGTAATAGGTTCATTAAAATCATCACCATCAACAAGGACTGTATACAGACCTGTAATTGATCCTTTATCTGACATACCTGCTCTCTCAAGGAGTTTAGGCATTTCACTATACACACTTGGCGGATAACCTCTTGTAACAGGAGGCTCGCCAGATGCAAGTCCAATCTCTCTTTGTGCCATAGAGAAACGTGTCAATGAATCCATCATAAGAAGAACATCCTTGCCCTGATCCCTGAAATATTCTGCAATAGCTGTCGCTGTCTTAGCCGCTTTATTTCTTATAAGTGCCGGTTTATCTGATGTAGCAACTACAAGAACACTTCGTTTCATGCCTTCTGGGCCCAAATCCCTCTCAACAAATTCTCTTACTTCCCTGCCTCGCTCACCTATAAGTGCAATAACATTAATATCAGCCTTAGTATTTCTTGCAAACATACCAAGCAGTGTACTCTTACCTACACCACTACCAGCAAATATACCTATTCGCTGTCCTTTACCTACTGTAAGCAGACCATCAACTGCCTTAACTCCAAGCGGAAGAATTTCACTGATAATCTCTCTTTCCATAGGATCTGGTGGTGCTGCTTCTACTGAATAAGCACTATCAAGATTAAGTTCTGCACCATCTGTAGGATTGCCAAGTCCATCTAAGGTATGTCCTAAAATATCATCTCCAACCTTAACCTCTAATGGCTTTTCAGTATTCTCAACAATACTTCCCGGTCCAATTCCGTCAACAACATCAAATGGCATAAGAAGAACTCTTGAGTCCTTAAATCCTACCACCTCTGCAAATAACACCTGGCTTCTGTCAGCCGAGTAAATTTTACATAAATCATTAAGCTTGGCATCTGGCCCTATTGACTCTATTGTAAGACCTACAATCTTAGTAACCTTTCCAAGCTTCTTATAGAAAGATTTCTCTGTCAAAGAATAATATTTATCTATATTTAGTAGTGACAAATCTTCTTCCTCCCTGTATCTGTATAACAATATGCCAGAGTATCTGCCATATAATTACCATTTCATATAGCTTTATAACTTACATACAGCTTAACAACTTAATATCCTTAATAAGATTGTTAAGTTCTATATCAAGACTACAGTCAAATACACCTGCATCCGTCTCTATTATACATTCATTCTTCTTCATTGTTGTCTCTGCAACAATATCAAGGTTAATCTCTTTAGATACTGCACAATATATCTTGCCCTGATTATTAGTTAAGAACTTATAATCTTCTGGTGAAACTTTAATAACAAAATCATTGCTTGTCTCTGCATTCTTAAGAACACTCTCAATAAGACCAATTATTATATCCTGGTTATCATCAGATACAACCTTTGTAACTTTCCTGAACACATCAGTTATTGTATTGACAAGCTCTGGCTCAATATCCGCCTTAAGCTGTTCATATTCATTTCTTATCTGTTCAGTCTTTGCTTCATAATCTCTTGCAAGTTCTGCCGCCTTATCTTCATATTCCTGTCTTGCACCTTCTGCACCCTGCTGGTATCCCTGCTTCTTAGCTTCTTCTAAAAGCCTGTCTGCTTCCATATGTGCCTGCGCAAGAATTTCATTAGCCTCGTCCTTAATACTCTGTGCCTCATTATTAGCATTTTCTATTATTGAAGCAGCCTGTGCTTCATAATCCACATCAGTTGCCGCTTCTTCATTCATACCATCTTCTGAACCTGTAAGCAGCTGTTCTACGACATCTGCCTTAAGTCCATTAACGAAGCCATCTGCATCAACATTATCCTTGTTATTCTGGATTTCTATAATATGCTTTAACTTACTCTTAATAAGGTCGTTATAATCTATAACTCTCTCATCACTGCTTACTGTAGTGCCTCTTTTTAACAGATTAGACAATTATCTCGTCACCTCCGCCTCTTGCAATAACAATCTCTGCTGAATCTTCAAGCTTTCTGATAATATTAACAATCTTCTGCTGTGCTTCTTCAACATCCTTCATACGAACAGGTCCCATATATTCCATATCTTCCTTTATCATAACAGCAAGACGCTTTGAAAGATTATTAAGAATAACATTCTGGACTTCTTCTGTAGCTCCCTTAAGGGCAAGAGCAAGATCTCCATTATCAACATCTCTAAGAACTCTCTGGATTGCTCTGTCATCAAGTGAAAGGATATCTTCAAATACGAACATCTTCTTGCGGATTTCATCAGCAAGCTCTGGCTCTTCGACTTCGAGAGTCTCCATAATATGTCTTTCTGTTCCTCTATCAACAGAATTAAGAATTTCAACAATGGCATCCACACCACCAACAATTGTGTAATCCTGATTTACTAAAGAAGCAAGCTTCTTCTCGAGTACCTTTTCAACCTGTTTGATAACATCTGGTGATGTTCTGTCCATCTGGGCAATTCTTCTCGCAACATCTGCCTGCTTTTCAGGTGGCAGTGATGATATAACTGCTGATGCCTGTGCAGGTGGAAGGTATGATAATATAAGAGCAATAGTCTGTGGATGCTCGTCCTGTATGAAGTTGAGCAGCTGTGAAGAATCTGTTCTCCTGATAAACTCGAATGGACGTACCTGAAGACTTGCTGTAAGCTTTCCGATAACAGCCTTTGCCTTTTCTTCTCCCAAAGACTTCTCAAGAAGCTCTTTAGCGTATCCAATACCACCTTCTGCAATATACTGCTGTGCAAGGCACACTTCATAGAATTCATTAAGCACCTGCTCTTTTGTCTGTGGAGATACACTGCTTGTATTGGCAATTTCCAGTGTAAGCTGCTCTATTTCTTCTTCTTTGAGGTGCTTAAAAATCTGTGCTGATTTCTCAGGTCCAAGTGCTATAAGAAGTATCGCAGCCTTTTCAACTCCGTCCATAGTTTTTTCGCCGTTAGCGTTCTGTCGTGCCATTTATCCTCACTCCCAAATCAAATCATTAATTCCAATCTTCGTTAAGCCAGTTACGTAACAGCAATGCAACAGCTTCCGGATTTTCGTCCACGAACTTCTCGATTGCCTTTCTTGTCTCTGACTTTTCCTGTAAGTCAATATCATCAACTGATGGCTGGTTCTCTCTTGTAGAAGCAAGCATTTCTTCAACAGAAAGCTCTGGTTCTTTTTCTTCCACCGTAAGAGGTCTTGCACTTCTAATAATTACAAGTACAAGAATTCCAAGTATTGCAACTGCAAGTACAATCTGTACCCAGAATGATGCCTTGCTTAATATATTGCTTGAAGCCTTATCCTGGAATGAATTCTTCTGATAAGCCACTACTGATATATTAGCCGGGTCAATACCTGTACCCTTTGATATAATATCTACCCACGAATTATCAACATCAAGTGTTACTGGTTCAGAATTCTCACTCTTGAATGTATCCCAGTCTGTTCCATCAAGATAACCAAGCTTCTTAGCCTGTGTCTCTTCATATGTAACATTCTTAATAAGTGTTACAGCTATAGATGAACCATCTTTCACTATAGCACCTGGGTCTGTATTAGTTGTTGTTACAAGCTCGTTAGGAAGATAATCATATTCCTTAACAGTATATGTAGACGATGATGATGTGCCATCTGTAATATCATAAGTTGTACCACTGTTGCTTGTCGTACCAGGTGTTCCACTTGCGCCGTTAGTGCCTACAGACTCCTGTTCATAAGAATGGCTGTATAAACCTTCTTCTCTTCCTTCCTGTGCTGTATATTCTTTTGCTATTGTATTAACTGTATTCCAGTCAAGTTCATAATTAAGTGTTATAACAGCATCATCATATAATCCTGTTGAAACAATATTTCTAAGAAGTGAACTGCTTGTTGTAGCCTCAATCTGTGACTTATACTTTAACTTGCTGTTCATTCCAACACCTGATGTAGAATTATTGCCAGCAGCTCCATTAAATAATGTGTTGCCTTTGTTATCTATAATAGTAATACTCTTGGTTGAGTCATTACCAACTGCCATAGCAAGAAGTGAAGCCATACTCTCAGCCGCATCTTCATTAATATCCTTAGTTGTAACAAGCTTAACTGCTACTGTAGCATCTGAAGCTGCCTGATAAAATGAATTAGTCTTCTCAGGCATATTAATTGTAACGGAAGCATCCTTAACTCCGTCCATATCCTTAAGATCGCCCTCCAGCTTAGTCTCAAGATAATGTGCATACTGCTTGGTACTATCCGAATCAGTTGTTGTAAAGCTTCTCTTCATAGCATCTTCAAATGTATAACCATCTGACTGTATATTCTGGCTTGCAAGAAGCATTTTACAGGCTGTAAGCTCCTTGGAATTAACACTTACTACCATATTATTAATCTTATATTTGTGATTATTGTCTGTAAGCAGTGTAGTTACAGAATTCATCTCTGTATAATCTTCACACGTTACAAGTACCTCATACTTAGGTCTTGTAAGCACAATTGCCACTATGCTCACAACCGCTATAAAAGCAACGATTGAACCTATTATTAATACTCTTTGTTTTACCGACCAACTCTTCCAGATATCTAATAACTTCTGGGGGATCTGTTTCAATTTATCTGCCATTATTAACTCCTAAGTAATTATATCTGCATATTCATTATTTCTTTATATGCCTCAAGTGCTTTATCTCTTATTGCAACTGTATATTGCAGGGCAATATTAGCTTTCTGCTGATATACACCCAACTCATGTGTATTAGTCATATTACCAAGTGCATAATCAACTTCTGCCTGCTGTGCCTGCTGAATATATGAATTGGTACTATCCAATAATCCCGAAACAGCATTAAATACTGAATCAAATGATGAATCATCTGCTGTACTTGAAGCCGCGTTGGTCTTATTAGTCAAAAGGTCAGACACCTTATTAACATAATCACTTCCAAGCGAATTAACTGCTGTTGTTAAATCCATATCACAATTCCTCCATCCAATCTATATTAATTAATCTTTAATCTGACACTATAATTCAATCCCTGAATTATGACTGTCCGATAGTAAGTCCCTTCGATGCCATATCTTTACTCGAGTTAAATGCTGAAATATTAGCCTCATATGACCTTGAGGCATCTATAAGGTCTGTCATCTCCTGAACGACATTAACATTAGGATATGTAACGTATCCATTCTCATCTGCATCTGGATGAGATGGGTCATATACCATATTCATATCTGTAGAAGTATCATCGTATATTGATGTAACTTTAACACCGCTGCCCACTACTCCACCATTAGCTGCTCTTAACGCATCAGCAAATGTTGTTCCTGATGATGAATAAGCTGATCTTCCAGCCATACCTGATGTAACAGTCTTTTCTGTAAACACAACTGATTTCTTAACATACGCTGTTCCATCACTCGTTCTTGTAGTATTAGCATTAGCTATATTCTGTGAAATAACATCCGTCCTTAACTGCTGTGCTGTCATTCCTGACGCACTTATATTAAATGCCGCAAACATTGACATATTAATAATCCTCCATTTCCGCTTTAAATATTGACTTCTTTAGTAAACTAACCAGTCTTATTACTTAAGTACTGTTTTAAAACGTGTGAATTCGTTATTCATACTGTCAATCAATCCGTTATAATTAAGCTGTTCTGACGCAAGTTCAACGTTCTCTGTTGATAAATCCACATTATTACCATCTAATCTGTACGATAAAGTAGAATTATCAGTATAAGTTCTCATAGTAACATCATTATAATTAATGTTGTTAACTCTGTTAGTAAGAGATGTTGAATCTCCTCCTGAACGGCTCAATGCAGACTTTAAATAAGTTGTAAACTCTACATCCTGTCTTTTGTAATTAGGTGTATCAACATTAGCTATATTATTAGTTAATACTTCCTCTCTTGCCCAGCTCGCATCAGCTGCGCTCTTTAATACATCTACATAACCAAACATTCCCGAGCTCATATATATACCCCTTTCCAATTATGGACATTAAACATAATTACACTAACTACCATTATAATAATTTACGACAAAAAAACAAGTTTTTTTTAATCTTTTTAAATATTTTGCTGTATTTTTACAAGAACACTTATATTTTATTGCTAAAAGAAAAAAGAAAGAGCTGACAACAGCTCTCTCCCTCTATAATCGTACAAACAATTCATTAATAACTGCTTTATATTATATGCAATTACCTATACGCACATATTATACATAATTAATCATCAAGTTTGGAAAGCTCTTCAAACACATATTCATTAACTACTTTTATATATGTTCCTTTCATTCCTGATGACTTGCAGTCAATAACACCTGCGCTCTCAAACTTTCTTAAAGCGTTGACAATTACCGACCTTGTTATGCCGACATTATCAGCAATCTTACTTGCAACAAGCGTTCCCTCGTTGCCATCAAGCTCTTTAAATATGCTCTTAATAGCATCAAGTTCAGATGTTGACAGTGTATCAATAGCAGATCTTACTATCTTCTTCTTTCTGCTTTCCTCCGCAGTTTCTTCATTAACCGAACGCATCATCTCAAGTCCAACTACTGTTGTGCCATACTCACTTAAAATAATATCATCAATTTCATATGAGCTGTCACTCTTATACATAAATAATGTTCCAAGCCTCTCTCCTGCTATCTCCACAGGAGCAATTAACGCCTGAAACTTCTTTACATTCTCAATTGTAAATCCTAATGTTGAAAGATTAACATTCTCCTTGGTTGACAATACACTTAACAATCTCTCGTTAAGCATCTCATCAACAAAGCCTCCTACCTTGTCATATACAAGCTCACTGATTACTTCAACGCCCTCATAGTATCCAGTGCCAAGGACTTTACCCTTTCTGCTTATAACAAGAATATTAGACTCAAGTATACCGCTTAACACTGCACACATATCATTGAATTCAACTCTTGCAGAATGATTATTATGCAGAAGCTTGTTAATTTTTCTTGTCTTATCCAAAAGTTGTACACTCATCTCTTATTCCTCCATATATTAAATTACACCGATAAACATCTGTATAACAAAATACTATCACACAACTTTTGAATTTTCAACTAATTTACCACATTTTATCTGACAATTCTCTATAAAATATGTCTAAATTGTTCATTATCACTTTTAAATGTGATATATGCTACATATCAGTTATCATTTTTGGCGGTATCTAATATATAACCACACTCTTCATTGGCACATACAAGCTTGTTGCCTTTTATAAGCATTATTCCGCCACACTTAGGACACTTCTTATCTGAAGGTCTCTGCCAGCTCATAAAATCACATTCCGGATAGCCTTCACAACCATAGAACATTCTTCCTTTTTTGGTCTTTTTAAGAATTATATCCTTGCCGCATTTTGGGCAGGCAACACCAATCTTTTCAAGATATGGCTTGGTATTGTGGCACTCTGGAAATCCAGGGCAGCCTAAGAACTTGCCGTGTGGTCCATATTTTATAACCATATTACGCCCACACTTGTCGCATATTACATCTGTAACTTCATCTTCTATCTTTACATTCTCAAGATCCTTTTCTGCCTTATCAACGGACTCTTTTAAATCCGGATAGAAATTCTTTATAAGCTCCTTCCACTTAACATCTCCCTCAGCAACACCATCAAGAAGTGACTCCATATTAGCTGTAAAGTTGACATCAACTATCTGTGGAAATGCTTTCATCATTGAGTCGTTAACAGCCTTTCCAAGTTCTGTTACATAAAGATTTTTCTGTTCCTTAGCAATATAATGTCTTGCAATTATAGTTGATATTGTAGGAGCATAAGTACTTGGTCTTCCTATGCCAAGCTCCTCAAGTGCCTTTACTAATGAAGCTTCTGTAAAATGTGCTGGTGGCTGTGTAAAATGCTGTGCTTCCTTAAGTTCTTCCAAAGAAAGCTTTGAATTCTCATCAATCCCCTTTACTAAAGTATTAGACTCTTCCTTGTCATCATCACTCTTGTATACAGACATAAAACCATCAAATGAAAGCTTTGAGGCTGATATATTAAAACGGTAATCACCAGCAGCTATTTTAACAGAAGTTGTCTCATATACAGCCTGTGCCATCTGGCTCGCAACAAATCTTTTCCATATAAGCTGGTATAGTCTGAACTGATCCCTTGATAATGACTCTTTAATAACAACTGGTGTAAGTGTAATATCTGTTGGTCTTATCGCTTCGTGAGCATCTTGTATCTTTTTATCATCCTTTTTCTTAGTATCATCTTTCATAAGATACTCTGCGCCATAATTAGCTTCAATATATTCCTTTGAAGCTACCTGTGCTTCCTCTGCAACTCTTGTGGAATCAGTTCTTAAGTATGTTATGACACCAATAGTTCCCTTGCCGGCAATGTCAACACCTTCATATAGCTGCTGTGCAATACGCATAGTCTTGGCTGTAGCAAAGTTAAGTGTCTTTGAGGCTTCCTGCTGTAATGTACTTGTTGTAAATGGAAGTGGTGACTTTTTAATCTTCTCCCCTCTCTTTATGCTGTCAACGCTGTACTCACAGCCTTCAAGTTTTTTCTTGATATCTTCCATCTGCTCTTTATTCCTGATATCAATCTTTCCATTGACATCGCCATAGAACTTGGCAGTTACAGGCTTCTTCTCTCCCTCTACATCTAAGACTGCATCCATTGTCCAGTATTCTTCTGGAATAAATGCATCTATTTCATTCTCCCTGTCGCATATTATTCTCAATGCCACAGACTGTACTCGTCCAGCGCTAAGACCTCTCTTTATCTTAGCCCAGAGCACAGGACTTATACTGTAACCAACAACTCTGTCAAGTACTCTCCTTGCCTGCTGTGCATCAACAAGGTTCATATCTATCTTTCTTGCATCTTTTATAGCCGCTTTAACTGCTGTCTTGGTAATTTCGTTAAAAGTTATTCTATATATATCCTTATCTTCTAACTTTAAAGCCTTAGACAAATGCCAGGATATAGCTTCTCCTTCTCTATCGGGATCGGTTGCAAGATATACTTTGTCAGCCTTCTTGGCTTCCTTACGAAGTGCGGCAAGTATCTCGCCTTTACCACGGATTGTAATATATTTAGGTTCAAAATCATTATCCACATCTATTCCCATCTGGCTTTTCGGAAGATCTCTTACATGCCCTTGAGATGCCATAACTTCATAATTAGAACCCAGAAACTTTTTAATTGTCTTCACCTTTGCTGGTGATTCCACTATTACAAGATACTTTGCCATTAATATTAACTCCTTTAATATATGTTACTACAATGCCTAATTCCTAACGAAATAATTATTCTACTGTTCTCCAGTATTAACCAAAGCCTGCACTCTTGCATAACAATTATGCGCAGTTTCTTTGATTTTACCCTCTAATTCCAATTCAATTAAGGCACTGCTTACTGTCTGTAATGATAATCCAGTCTTATTAATCAATTCATTAATACCTGCTGGATACAAATCCACACAACTATACACCATATTTTTAGGTGTTGCAAGTTCAAATTGTGATACAGATTCCAGCTTTTGCGGGTATTCCGGTATACCGTTAATGCCTGACAGCTTATTTTTTATCCTGTCACACTCCAATATATCCTCCGCTTTAGTCATTATATAAGCACCTGATTTTATCAGTTCATTACAGCCTTCACTTAATGAATCTCCAACTCTCCCTGGTATAACATATACATCTTTATTCTGTTCTAATGCCTGGTCTACAGTTATTAACGAACCGCTCTTTGCCCTCGCCTCAACAACCACAACTGCATCAGACAGTCCGCTTATCAATCTGTTTCTTTCTGGAAATTGTCCACAGCCTGGTTTTACTCCTGCTGGATATTCTGACATTACACCACCAGTCTTTTTTATATCGGTAAACAGCTCTATATTACAGGCTGGATAACAAATGTCAACGCCACAGCCTAATACGGCACAGGTATACCCCGAATTATCAAGTGCTCCTTTATGTGCGGCAGTATCTATGCCAACTGCCATACCGCTTATAATCTGTATTCCATATGAAGACATTTCATATGCCAGCCTGCCCGCTACCGCCATTCCATATGGGCTTGCCTGCCTTGAACCTACTATCGCCACTGACGGTTTATTACTGTCAGGAAGCTTTCCATTATAATAAATTCCATATGGATAATCATATATCTCCATAAGCTGTGCAGGATAGTCCGCTTTCCCTGGATGTGTGAATTTAATACTGCTTTTTACTAATGAATTATAATCACTATATATCTGCTCATCTTTAACTGAGCTGATTATATTTTCTACATCTTTGCAAGACAATCCACACTCTTTTAAATGTTCTGCGCCAGCGTTATATATTTCCTTAGGGGAATTGAATCTTTTTAACAGCCTGCTAATCTTTCTTCTTCCTATGTTTCTAATATTATTAAGCCAATACCAATAATATTCTTCAAGGAATTCATCATATTTTATCAACTTTTCACCTCACAATTCTTATAAAATAACGCTTCCGTAAGGTGTTCTTTTTCTATATTAATACACCCCTGCAAATCAGCGATTGTCCTCGCTGTCTTTAGCACTTTATTATATGCCCTTGCACTCATATGGTGTTGCTTATACATTCTCTCCATAAGCTCATTGCACTCCTCATTCAATGCGCAGTATTTATGTATTTCCCTCACTCCCATCTGTGAATTATAATTAATATCAAGCTTTTTAAATCTGTCCTTCTGCATTTGTCTTGCGGTTTCAACTTCATTTTTCATATCAGCCGAATTGTATACAGTATCCTTATTTTCCTTATGCCTCATAGCTTCATAGGATACCTCATCGACCTTGACACACATATCGAACCTGTCCCACATTGGATTGCTTATTCTTCCTATATATCTTCTTATGTCATATTCCGAACAATGACACCTGTTCCTGTCAGGATAATAGCCGCATTTACACGGATTCGTTGGAACACTGAACTTGATACAATTTAACCATATCCCCTAGGGGTGTTCAAAAGGGGTTCATTTGAACACCCTTCGTAAATGCCCGTAATTCAAGGTTTTTCTAAATATTCTCATATCCGGCTTACCCTTATGACCCGGTAAACAGCATTTGGACAGCCCTTCTTAAAAAGTAGGCTAACTATACACTTTTGTATCTCACAGGTTTTCTCTTCTTTCCATCCTCTGTAGTTACCACATTACTCCGTTCTTTTCTATTAGCCTGTGCCTCATCATACTCTGACGCATTTATAATAGGAGGATACGGAAGTTTTTCAATATTCACACGATGAGAGGGTCCTGTTCTTCTTTCCCCTGTATACCTCTCATCCGTAAGAATTACATCAATGGCTCTTTTTGACCATTTCTTATTTCCCCGAGCTGTTAATACTTCTTCCTTTTCCAACTCTGATATAATTTTGATTACACTCAAACCTTCATTATATAATTGATAAATCTTACGAACCACCTTTGCCTGCTCTGAATTAATTATCGGCTTTCCATTTTCATCATGCTCATAGCCATAAAATACTCTATTATTCATTTTGGAATTTGGATCCTCCTTTGCTCTCATTATTCCCCATTTGATTATTTCACTTTTATTATCAGATTCTGATTGTGCAATTGCACCTGTTATAGCCAAAAGCAATTCTGCTTCTCCATCAAACGAGCTTATATTTTCATTCTGGAAGAAAACCTCTACTCCAATGTTCTTTAACGCTCTGATGTTCTTTAATAAAAAAACCGTATCACGATAAAAACGGCTTACAGATTTTGTAAGAATATAATTCACTTTACCATCATGGCAATCCTTTATTAATCTTTCAAAATTCCTCCGCTCATAGTTTCCATAGCCTGAACCAACATCAACATAAACATCATAAAGGGTAAAATTACCTTTACGCATTACATCCTGCATGAGTTTTCCTACCTGGTTTGGTATCCAACCCCCTGATGTTGAAAGCATTTAAAAATCTCGATTGAAATTTCCTTCTCATCCTGATCTATATGTTTTATAGAACAGAATCCGCAAATTTCATTATTTCCCAAAATTGTATAAGTAATTTCTGTTTTCATTGTAAATGTATTAGCCCATACCTTGTCTGCCTCATTCTCGTCTTCGAGAAGATTAAATTCTACCCATGTCTCTTTTTCCAATTCAATATAGCTGCCTTTGTCAGCCTCTTCGATATGTCTTAATTTAACATTCATTTTCTAACCACCACATTTTTATCATATTACAAAAATAGTCAACAAACCAAACACCCAACAATCAGTATTGTATTGAACAATCAACGTACATTTTTGCAGAACGAATATAACAAAAATTTTCACTATCCGTATATGGCAAGCTGATTCTGCGTTTATCATTATGTTCACATAATACGAAATATACATCTATGTCTATTCCATCTTGTTTAGCCTTATCTTTTAATGTTCTCACAAGATAATTATATTTTCGTGTATCCGTAATACTATATACAACTCTTTCATGCGGATTATAGCTTCTTGTAAAAATTTCCCCTGTTGGATTTTTTATATCTTGGCGCTTAAAAAAACTATATGTAGACGTATATTCATAAGTGTATGTCATTTTTCTTTGACCATTTGATACAGAATAATCACCATTCCTAGCTTGTCTAAGAAGATTTGATTTTATATTTTCATAAGCTCTATCCACATCATAATCAATACATCTCTTATCTTTTTCCCACCGTTCATCAGAAGCTTGTTGTGGTGTCAAAGTGTTTTCTTGAAGTTCTGCTTTAAATCCAGTAAGATCAGGGTTATTGATAGGCTTTTCTTCAATATTTTTTTGAACTGCTTGTGTATTCGTATTGTTTAAAGAACTATTGCTGTTATTTGTATTATTGCCTTGCGAATTATTATTTGAACAAGCCCATACTACAAATAATGCTACTGCTATCACAACAATTAATAACCAAGGACAATATGCAACTATTGCCATTATGCCAAATATAAGTATTGCTCCTCCTACGAATTTTAATATGCCAATTAATAAGGAAGAGTCTCCATAAAACAGCACTCCAATGATTGCTATAAATACCAAAAATAAAAATGCCATATGTTTTCCCTCCTATTTTGCCATTCATTCTCTCCATTCAGAATGCTGACTAATAACTTTTTCAATATAATCTTTTAGTTCACCGCTATCTTCTTCCCAGAGATAATCACCTTTACACATATAATCAAATTTTGTATTTGAGTTTATTGTCATATCCCCAAATGAAACAGAATAATTAATTTCATCCTCATAAATTTCTTTTGAAAAAGTTAATGCCATATCACAATACAATGGCTGATGTATCACGTAAGACATACCATAAGTATGGTCAAAATTACTGTAATAGAATTCTGCGCTCTGATCCATATTAATTTCTCCATCATCAGGATATAAATATAACCCCGCTTGTAGTTGTTTAATCAAACTATAAACAAAATCTTTTCTTTGTGTTGGTTCATTAACAAAGAAATCCCATATATTGCAATTTAGTTTTTCAGCAAGCAATGACATAAAAATCATAAATTTATCCATAATCGGCATATATGACCAACTGATCTTTGGAACTGCATTGGTGCGATAATCCTTATTCATAGCGTTTTCGCATTCTGTTAATATTTCATATATATCTTTTTTGTTTTTCATAGCAATAATCATTACATTAGACATGACTATATTTGAATATACAAAATGATGTATATCAATCAATTCATCTACTCCATAACCACCGCCATATTTATTATTTAAATCTACTAATTTCTTTTTGAATTTATTTTTTCTATCTTCAATATTGCTATTTTCGGACCTAGCATTTTCTTTTTTACATTGTCTCTCTTGTTCAGCCAATTTATCATAATATTTCAAATCATCATATTGTCCATAGCAACTGTATCTTATCATGTGCATTCTTGCATAATTGTTATTATACCCCATATAATAATCCTTCCTATTTTAAGTTCTTTAATTTTGCTTGGAGTTCAGCAATTTGTGCTTCAATAGCCTCTTTTTCTAAATTTTTTTTATTATATTCTTCGTCAGGAATCCATTCCATTATCTCACCTGGTTGAACCTGTAAATATTCGCAGACTTTATTAAGAGTGTCCGAATTAATATTTTCGTTTTTTAAAAAGCGTGTGGGCATATTTTGAGAAAGTCCCGCTTTTCGCAAATCGCTCCATGTCATTTTGCGTTCTTTTAACATTTCATCAAGTTTATAATATACAATCATTTTTTCACGTCCAATCCTTTATTTACTCATAGTCTTAACACACCTATTATACCTTATATCGGCAGATTCGCATATCCATTTTATGTCATATTTCCGTAATATAAAAGGTCAAACCCGTCAAGCCCGATGGTTACTGACGAATCTAACCTTTTATAATCAAATTTCTGAATTTTTTCTTCTATTATAGTATGTGTCAAATCAGGATTTAATTTATCTCGTTTTTATTTCAAATCCGTTCTTAAAGATGAATCGTATATCGTCCTTGGTATTTATCACTACTTCCTGCACCAGACTGCTCCAAAGACCCTCATCGAATTCTTCTACCAAAACACCCTGCTTTTCCAACGCACGGATGAATCCCTTGAATAATTCTCTCTGAGCCTTTTTGCTTTCGATCTGTTCTGAAATCTTGTCATATTCTGATTTGATGGTATTGTACCTTTCGGTAAGGTCAGCATATCTTCTCTCATATTCATTCTGGTCAAGTGCCATCCGGCTGTTCTCTGCTATGGCTGTCTGCATCTGCTCTGCAATAATATTCAGTTCTGCGACCTTATCACCTAATTCCTTATCAAGGTCATCCGTATTACAGACCATATCCATCATTGTCTTTGTGTTTTCTATGATTTCATCCTTTTCAGAAAACAGTTCATTTGCTGCCTTGATAAACATTTCCTTGATTTCATCCTCGGTGATATGTGGTGTTTTGCATTTACAGCCTTTCCCATACTTCTTATTGCATCTGTAAATCACCCGTCTGTACTTGTCATTGGAATGCCAGACCTTGGCTCCGTACCATGAACCACATTCTCCACACTTTATTATGGAAGAAAAGCATCCAACTCCGCTGTACCTGTCCATATTCTGCCTTCTGTAAAGTTCTGCCTGAACCTGCTCGAACTGGTCGGCTGTCACAATGCCTTCATGATGCCCTTCCACATAATACTGTGGAACTTCGCCTTTATTATCGACTCGCTTATGTGTTAAAAAGTCCTTAGTAAAAGACTTCTGCAGTAATGCATCACCTTTGTATTTTTCATTCTTCAGAATGCTGAGAACTGAACTCGTATACCACTTATCCTTTCCGGCAGCAGTTTTTACTCCCATTTGGGTCAGTTCCTTTGCTATCTGATAAGTGGAAAGTCCTTCAAGAAATCTTTTGTAAATATATCTTACTGTGACTGCCTGCTCTTCATTGATGATAAACTCGCCATTCGGTCCCCTGTCATATCCAAGAAATCTGGAAAATGAAACACTCGCCTTTCCATCAGCAAATGATTTTCTTTTTCCCCATGTGGTGTTTTCTGAAATGGATCTTGATTCTTCCTGTGCGAGTGAACTCATGATGGTAATCAACAGTTCTCCCTTGGCATCAAGTGTCCAGATGTTCTCTTTCTCAAAATAAATTTCTATACCTTTTTCCTTCAGTTCACGCACCGTCACAAGCGAATCCACCGTATTTCTTGCAAATCGGCTGATGGACTTTGTAATGATAAGGTCTATCTTGCCTGCAAGAGCATCCTCAACCATCTGCTTGAATCCATCACGATGACTGGTATTAGTTGCCGTGATACCATCATCCGTATATATTCCTACAAACTCCCAGTCGGGATTTGATTTAATGTATCTTGTGTAGTAATCCACCTGTGCTTCATAACTTGTTGCCTGTTCTTCTGAATCGGTTGAAACTCTGGCATAACCCGCAACCCTTCTTTTCCTTACGCTTTGCAATGGTCTGGAATCAAATCGGTTCAGCGTTGCAGGTATCGTGGTTACTCTTTTTGCCATGTTACCACCTCGCCTCTCTTGTAATAAAACTCTATTTTTTCATCGTAATTGATGGCTTTTTCTATGTTCTGTGCAAATAATCCGTCACACTGTTCTTCATGAAAAAGTTCCTGTGTGGCTTTTCTGAATGTATTATCAAATTCCCTTGGAGCAGAACAGTTTCTGCATACCCATACCTTATATTTTGTTTTCTTTCCGGCAGGTCCCATATTCCAAGTATCTGCTTCAAGCATTCCCCCACAGCATCCACAAAACAGCCGTGTAGAAAAACCGCTGTAGCCCTTTTTGTATTTTCTAAGGATCTGCCTGCTTGTACCATTTTTCATTCGGAATGTGATATATGCATTATCGATTGTGATAAGTGCAATCCGGCTCTTAACCTCTCCCTCATTAAATCCATCAAGGCTTAATGCTTTTGTGGCTGCATCTTCCAGTTCTGATTCATAAACATCCCGGAAGTCGCATACTGCCTTGCCTTTTCGTTCTTTCGTGTTGCAGACCCACTTCTTTCCATATTTTGATGTTCGTCTGCTGATAGAACACCCGCAATTAGCACATCTGACGATTCCTGAAAATGCTGTCAACTTCGGATTCCTGTTTGGCATTGCATCGGCTCTGTCCTTCATGATCTGCTGTGCCTTTTCAAAATCCGCCTCTGATACCAAAGGCTCGAACATTTCTTCCACAGCATACATTGGAAGTTCCCCTTTATTTCTTCTGCGTTTATGCCCTTCCGTGAAGAAATTCTTCTGAAGTAACATAGTGCCTGTGTAAGAAAGGCTTGAAAGTATATTCTTGATGGTGGAATCATCCATCGGCACTCCACTCTGTCCCTTTACACCTTTCTCTGCCAGACCCTTTGCTATACTGTAAGCAGGTTCTCCGGCAAGGTATCTGTCATAGATTTCCCTTACGACCTCGCCCTGCTCTGGAATAATGCTGAAGCTGTCACCATTCCATACATATCCATAAGGTGCTTTATTACCATTTGGAATGCCTAACTTGAATTTCTTTCTGATTGACCATTTTATGTTTTCAGATATGCTCCGGCTCTCTGCCTGTGCAAATGCAGCCAAGAGTGTAAGAAGAAGTTCTCCCTCTTTTGATATGGAATGGATGTTCTCTCTTTCAAAATAAACATCAATACCTAAATCCTTCAGATGTCTTGTGGCTTTCAAGGTATCAACCGTGTCTCTTGCAAATCGACTGACTGACTTTACAAGCACAAGATCTATCTTTCCGGCATCGCAGTCTGCCATCAGTCTTTTAAACTCATCTCTGTGTTTGGTGGCAGTTCCCGTGATACCTTCATCAGCGTAAACACCTGCATATTCCCATTCCGGGTTGCTTTGTATCAGCGCACTGTAATGGCTTACCTGGGCAGAAAGTGAATGATGAAGCTGTTCTGTTTCCATTGAAACTCTGGCATATGCAGCTACCCTTTTTCTTGCTTTGAGCCTTGGTAGAACCGGCTCAATTCTGCGTATATTCGCCATAATTAACCTCCTTGTCAGTGTGCTATATTCCCGTAACTTCCAAGCTTTATCAAGCGGATATCGGTAAATAATGTAGACAAAGATATGTCATATTTCTTCCGAAAATTTGTATCAATCTGCTCGTACTCCTCATCAGAAATAATCCCCTGTTTTAAGAGGTTTTTGGCAGTTGTCATTGTTCCAAGGTACATTTTTTCATTCTGGATCTGCTCTTTAGTCATGGCTGCCACCTCCGAATCTGTCCTCGATATAACAGGCATGACTGCAATATTTTCTGTTCTTATTCCCATATGCGCTAAACGGCTTTTTACAATGTGGACATATAAACTCATAATTGGCTTTACGATTCACCTTATCAAGGTTGCTGTTCCACCACTTATTTCTGCATTTATCTGAGCAGAACTTCTTCTCTTTCCGTCCTCCCGGCTGCACCACCTCTTTGCCACAGCAAAGGCAGTGATGCACTTCTCCATCAATGGGTGCAGGGTTTGCCACCACTCCTCCAAGTCCGTGCCTTCTGCAATATGTCTTTATGGTATTTTCACTTAATGAAAGCACCTGTGCGATTCTTCCGTATCCATACCCTTTGCCTCTGAGTTCCTTTATCTGCTGTCGCTGTGTATCGTTCATGCTGTTTCACCTCCATCGAATTTGAAGGGAATAACTTTTATAGGTTCATCGTTAAGTCGTATACCCTTCACTATTCGCTGGGCATTTTTTAAGTGATTGACCGAAAATATATCCTTTTCCCTTCACTATCCCTTGGACATGAAAAAGCAAAATGGGCGGGAAGAAATATAAAAAAGTTATTATCACTTTCAAATTATGTAGTAAGGAAAATAGCCATTTTCCTATCTCAAGGCAAAAAAATAAGGCTCAGAAGGATTTCTCCCTCCGAGCCTGACGCTTATACTCTTTCTATATTGCACTTGTTAATGGCACAAGTTACTACATCACCAA
>JBNMLJ010000027.1:0-44548 GCA_050874785.1 Lachnospira sp.
GTCATAAAAGACTTCAAACCGAAGTAATCTGTCTTAAATGCTTCGTTCGACTTGCATGTGTTAAGCACGCCGCCAGCGTTCATCCTGAGCCAGGATCAAACTCTCATAAAATATGTTCTGCTTCGCAAAAACACTTAAGAGTTACTTTGTAACCCCCAGATGTTTTTTCAAAACATCAAGTTTGCCTTGTCAGTTATAAACTAACTAGCTTAATAATAGTTTCCTTATACTGTGTTTAAGGATTCATTCAATTACTTGAATGATGTTCACAAAAGATGTATACTTAATTCTAATGAATTCTGTACTCATCTCGAAATTCTAAAAAGAATTTTCAAGGTTGTCTTTCTGTTCAGTTATCAAAGTTCATTGTTGAGAAACTTTCGTTTCTCATCTGTTAGCAATCAGCGTTTCTCGCTGACAGCTATGATAGAATAACATTTTGTTTGATGTTTGTCAACAAGTTTTTTAAACTTTTTAACTTTAGTTTCTATACTGTCAGTATTGTACTAATATGTACTCATATTGTATCAATCACCTTCAATACATAATCAAATTATGTTATCTGCTCCATCGCTAGCAGTTACCCGCAGGCTTTGGCATAAAAAAACCATCTAAGTTATGATAGATGGTTTTCAGCGGAGAGGATGGGATTCGAACCCATGCGCCCGTGAAGACAAACGGTTTTCAAGACCGCCCCGTTATGACCACTTCGGTACCTCTCCATATTCCACATATTCATCTGTGTTTTGTTCGTCTCGCTGACGACTTAGTTATATTATCATTCGTATTATGTTTTGTCAACACATTTTTTTAATTTTTTTAAACTTTTTTGTATTTTTTATTTTCCATTTTGTTTCAAAAACCCTGAAAGCGGCTATTTTACTGGCTTTTCTCCACATATTTCCAATTCAATTTTCTAAGCTGTTTTCAGAGTAATTGAGGCGAATATACAGTTAAAAACAATATAAATCAATTAAGCCAATACAATAGGCAGCAACAATATAGAGTAATTGAACTGATATAGCAGATAAAACAGCACAGCACGATTAAACCAAAACGACAGTTAAAAGCAGTGCAATGCAATTAAACCAATGCGACAGTTAAAAGCAATGCAATTAAACTAATGCAACAGCTAAAGGCAATGCAACACAATTAAACTAATGCAACAGCTAAAGGCAATACAATGCAATTAAACTAATGTAACAACTAAAAGCAATACAATGCAATTAAACTAATGCAACAACCAATAGCAATACAAAGCATCCGAACAATATAGTAGGTAAAAGTCATATAAATATAAAGTAATCAGCACAGCTCTAATAGCTATGCATAAATCAGTATACAATAATTAATATGCAATAATTAATATATAACACATAATAATCAATACATAATGCTACCACACGTTGGCTGGCATAGGTACATTTGCCCTATGCCTTTAAAAATATCCCTGCTATATCCATATCTTCTGGTGTTGTTACTTTTATATTCTTATAGTCTGCCATTGTCATTTTCACAGTTCTATCCATATAGCGTTCTACAACCATAGCATCATCTGTTATGCTGCTGGCTGTCGTATCATTATACAACCTGTCGTATGCCTCTTTTATAAGGCCAGCTTCAAACACCTGTGGTGTCTGTATCTGCCACAGTGTGCTTCTGTCGGGTGTATTAACAGACATTCCAGCTTTATCAGCCACTTTTATAGTGTCTTTTACCGGCACTGCTGCCACACACGCTTTATATTTTATTACATCCTGCATACAATTAGATATTATCTGTACAGTTATACAGGGTCTTGCCCCATCGTGGATAAATATATAGTCCTCGCCTGACATCTGACAATATCCTTTGACATTATCTAATTGTTTCTTATCTTCTGATAATTGTTCTTTGCCTTCTGATAATTGCACTTTATCACCTGATAACTGCTTAACTCCACTGCCACCCAGTGATTGTATGAGCTGAAGTCCTGAATACACAGAGTCGTAGCGTTCTTTGCCGCCTAAGGCTATACCCGCTATCTTTTTATAGCCATTTTCTTTAACAAGGTCTTTCATATAGCTGGTATAGTCTTGTGAGGTAACAATTATTACAGCATCTATAAGCGGACTTTTTTCAAATACATCAAGGCTGTAGCTTATCAGAGGCTTTCCGCCAATTGTAAGGAACTGCTTTGGTATATCACTATTCATTCTCGTTCCTTTACCGCCAGCAAGAACTATAGCGTAATTCATATTCGTTCTCCTAATTTAAGGTTAGGTACTGCGTTAAGGTCGTATCCGTGTCTTGTACCTGCCATGTACTCATAATAAGCCGCACAGCCAATCATAGCTGCGTTATCCGTACATAATATTGGTGATGGTGAATAGAACTTGATATTGTTCTTCTCACATTCTTCTGATAATGCTTTTCTGAGCGCAGAATTAGACGCAACTCCTCCTGCTACTGCAAGCTGGTTCATTCCTGTTTCTTTGGCAAGATTAATTGCTCTTGTCACAAGTGCTTCTACAACAGCCTTCTGGAATGAAGCCGCCACATCTGCCCTGTTAATTGTTTCGCCTTTCATCTCTGCTGAATTAATGTAATTTAACACTGACGATTTAATTCCACTGAATGAAAAATCGTATGGTGCATCATCAACGTGCGCTCTTGGGAATACTATAGCATCTGGGTTGCCCTCTTTAGCTATTTTATCAATCTTTGGTCCGCCAGGATAGCCAAGGCCTATTGCTCTTGCAACCTTGTCAAATGCCTCTCCTGCTGCATCATCTCTTGTTCTTCCTATTATCTCGTATTTGCCATAATCAACAACCTTTACAAGGTGTGTATGTCCACCTGACACTACAAGTGCAACAAATGGTGGTTTAAGTTCTTTATTCTCTATATAATTAGCCGCAATATGTCCTTCTATATGATGAACTCCTACCAATGGCTTGCCTGTTGCAAATGCTATAGCTTTAGCTTCTGCCACACCTACAAGCAAAGCACCAACAAGTCCCGGACCATATGTTACTCCTATGGCTGTTATGTCATCTAATGTAACATCTGCCTCTTTAAGAGCTTCTCTTATGACCGGATTAATATTCTCTATATGCTTTCTTGATGCTATTTCAGGCACAACTCCACCATATTCTGTATGAATTGCTATCTGAGTATTTATTACATTTGATAATACTGTTCTTCCGTTCTTTACTACTGCCGCCGCAGTTTCATCACAGGAACTCTCTATTGCCAGTATCAGCACATCTTTCTCGTTTTCCATTGAATTACCTCTTATCTGCCAAAAATACCTTCTATAATCATTAATTAATCAATAATTGAGCCGTACAAAATTCTGCTTATAACTATTAAAATTGAACTTAAATATATTAAAATCATACTTGAACTCAAGCTTAATCCATTAAAATTATGCTTAATTTCAAGCTTAACTTATTAAATTATACTCATTCTATTAAGATTATGCTTAATTTATTAATTTCAAGCTTAACTCATTAAAACCTAGCTTAAATCCACTGAGTCCACTAATTCCCAGTAAAGTATCTTCCATTTGCCTGAGTTGTCCCTTCTAAGCGTGAATTTAGTGCCAGATGTCCTTAACTGGCTGCCTTCACGGATATAGTATACAAGCTCAATAGAAGCATACTCTCTGTTGTTAAACTGTGTGTATTTGGTATTATTAGCCGTCTGTATATTAAAACTGCTTATTTTTGCATCATTGTTTCTGTAAATGCTTATATCCTCTTTTAAAGCTTCTAAGAACTCATCTTCTGTCTGTGTATTCTTTAATTCGTCATCAAATAATATACGAGCCTGCCTGCCAAGCTTTTCTATATTCTCATCTGACACATCAGGCTCATAGTAAGCCTTTGTTATTCTTGCATACAATTTTACAACATCTCTTACTGACTCCGGATAGGTATCTTCAATATTTCTGGATACAAGATATGACAGTTCACTATTACTGTCTGCAACAGACTCTGTCGCATCCTTATCCGCTGGTTTATTAGCAAGATAATAATAGTACGCAACACCCATAACCGCTAATACAATAATTGCAATTATCCATCTTAAATGTTTTTTCATAGGCTACCCCTCATCTTCAAACGTAAGTGTCACGCTCTGTCCATCTTTAGCCGCACATACATTTGAATATATAGACTTGATATTCTTTACATAATCTGACGGACGGACAAGTGATGGACTATAGTGTGTAAGCCACATTTCCTTAACCTCTGCTTTTCTTGCTATATCTGCCGCCTCATAAAATGTCATATGCTTATATTCTCTAGCCTTTGCCTCTTTATCCTTCTCTCCGTACATACCTTCGCATATGAATAAATCTGAACCTGCGGCATTATCTACTATCGACTGCACTGGTCTTGTATCAGTACAGTAAGTAAGCTTAATGCCCTTTCTTGGTGCTCCCATAACCATATCTGGAGTATATGTAACCCCTTCCATAGTAACTTCTTCACCATGCTGTAACTTATTCCACGCCCTGCACGGAATGCCCAGTTCTTTCGCCTTATCAGCATTAAATTTGCCTATTCTTGGAATGTTAATTGAGTATCCATAACAGGTAACTGCGTGATTTACACGGAACGCATCAATCTCATAGCCCTTGATTGATAAATGTTCCTGCTGTCCTGTCAGTTCTATCGTCTTTATTTCAAATGGAAGCTCCGGCGCAATAACTCTCAACGCTGACACTACTCTGTTAAGCCCCTTAGGACCTACAAGTGTCAATGGCTCTTTTCTGTCAGAATTGCCTATTGTAAGCAGTAAACCAGGAAGTCCGCTTATATGGTCAGCGTGGTAATGCGTAAAACATATCACATCTATCGGATTGTAGCTCCATCCTTTTTCTTTGATAGCTATCTGTGTTCCCTCACCACAGTCTATTAAAAGGCTGCTGCCGTTATAGCGTGTCATCAAAGATGTAAGCCATCTTCCCGGCAAAGGAAGCATTCCGCTTGTTCCTAATAAACATACATCTAACATATCGTCTCCTTTCTTCTTGTTAATAATATTATGATTTAGACATAACTATGGCATCCTCAACCGGCTTTTCGTAAAATCTCTTTCTTACGCCGATTGGAGAATAACCTAATTTCTCATAAAGCTTCTTGGCTGCTTCATTGCTCTGTCTTACTTCAAGAAAGAATATAGTTACATCTTTTAGTCTTGCCCGTCTTTCAAGCTCCTTAAGAAGCGCTTCTGCAACGCCCCTTCTTCTGTATGAAGGACGAACCGCAACATTGGTTATGTTCCCCTCTCCTAACACAGTCCACATACCGCAGTAACCTGCAATCTCTCCTGTACATTCACATACAAGATATACATTTTCTGGTGTATTAGCTGCATCTGCAAAGGATTTAGCTGACCAGGGCAGGGAAAATATGCTTTTCTCTATCTGTTCAACTGTTGAAATATCTCTGTCTTCCATTGGTCTTATATGATATTCCATAATTATCCCCTCTTCTTGCTGTGTTCTCTTTCAGCCTGTGATGGACGAAGATAATCCGGCTTTAACATATCTGAGCTGATTGTCTTTCCTTCATTAGCCATATCAACAGCCGCAAGTGCAACTGATGAAGCTCTCTGTGTCCTTAAGCTTGCTGGACTTAATGTATAATCACAGATAAGATTATCCTTAAAATAGTCCTTAGCTACCGCTATTCCATCTCCAACAAATACAACCTGTTCCTTTACTTCATTAAGAATTCCTGCAAGTTCTTCGTATGATATAAGACACTGTTCGTGAACAGTTATAAGCTTTCCATTCTCAAAACGGTAAAGACCGCTATACAGATGTCCCCTTCTTGCGTCCATAACAGGACATATAATCCTGTCATCACCGTAAAGATTGTATGCCATAGCTTCAAGCGTAGGAACTGCCACCATTGGTTTATCCAGTGCAAGCGCAAGTCCTTTTCCTGTCGCCGCACCAATTCTTAAACCAGTAAATGAACCCGGACCATTGGATACTGCAATTATATCGCAGTCTGCCGCATCAGTTTCTGTCATACGGCATATTTCATCTATCATTGGAAGCAATGTCTGGGAATGTGTCTTTTTATAATTAATTGTATATTCCGCAATAAGTGTATCTTCTGTCATAATTGCAACAGAAGCTGTTACAGCAGAACTTTCAATTGCCAAAACCTTCATACTAATCCTCCATTTCTTTAGTGGATACTTCTATCTTTCTGTAATCAAAACCTTTTGATAAATCTTTACTTATTGAGATATATGTTGTGTTGTCTGGAAACAGCTCATCTACAAGCTTTCCCCATTCAACAAGGCACACTCCATCTGAGTAAAAGTATTCCTCATATCCTATTTCGTCCATTTCTGACACATCACTTATCCTGTATACATCAAAATGATACAAAGGAATACGTCCTTCTGTATATTCCTGTACTATTGTGAAGGTCGGACTATTAATAGGTTCTTCTATTCCAAGACCCTTGGCAAAGCCTTGTGTAAATACTGTCTTACCAACCCCAAGCTCGCCGTCAAGGCAGTATATATCTCCTGCCTCCGCCTCACAGCCAAGCTTATAGCCAAGCTCATATGTCTGCTTTGAATCAAATGTTTCTATTATCATATTCAATCCCTTTTATGCCGCTTTATTCATTTTCTTAACATCAACTTTTATCTGGAATGGCTTAAGATACTGCTGTGCCATTCTTATAAACTCATCTGCCCTGCCATTAAAATCCCTTACAGGAATAATATTAGCATTGACTGTTGTCATATAAACATCGATATTAGCACCGTCAAATTTAATCTTATAAATCTTGTCCCAGCCAAGTGTTTCTGTTACATCGTTAAGACTTACAGTTATACCTTTATCGTCTATTCTATAATGTACCTGTTCCTTAAATGTAACAACCTTTTCCATCTGTCTTTTAGCCCTGTGCTTCATATCAACCGATGGGAACACAAGAAAGAACACGCCAAACACGCCTACCATAAGTGAATATGAAGCGTTCACCCTGCCTATTGATATAATACAGAGAACTATCATTATCAGGGCGAGCAGTATCTCTGCCGCACCTGATATTGTGTGATACTTATGATAAAACTTAAATCTAAGCAAATCCTTTTCTGTAACCTTGCTGTCAAATTCTATTACATTATTGTCTACATTATTATCTTTTGCATTATTACTTGTAACATTATCATTCATAATATTATCAGCCATACACCTTCTCCTTAACAAAATGTATTCCAATCATCTTACATTTAACCTGCATATAAACCTGTTTACAGCTTTCTGTATGCTTTCTTTATGGTCAGTGAAAGATAATTAGTGCATAAACTTCTCAAGACCTCTTAAGTTAAGTCCCTGCTGTTTAGATGACTTTCTGCCAGCATTATTTTTATTATTCCTGCCGCCATTATTCTTATTGTTCTTCTTATCACCATTCTTGTCTGAATTGTTCTTATAGCTTCTATTGGCAGCTTCCTTTTCATCTAAAATCATAGATAATGATATTCTGCCCTTGTTAGTATCTACATCTATAACCCTGACATCTACAATATCTCCAACGCTCACAATATCAAGAGGGTGTTCAACCCTTCTTTCTGCGCTCATCTGTGAAATATGTACAAGTCCGTCCTGATGTACTCCGATGTCGACAAATGCGCCGAAATCTATAACATTTCTTACTGTACCTTTAAGTATCATACCCGGTGTAAGATCCTTCATATCAAGAACGTCTTTTCTAAGTATTGGCTTTGGCATTTCATCTCTTGGATCTCTTCCCGGCTTTTCAAGCTCTTTAACAATATCCTCTAATGTCATAGTTCCAATTCCAAGTTCGTCCGCAAGCTTGCTCATATCTTCAATTCTTGATTTAAGCCCGATAAGTTCTCCTGAGCTTATCTGATTAATATCATAACCCATAACCTTTAAAAGCTTAGCAGCAGCTTCATAGCTTTCTGGGTGAACGCTTGTTGCATCAAGCGGATTGTCGCCGCCTGTTATTCTCATAAAGCCTGCACACTGTTCAAATGCCTTAGGTCCTAATTTGGCAACCTTTAAAAGCTGCTTTCTGTTAGTAAATCTTCCGTTAGTTTCCCTGTAATCAATTATGTTCTTGGCAACCGCCTTAGATATTCCAGAAATGTATTCAAGAAGTGAAGCTGAAGCTGTGTTAAGGTCTACACCGACCTTATTAACGCTGTCTTCAACTACTCCGCCAAGTGTCTCACTTAACTTTTTCTGGTTCATATCGTGCTGGTACTGTCCTACACCTATTGATTTAGGGTCAATCTTAACAAGCTCTGCAAGTGGGTCCTGCACTCTTCTTGCTATTGATACAGCACTTCTCTGATTGACATCAAAGTCAGGGAATTCTTCTGTAGCAAGCTTACTTGCTGAATATACAGATGCTCCTGCCTCGTTAGTTATAACATAATCTACACCTGTAAGATTATATTCCTTTATCATATCTGAGATTATCTGCTCTGACTCTCTTGAAGCAGTACCATTTCCACAGGATATAAGTGTAACACCATATTTCTTGATAAGGTCTGCTACTATTTTCTTAGTTTCCTCAACCTTGTTAAATGGCTCTGTTGGGTATACAACCTTAGTTGCAAGCACCTTTCCTGTGGCATCAACTATAGCAAGCTTACAGCCATTTCTAAAGCCCGGATCCCAGCCTAATACAACCTTGCCAGCTATTGGTGGCTGTAATAAAAGCTGCTCTAAGTTCTTACCGAACACCTTGATAGCTCCGTCCTGTGCATTATCTGTCAATGTGCTTCTTATCTCTCTTTCTATTGCTGGTGCAATAAGTCTGTCGTAAGAGTCTTCTATGCAGGCTGTAAGATATGGTGTTGTAAATTCATTATCTGCTGTTATCTCCTGCTTGGCAAGATATCTTAATATTCTGTCCTTAGGTGCTTCCACCTTTACCGTTAAGAACTTCTCGCTCTCTCCTCTGTTGATAGCAAGTATTCTGTGTCCTGGAATAGATGCTATAGCTTCATTGTAATCGTAGTAATTCTCATATACTGAGTCTGCATTTTCGTCCTTGGCAGTTACTACAAGCTTGCCCTCTTTAAATGTTATATCTCTTATATATGTTCTATAATCAGCCACATCTGATATCTGCTCTGCAATTATATCAAGGGCTCCTGCAACAGCTTCATCTGCTGACTTTACTTCTTTGCCCTCTTCATCAGATATATACTTAGAAGCTTCTGTTAATATATCTTCCACAGCGTTCTGCTCTTTAATATAAGCGGCTAATGGCTCAAGACCTTTCTCCTTGGCAATAGTTGCTCTTGTTCTTCTCTTCTGCTTATATGGTCTATATAAATCCTCGACTAAAACCATAGTTTCAGCCTTTATAATCTGTTCCTTTAACTCCTCCGTGAGCTTTCCCTGTTCCTCTATGCCCGCTATAACCTGAGCCTTTCTATCCTCAAGATTACGAAGATATTTAAGTCTGTCATCAAGAGCACGAAGCTGCTCATCATTCAATGCACCTGTAACTTCCTTTCGGTATCTTGCAATAAATGGTATTGTGCAGCCCTCATCAATAAGCTTGACTGCCGCATCAACCTGTGATGTCTTAACTTCAAGTTCTTCCGCAATTTTCTTAATAATATCCATTATTAAACTCCATTCAACTATATATTTATAATAATTATCTAACGATTAATTATACCAATTGAGCAATCTATTATCAAGCCACATTAAATTGTAAGACTTAAATGAAAAAACACCATATAAGCAATATCTTATATGCTGTGTATACAGTATATATCAAGATATAACTTATATGGTGCTGTTAATATGTCATTTCTGTTATTTTTTTATTACAAAGATATCTTTATAATGCAATAAATATCCGCCACAAACCGCCATTTACTTTATGTTCTTTTTTAACTGTTCAAGCTCATCATCAATATTTTTTACACTTGATGAAACCTCGTCAACATTCTTACTCCTGCCTTTTTTGCCTTTATCATCTGAGAAATTACCAGCAAAAAGCACTTTGCCGACAAGTCCTGCACCGCCAAATATAAGGACAAGTATAAGTATCCAGTCATAGAGTGTCATTGCACTTAAATGTATATTAGTTGTCATAACAACTGATGCAATTATTATAATCGCCGCTAATACAGTAAATACCTTTGAGGCGAAATTCGCACCGCTGACAAACATCCATACTATTCCTATTATCAATGGCACAACTATTAATCCGGAAGAAAATCTTCCTCCTCCAAATGAGAAAAAGCCTGAAAATACAATTACCTTCTGTGAGAATATATACAAGCCTACAACAAGCATTATTATACCTGCTACAAACTGCATTAATTCATTCTTTGCTTCCTTCATATGTAAAACCCCCTTATATTATGTTTTATTTATTATTTGTTGCCAGGAACAAATACATCATAGATAGTCTTAATAGCATCTTCAAAGTATCTGTTTCTTACACCTATGATAATATTAAGCTCACTAGAACCCTGGTCAATCATCTTAATATTAATCTTTGCCTTTGCAAGAGCTGAGAATATATTAGCCGCAAGACCTGAGTTATTTCTCATACCACGTCCAACAACAGCAATAAGTGAAAGGTCTGATTCAAGCTCAATGCTGTCTGGATTAACCGCTCTGTGAAGCTGCGCAAGAACCTTCTGTTCCTTCTCAACGAATTCATCCTGATGTACGAATACTGTCATTGTATCAATTCCTGATGGCATATGCTCAAATGATATTCCATTGTCTTCAAATACCTGAAGCACTTTACGTCCAAATCCTATCTCTGAGTTCATCATATCCTTATCAATTGTGATTGATACGAAGCCCTTCTTACCTGCAATACCTGTGATTATGCAATCTGGTTTGTTACAAGTTGTTTCAACAATCATTGTACCCTTATCCTGTGGTGCATTAGTATTACGGATATTGATTGGAATTCCTTCCTTTCTTACTGGGAATATTGCTGACTCGTGAAGAACTGTAGCACCCATATAAGAAAGCTCTCTTAATTCCTTGTATGTGATAACTTCAATTGGTCTTGGATTGTCTACTATTCTTGGGTCTGCCGCAAGAAATCCTGATACATCTGTCCAGTTCTCGTATACATCTGCCTTTATTGCTCTTGCAACGATAGAACCTGTAACATCTGAACCACCTCTTGAGAATGTCTTAACTTCTCCATTAGGCATCGCACCATAGAATCCTGGAATTACAGCCTTTTCAACATTAGCTAATCTGTCAGCCATAACTTCGTTAGTCTTCTCGCCGTCAAATTCCCCTTCTGAGTTAAAGCATATAACGCTTGCCGCATCTATAAACTCATAACCAAGGTAATTAGCCATTATTATACCATTGAGGTATTCACCTCTTGAAGCTGCATAGTCCTTGCCTGCCTTAGCTTCAAAATTCTTCTTGATTGTTTCAAACTGTTCCTTTAATGAAAGCTTTAAACCAAGACCTTTGATAATCTCATTGTATCTTTCTTCAATAGCCTTTAACTGCTTGTCAAAATTCTTTCCAGCTTCTGCCTCTGCATAACACTTATAGAGCATATCTGTTACTTTAGTATCATCTGAAAATCTCTTTCCTGGTGCAGATGGAACTACATATCTTCTGCTTTCCTCAGCTCTTATTATGTTGCCAACTTTCTTAAACTGATCTGCACTTGCAAGTGAACTTCCACCAAATTTAACTACTTTAACCATTACTAATTCTCCCTTATAATTATATCTTAATTATTTAATATCTAAATATTCTTATACATCAGTACTCTCATACTTTCAGCATACTTATATATTCAACATTCTTATATATTCAGCACTCTCATATATTGAGTGTCTGGCTATATCAACATCAATTGATATTACTGAAGCTTTGTATCATCTATTCTTATTCTTGAAATCATATCTACATTAGCTGCCGCTTTATCAAATGCTTCTTCTGTCATCTTGTCTGTTATAAAGCCGTATTCATTATCAAGACCATCAACTGTGATAATCTCTACATCACCGAACTGCTCTTTAACCTTAGCTGTATCAGAAGCATTTCCTTTAACTCTTACAAAGAAGCTTCTGACTTCATCCTTGGTAGGTGCAAGTTCAAGCTTTTCAGCATCCCAGATTACGCAGACATTAGTTCCCTTATGTTTAACACAGTCTATTATATCTCCGACTACAGCACTTGCTGTTGGAAGCTTTCCTGCTCCAGCACCAAAGAACATAACATCACCAACCATATTACCATTAACATATATTCCGTTAAGGACACCATTTACATTGTAAAGAGGATGTGTTGTATCAATAATAAATGGTGCTGTAATAGCATATACCTTTCCGTCTTTTCTGTAGCTTGTTGCCAGAAGCTTTATAACGCTGTTAAGCTTCTTGGCATATGCAAAATCTTCGTTGGAAATCTTAGTAATTCCCTCTGTTGTTATCTCCTCAAAATTAACTGTCTTGCCATCTGCTAAAGATGTCAGAATAGCTATCTTTCTACAGGCATCATAACCTTCAACGTCTGCTTCAGGATTTCTTTCAGCATAACCTAATGCCTGTGCTTCTTTTAACACTTCTTCATAAGAACTTCCCTCATTACTCATCTTTGTAAGAATATAATTAGTTGTTCCGTTCATAATACCAGTAATCTTAGTTATCTCATCCGCTGTAAGTGCCTGATTAAGTGGTCTGATAATAGGAATTCCGCCGCCTACTGATGCTTCAAACATAAAGTTAAGGCTGCGTTCCTTAGCCATAGCAAGAAGTTCTGCTCCGTGTGCCGCAACAAGTGCCTTGTTAGATGTACAGACACTCTTCCCAGCCTCAAGTGCTCTCTTAACAAATGTAAATGCTGGTTCAACACCACCCATAACTTCTACTACTACATCTATCTCATCATCATTAATAATAAGGTCTATATCGTGTACAATCTTTTCCTGAATTGGATCACCAGGGAAATCTCTTAAATCTAATACACTCTTTACCTCGATAGGCTGGCCTGCCTTTTTTGAGATTGACTCTGCGTTAGTATCAAGTATCTCTACAACACCTGAGCCAACAGTACCATAACCTAAAACTGCTATCTTTGCCATATTATCCTCCATTTAATCTTATTGTTCTTCATTGTGCAGGTTCAGGAAACTAATATTTTCACTAATATATTAGTTTCCCATCAATATATTAAAGTGACGCATCACTGCTTAATATCTTTAAATATCTTACTCCGTTAAGCTGTTCAATCTCTTCTATCATCATAGAAGCATCTCCTGTCGTTGGAAGTATCTCAACACTTAGTGTAAGAGAAGCGATGCCATTAACAGGAATCGTCTGATGAATTGTAAGTATATTTGCCTTAAATTCTGCAACCTTCTTAAGCACGACTGATAAAAGTCCCGGTTCATCATCCATTGATAATACAAATGTTATTGTCTTACCCTTAGAATTGTCCCTGAATGGAAATATATCATCTTTATATTTATAATAAGAACTTCTGCTTATTCCCACCTTTTCTGTCGCATCTGCTATGGAGATATTCTGATTTTCTATAAGTCTGTTAGCTTCTGCTACCTTCAACAGTACCTCTGGAAGAGCTTTCTGCTTAACAACATAATACTTAATATTCTCTTTCATACTTCTCCTTTTATATACAGTCCTGCTGTAGCAAATTGTTCATCTCAGAAAGACAATTGTGCTACGCACAAAGAATGGTATCATATATTACGCTTAATTGCAAGCAATTTCCTGTTACAAAAAGAATGTGCTTTGCACATTCCCGCGCCGGGCGTGGTCGCTTGCGACAAATTACATCTTCACGCGAGTGCGCATTACCGGCACTTAGTGCCTTTATTGCAATAGGGAATTCTATGGAAATTTCCTATTACAATAAAAATAACCCTCGCACAACGGGAGAGGAATGCGAGGGTTAGTATATAAAAATAATGCTTATGCATCATCTTTACCAGATATTAAACACAAAACAAAAAGCACCCGTTACCGGATGCTTTAAATGTATACTTCATAATATATCAAACAGACCTTATTAACATTAACCACACTAATAAACTTGCAATAATCAGATATACAATTCTGATAAATGTTAATCAAACCATTATAATAACTCAATGAATAAACGATGCAACCGGCTGTCTTTCCTTAATATAAGCAATATCAATATCCCTGCCGGTGTTACCCAGGCGCCATATAATACTGCTATAAAGGTGAGGACCCTTTGGCTTTGCGTCACAGCTTTTCAACTGCTTTGCTAAAATATTAACTTACGAAGTAGAATATATACATTTTATTTTAAATTGTAAATAGTACCTTGGTACTACGTTAATTTCTTTCTCTGTCAAATACGCTTGCCAGATATCTCATTGCATTAAGGTGATCCCAGTTAAGCTGACCCTTCTGCATGCGCCATTTCCAGTTATTGCCAAAGCTTGATGGAAAGTTCATTCTTGCCGAATTATCAAGTTTTAATATATCCTGAACTGCAAATATTGTAAGCACAGCAACACTTGAATATGCAGCTCTGAACACCATATCTACCATTCTGTACTTATCTCTTGTATCAAGATAATCAAATGCAAAGCCTAACTCGCCATCATTTCTGTCATTGAAAAATCCAAGAAGCGTTTCATTGTCGTGTGTTCCACCATAGCATACACAATTATTAGTATAATTATATGGAAGATGTGGATTTTTTCTGTCGCCGCCAAATGCAAATTCAAGGACCTTCATTCCCGGATAATTATTATTCTTTAATATCTGGTCAACTTCCGGCATACACACTCCAAGGTCCTCTGCTATTATCTTCTTATCGCCAATTGATTCATTAATAGCATCTAGAAGCTTCTGACCTGGTCCCTGCTCGTATGAACCCTGTCTTGCATCAGGCATTTCATATGGAATAGTATAATATTTAATAATACCAAGAAAATGGTCTATTCTTATAACATCATACAGGCGTGCAGAATTAGCCATTCTCATTCTCCACCATCTGAAATCACTGTTTTCCATTTTATTCCAGTCATATAATGGATTGCCCCACTTCTGACCCATATCTGAAAAAGCATCTGGTGGAACTCCTGCTACCTTTACTGGTGTGAGGTTCTCATCAAGCTGGAATTCTCCCTGATTAGCCCATACATCAACACTGTCATAGCCCATATATATAGGTATATCGCCGATTATCTCAATTCCGTTAGAATTAGCATATGACTTTAACTTATCCCACTGTTTATAAAATTCATACTGGATAAAATTCCAAAATCCTATATCATCAGAAAGTTCGTCCTCATATCTTTTCATAGCCTCTGGCTCTCTGAACTTAATATCTCTGTCCCATTCTCCCCATGCTTTCTGGTCAAAATGTTCTTTCAAAGACATAAACATTGAGTAATCTTTAAGCCAATGTGCATTATCCTTAACAAAATTATCAAAACGCTTGTAAAGTGGAAGTCCCTTATCAAGTGTAAGCTTAGCCTCAACACATTTTTCCTTGAAACGCTCATATGCCTTTCTAAGTATATTAAATCTCCCATTATACATTTTCTCATAGCTTACATATCTGTCATCACCAAGATAGCCGTCACGGTTGACTGGATATCTGTTATTGACAGCATCATCTTCTGACACCTGAACTGGTATTATTCCATCTCCCCAGTCAACTGCTATAACCTCTGATTTAAGGAGAAGTCCTTCTTCTATCAGCATATCCAGATCGACAAAATAAGGATTACCAGCAAATGCCGAATATGGCTGATAAGGGCTGTCGCCGTAGGTTGTTGGTTCTACTGGAAGCACCTGCCAGTATTTATGATTGCTGTCCCTTACAAAATCCACAAACTCATAGGCATCTTTTCCCAATGTTCCTATTCCATAAGGTGATGGAAGTGAACTAATTGCCATAAGAATACCTGCATTTCTTTTAAACACATTGCTATTACCCATATACACTCCTTCTTGCTATACCCCTGATTAGCAGTTCCTGTATTAGTCGTTCTTGCTCATCTGTTCAGCAAACTCCTTAACTCCCTTAGCTTCATCTTCTGATAATATCTTGTTAATATCAAGAAGAATAATTAAATTACCATCTACGCTTGCAACTCTGTCAAGGTATTCTGTTTCTTCATTCTTAGCAAGTCTTGGCATATCAACAATCTTTTCTGCGTTAAGTTCACCAATTTCAAGAACCTCATCAACTTCGAGTGCTATCTTCATATCTGGAAGATTAACGATAACTGTATTATTACCCTTAGTATCAGCAGAATCATCCATAGAGAACTTCTTCTTAAGGCTCATTACTGGTATTACCTCGCCTCTAAGATTAACAATTCCACTTATGTACTTCATAGAATTAGGAACAGGAACAACATCTACCTGTCTTTCAATTGATTGAACGAGGTTAATATCCACTCCGAACTCCTGGCCTCCAAGTGTAAATACTACTGGTCTGATATAGTCTGCCATAATTACTCCTTTCTTAATGCCACTGCATTTTACAGTTATTATAAATAAATTATCATATTATTCTTCATCAGCTTTCTTTCCTGTCGATATCCAGTTAAGATATGCGTTAATAAATGGATCTATATTACCATCTAACACACTTGCCGCATTACCTACGTCTTTATTAGTTCTATGGTCTTTTACCATTGTGTATGGCTGTAATACATAACTTCTTATCTGATTGCCAAAATTGATATCTTTGACATCGCCTCTTATATCTGATGACTTCTGTGCATTTTCTTCCTGCTTCATCATATAAAGCTTTGCCTTTAACATCTGCATTGCCTTATCTTTATTCTGGTGCTGTGATCTCTCATTCTGGCATTGTACAACTATTCCTGTTGGAAGATGTGTAATTCTGATAGCTGATGATGTCTTGTTGATATGCTGTCCACCTGCTCCGCTTGAACGGTATGTATCAATTCTTAAATCATCATCATTAATCTGTATATCAATATCCTCATCTATATCAGGCATTACATCGCACGATACGAAAGATGTCTGTCTCTTTCCTGCCGCATTAAATGGAGATATTCTTACAAGCCTGTGAACTCCGTGTTCTGATTTAAGATGTCCATATGCGTTATCTCCTGAAATCTCCATAGTAACAGACTTTATTCCAGCCTCATCACCTTCAAGATAATCAATTGTCTGTGTTGAATATCCGTGCTTTTCTGCCCATCGTGTATACATTCTAAAAAGCATCTGACACCAGTCACAGCTCTCAGTTCCGCCTGCTCCGGCGTGTAATGTAAGTATCGCATTACATTTATCATATTCTCCTGAAAGAAGTGTCTCTGTCCTTATTGAGTCCATTTTCTCCTCAAATGCTGTTATCTCATCTTCTATCTCTGGAATTAATGAATCGTCCTGCATTTCATCTGCCATCTCAATAAGTGTATTGATATCCTCAAGCCCTGACTTTAAGCTGTTATAGCCCTCAAATGAGTCCTTTAAAGTCTTAAGCTCTTTCATAGCCTTATTGGATTTATCTGGATCGTCCCAAAATCCGGGTGCTTCCATATCCGCTTCCAGTTCTTCTATTCTTTTCTTTTTGCTGTCAAGATCGAGCGACTGTTTTATATTCTCAATCTGCGCATCATACCCTGAAATTCTATATTTAAACTGATCTAATTCTACCACTATATACCTCTTTTATTAACTTACATATTCACATTCATTTATATATTAATGCTCTTGTCCACCGGCTCATTGATATTAGTATACAATTGCAAATCACCGTTCTATATTAAGGTCCTATATTAAAAAAGGAGCTTCACACTATGTTAAACATTTCCAGTATTATAATCAAGTGTCCAAAGCTTAACTCTTTTAATATATTAACATAATATATTAACACTTACATCATATTATAATACCACAAAATGTCATATTCGCATAGTGTGACAGCCCCAATCCGTCAAATATTATAATCTATAAATTACTATGTCACTTCCAAGACATTATGCCTGACGTCCACAGCAGTTCTTATACTTCTTACCGCTTCCACAAGGGCAGAGGTCATTAGGATAAATCTTTTTTTCTGTACGTCTTACAGGTCCTTTTACAGAAGGTCCTTCGTCCTTGTTAGTACCTGTAACCTTGGCTACCTGCTCTCTTTCGACTTTTTCTTCTACCTGAATGTGCATAAGAAGTCTTACTGTATCTTCTGTAATGGCTCTTGTCATCTCATCGAACATATCATATCCCATCATCTTATACTGTACAACAGGATCTTTCTGTCCATATGCCTGAAGTCCGATTCCCTGCTTAAGCTGGTCCATATCATCAATATGGTCCATCCATTTTCTATCAATAACCTTAAGAAGAACCACTCGCTCAATCTCTCTTATTGTCTCTGGTTCTGGGAATAAAGCTTCCTTATCTTCATAGAATTTAACAGCTTTCTCTTTCAATGCGTGAATGAGTTCATTCTTGCTCTTTATGTTCTCATCATACACAACTGGTTCTATAGGTATAGTTGGAAGTAAAAGCTCGTTAATCTCATCATAATTCCACTCATCAGCACTCTTATCCTCGCTGACACTTCTATTGACAACGCCCTCAACGAAATCAGTTATCATCTTCATAATTGAGTTACGCATACTCTCGCCGTTAAGAACTCTCTTTCTCTCGGCGTACATAATCTCTCTCTGTTCATTCATTACCTGATCATATTCAAGCAAATGTAATCTTATTCCGTAATTGTTAGTCTCAATCTTCTTCTGTGCAGTCTCAATTGCATTACTTAACAGCTTATGTTCAATCTGGTCATTCTCGCCAACACCTAATCTGTTAAACGTATTCATAAGCGTCTCCTGAGCGAATAATCTCATAAGATTATCTTCAAGAGATATATAAAATCTTGATTCACCTGGGTCACCCTGACGGCCTGCACGACCTCTTAACTGATTATCAATTCGTCTTGACTCGTGTCTTTCTGTACCAATAATCTTAAGTCCGCCTGCCGCTCTTGCTTCCTCATCAAGCTTAATATCAGTACCACGTCCTGCCATATTAGTAGCGATTGTTACAGCTCCGTGCTTACCTGCATCGGCTACAATCTGAGCCTCAAGCTCGTGATACTTGGCATTAAGTACATTATGAGGTATTCCTCTTTTTCTAAGCATTTCACTTAAAAGTTCTGATGTATCAATTGTTATTGTACCGACAAGTACAGGCTGTCCTTTTTCGTGTGCCGCAACAACTTCTTCTACAACGGCATTGAACTTGCCCTTCATTGTCTTAAATACAGCATCATTATGGTCAATTCTTGCTATTGGCTTATTAGTAGGAACTTCTACAACGTCCATATTGTATATTCCCCTGAATTCCTTCTCTTCTGTAAGAGCAGTACCTGTCATACCGGCTTTCTTATCAAACTTATTAAAGAAGTTCTGGAATGTAATAGTTGCAAGTGTCTTACTCTCTCTCTTAACCTTAACGTGTTCCTTAGCTTCAATAGCCTGATGAAGACCATCTGAATAACGGCGTCCTGGCATAATACGTCCTGTAAATTCATCTACAATAAGAACTTCATCGTCTTTAACAACATAATCTTTATCCCTGAACATAAGATAATGTGCTCTTAATGCAAGTGTTACATTATGCTGTATTTCAAGGTTCTCAATATCAGCATAGTTATCAATATGGAAGAACTGTTCAACCTTGTGGACACCCTGTTCTGTAAGATTGACAACCTTATCCTTCTCATTAACGATAAAGTCACCGTCTTCCTCTATCTCTTCCTGCATCATAACCTGCATCTTAGTACGCTCACCGTGGTAAGTACCCTTTACAAGCTGTCTTGCAAGTACATCACAAAGTTCATATAACTTAGTTGACTTGCCACTCTGTCCTGAAATAATAAGAGGTGTACGTGCCTCATCAATAAGAACTGAATCGACCTCATCAATAATACAGTAATGAAGGTCTCGGAGTACAAGCTGTTCCTTATATATAGCCATATTATCCCTAAGATAATCAAATCCAAGTTCATTATTAGTAACATATGTAATATCACTTGCATATGCCGCTCTTCTTTCATCATCTTTCATATCGTGAAGAACAATACCTACTGAAAGTCCAAGGAAATTGTGTACCTGTCCCATCCATTCAGCATCACGCTTAGCAAGATAATCATTAACTGTAACTACCAATACGCCCTTTTCTTCAAGTGCATTAAGATATGCTGGAAGTGTACATACAAGTGTCTTACCTTCACCTGTACGCATCTCTGCAATACGTCCCTGATGAAGAATAATACCACCGATAATCTGTACTCTGTAATGTTCCATTCCAAGAACTCTCTTGGCAGCTTCTCTTACAGTTGCATATGCTTCTGGAAGCAAATCATCCAAAGTCTCACCTTTGGCTAATCTTTCCTTGAATTCTTTAGTCTTTCCCTTAAGCTGTTCATCGCTTAACTTACCATATTCTTCCCTATAGCTTTCTACCTTATCAGCAATAGGATAAATTCTCTTTAACTCATGTTGACTATGTGTTCCGAATATTTTCTGAACTAAACCCATTACATACTCTCCTTACTTTACCTTTTCCACATTACGAAAAGCTGAAATTATTGTAATTGTATCACCATTTATATAATTAGGCAAGCATCACCCATAACAAGAAAGAAGTGCAGATATACTAAGATACTGCACTTCTTTTAAATAATCTTTAGTTAATTAAATTACTATAAACTTATAAATTACAATTAATGTAAATTCATTAACTATAACTAATATAGTTAATTACATATAATTCATTAATTATGCCACAAAGACTTAAATACAATTATATAAATCAACTATAATTCATAATTAGCTGCATTATAATGATTAGTCAAGTTCTGGCTCTATAAGACCATATGTATTGCCTTTTCTCTTGTATACAACATTGACTTCTTCTGTCTCTGAGTTAAAGAATACATAGAAATTATGACCTAATAATTCCATCTGGACACATGCCTCTTCAGGATCCATTGGTTTGATACCAAATCTCTTAGTTCTTATAATCTTAACCTCATCTGTTGGCTCATATTCATTCTCTACGAATTCCTTAGCAAATGCGGCTTCGTTGTGATGCTTGTCTACAATCTTGTTCTTATACTTCTTGAGCTGTCTCTCGATTACTTCCTCAACAAGATCTATAGACACATACATATCACTGCTGACCTGTTCGCTTCTTATAATGTTACCTTTAACAGGTATTGTAACTTCTATCTTCTGCCTTTCTTTCTCAACACTTAATGTTACATTAACTTCTGTCTCTGGTGCAAAAAATCTATCCAGCTTACCTAACTTTTCCTCCACTGCTGATCTTAAACCATCTGTTACATCAATATTTCTTCCTGTAATAATAAAACGCATGATGTCCAACTCCTTCTATCACTTTATTATCGTGTTGCCTGATCAAGGAATGTTGCCAATTCAATTGTACTTCATTGTGCTTCACGACTTTTGATAATGTTATTATAACACAATTTTGCATTTAGACAAGTAAGTTCACACAATTTACAGATATTTTATTAATTTAGTAGTCAAAGAGTCGCGAAAGCCCTGTAATACAGGCATTTCAAATGTCAAGCACTAATATTGGTATTTTCTTAACAATTTTAAATTTTGTATAATTGAACAAAACATTTATTCTATTATCCACAATATAATCCACAGTGTTTATCCCCATATCAAATTGTGGATAATGTGGATAACTTAGTGTATAACTATTTTTCTAAGCAAATCAACACTTTTTATCTGTGGATAACTCCTTGATTATCTGTCAATTCGTGTCGAATAACTTTCTGCGTTTTTTGTAAGTGTTTACAAATTTAGTAAGTATGCACAAATCATTAAATGTCAAGCTTGTCCAATGTATTTTTTTGATATAGAATGATAAGTACAATATATGCCCACATTTGCATTATTATGTTTAAATATCAGATTATTCTGACATAATCAGTGCTGGTGTGTGTAAAAATCATTCGCAGAAATGAGGACTTAGTATGGAAATTAATGTATCCACTGTCATAGTGGTAACTGGTGCTTCACGCGGAATTGGTAAAGCTATTGCTTTAAGCCTTGCCGCACCTGATACAGCACTTATTATCAATTGTTCCAAAAGTGCAGACAAGCTTGAACTTGTCAAAGACGAAATTATTAAAAAGGGAGCATTGTGTGAAACCTTTGTCGGGGACGTCAGCGATTATTCAACCGTTAATGAAATGTTTGACCTTGCCATAAGCACTTACGGAAAATTAGATGTTCTTATTAATAATGCAGGAATTGCATCTATAGGATTATTTCAGGATATGACACCTGATATGTGGAATAATATAATGTCTGTCAATCTTAATTCTGTATACAACTGCTGCCATTTCGCAGTGCAGGATATGTTAAGACGCCATTGTGGAAGAATTATCAACATATCATCAGTGTGGGGCTTGTATGGCGCAAGCTGTGAAGTCGCCTACTCTGCTACCAAAGGGGCAATCAATTCTTTTACCAAAGCTTTGGCGAAAGAACTTGCACCAAGCAATATACAGGTTAATGCAATTGCCTGTGGAGCTATCGACACTGAGATGAATGGACATTTAAATCCTGAGGAGCTTGAAGAATTAGCAGAAGAAATTCCTTGCGGAACACTCGGCTCTCCTTACGGGGTTGCCAATCTTGTAAAGCTTATATTAAATTCCGACAACTACCTTACAGGACAGGTAATACAATATGATGGAGGCTGGATATAATTCCAGTCTCCATCATTAATCTGACTATTCAAATATTAACACACTATCCATACATTGACTTATCTGTAAGAACATTTTTCTGACTATCCACACTTTCATCTGTCAGAACATTTTCTTATCAACCTGTATTACTGCTCTCCAGTTCTCGTGCTTGTCGCGGAGTGCATCTTTTATCCTGCCAACTATCTCATCATCTTTCATATCAAATCCAAATGGAACTAAAACATCAAATATAAGATTAGTTATATGTGGTCCTTTTACCGTTCTGAAATCGTGCATACTTATATCTGGTGATATGTCATCAATTATCTCCTGCACAACCTCTTTCTGTTCATTAATAACTTCATCATCTGTTATTACAGGATCCATATGTATGCTTATAAAACAGCCCATTCGTTTTTCTATACGGCGTTCTGCCATATCAATGCAGTCGTGTGCCACAAGAATATCCATATCTGCCGGAACTTCAGCGTGTACTGAAACGAATACTCTTCCCGGTCCATAATTGTGAACGATTAAATCATGGACACCTATGATATGTTCGTCCTCTAATATTAATCTTTCCAGTTCTTTTACAAATTCCTTTGATGGCGGCTGTCCAAGAAGTGGAGAAAGTGTTTCTTTTGCCGCCTTAAGTCCTGCTGTTATTACAAATAATGCAACAAATGCTCCTGCATAGCCATCAATATCTACATTGGAAAACTGTGTAATAAGCACGCCGAACAGTACAACGGTTGTGCTTATGCAATCTGATAAGCTGTCTGTAGCTGTAGCTTTCATTGCCGCAGAATCTACTTTATCTCCAAGCTGTTTGTTAAATTTAGCCATCCACATTTTTAAAAGAATGGAAAAAATAAGTATTATAATCGATATGAAGCTGAATTCCAGCGGCTGTGGATTAAATATTTTCTCAACTGAGCTTCTTAACAGCTCAACACCCATTACAATAATAAGCATTGATACAATAAAGCCTGATATATACTCTATTCTTCCGTGTCCATATGGATGTTCTGAGTCCGCCGGCTTGGAGGCAAGCTTAAATCCTGCAAGTGTTACTATTGATGAACCCGCATCAGATAAGTTGTTGATTGCATCTGCCATAATTGACACTGATGATGTAAGAAATCCAGCCGTAAGCTTTGTAAGAAACAGTACAATATTGCATATAATTCCAACAATTCCTGCAAATATTCCATATTCCAGCCTTACTTTGGGATTTTTCGTATCTTTATAATTCTTAACAAATATTCTGCATAATACGTTAATCAACGCTGTTCCCCCTTTTTAACAAATGCTAAACAATAATTCCTTACATTATATATGATTTGAATACATTTTTGAAGTTTAATTTTGAGAAATTATATTATTATATTAGCAGGAGATACATTTTTGACACTCTCGCATTTGTACTTTAATATGTATTATATTAAGCTTATTAATAATGAACATTTGTAAAAAATTCACCAACGGAGGATTTAATTATGCAGACTAAATTTAATTATGTTAATCCAAGCGAATGTAATATCGACTACCACAATCTTATTAATTATGCAAAACGTCTTGAAAATCAGGATATTCCTATGCACAGCCTTATAATTATGCGTGGGAATAGTATATGTATGGAAAGCTATTACAAACCTTACGACAGCAATTCACTTCATCGTATGTTCTCGATGACTAAGTCTTTAGTATCTTTGGGCATTGGCTGTCTGTATGGCGAACACAAGTTATCATTAGATGACCATATTGTTGATTATTTTAAGGACAAGCTTCCTGAAAATGGAGCTTATGATTATATGAAAATGCTTACTATAAGGGATATGCTTACTATGAGAACTTGCCACGACAGCACTACTTATAAAGCTGCTGGAACAACTGACTGGGTCGGCTCTTTCTTTACAGTTAAGCCAGTTCACGCACCTGGCACACAATTTTCTTACGACACTTCATCAACTCACGTTCTTGGTGCTCTTATCGAAAGATTATCTGGAATGAGGCTTATCGACTATCTTAAAGAAAAGTTTCTTAATGAACTTGGATTTTCTGAGGATACATTTATTCTTCCTGACCCTTATGGAATTCCTATGGGCGGTTCTGGAATATGCGCAAGACCTGTTGATATGCTTAAAATAATCTATCTTATATCTAAAGATGGTGTATACAATGGCAGACAGCTTATTCCAGCAGATTACATCAGAGCGGCACGAATAAAACAGAGTGACCCTTATGGAAAGAGCGGCACATTGGAGGAAATGCAGGGTTATGGTTATCAGATATGGATGACACGCAATGGTGGATACGCCCTCTATGGTATGGCTGGACAGCTTGCACTTTACGTTCCTGATAAGGACATATATATGGTAACAACCGCTGATACCCTTGGTCGTCAGGGCGGCGTACAGTGCATATACGATGCCTTCTGGGATGAAATCTATAATAAAATAGATGACGAAACTTCTGTTAATAAAGAAACTGATGTCCAGCTTGCAGAATACAATAATTTTATTAACAGCCGTGAATTATTATGCCTTAAGGACAGCACTGTCTCCCCATATGAGAATTTAATCAATAATGTTACATATATATGTGATGAAAATGCCTGCAAAATGACGAATGTAAAAGTTACGATTCATAGCGCAGACAATACAAACACAGACACTGATAACACTTCCAGAAAATGGGGAACAATAACTTATACCAACGAAACAGGCACACACAGCATTGACTTTGGATTTGGTTATAATATTGTATCTGAATTTCCTGTATACAATTTCAGATGTGCCGCTTCTGCCGCTTGGAAATGTGACAATAACCTTCTTATCAAAATACAGATTATAGACTCTGCCATTGGTAATCTCTATATGTCTTTATCTTATAAGGATAATTACGCCTCTGTATTCTTAAAGAAATATGAAGAAACATTTTTCAATGAATTCAATGGTGTATTTGGTGCAATCAGGCAATAAATGTTACTATTTTTGTGATTTATTAACTAAGCATAATAACATTCTGACTTTTCATAAAGACTATACTATAAAAGCAAATGGCATAGAGACAGTGATTTATTATTTTACTGCTTCTATGCCATTTGTTATTAATCTTTAATCATTACAATGCCAGTGGCGTTATTCCCTTTTAGCTCTCGCATCATATTATAATGATAACGCAAACAACTTACTGAAATATTGGTACTTATATTTTATTAAAGCAATTACAATTATATTTTATTATAATACACTGTATCAAGAATTGTGGCAATTCTCTGTGTATAGCTATGATTTTGTTTAACTTTGTTATAGCCGTTAAGCGCAATCTGTCTGCGCTCATCTTCATGTGCCAGATAATATTCGGCTTTACGGCAGCAGTCATTAATATCTTCATAGTACACGATATCTTTTCCATTTTCAAAATAATCTGGAAGCTCAACTTGAAAATTCGTAAGCAGAAAGCCTCCTGCTCCTAATATGTCCCACACTCTTAATGGTATTCCTGTCCTTATATTTCTTATTGTCATATTAAGATTAATTCTCGAATTATTAAATACAAGCGGCATATGTGTCATATAAGCTACTGCACCTCTGTAATCAACGCCTTCCAGCTTACTGTCAAGCGTGTCTGTATACAATGCAACATTTTGCTTACTCAACGTCTTGGATAACCTGTTCAGTGTGCTTACCCGTTCTATATTGGCAAGCTTAAATCCCAGAAATGTAGACTCAAACACCAGGCGTATATCAGAAAATGCCCTGTCATCCTGCCTGAAATCTATTATCTCCGACAGCTCCTTTAATATATCAACTGTCAGCAGGTCGTCTATTATGTTATCACCATATATATTAAGCTGTGCAAGCATTGCCGCATCAAAATACCCCTTCATATATGGCGGTAGTTTATCTTTAATATCATCATAAGAGTTCTTATGATACATACTCCCAACAAATGAAACATCAGCTTCAAACTTCTGCCTGTCTTCTTCGCTCTGCTGGCCAATCAGCTTATCAAGCCTTTCTGTATTAACAGCAAGCGGAAGATAATATACATTGGGGACACCCATCTGCTTTAATTCATAATAAAAGAACTTATCAAATATAAATATATAATTACACATATTAAATACAGACTGGTGATAAAGAGATATAAGCGGGCTGTCTACTGTCCACGCAATATACTTCTTTCCCAGTTTTTCACATATATCTGATATATGAGGAAAATAGTTAAGAGAAAATACTATATCATATTCCGAAAGCACATCTGATACTGCTTTCATATCGTGTTCTTTATAGCCTGTGATACTATTACTGTTGACAGGCTTTTCTTCATACATATCAACGGTATGTCCGAAATATTCAAACGCTTCGGCTACATCGCTTTGATTGTATACTTTCCATTTGTATATTAGGATTTTCAAATTGGGAGTCACCTGCTTTTCTTTTAATTTGTGGGAGTGGTTTACAAAACTTTTGTGGTGGTGCGGACAAACGGACGTTGTGTGGCATTAATATATTACCGCTGGGCACGCTCCCGCTACTTGAAGCCGCAGCGGACACTAAGCGGCTAAAGGGACAGCCGCTAAGTGCCGGCGGCTTCAACAGTACCCAGCTTGCAATATATTAATGCCACACAACTGCGATTGCCAGACAGAAGTTAATTCAGCAGTACACAGATATAAGGCTCGGAAAAAATTAAGGGAGAGTGGCTGGGGTGAGGTGATGGTCCTTTAAACATATTGTGATATTTCTTAGGCTTTCCCTCTACGTCCAACAGCACTCGTACAAGGATGTACGAGTGAGCGAATACGAAACACGGATGTTTCGTCTGAGCGGCTGTGTCCCTATCCACAACCTTCACGGAAAGTCTTAGAAATATCCAATCTGTTTACCTGACCATCACCTTATCCCAGCAGCCCTCCCTTTTTTCGAGCCTTATATCGTCCGGCTAATCCATAACCTCCAGCTTAACACCTTAATATCGTGCCTTTATCGTGCGAAGTCCGGCTAACCAAAAGCCGCCATTATATCTACTCTCGTGTAGCCCTGTCGAGCACCTGAAAATAATCCTCAAAGGTCTTCGCACAGCACTCATAATCATCAATTATAATGCCATCTACCCTGAGTCCGATAAGTGCAAATGCCATAGCCATTCTGTGGTCGGAGTATGTCTTTACAACACCTGGCTTAACCTGTCCTGGAAGAATTTCTATTCTGTCTCTTCCCTTCTTAATATCTATGCAAAGGCTGTTAAGTTCATTAGCAATAGCCTCTATTCTATCTGACTCCTGAAGTCTTATATGTTCAATATTTCTTATAATTGTTGGTGTCTTTGCAAATGGTGCAATCGCTGCAAGTGTCATTGTCTGGTCTGAGAAGTCATTCATATCTACATCTACACCATTGTATTCACCATTGGCAGGACCTGTAACACTTATTCCTTCGTGTTCTTCCTTAACTGTACAACCTAACTGCTTTAATACCTCAAGGAACTTCATATCTCCCTGCATTGAAGTGTATCTTACATTCTTAACAAGGGCATAACCACCTGTAAGTGCTGCCGCCGCATAGAAATAGCAGGCTGCTGACACATCAGGTTCAATCTGGTATGTACCTGCAACATAATTATCATCAGCAGGTATCTGGTATACAGCTCCCTCGTGTACAACCTCACAGCCGAACTGTTTCATCATATTAGATGTTATTCTTATATATGAACCATCTGTCTTCTTACTTGTAATATTAATCTTAAGACCGCTGTCAAGCATTGGTGCTGTCATCATAAGCGCACTTAAGAACTGTGTACTCTCGCTTATGTCAATTGACACCTCTGCCTTAGGCTTATTACCGCCAAACGCCGCACCCGTTACCTTTACTGGAAGATGTCCGTTTTTTTCAAGGAACTCAAAATGTGCTCCCATATCTTCAAGTGCATTAAATAAAGGAAGCATTGGTCTTTTCTTCATCTGCTCAGAACTTTCTATTGTGTACTGTCCATCAGAAAGTGCTAACATTGCAGTAAGAAATCTTGCTGCTGTTCCTGCGCTGCCTACATTAATGACGCCCTCTTTCTTAGGGATATTGCCACCGTGTCCTTCTATGATTGCATATTTGTCAACTTCATTTACCTGTATAACATATCCTAATGCTATAAGACTTGAAAGAAAATGTCTTGAATCATCACTGAATAACACTCCATTAAGTCTGCACTCCCCATCTGATAAAGCTGCCATAAGAAGCGCTCTGTTCGTAATACTCTTAGAACCCGGCACTTCAACAACGCAGTTAATTGGCTTATTTAACTTTCTTACCTTATATTGTGACATTTTGATTAATACCTCTTTAATTGCTAATTATTATTTGCGGTCTTCCATCTTAGGATAATCCCTATGCCAGCCTACATACTTGTAAGCAGGACGGATAATCTTTCCTGCATTGACAAGCTCTTCAAGACGGTGAGCACACCAGCCTGAAATACGCGCTGTTGCGAACATAGGAGTAAACATTTCTTCTGGAATACCAAGCATTGAATATACAAATCCACTGTAGAAATCGACATTGGCACAGACTGGCTTGAACATTTTTCTCTTGTTCATAATAAGCTGTCCAGCTTCTTTTTCTACTGTCTCATAAAGAGCATACTCCTTCTCCATTCCCTTTTCAACAGAAAGATTTTTCGCAAAGCTCTTAAGTATAACTTCTCTTGGGTCAGAATTAGTGTATACAGCGTGACCCATACCATATATAAGACCTGCGCCATCAAATGCTTCTTTATCAAGAATTTTATTAAGATATGCACAGATTTCTTCTTTATTATCCCAATCCTTGCAGTTAGCTTTTATATCGGCAAACATTTCCTGAACCTTAAGGTTAGCACCACCGTGCTTAGGACCTTTAAGGGAAGCAATTGAAGCTGCCATAGCTGAATATGTATCAGTTCCTGATGATGTTACAACGTGGTTAGTAAATGTTGAGTTATTACCACCACCGTGCTCTGCGTGGAGTACAAGACAGATATCAAGAACCTTAGCCTCAAGCTCTGTGAACTGTCCATCATCTCTTAACATATAAAGAATATTCTCTGCTGTTGAATATCCCTTCTTAGGATTCTTAATCATAAGAGTTCCGTCTAATTTAAAATGCCTGTATGACTGATAAGCATATACTGTAAGCAGAGGCATCTTAGCTATAAGCTGTAAAGACTGTCTTAATACATTAGGAATTGATATGTCATCTGGATTTTCATCATATGAATAAAGGCTTAATATACTTTTCATAAGTGAATTCATAAGATTAGTACTTGTTGCCTTCATAATTACATCTCTGATAAATGCGCCTGAAAGTTCCTGTAAATCAGCAAGTATTCTAAGGAAGCTGTCAAGCTGCTTCTCTGTAGGAAGATTACCAAATAAAAGAAGGTAAGTTGCTTCCTCAAAACGAAATCTATCTCTTGTAGAGCCTTTTATAATATCCTGAACATTATATCCCTGAAAATATAACTGTCCATCGACAGGTATCTTTCTACCATGAACATTCTCATTACCACATACATCAGATATTTCTGTAAGTCCTGTAAGAACACCATTACCATTGCTATCACGAAGACCCCTCTTAACATCATATTCAATATATAAATTCTGGTCAATGGAGCCTGATCTTGTACACTCTTTAACGAGTTCTTCAAATTCACTTTTATCAACCGTTGTTAGTTCCATCATTTCCTGATTGTTCATTGTAATCCTCATTTCTGCGCACTCTTTAGTACCTGCCTGATAAATGCCTGATGCGCTAGACATATATCTGCCACAATATGAATAATTATACATATTCATACGTCATATTATGCGCTAACTGATCATATTTTGTCAATTAGTATACTTATTATTTTTAAGGTGATGTTGCATTTTTAAAAGATTATTAACCAAATCAAAGCTTTCACTTATTATTATTAATGAAATCTTACATTCCTGTCTACGAATTCATCTCCAAAGAAATCTCTGTATACAGTATCTGTAATCTCATCCATATAGTCATCTTCTACTTCATCGCCTGCATACAATATTCTATATTCATTATCAAGAAAATAACAGCTTGTATTGCTTAAGTTCATTCCGTTCTTCTTATAAAAGCCTATTCTCTTAATCATATATTCTTTAGCTGCGCCCTCATCTGCATAGTCAGGGTTTTCAACCTCAAGCATTAAAAGCCTGCCGTCATTTACTGCAATATTCTTTAACTCCTGCAAAAATGTTGAGCCTAAATGCTTGGAACGCTTATTCTTCACTATCGCAAGATAATCAAGAAGATATACATCTTTGTTACTGCATTTTATAAAATACGCATATCCTGCAAGTTCTCCATTATCCTCAAACATTCCATATACAAAATACTGTCCTTGCTCTCTCTTGCTTAACATCTGGCTGAGAGGCTTAACCTCTGATGCTGGAAAGTCTGTTACTATATGTTCATTATATATGTCTGCAATCTCGTCAGCCTCTAATATTCTTATGTAAAGACCATTTGCATTATCCTGTGTATCTGTGTTATTAATTCTAACGCTTATATTATTCATCACTATTCTCCTCATCATCCCTAAGTCCCATAACTGCTGTTGCAAGCTCAATTAAGTCTTTATATGTACCCTCAACAAAGCCTTCCTTATTAATTACAAGACAGTCATCAGCAGACACGAAAAGATATATATTTTCTGTATCCTGATTCCATTTAATTATATCGTCCCAGCTGAATGTGTCCTTGTCGTCTTCCTCATCGGTTACAACAATATTTTCTGAGTCGATATCATATGTAAATGTAATGCCAACCATTCGTGAATATATATTGTGGTACTTCCTTTTACTGCTTCTGTCCATTCCAATCATTCCTATATAAAGGAATACAGCCGCCGCACACGCATAAAATATTACCATAAACCAGTCGGCTTCCTCACTTCCCATAATCTGGAATATAAGATACCTTATACAGCCCATTCCAAATAAAAGTCCGAAGATGTTGTATATCATTTTAAATATTTTGTACTTATTATTATCAAAATTGCTGGCTCTCATTGCCGCATCAATGTACTCTTGTTTAAATAAGGTTCGATTTTTCATACTTCTCTCCTATTGTTTTATGTTATAATGTTTCTATTGTAATGCAGTCCATTTAATTTTACAAGTGGAGTAATCGTGTCTGTGCGCACCTGACACTCAACTGTTATGCTTTAATCTGTGCGCAGAAATGAGGTTTAATATGAATAATATTAATAATTCCAATAAATCTAACCGTGCCGTTGCCTGCATAACCGGTGCAAGCTCTGGTATCGGCCGTGAAATGGCAAAGCTTTTAAGCAAAAAAGGATATGACCTTATCCTTGTATCAAGAAATACTAAAGAAATGCTCCTTCTCTCACAGCAGTTATCTACAAGATGTGAAATAATAACCTGTGATTTATCTGATGAAGATGCCTGCATTAAGCTTGGCAGGACACTGGCTAAGAAGGATATATACATTTTCATTAATAATGCTGGATTTGGCAACCTTGGAAGCTTTGATAAAACAAGCCTTAATAAAGAATTATCTATGATTAATGTAAATATAAAGGCTACTCATATTCTTACCAAATATATGGTTAAGGCTTTCAAGAAAAGAAACCGTGGTTACATTATGAATGTGGCTTCCAGTGCAGGACTTCTTCCGGGCGGTCCATATATGTCTACTTATTATGCTACTAAAAGCTATGTGACAAGTCTTACAAGTGCCATTAATGAAGAACTCCGTGAGGCTAAGAGCAAGGTTCACATATGTATGTTATGTCCCGGCCCTGTTAACACGAACTTTAATAATGTAGCTAATGTAACCTTTGCACTTCCGGGAATATCAGCCACTTACTGCGCTTCTTATGCGTTAAGACAGATGTTTCGTGGCAAAGTTACAATTGTTCCTACTCTTATGATGAAGCTTGGAACAACAGTAGCAAAATGTGTACCTAGACAAATGGTTACTGCCATAACTGCAAGACAGCAGAAAAAGAAAATTATGTAATGTACAGGAAATGAGGAAATATGTCTAACACCAAAGTATATCTTGCCCCTATGGAGGGACTTACGGATTATATGTTCCGTAATGCCTTCGATGAATTCTTCGGACACGGCAAAATTGACAAATATTTTATGCCATTTATATCACCTAACCAGACAGAGAAATTTCTAGCCAAGGAAATGCGTGATATTGACAGAAATAATAATTTAATCAATTCAATACCACAGATAATGACTAATAATTCAGAGGATTTCATATGGACAGCCCATATGCTTTTTGATAACTTCGGATATAATGAAATCAACCTTAATGCAGGCTGCCCTTCGGGAACAGTCGTTTCCAAATCCAAAGGCTCAGGAATGCTTGCTGATACTGACAGGCTTGAACGCATACTTTATGAAATAATGTCCGATAATTACATTCAGGACAACAACATAAAAGTATCTGTAAAGACACGTATCGGAGTTGAATCACCTGATGAATGGTACAATATCCTTGAAGTATATAATAAGTTCAACCTTGAGGAATTAATTATCCATCCAAGAGTAAGAACTGACTATTACCGTGGAGATATTAATAAGGAAGCTTTCAGGCTGGCACTTAAAGAAAGCCGCAACCCTGTATGTTACAATGGCGACATATTTACACGAAATGATTATATTACATTTCTTAACGATTATGCTTATACTGACGAAAACGGCAAGGCTTCACAGCCTCACTGCATAATGCTTGGGCGCGGACTTGTCGCTGACCCTGGACTTATCAATGTACTTGTAAGTGATAATCCTGCTGAATATATAAGAAATCTTAAAGAGGATAAAGATAATATGCGAAAGCTCCATAACCGTGTATATGAAGAACGCCTTAAGATAATGTCTGGTGACAAGCACGCTATCCACCGTATGAAGGAAATGTGGTGCTATATGGAATACGCATTTGGTGACTGCAAGAAGGAAGCCAAGGCTATTAAAAAGGCACAGAAAATGAGCGATTATAAAGATGCTGTAAATGTATTCTTTACTAACTGCCATTTATCTGAGCCTGCGCATATTTTATTTTCCAAGAAATTCTAACATAAAATTATTTAACTATTAAATTATTATCTTAAGAATACGCCTGTCAGTGCCTCTATCATATAAGTTGTGTCTTTGACACCTGCTGTTTCATATGCTGAGTGCATTGCAAGCTGTGCAAGTCCTATATCGACAGTATTAACTGATACGTGTGAATTAGATATATTACCAAGCGTTGAACCGCCGGCTATATCTGACCTGTTAGCATATGTCTGATATGGGACATTTCTTTTGGCACATATGTCCTTGAATATGGCATAAGACACACTATCAGTCGTATATTTCTGGTTGCCATTAAATTTAATAACAATTCCTTCATTCATATATGGTCTGTTAGTCAGGTCTGCCTTATCTGTGTGGTTAGGGTGTACAGCGTGTGCATTATCAGCAGATACCATATATGATGAAGCTATTGCCATCATATACTTTTCCCTGTCCAAACCATACGCTATGCTTATTCTTTCTAATACATCTGATAAAAATGTAGAATCAGCTCCCTGCATAGTTGTGCTTCCGACTTCTTCATTATTAAATACACAGCATACATTTACTTTATCATAATCAGCTGAAATCTCGCCCAATGCCTTGATATAAGCCATTAAAGATGAATATGCACACTGTATGTCATCTAATCTTGGTGCTGATATATATTCATTGTTATAGCCCCATATTCTTCCCTTTTCCCTGTTGTATAAGAAAAGCTCTGTTGTAAGGCTTTCATCTGCAATGCTCTCTTTATCCTTGTCTTCAGATTGTATACAAGACTTTATATAATCATCAAAGTTATCCTTGGCATTAATATCACCAAATAAAGGAAGCATATCCTTCTGTGGGTTAAAGCTTGTGTTATCATTAACACCACGGTTCATATGTATTGCAAGGTTAGGTATTACAAGCAAATCCTTATCTGCATTTACAAGATATTCTTTAACTCCTGACTTGTCAACAGCTACTGCACGGCCTGCAACTGACAATGGTCTGTCAAGCCACGTTGACATTATCATTCCGCCATATTTCTCTACATTAAGGCTTATGTAATGTTTATCTGTTGTTATCTCTGGATTTTCTTTTATCTTAAAAGAAGGAGAATCACTGTGGCTGGCTGTTATATTATAACCCTTATAGCTTTCTGCCTCTGGCATATTAAAAGCTATAATTGAAGAACCGCCTCTTATTACATAATAACGTCCTGACGGATTAAGCTTCCACGCTTCGCCCTCACTTAAACAAGTAAATCCATTTTCATTAAGGACTGCCGCTATATTATTAACAACGTGGTATGGACTTGGACTTTTATATATAAAATCTATTAACTGTTCAGAGTCCTTTTTAAACTGTTCATCTGTAAACTGCATTTTTACATCTCCATTCCAACTATTTATTTTATTCAGCGCTTCTATTTTTCTATTTCTTTCTTCTTTTTCTTATCTTTCCTGCGACATAATAATAGATACCAACCGCTATTACTATCACTACAACAATAACAATAATTCTTACTGGCATACTCATATTTAACACATTGCTGTGTGAAGCATTATTAGTACTTCTTGCCTGAATAAGTCCATTATCACTGCTCTCTGTACTGTTATCCTCCGAACTTACAAGCTTCTGCTCATTCTCATATGGATTGTCTACAGAATATGTCTTTCTTACATAATTGTCAGGTTTTAAATCTACTGTATAATCATATACTTCATTTCTTACAAAATTATCTGTATTAGCAGCTGAAGTTGAATAAAGATTCATTCTTTCGCCGGCAACAGCCTTGCAATATGCACGTCTGTCTGTATTATCCTCAAAAAATGTTATCTTTCCATTGATTGTATTGCCTGCAATATCAGCAACATAGCTTCCTGTAACAGGATATAATATATAAAGTCCTGTTATTCCACCTGAATGAACATATCCGTGTTCTGATATATAACCGTCAATATTAACTACACAGTCACTTACATTGATATAGCCATCAGCATATATACCGCCCATAAACTGCTCATCTCTGTCAGCAGGATTCTTATCTGCATCTGTACATACAAGTGTAACATCTGCCTCACAACCGCTTATCTGTCCGTTACCAAAACCTGCAATACCCGCAGTTCCCCACATAGCTGCTGTTGATTTGAGGGATACATATCCTTCCACATTACAGCCTGTGATTGTTGTGTTATCCATATAACCTGCCAATATAGCGGCTAATATGCTTTTATTACGGTTACTGTCCTCATTCTCGCTTATATTTACATATGCACCTTTTATATTAAGATCCTTAATAACTGCATTCTTCGTTATCCCAAAAAATCCAGCATAATAAGTATCATATTCTTTAAGGTTGCCATCATAAGCCTTTTCTGTTACATCTGTAACAGTATTAATGTCCATATTGTAAAGTGTATGTCCATTACCATCAAATGTTCCATTAAAGTTCCAAGGCTTCCAGCCGTCTGCCCCAAATACTGACATATCAATATCAGCCATAAGGACATAGCTGCCATCACTATTCTTGGAAGCTTCCAACAAATCCTTTGAGGTTCTTATCTCTATAGCTGCTGTGTCATTATCTGCTGCATAACATATGGCATTTTCTGGCTGATGTACTGCCAGTACGCCTATTACTACTGCAAGAACTGTAATTAACATTTTCCAATTCTTCTTTATTGTGCATATTATCATATATATCCTCATTTCTACGCACCTTTTGGCTTATATAACGCTTGTGTCAGGTGCGCTGTGACACACACTTACGCCTATCATTATATTAGGCTGCCACAAAATGCAGCAGCCCAAAATACAATTAACTTATTACTTAATGTTATACTTCTTCTCAAACTCATCAACTGGTATTGGTTTAGAGAAATAATAGCCCTGATACAAATCACAGCCCATCTCTGATAACATATAAAGCTGTTTTTTTGTTTCACACCTTCTGTTATAACTTTCATTCCAAGCTTTCCAGCAAGTGTGATTATGCTTTCAAGAATATCCAGCCCTTTCACCTCATTTTCTGAGGCTCTTAAGAAGCCCATATCAATCTTTAATACATCCGCACTTATATCTTTTAACATATTAAGTGATGAATATCCACTTCCGAAATCATCAATTTCTATATTAAATCCGTAATTCTGCAAACGCTTGATTATCTCTAAATTCTTGTCGAAATCGGACATTAATGTTGTTTCTGTAATCTCTATTTTAAGATTAACAGGATCAATGTTATATTTGTCAACAAGTCCGACAAATGTTTCGTATACATCTACAAGATAGAAATCCTTAGTCGATATATTAACCGATATGTGGTACTGTCCTTTTCCCTCTTTCTTCCATTCGCCAAGCTTCTTAGCAGCTTTATCCCACATATATCTGTCCAGCTTATATATAAAACCTGTCTTTTCAAGAACATCAATAAATATTGCTGGAGATAGAAGTCCTCTTTCAGGATGCTGCCAGCGCACAAGTGCTTCTGCTCCGTATAAATTACCGTTGGAGTCTACCTGTGGCTGTAAGTACATTTCAAACTCATTATTACTTATTGCCCTCTCGAATTCTCCTATAATTCTTCTTTCTTCAATAGAGCTTTCAAAAAGTCTTTCTGTATAATAAGCTATACTGCTCTTATATTCATTCTTAATAGTTTCACTTGCAAGATTAGCCTTATCGCACATAATACTAACAGGTTCTTCCAAATCACTGATATCATACACACCTGTAAAAATGTGCAGATGGAATGAACTATCCTTAAAGTAATCCTGTATTCTGTGAATAGTAGATAATATCATATCTACCCTGAAACTCTTCTTAGGAATAAGCATAGCAAAACGGTCACTGTTAATTCTTGCGGCTATGATATCATCATTTACATATTCCTTCATAATCTCAGCCTGCTTTACAAGAACTTCGTTACCTTTTTCTATTCCAAATAATTCATTAACAAACTTAAAATCCCTTATATTACTGCATAACATACAATATGGCACATCAGCATTTCTATGAAGAATTTTGTATGTTTCTGTATAGAACTGATCCTTGTTATAAAGTCCCGTAAGCCTGTCGTGGGTTGCTTTATATTTTTCTTTCTCAAGTGACTGTATATCCTCTGTCTTATCATTAAATATGAAATAATCGCATACAAAATTATTCTTATCATCATATATTCTCTTGTATACAATCTCATAATATTTCTTAATATCGTGAAAAGTTACTGATGTTTCCGTCTTCATCGTATCTTTTCTGTCACTACCACGCTTATTAAGCCATTCTGAATATTTTCTCTCAACATCAATATATTCTGTTCCAATATTATAAATACTCTTTAATATGTCATTACAGTATATACATCTTCCTCTGTTATCAAAGCACACAATTCCGCTATTCATATCTTTAATAATAAGGGACAGCGTGTTCTCTATAAGCTCATTAGGTATATAGCTTAGCGTAAAATAATATATAAGCATACACATAATTCCGTATGCTGGCATAGACACATCATATATTGACTGCGACCTGATTGTCGCAAGGTCGAGAATAAATCCAATTAAAAGTGCTATAAATATTATCTCGTATCTGAAGCTGTAGAACTTAGACGAGTTCGCTATCATAAACATAAATGATAAAAGCAGTAAAAAGATAACAAGATAATTATATATAAAATGTGCCTTATAAAAGAAATTCGTCTTCACAAATTCCGTTACAATCTCATAATCATTAATCTCTGTTATAGTAAATATCTGATGGTTCCATACATTGGCAATAAGCATAACACTGTCTATTGCTGAAAATGCAATCATTGCCTCTTTAATAAGCTTAACTCCGTGAAACAATCCTGTATAATATTGTGTGTAATACATAAGAAGAAGCAGCATCCAGTCAAAGCATATCAATGTAAGGCTCTTGCAAATCATTGTGATAGTTATTCCCGGAACATATGTATATACAAGAAATACTATGCCACAAAATGCTGCAACAGCCTCATATATAAATACTATCTTTGCCAGTCTGCCTTTCTTATTCATTGCTTTATATGAACATATTCCCATAAGAATAATCTCAATAGCAATTAACAATCCATACATTATTCTCATCTGTAATCCGCACTTCCTCACCGTCAGTATAAATATACATTTTTATTGCCATTATTATACATTTATACACAGTAATTTGTAAATATGAAATCACATAAAATTATATTTCATATAGTCATTTATATATGTGTTTCTTTCCTTCTCATCAACACATTAGTTCCCGACATTATAAGCATACCTGCGGCATTGAAAGCTAATACAAGTATTGCCGCTGTCATTCCTATTCTGTCAGCAAGAAAACCTACTATCTGTGGTGTAACAATTCCGCCTAATGCGGCAATAGCAAGGAATAAGGACATTCCTGTTGTTGAACCTTTAATTATATTGCCAACGCTTGATACTGTCGTTGGATATATTCCTGCAAAGAAGAAACCAAGTCCTGCAATGGCTACAGTAATAACTACAAGGTTGTGGGTTGCTGTAAGTAATATAAAGAATACTGTTGTAGCAACGCAGTAGCCAAATATAAGCTTATTCTTGTCAACCTTTGATGATATCTTAGCTGTGAGAAGTCTTCCAAGCATAACCATTATCCAGGTAACCGATACAAGATTAGTTGCATATGTACTGCTCATTATATCCATGCTCTTAAAATATGTTACAAACCAGCCATTTACGCAGTTCTCAAGTCCAAGATATAAGAATAATAAAAAGCCCATTATATAGAAAATGCTATTTTTATAAAATGGCTTTACATTGCTGTCAGAAGCATTTTCTTTAGCCTTCTTAGACTCCATAGGCCAGTTATAGTCAATTCTCATCCACGCATATAATATAACCGATAATGTTGAGCCTGTAATTATTGTATATGCCGCCGCTCTCCAGCCCAAGCCTACGCTTGTGTAAAGCGATGTAATGAATGGAGCAATAAATGCACCTGCCGCAAATGTCATATGTAAAAGGTTAAGTGCGGCTGGCCTGCCGTTGGAATTATCATTAACAACTGCATTATTAATTATGCTTACTGAACCTCTGCCTATTCCAATAAGTATAAATGCCGCATATATAACCGGCACTGGTGGAAGAAATGTTATAACAAGCAGCATTACTGGTATAAATGCTGAAAATATAACGATTGTCGCTTTTCTTCCTATTCGTGAAGCCATCGGCGGATTGACAAAGCTCGCAAGAAGATTGCCTATTGCAAATGCCGATAAAAAACCTCCTGCTACGCTGTAATTAATTCCTGCTTCTTCTATAATATATGGAAGTATTGCTCCAACTAACAATACCATTGCTCCATTTACAAAAAATGAGAAGTAGCACGGAAATAATAATCTGAATTGTGATTTTGCTTTAGTATCCATATTTTCTCCATTCTATTTTCTATTAAACTTCATTTGACTACTATTAGCTGCTCTCAGTATTTCTTATTTCTAATAAGCTCTCTGATTTATCTTAATTCTCTCTAACTTTTTCTTAATTCTCATCAGCTTTTCTTAAGCAGCTTTTTATAAGTCATATCAATGGCAAATGCCCCAAGCGGTGCTGTTATTATTATTGCCAATACTGCTACTGTAAGCACTGTATTGCCACACGCAAGTCCCATTGATAATGGAACTCCGCCTATCGCCGCCTGAACGGTTGCCTTAGGTGTGTATGCAAGCATACAGAATACTCTTTCTTTCAACTTCAGCTTAGTTCCTGCCATACACAAAGCAACTCCAGCCATTCTGAAAATTAACGCTCCTATTATAAGAACAATTGCCGATACACCGGCATATGCCACATAGCCTATATCAACCGTTGCACCTACAAGCACGAACAGCATAACTTCTGCCCACACCCACATTTTATTATACTTCTGTGATAACCTGAAAGCCACTTCTGGTCTGTCCTTCTTAAGTGCAATTCCAATAAACATTACAGATATTAATGATGCAAATGTAATTGGCGTATTTAACGCTGCCTCAACAGCTACCAGAATAAGTGCCACACTCAAAAATATTGCAACCTTTACTGTATCCCTGATATGAACCTTCTTCCAGAATACAGCAAGAGCTTTTCCTATTATAATTCCTATAATTATGCCAAGTATTATCGACACTGGTATATTAACAAAGCTCATAACTGAAACATTGCCACCTTGCGCCAGTGATGTAAATGCGGTGAACATAACTATAACATACACGTCATCAACTGATGCACCTGCTAATATAAGCTGTGGAATTCCCTGCTTGGTTCCGTATCCATCTTCCATAAGCTTTATCATCTTAGGCACAACTACGGCTGGCGATACTGCTGCCACAACCGCACCTATTATTGCCGCTTCAATCAGGCTTACACCAAGCAGGCGTGGTGCAAGTATAATCATACCAATCATCTCAAATGTCGCTGGTACAAAACACATAAGAAATGCCGGTCTTCCAACTTTCTTTAAATCTTCTAAATTAAGTGTCAGTCCTGCTCTTGTAAGAATAATTATAAGTGCTATCTTTCTTATGTCTGCCGATACAAGAAGAATTGATGAATCCAGCAGGTTAAGAACATACGGTCCTAATATAATACCTGTAAATAACATTCCAAGCAGTCCCGGCAGCTTTACCTTGCGGCATATCCAGCCTGCGGACATTCCAATTAACATTATCAGCGCTATACTTTTTAACATAACAATCCTCTCTTCTAAATAAATATTACTTTATCCTATGCATAATTGCAATTTTATGGACTTATATATTATTATGCAGCTGCCTACCTGCTTATCTTATCAAGCAATAATGCCAGTGTATTCTTTTCCTGCTCGCTAAGTCCGGCTGTTATTCTATTTTCTTCCTCATTAAGTATATCAATTACCTTAATTGCCAGTTCTTCTCCCTTAGGTGTTAAGGATACATATAAAGAGCGTCTGTTACCATCTTTCTGACGTCTGGTTATAAGTTCTTCCTTTTCCATTCCAAGAAGAATATTTCCTGCTGTCGCCTGCTCAATTTCGCAATACTCTGCTATTGCCTTCTGATTGCTCTCACCATACATATGCAGATACTCTAAAATCTTTGGCTTTCCTGATGTAAGCCCAAGCTGTGCCGCCCTGTTCATAACTTTTCTGTTAAGCTTTGTATGGGATTTCATTAATAAATGATGTATTGACTCCATATTATTTCTGCTTTAAAGCTAATGTCTCCTTTACTATATGCTCAATTAAATCAATTCCTAAGGCTGAGTCTACTGTTATGTCGTAATTACCAGCAAATCCCCACACCTGACCTGTGTAATGTCTGTAGTTGTCGCCTCTTCGCTTCTCTTCTTTTATTATCTCATCTCTTGCAATCTGCCTGGTAACTACATTTCTTTCCATTATATTATTAACTCTGTTATCAAATGATGTATGAAGGAACATTCTTACTGTGTCTGGTCTGTCCTTTAAAATATAATCGGACATTCTTCCTACTATTACACAACTCTCTTTATCTGCAAGTTCCTTTATAACCTTTGATTCTGCCTCAAATATTTTATCTTTCGGATTATCATCCTGTGGATTGTATACATACATCTGATTAACTAAATCAAACAGTAAACTGTTAGTTATCTTTTCTTCCCGTCTGCTTATGTATTCTGGCGTATAACCTGTAGTTCCTGCCGCCATCTTTATAATATCTCTGTCGTAAAATGCTATTCCTAACCTGTCAGCCAGCTCTTTTCCTATCTGTCTGCCGCCACAGCCGTACTGTCTTCCTATTGTTATTACAAAATGTTCATCAGCATCAGCCTGTACCTCCGGCTGTTCTGCATTTTCTTCTTTGGAAGTACCGAATAATACTTTCTCTGCATTTTTAAATATCTTACCAAACTGCCTTGCTATATATCCTACAAGCAGTGCCGCAATAATTGTTCCTTCCCTGACACCTGTCAATGTTCCCATAAAACGCACTGACAATACAGCCGCAATCACAGACATTGACACATCAAATATAATCTTAGTTATACCAAAATCTGTATGCCATACCTGTGTTACCGCACGGACAAATGACTCACCTGGAAGCATAGCAACATTGGCAAGAACTTCTATATACACGCCAAATCCAAGAATTACACAGCCTATAAGCAGTGCAACAATTTTAATTATATAATTATCTGGCGCAAACCAGCCAAATAAAAGCATTGTCCAGTCAATAAAATATCCAAATAATATTGATATTGGAATTTGCAATAAATTCTCAGGCTTGAAATTCTTTCTTAATATAATAATCTGAAGTATTATCAGGAATATACTAAAAAATATTGTGAAATTGCCCAGTGTAAATGGGAATTTAAGACTCAATACATATGGTATTGAAGAAATTGGAGATGTACCAAGACTTGCTTTCGTAATAAGACTTACGCCAAGCGAATTGATAAATAATCCAATCAAAAAAACTATGTAACGCTTTAACTTTTCCATTATTGAACTCCTTTGTAAATATTGTAAATTTTGATTGTTGTACTTTGTTATTTGCTTTGCTGGACTTTTGAGAACGGTAAGAATTGGAATAATAAGTTTTATTACAATAAGCTTCCTTAGTATTTATTATATTCTTTATATTTTTTGTCGTCAAGGGTGTGTATACAGAATACATTAAATACGGGTTGAAAAGTAATAAATTAGATTAATTATAAACTATTTATAAATTATTAGCACTCACCTCTTGACAGTGCTAATAATTAGGTATATAACATAGCCAGAACAAAGGAAAGGGAGTTAAGAAATAGTAATTAAGATAACACCATTCCAGATGTTCCAAAGAAACAAGGTAATAGTTCAGATGAATATGTAATCCTGGGGATTGGTTATTTATATATCCAATCCGAATGAACGAAAGGTTCAGCCGAACAAATAGTTTATTAAAAAAAGGAGCGATGACTTATGTTAATGCCTAGTATTTTTGGAGAAAATTTATTTAATGATGATTGGATGAACTTCGGATTTCCTGAAGTTGAAAAAGCTTTATATGGTAAACACGCCAGCCACGAAATGAAGACTGATGTCAGAGAAACTGATTCCGGCTATGAAGTTGATATTGATTTGCCTGGCTTTAAGAAAGATGAAATCAATATACAGCTTGATAATGGTTACCTTTCAATCAGTGCCGCTAAGGGTCTTGATAAGGACGAGCAGGACAAGGAAGGCAAGTATATCAGAAAGGAGCGTTATGCCGGCTCTATGAGCAGAAGCTTCTACGTTGGTAATGCTATTACTCAGGACGACATAAAGGCTAAATACGAAAGTGGTATTTTAAGACTTTCTGTTCCAAAGAAAGCTGCTGAGGAAATTGAAAGTACTAAGAGAATTGCTATTGAGGGATAATTCGTGCAGGAATGTGTGAATTGAACTGATTGGTAGTGTGATTAGTGTCTGGGACTGCTGTTATTAATGTAGTTCTTAGCCAAGATATGAGTTGTAATTGAATAATTTAAGAAATGCCAGTAACTAAGGTTAAACTTAGGGACTGGCATTTTGAACTATATAGGCACTTATCTTCGTACTCAGCTTATATTTATTGAATATTCCGCACCTAGCGTACCATCTATCCGCAAAAAGATACCACCTGACCGCTTATGAGTACCGTGACACAATTACATATGTTTGTCCACACATTGGTACTGCTTGTTCGTAGAATCGTACTGCCTTTCGGAGTA
>JBNMLJ010000028.1:0-43101 GCA_050874785.1 Lachnospira sp.
AGCTGAAATACATCGCCAAATACTGCTGCCACTTTTGCTCTGTTTATCTCTTCAATAAGCAGAAGGTGTGGCTGTGGATTTTCAGTTCTTCCGCTCTTAAGTGCTTCTACATAAACACGCATGAACGGTCCCGGCACAAAAGCATATCTGATTTTTTCATCTGCCCCCATAACAGGCTTATATGTACCAACAAACTGCGAGTATGAATAATCAGGATGGAATGTAACACGCTCATAAGAACCATTTGTGTCCTTCAACAAGTCCTCACAATCCTCTTTAAGTTCATAACTCTTTCCAGTACCCGGAGCACCAAAAACAATACGGTTTCTTTCATATTTTGTTTCTATTTCTGTGTTAAATACTAACGGCATATAGGTTTCCTCCGCTTCCGAATTATCTAATTCTTCTGATTCAGCTTCTTCCCCATAATAATATTTTTCATATAAAAACATCAGATTTTCGTTATTTGTAAGCTGATAACAGGATGTAAGTTTTCCTTCTGATTTATCCGGAAGGGTATCTCCATCTGCAAATTTATTATGCCACTTTCCAGCTTTCATATGCGCCATAGCCGTTGATGCGTCATAGAAGTATTCTCCAATTTCATCAACAAACGCTATCAGCTTTTCTCCATTCATAGCGACAAAAACAGTATCTGCATTTGTTTTATAGAATCTTGCCAGTTCTCCGGCCTTTCTGGATGCTGTCTTTTTATCATCGTGGAAATACTCTTCCATCATCTTTTCTGTAATGGCATCCTTATCTATTCCATCACCCGCAACATAATCCTGAAGTGACCCGATAGCTCTCCATCCGATCCCAACTACAGATTTCTGCTGCCATTCCGCAACATAATTTTTTTCATCATCTTTTGTGCCAATTCTCACAAAATGTTTTATGCCACCAAATTCTTCGAAAACAACAGCAAAGAATTCTCTATAATACATTCCGGCATAGTTTTCAATCTTCGCAAGCTGCGCGCTTCGGGCATAATATTTTTCGCTTGGATTGATTCTTAAACATCTGAGTACATGTGTCTGCCAGTCGTTTGAATGGAAACCGCTTAATTTTTCTGGACAGATAAGTGAAAAATATTTATGAAACCATGCCAGGTTATAGTATTGTTCACCTACACCCTGTTTCAAATCTTCATCGAGCTTTTCAAAATCAGACAGGTTATCCAAGATGGCATTATTTATAATATCTACACCTTTAACAAGGGCATCTCTTATTGTCTTTCCGATTTCGAGAGCCTGTTCTTCTGATAACACCTCTGGTTTCTGCGGGCTTCCCGTCATCCACTCGCCTGTATCCTTTTTCTGAAACAAACCAAATTTGTATGCAGATCCACCCGCAATGCTTCCAAAATATTCTCGGCAGTCTGCATTATGCTCTAACCAACAGCATAGTGCTTCTGTATTATCCCCAACTGTATAAAATAAAGATGTTAAGAGATTCTCATCTTCAATGGCTGCCAGTTTTTCTGGTGAGAATCTTTCCTGAAACTCTCGTATAGCAGTTTCAATATTACTTCTGCTGCATGGTATTTCAAATCCAGTTTCTGACACATAATCTGTGATTATCTTAGCAGCCCTACGGTATTCATCATCTTTATATGATTCTTCATTTGTATCCTCCAAATCATCGATATCCATATACTGCTGATATGACTGCTTATTTTCATTCGTATTCTTATCTCTATCGGGAATCCATCGTCCTCTATATGTTAATATCTCAAACAAATCTGCTTTGTTTTCTCGTGTCAAATTTTCATGAAAGATAGATATTGCACCATTGCTATCTTCCTTCACGCAGCCTGACCAACATAATACCTTTACCATCTCACGAACTTGGCGTTTGCATTGTTTCCAATAGCATTCATTGTCTTCTAATTGTTCATCTGTCGGAAAATCTGGGCTTATCCCCTTACTTCTCTTTTCAAGGATCATTTTTGCAAGACCAATCACATCCGGCTGCACCTTTTTCGCAACATCTTCATTAAAAAATATATAGTCTGCGATTTCTGCCTTAGTCAGATATGCCTTATCAGAATCTGCCATTCCCATAATGTATAATAACTGCAAAATAATCCTCATAGGTGCTAATGTAATATCATCATTAACAGCTTGATTTAAAGAATCCGTTGTTCTTGGATTCGGAAATTGAAATTTCTTTATAAAGTTTAACACAACTTTACGAACATCCCCATTTTTGCACGCTTTGGCACAATTACTGTCCTTAGTTAAGTTGAAATAAAACCCCAGTGTATTCATATTATTGTTTGCATTTTTATCTTCTGCTGCACTGGGTACAGTATCTTCCACGAAACATTTTCCAGCTTCTGTCAAAAAACTTTCAAGATTTGAAATTCTTAAATCATTAGTAAATAAATAATGAAACATTCTATAATCACACCTCCTTCAGTAGTTCAGCCACAGACTCTGCAATCACATTAGCCAATTGAGGTGGCACTGCATTTCCTATCATTTGATATGCATTTCCACGGCTTCCAACAAACTCAAAATCATCAGGAAATGACTGTAATCTTGCTGCTTCCCTTACAGTAATTGTCCTCTGCTGCTCTGGATCATAATGTATAAAACGGTTACCGTCTTTGTATAAATGCGCAATTATTGTTGTGCTTGGTTCGTCAGGCTCTAAAACATGATATCTATGAATTGGTGATTTAGATCCAATCTTCTTTTCATACAATTCACTTATTTTTTTACTATCATACTCTCTTAGCCCCGATGCAATGTCTTCTTCCAAAATTCTGAAAGTATCCATATCTCGCAAATTACTGTATCTAGGAATATGCCACGTAATATCACATTCTGGTGTTTTATGTGAAATACGCTTTTTATGACTACTTTCATCAAACACCGGCATGCATTTTGGTAAATCTCCTATTGCTTCACGCACCGTAATCTTCTTTTTTACACGATATTTTGGAAGTATTGTATTATAAAATTTGTTTATTACTTCTTCTGCATTATCAATACTTCTTGCATCCACTCCAAGTATTACAACTCTACTTCTGTTCTGCGGAACACCATAGTCACTTGCATTAACAACGGCATTTTTTAATTCTGAAATAATTTTATATCCTATTCCCTCAAAACCTCTTGTTATTAGCTCAGTTATAGGTGTTCCATCTGGTGCAGCGCTTAATATTCCCGGAACATTTTCAAAGACAAAAAATTTAGGACGGTATCTATTAACTACGTTTAAATAATGTTCAAAAAGATAATTTCTGTAATCATCTCGCATGCCGTTTTCATCTCTTACCCTTCCAGCAACAGAATATGCCTGGCATGGAGGTCCTCCAATAATAAGATCTATTCCCCCTGATTGTTCAACAAAATAATCGAGTCCTTTTCCTTTTCCAAACTCTTCATCGTTCCATCCAGAAAAAAGTTCTTCTTCTCGTTGAATGTCAAAGTGCATCACTCTTTGTTCCGAATCAGCTTCACCCCATTTTGTTTTTAGCCTTTCCCTCAATGTATTAACTTGTGGACGCAACCACTCAACCGCTGCTATCTCCTCATACTGCTTTGTCTGCATAAATCCTTCAGTTAAACCTCCGCATCCAGCGAACAAATCTATCATTCTATATTTCATCTAATCAGCCTCTTAAATATTCTAGTAATTTTTTTGCAACAACCTGCCCTAACATAGGTGGCACTGCATTACCAACTTGTTTGTATTGTTGCGACTTATTCCCATAAAATATAAAATCATCCGGAAAACTCTGTAATCTTGCACTTTCTCTTACAGTCGGAATCCTATTATATTTATAATGAAAATGCGATCTATGGCCTGTATTAATTGTCAACGATGGTTTCTTACTATTATATCGTGTAAGAGCCTCATGATATTTATACATGCCTCGATACTCTTCTGGTAATGCTTTATAGTTTTTCCCTTCGGGAACCAATGAAATCATTTTTTTAGTTTTTTCTATAGGTATGCTACCTATATGATTTCTGACTGATTTAGAATTCTTACGCATCATTTTCTGATATTCAGTCTTTGGCTCAGTTTCGTACTCTTGAACTTCTTCTCCATATATTATTTCGCCTTCGGCTGTTTGTAAGGGTGGCAAATCACTAATAGCATCCTCACATGTCACATAATCTTCGCTATTAACAAATGGTTCTGGGAATTCAAATGCTGATTCTGAATCTCTCAAACCTACAAAGAATACTCTTTTCCTAATTTGTGGAATTCCATAATCAGGAGCATACAGTAATTTTGGTGTCATTTTGTAACCTATTTCAGCAAAATCTTCAATAATTCGCTTTGCGCCGATTCCACCATTAGTCTGAATCATGCCAGGTACATTTTCCAACACAACCGCTTGTGGTTTTAATGTAGCAGCAAGTTTAACCATCGCAAGATACAACGTATTTCTTTTATCATTCATATCTCTCGGTCCAGCTATTGAAAATCCCTGACATGGCGGTCCGCCTACTAAAACATCCAATTTTATATTTTTTTCTTTAAGAAAATCAACAATCACGTTTATATTATTATGGTCAAAAAGATCAAGTTTCATTGCCTCGGCATTTCCATGGTTTGCTTTGAAAGTTTGTAAAGCCGCATCATCAAAATCCACGCCAAGCACTACATTATAGCCAGCATCATAAAAGCCCCTAGATAATCCTCCAGCCCCGGAAAATAAATCAACACATGTAAATTGCTTTTTCATCAAAAAATCCTCATTTCGTTTATAATTATGGTAGTATTCTCATTTTTTTGTGCTTTTTTTCTCGCACGCCTTGGGTCTTCTGGCTTTTTTGCATCAGAAGGAAGCATCCACATTCGCCCTTTTAAAACAGCGCCTTCAATTCTTCCCTCTTTACAATATATCGCTACTCTTCTCTGAGATATATTCCATTTATCTGCAGCTTCTGCTGAAGTAATAAAATCCATGTAGTTACCTCCATACAGTAAAATCCATAATAACCTAGTATATTATATTCGATAAAGCGAACACTTTCAAGCATTTTTAATTCTCGGCACAAAGTATTATTTTGCTCATTTTTAAATTTCTCGTTCATCCATTATAATTTGGTCAAAAAGCACTTTCTCATCAAATATAGCTTCTTCTATTACTCTGACACATTCATCTGTCTTTTTCGATATATCCTTTCCCCAAAATCTAATCACTGTCCATCCCATAAACAATAACTGTTTATTTACCTCATCATCTCTTTCCATATTACGAGAAATCTTGTGTATCCAATAGTCTGAATTATTGCTCTTTTTCAATCTAGGCTTTAATACCTCCCAGTCTTTACCATGAAAAAATTCACTATCACAAAAGATTGCAATTCTGTATTTAGTAAGTGCAATGTCTGGTTTTCCCGGAATCTTGTCATAGTTTTTTCTATAATGTATTCCTCTCGCCCACAACGCTTTTCGAAGGCACACCTCAATAGAGGTGTCCTTCGATTTAATATTAACCATATTTTTATGCCGTTGTTCTTTTGTCAAATTATCCATATCAATCACCAAAATTATTTTATCACATTTAGGTTTTTTACTCTATCAAGCAGACCATATTTCGTTTGCTTTAGTTATAATCAATCTACCATCTTCGCACTTCACCTCAATCTGCTCTCCGATGTCAAATCCCAACTCCGACAGCCACTGCCCTTTAAGTACAATACTCGGTGTCCGCTTGTACTGGTATCCGCTTGCTTCGTAAACTTTCATTTCTCTATATTTTTTATATGCCATAGGCTTCTTCTCCTTTTGCTGATTTTTTAACTTTTGCGATAAGATTGACTTACGCTGAATGATTGCTTCTTTTGCCAATTTATACATTTTATGAGATACCCCCTTGAACAAGGGAAACGACAACGGGGAATAATTTCCTCGTCTAAGCACAGTTTTAGAATGTAAATTATAGCGATATGTAGTGGCACAAATCCCCAGTTTATGCGGGTTTCAGGCACTAGGGGGATATCCAACTTTAGAGTCTTAACACCGCTTATTGCAAGCAGATGTGCAATTCCATTTTTCTGATATTCCTCTTTAGTCTTAATATCAAGCTCGTATTTATCGCCTAATACGATTGATGACATAAGCCCTGCTTTATCTTTATATACCTTTGCATATATATCTTTAATCTTCTGCTTAATTGTATACAAAATATATCTTAGCCTGTTATTATTACTCTCTGTAACTACAAGCTTATCTGCACTGCATTTATATGGATAGCCTAGAGAAATATAATACATATGAGTGTCAAAACAGCCATAATTTCTTGGCTTATCGAACTCCTTAACATCTCCAGTAACCTGCACCACATCTCCCACATTACATTTATTATCATCTGTGTATACAATAATTCCTGTATGAATATCCGTATTATTAATATACAAGACATTATAACCGTCCTTATTCTGCATATTATATATTGTGCCTGTAAATGTTATATCCTCATAACATTTTCCTAACCTGTCACTTACTATGCCTGTTCTTATTATTGTCACTGGAAATATCAGAAATATAAGATAATAAAGACAGGAATTCTTATTAAATCTTACGCATATGCGCAAAACTACAAACGTCAGAATTCCCACTAATATTATTACAGGCACTGCACGCCAATGCAGCGTTTCCCTGTAACAATATGTAGATATTACCACGGCTATAAGCTGAATTACAGCCGCACTTAATAATGGTCTTTTCAAACAACTAACCTTTTGTTCCTTTCCGGAACGTTTATTCAACTATACCCGAATTAAATTTATACAGCCTGTCAAGGCTTATACTGTCCCTGAACGTATTAGTATAATCACCATTAATAAATATTTTAACAGACTCTATGCTGTCAAGGGCACATAATGAATTAACTATTGAATATATCTCAACATATGAACTTACATTAACAAGCTCGTCACGGAATTCTTCGCTAAGATTAACATAGCACACCTTTTCTACAACAGACACACCAAGAAGCTTGACGTCCTTTGGCAGTGAAGTATATGCTCCTGTGGCTGTCGGTCCGCTTATAAGCCTCTGCACAATCATTCTTTCTATTGGCATATTCTTATTATAAGCAAGCATTTCCTTGACCTTAACAAGCTTGGTACCTGTATCATCTGCATAATACAACTGTACATTACGCCAGTCCATTTCTCCAAATGCACTGTCTGAGTCCGTAAAATCTGTCTTTTTTAATGCGCCTATAACTGTGCCGTCCTCGTACAGAGCTTCCTTGCCATCGACATAAAAATGTACATACAATACATCATCTATCTGCGTAAGCATTTTCACTACAGCCGCCCTGAATAACAGTTCAACCTGAGTACTCATCTGCTTATATGAAGATGAATAATTAAGTGCAATTGCTTTTCCGTCAAGTGTAACATCTAGCAGCGTAACATTATCCGGCTTTATTATATATTCATTCTTATCAGACGGCTTAACATTCATCTTATCAAGAAGCTGTCTTGCTGTATCTTCTATAGAAGTGCCACTGTCAATATTATAATTCTGTTCTATAAGCTTATCCTTTGAACTGTTCGTATAATAAACCGTATACTGCCTGCCACTGTTCTGTGAAGAACACGCCGTCAGCCCTACAGCCATACAACAGCATAATAATATAACTGCCAGCTTATTAATCAATAGTCTAATTCTCATTCTTATCCTCGTCATTTGACTCCACATAATTAAGCGGTATTCTGAAAGTAAATGTTGTTCCCATTCCTTCCTCACTATACAGCTTAATTGTTCCATGGTGCATTAATATAATATTCTTAACTATAGAAAGTCCAAGACCTGTTCCACCTGTCTGCCTTGACCTTGCCTTGTCAACCCTGTAAAATCTCTCAAACACCCTGCTCTGGCTCTCTTTAGGTATTCCAATTCCAGAATCTTCAACCCTTACAAAGAAGAACTGATGATCTGCATTAAGTGAAACGTGCACCCAGCCGTCCATATCGTTATATTTGATAGCATTTTCAACAAGATTAGATATTACCTGTGTTATCTTAACCTCATCAATCTGCGCCACAACTGGTCTGAAACTCTCAAATAACAGTTCTATATTCTTCTTTTGCGCAAGCGGCTTTAAGCGCTTTAATACAAGCTCTAACAGTTCATTAAGATTAACTGATGAAATATTAAGGGTAGCTGAAGCTTTATCAAGCCTTACCATACATAAAAGGTCCTCAATAATCTTATTCTCCCTGTCAATTTCACTTACAATATCAACCATAAATTCCTTATATACTTCCACCGGAACATCTTCCTGCATATTAAGCGAATCTGCAAGAACCTTAATCGAAGTTATAGGTGTCTTTAACTCGTGTGATACATTTGACACGAACTCAGACCTTGAATTATCAAGCTCACTGTTCTTGTCCATAATACTGTTAAAATGCTTTGCAAACTGTCTAAGTTCTGTAGAACCTTTAACGTCCATTCTCTTGTCAATATATCCAAAATCAACTTCTTCAACAATATGAAGCGCTTTCTTATACGGCTTAAAATAAAAATATGTCACAATAATTGAAACAACAAGAATAATAGTAATTATCACAAATTCAATTACTCCTATCCTGTCAAAAGCATTTCCTACTATCTGGCTTATATCTGATATATCAAGATTAACTACAAGAACCGCTATAAGCTGTCCTTCACTGTTGTATACAGGAGAAGCTGCTTCTATATTGCCGGTCTTTTTGCTGTAATCAGTTATTGTCTTTGGACTGTCATACACAGTTATAACCTTGGAATTAATCATAGTCTTTCCAGTATCAACCGCATATGTATCCACGCTTATGTTATATTTCTTATCTACAAGCCTTATTCTTATTGCATTAAGTGATGAATAATTCATAAGATTTTCATACATTCCATCATTATGCGCATCATCAATGCTTTCATACTTCGTAAATTCAGCTGCAATAAGCACAGCCTCATTATTGACATAAGATTTCCTTGCTTCAACAAGTGATGTCGTATATGAATATTCCACAGCCTTGACCGCTGAGATTGTCGATATAATAGACATTACTGCTATTATAAATATGAGCCTGAATCTTGTACTTAAGAAAAAACTCACTATATCTGTTATTAATTTCTTATGATTTAACCGGGATTTAGCTGATTGTCCCTGCGTTCCTTTATTAATATTAAACATTAAAATAATAACCTACTCCCCACTTAGTATGAACATACTTAGGTTCACTTGAATTATCTTCTATCTTCTCTCTTAATCTTCTTATATGAACATCTACTGTACGTCCATCACCCGGGTAATCTGCTCCCCACACTGTCTTTAAAAGTACATCTCTGCTGTATACTCTGTTAGGATTAAATGCAAGCAGCTCTAAAAGGTCAAATTCCTTAGCTGTAAGGTATATCTCTTTGCCTCTGATAAAAAGACTTCTGCTGTCACAGTCAATTCTCATATCACCGATATTTAACACATTACTCTTGACCTGTTCTTTCTCAGGCTTGTTATTTCTTCTTAAGATTGCTTTCATTCTTGCTTTAACTTCAAGAATGTTAAATGGCTTTGTTATATAATCATCTGCGCCATATTCAAGGCCCATAATCTTATCCATATCATCACCCTTGGCTGTGAGCATAATTATAGGAACATTAGAGAATTCCCTTATCTGCTGGCACACCTCAAGTCCGTTCATCTTAGGAAGCATTATATCCAGAAGTATTATATCGTAATCATTGTTCTTAGCCATATTAAGTGCTTCTTCACCGTCATAGGCACAGTCAACCACACTGTAATCCTGTATAAGGCTGAATTTAATTCCTTTAACAATCATCTTTTCATCATCAACAACTAATACTTTACCTGCCATCTCTAATAATTACTCCTTGTTCAAACACATATATAATCTTTTATCTTGTTAAATGCTGCATCTTTTATTCCTGATACATTCTTTATATCTTCTATCCTTTTAAAAGCACCCTGCTTTTCCCTGTAACTTATTATATCCAATGCCCTCGCCTCACCTATACCTGATAACTGCATAAGCTCAGACTTGGACGCTTTATTAATATTAATAAGATTACTACTGCCTGACACTTCTGTATTACCACCAGAATTTTCTGGGTTACTGCCCGATATTCCTGTGGCATTGGAATTACTGCCGTTATTTATTTCATCTGTCAGGCTTATATCTTCACCAGCGTATGGGATATATATTTTATCTCCATCCTTTAACTGCATTGCAAGATTAACTTTAGTGCTGTCTGCCTCATCAATAAGTCCTCCGCAAAGTTCCACCGCCTGATACAGCCTCATATCTACACTGCCCCTGACAACGCCTGCCTTGGCAACAGCTCCACATATATATACATATATCTCACCGTCCGGCATATTACTGTTATTCTCATTAAACACTGCATTGCCTGCTTCATTATCATTGACACCATTACTATTATTAATATCAGCAGTACTGCCACTGGTATCTCCACTGATAATATTCATACTATCGCTTTCCTTATCTGAAATATTATCTTTATTAATAATAACACTGCCGTCTTCTTTGGAAGCATTTGTATAAAATATGCCTGCAATTATAATAATTAATACTAATATAGCTGTTTTAATAATATATCTATGCTTTTTATATAATTTAATTAAGTTCATGTATACTCCTTATATCCATAATACATTATTATAAGATATAAAGTTCCCTTCGCATACATTTTTATTGTACATAATTAATATCCATATTACAAGCAAAACCTCAAATATTACTATACAAATTATTGCACAAATAATCATTATAATTGCCTTATATCATTTACATAAAATACCGTTTTTGGTAAAATGTAAGCATTATTATCCATAGGGGGAAGCAATTTTGAACCAACAGACTAAACACAGACACAAATTCAGTTTATTTGACGAACAGACAGGTAATATTCCGTGTGGAAATATCGTATATATAATCGCATTTTTTATTCCAGTTATAATATTTACAGCCTTGTATTTTGCAAGGGAAATATTCCCATTTGGTAATAACTGTTATCTCCGTTCTGATATGTATCACCAGTACGCTCCATTTTTCTCTGAGCTGTGGCACAAAATCCGCAATGGGGAAAGCCTTACTTATAGCTGGGATATCGGTATGGGAACTAATTTCACATCTTTATATGCGTACTATCTGGCAAGCCCTGCTAACTGGATTATCGTATTATTCCCACAGAAATATATGATTGAGATTATGAACGCTCTAATAATCCTTAAGTTATCGTTATCAAGCGTTTCTATGACGCACTATATAAGCAGGCATTTTTCCAACAAAAATATATGTATAGCTTTATTCGGGTTATTCTACGCATTTTCCGGATATGTAGCTGCTTATAGCTGGAACATTATGTGGCTTGACTGTCTTATACTTGTTCCTCTTATTATGCTTGGCCTTGAAAGGCTTGTTAATGAAGATAAATGCTTTTTATACTGCATAAGTCTTGGCTTATGTATATTTACCAACTACTATATTGCAATTATGGTATGTTTATCAGTTGTTCTTTATTTTATTGTGCTTGTAATTGCCTACAAAAAAGAACGTACTTTTAAGAATTATTTAAAGACATTTTTAAAATTTGCATTTTACTCACTGATTGCTGGTGGGCTTGCGGCGTGCCTTTTACTGCCTGAGTTCTACACATTTTCTTTATCAGCTTCAAGTGACATTGCATTTCCTAAGAAATTAAGTCTTTATTTCAGCATATTAAATATGCTCACAAGACAATTAATAAATGTTCCTGTCCACCTTGGACTTGAACACTACCCTAACATATACTGCGGCGTTGCTGTATTCCTGCTCTATCCGCTCTATGTTATGGACAAGAACATCAATTTATGCGAAAAGATAGGTAAATCCGTATTACTGCTTGTCTTTCTTACAGCATTTAACCTTAATATACCTAATTTTATATGGCACGGATTTCATTATCCTAACAGCCTGCCTTGCAGACAGTCATTTATATACATTTTCTTCCTGCTTACAATTTGTTACGAGGCATTAAGCCATATAAAGCAGATGACAAGCAGACAGTTGGGAATTGCCGTATGGATAAGCTTAGGACTTCTTGTGCTTATTGAACAGGTATTTGCAGTTGATGAAACTTATGATTTTAAGGCAGTTTACTTAAGCGGTGCTTTTATTCTTGTGTATGCAGGACTTATGATTATCCATAACAAGACCAACTGGAAGCTGCCTGTAACAGTATTTCTTGCTTTCATAGTCTGTATAATAGAATGTACTATCAATATGGATTCAACCGGAATTGGAACTACTAACAGAACATCTTATCTTTTAGATTATGATGCTGTTAAATCTGTTACACAGACCGTTAGAGATGAAGATACATCATTTTACCGAATGGATAAGAAGTTTGGCGCGCGTTCAAAAAATGACGGAGCGTGGCATAATTACCACTCAATATCAACATTTTCATCAACTTCAAGTGCTGGAATGTCAGAATTGTTCGGAAAGCTTGGCTTTGAACATTCAATGAATGCCTATGGCTACAATGGTGCTACACTTGTTACAGAAAGCTTATTCTCGGTTAAATATACAATTTCCAACCGTATACTTACAAGCAGTTCTCTTCGCGAGTATTACGTTGGAGATGACGGCGAATTCGTCTATGAGAATAAATATACACTTCCACTTGGATTTATAACCTATAATAATGCAGGCGAATGGAATCCATCAGAAGCCAATGGAACAGGAATTGAGAACCAGAACTCACTTATACAGACACTTACAGGCATTGCCAATGTATTTACACTTACTTATGAAAATGCCACTGACTCAAGCTTTGAAGTTAAACCTGTAAAGGCAGGACATCTGTATATGGTTGTAAGAAATACAACCTGCGACAGCGTAACTGCCACTATTAACAATTCTGAATATACTTATTCAGGACTTAAAAATGGCAATCACATAATTGACTTAGGCTATGCAGTTCCAGCAGATACTGTTGTCATATCCGGCGATTCAGCAATGAATGCCAGCGTGTATACACTTGAAACTTCAAGATTTACAGAAGCTTACAATATATTAAATGGAAGCTCCCTTTCTATCACTTCATTTAAGGATACTAAGATAAAAGGAACTATAACAGCTAACAAAGCTGCAACTCTTATATTCTCCATTCCTTACGATAAAGGCTGGAAGGTATATATTGATGGCAGAAAGGTAGAAACCTCTGCCCTGTATGATGCTCTCTTAAGCGTACAGATAAGTGAGGGTGACCACGAAATAACATTAAAATATACACCTGTGAACCTTATTAAGGGTTGCTTAATTACAGCATTATGTATTATTATATTAATCGGTATTTATATATTAAAGAAGAAAAATATAACAATAAATATATTAAAAACCGCCAGTACAAATAAAGCTGTTGAAGCTGATGATACTGACAACAAATTATCTGATGATTTAGCTGATAATACTCTCACAGATTTAGATGTTTCATCTGCTATGGATATGAATATCGTAGGTAATAATGATATAAATATGCTAGATAGTCTTGATGACTTCGACAATCTTGACAGTGATGAGATTAATTCATCAGAAGAATAACTAAAGGATTTCTATTAATAATTTATTATAAGCACTAATTAAGTGCAGGAAAGAGGTACAATATGAAACTTTGGGGCGGACGCTTCACTAAAGAAACTAATGAGCTTGTTAATAATTTTAACGCTTCTATCTCCTTTGACCAGAAGTTCTACAAGCAGGATATTCAGGGAAGCATTGCACACGCTACAATGCTTGCCGCTCAGGGTATTATCTCAGAAGATGAAGGAAAGCAGATTACTGACGGCTTAAAAGGTATTCTTTCTGACATAGAATCTGGAAAGCTCGAAATCACTGATGAATATGAAGATATTCACACATTTATGGAAGCTACTCTTATTGAGCGTATCGGTGATGCTGGAAAGAAGCTTCACACAGGCAGAAGCCGTAATGACCAGGTTGCACTTGATATGCGACTTTATACACGCGATGAAGTTAAAAATGTTGATGAAGAAGTAAGAGAACTTATGGAAGTTATCTTAAGAATAATCAAAGAAAATGTTGACACTTATATGCCAGGCTTTACTCATCTTCAGAAAGCACAGCCTGTAACTGTTGCACATCATTTCTCTGCTTACTTTGAAATGTTCAGACGTGACAGAAGCCGACTTCACGATATATATAACAGAATGAACTACTGCCCTCTTGGTGCTGGTGCTCTTGCAGGAACTACATATCCTCTTAACAGAGAGATGACAGCCGAGCTTCTCGGATTTGCTGGTCCTACTCTTAACAGTATGGACTCTGTATCAGACAGAGATTATGTTATTGAGTTCTTAAGCGCACTCTCTACTATTATGATGCATTTAAGCAGATTTTCTGAGGAAATATGTATATGGAATTCTAACGAATACAAGTTCATCGAATTAGACGATGCTTTCAGTACAGGTTCAAGCATTATGCCACAGAAGAAGAACCCTGATATAGCTGAACTTGTCCGTGGTAAAACTGGTCGTGTATATGGTGCTCTTATGAGTATCCTCACAACTATGAAGGGAATTCCTCTTGCCTATAATAAAGATATGCAGGAAGATAAAGAGCTTACATTTGATGCTATAGATACTGTTAAGGGCTGTGTAAGCTTATTCAAGGGTATGATTGATACTATGAAATTCAATGATGCACGTATGGAAGACTCAGCTAAAAAAGGCTTCACTAATGCTACTGATGCCGCTGACTATCTTGTTAAGAAGGGCGTTCCTTTCAGAGATGCACACGGTATTGTAGGACAGCTCGTTCTTATGTGTATTGACAAGGGTATTGCACTTGATGACCTTTCACTTGATGAATACAAGAAGATAAGTCCTGTATTTGAAGAAGATGTATACGAAGCAATCAGCTTAAAGACCTGCGTTGAAAAACGTCTTACTCTCGGCGCACCTGGTCCTGAAGTTATGAATAAGGTTATCGGACTTTATGATGAATATATGAAGGACAACCAGAAATTATAAAATATATCTGCTATAAAATATAGTCACTTAAAGCTTATTTAATATAAAACCTAAATAACTACAGTTCAGAATTAATAAACAAACATAATAATATAAAAAGCCCTGTCATTATTGGCATATATTGGAACTTCCAGTATATGCCAATAATGACAGGGTATTTTTAAATATTTTTAAAATGTGAATTTCTCAACCTTACCATTAGCACTATCATAAGTTGATGTAAGATAATCAAATGTATATCTTGCTTCACCGTGCATAGGAACAGTAAATTTCAAAGTCTTATCCCAATCCATTCCGCGTCTTGTAAATACGATATGCAGTTCAAATATTAACTCTGCATCTTCACCCAAGCCGCCTGACAGCTGTGTATTCCTGATAGTTAATTCACTTGGATATATATCTTCTTCCAAATCTATCCTGTTATTACCTATATAAGCAAAAAGGTGAGGGGCTGTTTCTTCTGCCATCGCTTCATTCTCCAGATATTCACGCATACTTGCCGCACCACAGCCACCGTGAAGCCTTCCTTTAGCTTCTTCAATATTAAATCTGATTGTAATAAAACGGCAGTCACCTATGCTTATAACATAAGAATTGTCTTCCTCGGCTCTTATACTATAATTGCCAAGTGCCTTAGAGTTCTCTAATTCTTTCTTATCTGTTATGCTGTATCTCACATCTAAAGTTTCAAATAAATTAGCTGATGACTGTGCAAAGATATCATCTTTTTCTTTTCTGAATGTAACAACAAATGCTCCCTTAATCTGCATAGATGTTGCCATATAATCATAAGTGACTAGCTCCCAGCCGTCAGCCGCTCTTTCATTAATCAGATTGTCTAACATAGCAATATCATTAGCATCTGCCTTATCCGAAAGCCATTTAGTACCAACCGTTAAAATCTCTGTTTTGTATGTATACATATTCTCCTCCTTAAAATTAATACATTTGTTGTCTTTCCAACACCCGGAACATCTTCTATTAATATATGCCCTTTTGTCAACATAGCTGTGAGCATATGCTGTGCAATAGTGGAAATTAGCTATATAGTTCTATATGTTTTAATAATTTTTACAATTTTACCATCCAAACCAATTTGTAATTTCTAAGTATATTACAATTAAACTCGTAATTAATACTGCAACTAAATAACATAATAATATTGGACTTTCATATCCTCCAAACTCTGCTTTACATACTGCTTTTCTTGGATTTCTTTCAAAATACAATGTTATCTCCTTGCGTATTGGTGATTGTCCTACTAAATGTTTTTTATATATCTTATTCTTATATTCATATTGATATAAACCTTCTTGTCTACTGCTATCCAAGTGTCCACCTTCACCTGCCGCATCTTTTGCTTTTATCAATGTAGCTTTTACAACGTGTCCTTCTTTTATCGCTTTATCCAACATCTTTTGGTATCTAAACGGTACAATAAACAGATGTCTCATCAGGCATACTATTGGAGTAAATGGAATTCCCAATGTAAATCCACACATAATTCCTACTATAATCTTTATTATAATTTCTGCACCCATTTATTTTCTCCTCTTAATTGTCTTTAGTTCTTTTTATCTTTTTTATTAATAACCAGCTTATACTCAAATTTTATAGATGAAATACATCACTATTATTAATAATATATCAATAACCCAATAATAAATGTAACTATTAAAGTTCTTGCTATATGAACCTGTGTCCAGCGTAAATCCCCAGGACTTTTCGTTACATTTTAGGATTTTTAAGAAAATACAAATCAACTTCTTTTGACGTGCGATGAAGATATTCTGCTTCATCCCATCTGATTTTAGTCTTGTAATTTTTTCCTTTCCACTCATATGTATAGTAAGCCCAGATTTCATCTTTTCTGAATTCTGGTCTATTGTCCTCAGCAATTCCATTAACATATTTGTGGGAAACTTCTTTGCTCTTTACAATATGAGCCTTCTTTATATACTTATTCTTTTTTAATGAACAAATAAACATTTTTATTACTAACAAAGGAATTCCTATAATCACCACAAACAACATAGCTGGAAAAACAGCCTGAAAATTAATCTTTGTCATTATATCTACTAATGTCATTCTTCTTCTCCTTAGTATTGATTGATGTATATTTCTACCATGTTGCTCAAGTATTACATCTTTTGAATATTATAATTCTTACAGCTATATGTAGTATTTTCTAAAATTTCTATAAAATCATAACATAGTATGACAATTTTTCCAATATTTTCTTTCTGCTAATTAAATTTATCACTCAAAATATCTATATCTTTTTATCTGACCTTATTATACATTTATCTTCTTCCTTATAATTAAATGTCAGTTTAATACCACTTGACATTATTAAACTTCTTCACATTGAACATTTTAATATAATCAGATAAGTTTTATTATAATCGCAAGTTAATTAAGTTACTGCCACATCATATATTTCTAGCGGCTGGCAGAGCATTTTAACAATTTAACAAAAAGCATTTACTAATATAAAGAAATGAGGTTAATAATTATGACAACTACTTCTCAGTATGAATTAAACAAAGGACTTGCACAGATGTTAAAGGGCGGCGTTATTATGGACGTAACAACTCCTGAACAGGCTAAGATTGCTGAAGCGGCTGGTGCTTGTGCTGTTATGGCACTTGAAAGAATACCTGCTGACATCAGAGCTGCTGGCGGTGTATCACGTATGAGCGACCCTAAGATGATTAAAGGAATTCAGGAAGCTGTAAGTATTCCTGTTATGGCTAAGTGCCGTATCGGTCATTTTGTTGAAGCCCAGATTTTACAGGCTATTGAGATTGATTATATTGATGAGTCAGAAGTACTTTCTCCTGCCGATGACATTTATCATATTGATAAGACACAGTTCAATGTACCATTTGTATGCGGTGCAAGGGACTTAGGCGAAGCTTTAAGAAGAATTAACGAAGGTGCTTCTATGATTAGAACTAAGGGCGAACCTGGTACTGGTGATGTTGTTCAGGCTGTACGTCATATGAGAAAAATGAATTCTGAAATCCGCAAGATTACATCTATGCAGAAAGATGAACTCTTTGAGGAAGCTAAGCAGTTACAGGTTCCTTACGACCTTGTACTTTATGTTCACGATAATGGAAAGCTTCCTGTTGTCAACTTTGCCGCTGGTGGTGTTGCAACTCCTGCTGATGCCGCTCTTATGATGCAGCTTGGTGCTGAAGGTGTGTTCGTAGGTTCTGGTATATTCAAGTCTGGCAATCCTGCAAAACGTGCTTCTGCTATCGTTCAGGCTGTTACTAACTATCAGGATGCCGCACTTATTGCCAGGTTATCAGAAGACCTTGGTGAAGCTATGGTAGGTATCAACCCTAGTGAAATACAGATAATTATGGAAGAACGTGGACGTTAATAATATAATCGCACATAGAAATGAGGCTTACTATGAAGATAGGTGTACTTGCTGTCCAAGGTGCTTTTATTGAACACGAGCATATGATTGAAGAAATCGGACATACAGCAATAGAAATAAGACAAAGGGATGATTTAGAGGGATTAGACGGTCTGATACTGCCTGGCGGTGAAAGTACTGTTCAAGGACAGTTACTTAACAAGCTTGATATGATGAAGGACATTAAGAATATGATTAGTAATGGTCTTCCAACACTTGCAACCTGCGCTGGACTTATACTTCTCTCTGAACATATAGCAGACGATGACACAGTCCATATAGGAACGCTTCCTGTTACCGTTAAGCGTAACGCTTACGGAAGACAGCTTTCAAGCTTTGTAACTAATGCTGATATTAAGCATATCGGCAATTATCCTATGACATTTATAAGAGCACCTTATATTGAAAATGTCAGCGATGGTGTTGAAGTGCTTGCAACTGTTGATAATCATATCGTTGCCGCCAAATACAATAATCAGATTGGACTTTCTTTCCACCCTGAATTAACAGGCGACACACGCATACACGAATATTTCTTATCAACTATATAATTTCAGAATTAATAAATATATTAATAAAAATAAAAAGAACCAAGACGGCAGAATACGGTACGCCGCCTTGGTTCTTTTATCTTATACAATTCTTTTATCAAGCATAGCTCGGATATCTTACACTCTGACCTTAACTCCCTTAGTATCCCTATGTGCCATTTTCATCTTAGCAAAGTCTATCTTCTTACCCTTATATTCCATCGTGAATTCCATTCCGTCATCCATAATGAATATATCCTCTATATAATCGTCTTTGCCAAGCTTAATACCTCTGACACCTACGGCACTCTTCTTCTTAACTGGTATCTCAGAAAGAGGAAACTTTAAGAATACGCCGTTAGCAGTCTGCACTATCACATTTTTATTACTTACAATTTCTTCCACTTCACTGCTGCTGCCATCAAGATTAAACTTAGAAAGCATCTGAACCTGAACGTCAGCTTTTTCAATGCTTACTATCTTGTCATCATCCTGAAGCTTTGTCGAAGCTACCGTTCTCTTGGCTACATCGAATTCTGCCGTATCAACTATCTTCATCATACCCTGACTTGTAACAAAGAGCAGCTTCTGATTTTTGATAGTTTCATATGCACACAGGTATATAATAAGCTCACCACTGCTGTCGTAATTTCCAAGATTATCTATTGGCGTACCCTTGTCCCTGAACTTAGTGAGGAAAGGAATATCCTTTACTTTAATCTGGTGAAGCTGTCCGTTATCCGTAAATATACATATTTTATCAGTATTCATACAGGTAAATACATACTTAAAATCATTGTAGATAGCTTCCTTATTACGTTCATAAGAAGCTGTATCTATAGTCTTTGCATAGCCAAATCTATCCATAATAAATACAACTTCCTGTGCAGGAACTTCTTTTTCAACAAACACTGCAACCTTTGCATCAGTTATTACAGTCTTTCGTTCAACGCCATATTCCTTCTTAATTCTTGCAAGGTCGTCCTTTATTACCTTTGCCATAGCCTTCTTACTGCCAAGTATTTTTTCATACTTTGCAATCTTTGAAAGACATTCGTCATATTCCTTCTGGAGTGCAAGTATCTCAAGACCTATAAGCTTGTACAGGCGCATTTCAAGTATGGCTGAAGCCTGCTTTTCTGTAAAATCAAGCTTAGCCGCCTGCTTCTTAGAAGCTTCTGATTTGAACTTGATATTATCAACATTACCATTAATAAGGCAGTCCTTTGCCATTTTAAGATTAGAGCTTCCACGAAGAATTTCTATTATAAGATCGATTATATCGCAGGCTCTTATAAGTCCTTCTTTAATCTCCTTATTGGCAAGCTCCTTATTAAGAAGTGTTGTGTATTTTCTTGTGTTTATCTCATACTGGAAGTCAATATGATGCTTTATTATCTGGCGTAACCCAAGAGTTTCTGGTCTGCCGTCAACTATGGCAAGCATATTTACGCCAAATGTATCCTCAAGCTTAGTCTTCTTATATAAAAGGTTCTTAAGATTTTCAATATCTGTATTCTTCTTTAATTCAAGAACTATTCTTATGCCTTCTTTTGATGACTCATTTGACACATCAACAATATCTGTTGTCTTCTTGGTTTCAACCAAATCAACTATATCAGATATGAACTTTCCAATATTAGCACCTATCATTGTGTAAGGAATTTCTGTTATGACAAGTCTGTCCTTCTCACCTTTTCTTGCCGCTGACTCATATACAACCTTTCCTCTTAACTTTATCTTTCCTGTACCAGTTTCATATATACTAACAAGCTCTGACTTATTAATAACAAGTCCACCTGTAGGAAAGTCAGGTCCCGGAATATACTGCATAAGCTCAGTTGTAGTTATATCCTCATTATCCATATATGCACATACTGCATCGACAACTTCTGAAAGATTATGTGTTGGAATATTAGTTGTCATACCAACTGCGATACCGTCAGCACCATTTACTAACAGATTAGGTACTCTTACTGGAAGAACTGCCGGTTCTTTCTCTGTTTCATCAAAGTTAGGCACAAAATCAACTACATCTTTATCCAAATCTGATAAATATACGTCCTGTGTGAACTTCTTAAGCTTAGCCTCTGTATATCGCATAGCCGCAGCGCCGTCACCTTCGATAGAACCGAAATTGCCGTGACCGTCAACAAGTGCCATTCCCTTTTTAAAATCCTGTGAAAGCACAACAAGTGTTTCATATATAGAACTGTCACCGTGTGGATGATATTTACCCATTGCATCACCTACGATACGTGCTGACTTTCTATGAGGTTTATCATAATTCAAACCAAGCTGATCCATAGCATACAGCACTCTTCTTTGTACCGGCTTAAGTCCGTCCCTTACATCTGGAAGTGCTCTTGCCGTTATAACACTCATTGAGTAATCTATATAGGACTTCTGCATCAGCTCAGAATATTCAGTTTTAATAATATTTTCCGCCATTATTATCTCCGTATAATACTTTTATTAATTATATCATTTTTACGCATCAATCTCCGCTTCATTAGCGTGTGCATGTATAAATGCTCTTCTTGGTGGCACATCACTTCCCATAAGCATAGAAGTAACCTCTGTTGCCATTCTTGCATCCTCTATCTCTACCTGCTTTAATATTCTTGTTTCTGGGTTAAGCGTAGTTTCCCATAACTGTTCAGGGTCCATCTCACCAAGTCCCTTGTATCTTTGCAGTGTAAATGTGCCGCTTGCATGAAGCTCTTTATATCTTTCAAGTGCCTTATCATCATATAAGTACTGCACTGTCTTACTCTTATCTGCCTTTGTCTTGGAACTTCCTGCTGTTTTCTTAGAAGTCTTCTCCGCCTTAGGTGCTTTCTTAAGTTCAGCCCTGTAAAGCGGTGGTGTAGCTATATACACATGTCCCTGATTAATAAGCTCAGGCATAAATCTATAGAAAAATGTAAGCAGCAGTGTATCAATATGCGCACCGTCAACATCGGCATCTGTCATAATGATAATCTTATCATATCTTAGCTTGCTTATATCAAAATCATTGCCATAGCCTTCAAGGAAGCCACAGCCAAATGAGTTAATCATAGTCTTAATCTCTGCATTGGCAAGCACCTTATCAATAGAAGCCTTTTCTACATTAAGTATCTTACCTCTTATTGGAAGTATCGCCTGAGTCCGTCTGTTTCTTGCTGTCTTGGCTGAACCACCCGCAGAATCTCCCTCGACTATAAATACCTCACATTCCTCTGCTTTCTTGCTCTCACAGTTGGCAAGCTTACCATTGGAATCTATTGAGAACTTCGACTTAGATAAAAGGTTAGTCTTAGTTCTCTCCTCTGCTTTTCTTATCTTTGCAGACTTTTCGGCACAGGCTATAACTGACTTTAACTGTTCAAGGTTTCTGTCAAAATATAACTGTACTTCATCACTTGTAACCGCACTTACAACTGTTCCAGCATCTGGATTATCAAGCTTAGTCTTAGTCTGGCCTTCAAATCTTGGTGCAGGGTGCTTGATAGCCACAATAGCTGTCATACCATTTCTTACATCAAGACCAGTAAAGTTGTTATCCTTTTCCTTAAGAACACCTAACTCCCTTGCATACTGGTTAATAATCATAGTGAACTTAGACTTAAAGCCTGTAATATGTGTTCCACCCTCCTGAGTATATATGTTATTACAGAAGCCGAGAATATTTTCCTCAAACTCATTAACATACTGGAAAGCACACTCTACCTCTATGCCATCTTCACTCTTCTTAAAGTAGATGATATCCGTCACAGCTTCTTTTCCGTTGTTAAGTTCCTTTACATATGCCTTGATACCATCTGGTTCAGAATATGTAATCTTCTCCTCACTTCCACTTCTCTTATCCTCAAAATGTATTGTAAGACCAGGATTAAGATAAGTTGTCTCGTGCATTCTGCTCTTTATTGCATCTGACTTAAATCTTGTCTTTTCAAATATCTCTCCATCAGGAAGAAATGTTACTTTAGTTCCTGTATCATTCTTTCTACAGGTTCCCATCTTTTCAAGTGGTGCTACTGCCTTGCCTCTTTCATAACGCTGCCTGTATACACCGCCATCAACCTTTATCTCTACTTCAAGCCATACTGAGAGTGCATTAACTACTGACGCACCTACACCGTGAAGTCCGCCTGATATCTTATATCCGCCATCACCGAACTTACCACCTGCGTGAAGTACTGTAAATACTACCTCTACTGCTGGTATGCCTGCCTTTGGATGAATCCCTATAGGAATACCTCGTCCATTATCTATAATAGTAGCTGTTCCATCATTATTAAGGGTTACTGTAATCTCGCTACAGTAACCCGCAAGGTGTTCATCAACCGCATTATCAGCTATCTCATATATAAGGTGGTTAAGTCCTTTAGTTCCAACACTTCCTATATACATTCCCGGTCTTTTTCTTACAGCTTCAAGGCCTTCAAGAATTGATATACTATTTGCATCATATTTTGCTGCCATTATATTCTACACTCCTGTACTACTCTAATTAATTGTTATTGAATTAAATAAATCCTCAAATCTTACATTAAAAGCTGGCGCAGAAGAAACCTTTAACTTATTCCATTCTTTGTTATTAATTTCAACATACTTTGAAGCCTCATATTCTTCAAATTTTTCATTAAATGCTTCTAACTTCTTCTTTTCAAGAATAGATGACTTATTAACTTCTGTCTTCGCTTTATCATTATCTGATGTACATCTTATTATATAAAATCTTCCGTCAGCCTCTACAATTCCGCTTGTCTGGCCTGTTGAAAGGGAATAAGCTGTATCTTCAAATGCTTTAGCCATCTCGCCTCTTCTAAGCTCATATTCATATTCGCCGTCAGAATTATATTTCTTGGCAATTGCAAAGAATGAATTGCCCTCATTTAATTCTGCATATGCTTTGTCAATTTCTTCCTTTGTGTCTGTTACAATATATTGTATATTTATTACTCTTGCATCATCTGCGCTCACTTCAATATTCATAAGTGAAGTTACATCATTGTAAAGCTTTGAAGCAATTGCAAATTCAGTAAACATCTGATTAACCTTATCCTCTGTGATGTCATACTGGCTCTTCTGTTCTTCTGTAAGACCATTAAAGTACTGTTCTGCCGCCTTAGCTGTTTCGTCCTTTTCTTCTCTTCCAAGAACTACTCCTCTTTCTTTAGCCATAGAATTCATACATCTTACTCTTATAAGCTTTACTCTTATCTGTTCTTTTATATATTCCTCAAATGGCTGTCCGTCAATATCTTCTGTCCATATACTGCTTCCAAACATATCTTCATATTGCTTCTTGGCATCTGACATTAATACTTCTGCCTCAAATGTATAGGTCTTCTGTCCATCAACCTTCATAACAACAGATTTTCCCATACCGGTTGAAATATATAATAAATTACCATTAAAGAACTTCATAAACACTAATACCGCCGCAGCAGCCACAATAATAATAAGTGCTGTTATTAATCTTTTCTTATTTCTCTTCATAACTTCTCCATTCTGGTTATTTGTGATAAGGTTCATTCTTCATAATTCTGTAACTTCTGTATATCTGTTCAAGAAGAATTACTCTCATAAGCTGATGTGGAAATGTCATAGGTGAAAAACTAAGCTTGTAATCAGCCCTGTCAAGAACCCTCTTATCAAGTCCTAAAGAACCTCCTATAACAAAGACAATATCACTCTTTCCTGATATTCCAAGATTGTCTATTTTCTGTGATAACTGTACAGAATCAAGCATTTGGCCGTCAATTGCCAGAGCTATCACATATGCTTCATCTTTTATACACGAAAGAAGTCTTTCTCCCTCTTTAGCCTTTATCATATCATTAACAGTATCACTTGCATTATCAGGTGTCTTCTCATCTGCCACCTCTTTTATCTCAAGCTTGCAGTATCTTGACAGCCTTTTGCTGTACTCATCTATTGCCTGACAATAGAATTTTTCTTTTACTTTGCCTACACAGCATATTGTTATTCTCATATAAGTCCGACTATGCCTCTACAAAGAAATAACCGCCGTTATTATCAAGCTTAAACACCTCAAGCTGTTCCTCAAGCTCTGCATCAGAAAGTTCTGATACATCCATTCCTTCATCGTCCATAAGCTGTCTTAATTCTTTAATATTACTGCAATACTGTGCAAAACATTCCTCAAGGAAATCTTCTGCCTCCTCTAAATCATATACAACTGGCTCATCAAAAAGCTTCTTCTGATCTCTTAAAAATACCTTTGCACATTCTTTCATATGTTTTTCCATAATAATACTCCTCATTTCTATACACATTATCTAATACATCTCGTGTCAGGTATACACAGACACATTTCTTATACTTTATTTTACTTTATTTTCTAATATCCTATATTTTAATATTTTATATATTAAACTCTTTTCTTAATGTACCTTCAACCCACTCAGTTGTGTCATATGCATATTTCTTGATATCCTCACACGCTGTATCCATAACATACGCATATTTTACTGACTTAAGCATATCAATATCATTATAATTGTCGCCAAATGCCATACATTCATCTTCTGACAATCCAAAATACTGCTGAAGCTGGCGCATTGCTTTTCCTTTGGTAACACTGCTCTCCATAAAATCAAGATATAAATCTCCTGAAACTGTAATTGAAGCTTTGCCATTCCATTTGCTAAAGAAATGCTCCTTGGAATTATCAATTCCGCTTAAATCACATACCGCAATCTTTAATATATCTTCATCTACATCTGTGAATTTATCTATAAGCGTAGTCTTATAATTAACAACCTTGGTCATTCTATAATGATATTCTTCTGTCTTAGGCTTGATATATGCTGTATGCTGGCCTGATATAAGCACCTCACAATTAGGCTGTTCGTATACATCTTCTATTATCTTTAGAGCAAGCTTTCTATCCATTGGTGTCTTGGCAATAACCTCACCCTTATATTCACATAATGCTCCATTCTCAGCAATGTATACAAGCTTATCACTTACAGGCTCAAAAAGCCTTTTCAGGCTTACTATCTGCCTTCCACTGGCAGGTGCAAAGTACATTCCTTTATTAACAAGCTGTTCTATCACCTTAATAGTAGATGGTTCTACACTCTGAGCACCTTTTCTTAGTATTGTACCATCAAGATCACTTGCAATTAATTTAACCATAACTTTAACTCCTGATATACCCTTGCAACTGGAAGTCCGACAACATTATTATAGTCACCGTCTATCTTTCCAATAAATGCTGCAAATCTTCCCTGAATTCCGTAAGCCCCTGCTTTATCCATTGGCTCACCTGTACTTATATATTCTCTTATCTCATTATCACTAATATCATTGCAGTATACATCTGTCTTTTCCGCAAAGTTACTTACAACTTTATCATTCTTGATAAGTGTAACACCTGTATACACCTGATGACAGTCGCCAGCCAGTTCCTTAAGTATATTAAAAGCATTTTCCATATCCTTAGGCTTTGTAAGAATATGTCCTTTATGGCTTACGATTGTATCTGCGCCTATAACTACAACATCTTCATTCTTGTAATTATCATCAGCTTTTACCATATCCCACACAGCCTGTGCCTTAATCTTTGATAGATATTTCACATATTCATCTGGCTGTGTGATTGAAGTTGTCTCATCAACATCACTCGTAATTATATCAAATTCTATTCCTATCTGTTCCAGCAGTTCTTTTCGTCTTGGTGAACCAGATGCAAGAATAATCTTACTCATATATTCATTCCTTTCAGAATTAATTCATTAACTATAAGATTATAACAGCTGGTAAGCCAAAAATCCAGTTATTACTAAAAAAGAATATGCTATATCCAACAGAAAAGAAAAAAGGCTTCCTTGTAAGCAGAAGGAAATATTACTATATTCCCTGTCTGTTTAAAGGAAGCACTTAATTATATGTCTGCAAATATATTCACATACGCAGATACAATATTTATACTGATATTATCCTTTACTCAGCCATACTTCTGTTCATTGCTGATTCTACCGCATCAATTGAAGCTCTGATGATATCGTGGTCGATACCTATACCAAAGTATTCTTTGCCATCTTCGCCCTTAATTCCTACATATGCAATAGCACTTGAATCAGAACCCTGCTTTAATGAATGTTCCTCATAGCACATTACATCACAAGGCTTTCCAAAATGCTTTGAAAGTGCGTTACTTACAGCATCAAGACGACCATTACCGCCTGCTTCTACTACTGTTGTCTTTCCATCAGCCTCAATTGTAACTTCTGTCTGGATACCATCAATCTGCTTGAAGTGTACTTCTGAAATCTTAAATACTGGTGTGAACTTCTTATAACGCTTCTCAAATATCTCAAGAACCTCATCTGCCGCAAGTTCCTTATGATTAACATCTGATACATCTTTAACTGCATAACCAAGGTCTTCTCTCATAGCCTTTGGAATAATCATTCCATAATTATGTTCAAGGACATAAGCAACTCCGCCCTTACCTGACTGGCTGTTAATTCTGATTACGTCTGAGTCGTATGTACGTCCAACATCTTCTGGATTAATTGGAAGATATGGAACTGTCCACTTAGATGGATCCTGTTCAATTCTATAATGCATACCCTTAGATATAGCATCCTGATGTGAACCAGAGAATGCTGCAAATACAAGCTTACCGCAATATGGATGTCTGTCATCTATCTTCATCTGAGTAAGACGTTCAAACATCTCTGCAAGCTCTGGCATATTAGAGAAGTCTAATTCTGGGTCAACACCCTGTGCATACATATTCATAGCAAGATTAACAATATCTACATTACCAGTTCTCTCACCATTACCAAATAATGTACCTTCTATTCTGTCTGCACCTGCAAGCATACCAAGCTCTGCATCTGCAACGCCTGTTCCTCTGTCATTATGTGGGTGAAGTGATACAACTACATTTTCACGATTATGAAGATTCTTGCTCATATATTCAACCTGACTTGCAAATACATGTGGAAGTGACATTTCTACTGTAGCAGGAAGATTAATTATACACTTCTTATCAGGTGTTGGCTGCCATATATCTATAACTGCGTTACACACTTCAAGTGCGTATTCTGGCTCTGTTCCTGTAAAACTTTCAGGACTATATTCAAAAAGGAAGTTGCCGCCATCTGCTTCTGCAAGCTCTTTAAGAAGCTTAGCACCCTCAATTGCAATCTGTTTGATTTCTTCTTTAGACTTTCTGAATACCTGCTCTCTCTGTGCAAGAGATGTTGAATTGTATACGTGTACAATTGCTCTTGGTGCACCCTTTACAGCTTCAAAAGTCTTCTTAATAATATGTGGTCTTGCCTGTGTAAGAACCTGAATTGTTACATCATCAGGAATCATATTCTTCTCGATAAGTGTACGGCAAAGCTCATACTCTGTCTCTGATGCTGCTGGGAAACCAATCTCAATTTCCTTAAATCCAACTTTAATAAGCTTATTAAAGAATTCAAGCTTTTCATCAAGACTCATAGGCTCAACTAAAGCCTGGTTACCATCTCTTAAATCCACCGAACACCATACTGGTGCTTTGTCAATATACTCCTTCTTTACCCAGTCGTTACACTCAACTGGTGGCATAAAATAACCTCTCTTATACTGTCTGTAATCAAACATTGCATTATCCTCCTGATATATTAATTATATTAGCATAATAAGTAAATTATACAAAAAAATCTTTCATCTCCAAAGGACTTAACCTCTAAGAGACGAAAGATATAATCTCACGCGTTACCACTCTTATTCGCAATTAATAATTGCGCTCTCACCGAATACGTGCATATTGCATTATATTCTGTCCACTATAACGGTTGGCTTCCGTCTACGTCTACTCTTATATCCTTCTGATATAATTTCGGGTAGCAGCTCCAAGGTGAGTTCAATAAGTTCCTTTCACTGTCTCGCACCTTCCGACAGCTCTCTGAAGCTGGTTCTTATCTAATATTCCTCTTCATTGCATTTACTTATTATCAATTATTGAAATGATAACGCATATAATTTAAAATGTCAATAGAATTTTCAATTATGTATTGCAAAGATGATATGAATGAAATAATAAAAATATGCGGTTAGAGTATTATTACAATTTTGAAGAAACAGAACTTTCAAATATAGCACTTAATGCTTCTGTAGCTTCTCTTCTTCTATTGCATCATCAATGCTCTCATTATTAATTATATCTAGTTCTTCTAATGTATATAGCATTTGCATAGTATTATCCATATAATATTGCTGTTCTTTTTCAAAATACCTTATAAGTCCATTATAATCTTCTTCATGCTGTGCCTTATTAAGAAATCTATAATACTCTGCTTTATTTGAATCCCTAATAATAACTGGAACAATATCATTATCCAGACATTGTTTTAATATAATCATCCTTCCAACTCTGCCATTACCATCCTGAAATGGATGTATGTTTTCAAACTTTGCATGAAATACCGCAATATCTTTTAATTCTATATTTTCTTTACAAGTATAAAAATCCAATAATTGATATATTCTATCTGGTACTTCCTGTGGTAATGCCACATTAATATCACTAACTCTGTTTTCTCTTTTCTTCCAATCTCCTACTGCATAACCATTAGCAAAATCCTCAAAAACACCTTCTTTAAGATTTTTATGCATTCCTTTTATCAAATCTTCTGATAAAGTTTTATCCATATTCTTCATTATATAATTAAACATTTTAAAATGACCATTCATTTCTTCGATGTCCTTTGTTCTTAATATCACATCAGTATCATCCGTATACAATGTTCCCGTGTCAAACATAGAGGCCGTTTGTTTCTCTGTAAGAGTGCTTCCTTCTATCTTATTGGAATTATATGCCATACTGCGCTGTGTGTATCCATATACGCCACTTCTGTCCTGTTTTTTAAATTCTATAAGCAAGCGTTGCTTTAAACGTTCTACAAAACATTTATCATTCATATTTTACCTTGTTCCTTTCTATTCTCTATCATATTTGTGACGGAATCCGTCACATTTTCATATTATTTTTTATGAATATGTATTGCAATATTAAATCCAATTATGTATTGCAATATTAAGTCTGGCTATATATTGGAACTGTGTATTAAAATCATTTAAAATTCTTAAGAAAACGTATATCTTCCTCTGATACTTCACCATCAGAATATCTCGCTTTCTCATAATCGTCCGTTATTCTTCGTGCCTTTGCTTCATCATCAGTTATCAGTTTGCTTGTAATTTCTTCCGGCATCATATGTGAATCAGCCTTCGCACCTGCTAACTTGGACTTTGTGACAACTTTTTTGGACTTGGCATATTTCTTGTAAAGCTTTCGGTACTGTATATTGGCTTTATCTTTAGTCTCCTTAGCCTTAACACTTTTCTTTACCTTATATTCCTTTTCTTCGTCCTTATTAATATATTCCACTTCATCTTTATCATTATCTAATGACTTTCTGAACTTAGAAGCATATCTGACTATTGTCACAATTATTAATATAATCACTCCGATTATAAGGAATATTGCAACTACTTCCATAAGAGCATTACCAGCCGCATTATTAACCACAACATCCATCTCATCCTCTATTGGTTCAGGGGAAGTTGACGTTTCTTCTATATAATCATCTATTACTGTATCATCATCTCCGCGGAGCATTAATAACAGCTTTAATATCCATTTGATAATTGCAAGCAGTGCCATTCCAATCATAGAGAATATTTTACCATATCTTCCATGATAGAATATAAGCATACCAAATACCAGAAGCAGCCCGAACACAATCATTATAAGCACATTAATTCCCATAATTCTTCTGGCTGGGAATTCTGATTTACCTTCATTAAATACGAACACCTCATACAGCCTGCTTACCTGATTATATACGAACTGGCATAATACAAACATAACGAATAAAAATGCCTGTATCTCCATAAGCACAGAATTACCCTCAATGCCTCCTAATATATAAAAGACTATCATAAATATTCCATATGCTATATGAAGCTTCTCACTCGCATTAACAGCAATCCGCATATCATCTTTGCTCTTGCCCGTTTCATCGTATATATTTTCCTGAACTCTCTCATACTGCTTCTTGTTTACATATAAGTTCTTTAATCTTATTGAATGTCCAGATATTGCAACTGCACATATCACATAACCTGCAATCTCCAAATCCGTGTCAGCAAGCAGTGCCGCTATAACAACGAACGAAAGATTAATCACCATAAATAATGGATAACTTTTAATATATTTTCTTGAAAAATATGTAACTATAGCCGGAATTATTACAATAAGGCTGTAGTATGCCTTAGATGCATCATTACCGGCAATTCCTATATACACTCCTGCCGCCATTGATATGTACACAACACACAATATAAGTATTTCCGTTATAATTTTACTATTTCTTAGATGTCTTATCTGCATCTTACTCTCCATTCCCACACTGCTTATACAGCCTAATCAAGCTTTTCCAGATACAGGCTTCCATTGCCTGATACAACACACGGAACAATCCATATTTTATTCTGTTGTTTAGACATAAGCCTTTCTGCTGACAGCTTTAATTTACCGTGCCTGTTAGCTGATATAAGAACATACACCGAATCGTCCCTTTGGTTCTTATTATTGTATTCCTGCATATTATCAAGAATAGTGCTGAATTCCTGCATAGGAAGCTTCAGATCTATTCTTGCAAGTGCCATATTGATACGCCCAAAATGTGACAAACCGCTTCCTGCCTCTATCACTGTCTGTTCCTTAGTGTCAATATCACAGCCATTAGATATTACCGATACATTGATACCTTTTCCTATAAAAAGCTGCGCCAATCCTGCTGCTATTGATATTGCCTGTTCAACAACATCTTCCTGCATAACTGCGCCCTCGCTTTCAAGATTAAGCAGGATACATACATTACGGCTCACAGTTTCATTATACTGGTTGACCATAAGCTTTCCCGTTCTTGCGCAGGCATTCCAGTTGACGTCCCTTATACTGTCGTAAGACTGGTAATCTCTTATTCCTGCAAATACAAACTTATCCTCTAATAAATATTTTCTTCTTTCAAGCTCACCCAAAATGCTGTTATTGACCTGTAAAAGATTATTAACATTTTCTGGCTTAGGATATACTGTAAGCATATAATTAACATTTTTATTGTTAATCATAATATCATTCATAAAAGCCCCTGTAAATACGGTTTCTATGCCTTCTAATCTGTACACGCCCCTCCTCGCACACAATACGTCTATCTTTCGTGTCACTCTCTGGTTAGAAAGAAGCGAGAACACATCATTGCGGTAAGTCTTATCTGTAATTCTGGAATTATTATCCCCCTGCCCGAACACCAGATTTTTGTCTATGCTGAATTTAATATTAACACAAGGCAGTGGCATTCTCTTAGCATTAGTTACTGTCTCCACCATCTTGATAGAATCACCTTTGGTAGCTGTATTGCTGGAAAATGTAACATCAACCGATAAATTTCTGCTCCAGTTGTCCCTATAGGTAACCCTCACTATGTTGTATACAATAACCACGCCTATAAGCATTAATATTATATTCATCTATTGCTCCATTCCTCAGTAGGCACTTCTACCTGTGATAATGCCTCATTTATTGCCTGTTCCCTGTTCTCCTTAACAACCATTCCTGTATTAAATACAAGTCTGTGTCCCCATACGCATAAAGCAAGCTCTTTAATATCTGATGGCACAACATAATTACGTCCATTAACATAAGCGTATGCTCTTGCCGCATTAACCATAGCTATTGAACCTCTTGGGCTTATTCCTATTGCAACACTTCCCATATTACGTGTAGCTTCTGCAAGCTTTACAATATATTCTATAAGTGAAGGATGAATATATATGTTCTTAACCTCATTCTTCATAGCTTTAATATCTTCTTTAGAACATACATTAGAAATATCTTCTATTGGATTATCCTTAAGAAAACGGTTAAGTATTGTAATCTCCTCTTCCTTATCCGGATATCCCATTTCAAGCTTCATAAGAAATCTGTCAAGCTGTGCTTCTGGAAGTGGATATGTTCCTGCTGTTTCTATTGGATTTTCTGTGGCTATTACAATAAATGGTTCATCTAACTGTAATGTATCACCATCTATAGTAACCTGATGTTCTTCCATACACTCAAGCAATGCTGACTGTGTTCTTGGTGTAGCCCTGTTAATTTCATCAGCAAGAATTATATTCGCAAATACAGGTCCTTTCTTTAATACAAAATCCTCACTCTTCTGGTTATATATATGTATTCCTGTTATATCTGATGGAAGCAGATCAGGTGTGAACTGCACTCTTCCAAAATCGCAGTCTATACTCTTTGCTAATGTCTTGGCAAGCATTGTCTTACCCATACCAGGAACATCCTCTAAAAGAATATGTCCACCTGCAAGTATGCTTGTAATCACTTTCTTTGTAACTTCCTCTTTACCGACTATAACCTTTGAAACATTATCTAATATGTCTGTTATCTGCATTTAATTACCCCGCCTTTTCTTTAATTATATATTCTGTGCCTTACCTCATTTCACATATTAATATAGTACCAAAAAGCCACAGATGTATCAATAACACCTGTGGCTTTCTCACATTAAATTTTACTAAATTTTATTATATTTACGCCTGTGGTTCTTCTCCCGGAAGTTCCTGATTAACATCAATTCCTCTTGGTGCAACAGGAGTTGAGAATACTATCTGTGTACTTGTCCTTCCGAACTTCTGTAACTGTCCGATAAATGTATCAAGCTCCATTGTACTTGGAAATACAACCTTAAGAAGCATTGAATAATTACCTGTAACACAGTTACATTCAACTACATTAGGGCAGGATTTGATAAATGGGTAGAACTCCGGCTTCTGTACAGGTGCAACCTCAAGATTAATAAATGCTGTTATATGATAGCCTAATTTAATCTGGTTAATCTTAACTTCATAGCCTTCTATTATTTCTTCTTTTTCAAGTCTTTCTATTCTTGCTGAAACTGCTGGCGATGATAAAAATACATTTTCAGCCAATGCCTTAAGTGGCATTCTCGCATTATTCTGAAGTAGTGTAATTAATTTCTTATCAATTTTGTCCATAGTTGTCCTCCATTAATCTCTGGCATTGCTTTATTAACATCAAAAAAGAGACAATCCGAGCCTTGTATGCCTGAATTGTCCCCTTTGACTTAACTTATTAATTTATATGTAATATACACCTTTTTTTATAAATTGACAACCCCTGATTTTATGTTTTTTTATGGTTTTTTGTTATTTTTCTTAACTTTCTATAGTGTATCCTCTTAATTTTTCTATTATAATGTTTGCTTTTTATACTGCTTATATGATAAAGTTCTTATTGTATGTTAATGACTATATTTAATGGAGGCGCTTATGTCAGATAATAAAGATTTTAATAACAACTCTGAATATTCAACAGTAACATTATCATTAGATGATGGCACTGAATTAGAGTGTGCAATAATCCGTACTTTCCCAGCAGGAGATAAGAACTATATTGCACTTTTACCTATTGCAGATATTGATGAGGAAGAAAGCGAAGTATACTTATACAGATTTTCTCTTGACAGCAATAACGAGCCAGTTCTTGAAAATATCGACTCTGATGAAGAATACGAAATCGTATCAGATGCATTTGACGAAGAACTTGATGCTATGGAATATGAAGAACTCTACGAACAGGAAGACTCTGAGAACGAATAATCAACATAATGGTCATCTATCTCAGTAACAAATCTTGAAACAGTTGTATCCTTGTTATATCTGCTTTTAGCGTATAACAGATACAACTTTTCTTTTGCCCTTGTCATCGCGACATACATAAGCCTTCTCTCCTCCTCTATCTCATAATCAAGCACAGCCTTATTATACGGAATTATCCCCTCAACCACATCCATAATAAATACAACTTTGTACTCAAGACCTTTACAACTGTGCATTGTATGAAAATGTACTGCATTATCATTATCTTGTGAATAAGTATTTTTAGAATTATTCATACTTATATTGTGATTATTAATGTATTCCAGCCATTTATCTATTGTGTCAAACTGCTTTGCCATTTCCTTGAATTCTTCAATCTTATCATATGCTTCTGTCCTGTTAATTCTGTGCTTTAATATATATTCCCCACAATATTCTTCATAACCTACGCCTTTAATTATATAATTCACCGCCGCATAAGGTGACATCTTTTTAATTATATTCATATCAAACTGCCAGTCATTGATAATATTTATCATCTCTGCATTATTCTCATAAGCAGTTCTTAACTGTTCATAACTAAATGGTTCTTTTATAAATGTCCTTTTTATATATCTTAAGGGTTTATTGACAATCCTTAATATATCTTCTCTTTTATGGCTTCCCTTCGCCACCTTTATATATGCAAGCATATCCTTAACAGCCCAGTAATCATATATATTCTCCTGTTTAATCACCGAAATGCAGGGAATTCCATCATCAACCAGCTTAGAATAATATATACCATTAATGCTATTGGTTCTTGATATAACAGCAATATCTGACGGCTCAATGCCATCTGCTATCAGCTTCTTTATATTATCCGAAAGCATTTCCTTAAGACTATGTATGTCTTTTGCTTCCTGTACCTGTATGCACTCTCCGGCCATACCTGCTGATTTGATATCTTTGTAATACCGCATAGAATTATTGCCAATAAGACTTCCTGCGGCTTTAACAATATTATCAGTACACCTGTAATTGACATTCAGATTAATTATTTCTGCATTACTATAATAATCTTTAAATGCAAGCATAATATCAGGCTTAGAACCTCTAAATCCATATATGCTCTGGTCATCATCTCCAACAGCAAATATATTCGCACTTTCGCCTGCAATCAATTTAATTGCGTCAAACTGCATTTTATTAATATCCTGAAATTCATCAATAAGAATATACTTGTATTTATCCTGCCACGCCGCTTTATAATCAGCCCTCTGTGAAAGAAGCTCATTACACAGAACTATCATATCATCATAATCTATAAGTCTTCTTGATATAAGCAGTTTCTCATATTCTTTATATATTATCCTGAATGTTTCGTCCGGACAGGCTGTACAGCTATACTCATCTATATTAAGACAATCATTCTTAACCTTGCTTATCTGCGACAAAATGCTGTTTACCGTTTCATTTTCATCTGAATATTCAAGTTCAAAGCTTATAAGCTTGTCCCTGATAAAATTATATTGTAAATCTCTTGTAATAATGGAATTAACTGAATAATTATATGCGTGACGCAGTATCGCAAAAAATACTGCATGAAATGTGCCAAATGCAACTGGCACATTAAGACTTCCTGCTAAAGACATAAACCTTTCTTTCATAGACACCGCCGCCGCTTTGGTAAAAGTTATAACCAGTATTGATGACGGCTTGATATTATGCTTAGTGATAAGGTTATGTACTCTGTTGACTATAACCGTGGTCTTTCCTGAACCCGGACCTGCAATAACAAGTGCAGGTCCATCTTTAAAATGTATTGCTCTATTCTGTGCTTCACTTAAATGTATATCTGTTCTGCTAATGATTACCCACCTTTCTTAAAAGCTCATAATCTTATCCCCTGAATCATCTGTGTTCTCAATAGATAAAATCTCAATCCAATAGCTTATATTACTGTTGACGACAACTTCTACCCTGTCTCCAGCCTTGTGTCCAAGTATCGCCTTTCCAAGAGGTGATTCAATGCTTATAAGTCCTTCAAGAGAGTCACCTCTTACCGTTGTCACAAGCTTAATCTTCTCTGTAGAACCATCGTCCTCATATTTAACTTCAACTGTATTATTAACACCAGCCTCATCATCTGCTGACTCCTCTGATATTACTGTTGCCGTCTTAATCATTCTCTGAAGATATCTTATCCTGCTTTCATTCTGATTTTTGAACTTCTTGGCGGCATAATACTCAAAATTCTCACTTAAGTCGCCCTGTGCCCTTGCCTCTTTAACATCATCAAGAGCCTTTTTTCTCACAACGTGAACCCTGTACTCAATCTCATCTTCCATTTTCTTGATGTCACTTGGAGTAAGTTCATTATTCATAGTTACAACATCTCCTTAATATAAATATACCATTACTATAAAACATACTATTCATTGCTTGTCTGCTTAACATATAAAATAGCTTTCTTTACTGGTGGGAGCATAATTACAATTATTGTAATAATTCCTTCTGCACCTATGTATGCCGCATTATATGCTAATGAATATAATACAGCACTATTAAAAAATTCTGGTGTATACACTGCAAAGAATATCCAGCCTGATAAGAATGAGAAGAAAAATCTTCCGGCAATTCCAGCTATATACCCTTTAACCAGACCATTCTTGGAATTAGTAAATATTCCTGATAACCCTAATGCGCCAAATGCAAAGATATAGTCAAGAAACATCTGTGGCAGGCTGATAATATATGGATTAACAATAAGCTGTAATACTCCATACGCTATTGAAGCTGTCATACCTGCACTTATTCCATACCAGTATCCTATAAGCACAATAAACAGCATACTAAAAAGCGTTACTGAACCTCCCATAGGCATCTTAAATATAGTAATAAATGAAGTTACTGTAGCAAGCGCAATAGCCATAGCTGATGTCACAAGCCTCTTTACGCTGTGTGTCTTCTTATCCTTTACTATAAAACCAATAGCCAGCACAACAATAACTACCGCTATCAGTGCCGCATATCCCAATGGTGTAAGATTATAACTTATGCCATCTTCACTCACAATCTTAGTTGCAAACACTTATATTGTCCTCCTCATCATTAAACAACTATATATTCTTTTAGTATTATAACACATTATTAAATATATGCAACATTTATAACATATATAAATTAATTATTATAAATATAATACATTAAGATGTTATTTTATTAATATCCTATCAACTATTATAATCAATATATGATATAATGAGCACAAAAGTGCTCATCTTAAAAGTTCCTTGCGGAACTTTATATGCGCTGAAAAGCTGCGCAAAAATTATGATATCCTGTTAATTTATCATCTTTCTACCAGAATAATTCCCTATATGAATACTCACCTCTGTAATTAGAAGCATTGTAATCCGGATACTTATATGGCTTGTAAGCATTTTCCATAGGTTCATCGTCCTGCGTGTATATATACATATAATTATAATCCCACGTTACAATTTCATCTCTTGCATCACCTAAAAGATTAACCGCTTCCGCGCAAAGAGTTGGGTGTCCGTCATCAGGGAACTTAACAACCTGTATTCCATTGCCGTCTATCATTCCACCTCTCTTAACATCTGCATTAAGAAGTATGAAATCCTGTCCGTCACCTGTCCAGTTAACCGGCGTAAGCAGATTGCCATTAAGCTCATTCTCCATTTCCCACATATCATTGCCTTCACTGTCGTAGAAATATATAATGCCCTGATGTCCCCAGAAATTAACTACCGCCATTTCATAGCCTTCTTTATCCGGACAATAATTAGCAAGACTTACTCTCTGTGCGTGCCCAATTCCGTCCTGTTTTAAAATATTGCCCTCAAAGTCACAAAGAATAAAGCCCTGTGTACCTGCAACACACGCAAAGAATTTCTTTCCCTTATTAGGACCTGTTTCAAATCTTCCCGGTACAATTTCATCAATGTGGTCTACCTTAAACGGCATAGTCCAAATTTTCTTTCCATTACAATCAAGCATATTATAGCCAACAAGCAGTTCATCATAGCCGTCACCATTAATATCTATTGCAAATGGAAAATGTCCTGTATTCTTATCGCTCTGAAAATGCCACATAACTTCAAGGTCATCATTTAACGCATATACTCTGCAATATCTGTCCTTAATAAGAATATCCCTTGGCTTATCAAGTCCCCTGAAATTGCATATTCTCATTCCATCAAGGTTAATTCTGTCAAATGCGTACTCTCCATTAGGAACGCCTATAATAGTGCCATCTTCTTTCGTTGTGGATAATGGTGTCTTTGCTCTTTTCTTAACATTTCCTGTCTTTCCGTCAAGTATAAGCACCTCAAAATTCTTGGCAGTTATAACCTCATCGTATCCGTCACCATCAATATCATATATCTGCATTGGCATATCAGCAGATATATTTCCTATCTCCATATTATCTGTAGGCTCGCCATACTGCCATAATATATTACCATCTAAATCCATAGCAGTAAGACAGCTTATAGTTCCATACGCATCCCTGTTGACCCTTTTCTGGCACTGGGCAAGCACCATCTGATACTCTCCATTGCCAAGCAGATGTCCGAAACGTACCTGCCTTCCTGTTCCACAGCCTTTTAGGTCTATCTTCTTAACAAGCTTCATCTGTGGATACCTGCTCTGTGCTTCTAAGCATTTATTCTCATATGCTTCCCTGTCGGCTTTAATGCCTGCATCTGTATTCTCATCTACATTGACATTAACATAGCCAAATGCCGCTGGTATAGTAGCTGTAATCGCTGCCTTTCCTCCCTGTCTGGCATAAACTGTATCAATATCTATATATTTAGTGCCATTCACATAACACTCAACGTGACTGCCGTTAACACTTACATTTAATATATATGTATCATCACTATTATAATCAAATGCCTTACTTTCAAGCTCCTCAACATTTTCCTTATGACGGTAAACAAGCTTTACCTGCTTATCTTCAAACATAAACACAAGCATATTAAGCGAATTCTGCGCACAGAAGCCAATACCGGCATTTCCCCATTTGGTATTAAACATTCTTACACTTGCTTCTATGTCATAATCTTTCCAAAATCTGTCCCCTGTTTCAAGTGTCGGAAAAGTTCTATGCGGCTCTGTATTATGAAGCCTCATCTGCTCCATATAATGCTTCCCACAATACTCCGTAATAACCCACGAAGCACCCTGTCCATTATACCTGTAATTGCACACTGGATCATACCATTTTCCGTAATATCCCGGATATTGCACAAAATGATACTCTCCCATTGCAGAATGATTCTTATCATACGGAAACTCCCCTATCGGAAAATCCTTAAAATCTTCTTTAAGCAAATATATACTCTTCATAACATTTCCTCCATTCGTCTGATAAAAGCTGCATATACGCCATTATAAGCTGCTTATCACACCAGAATATTTAGTTGTCGTTCAAGAAACTATTTTCTATTATGCTACATTTTCAGTAGCAAGACAAGTCTTTTATTTAATAAAAAATGTGGGAAATGCACTTTATTTAATTGCAAAGCCGCACGCCTGCAATAAATAGTTAATACATAACCCACATCGTTAATATATTTTATCTTTTTATTAATCAGCCATAAATACAAGCATATATAATAAACGCAATAACTGCCGATATTATAGCACAAGTAACAGCTCTGCCGCCTGGATTAAATGTATACCAGTCAGCACCTATAAAATTCATAAGCTTATTAGCAACTGTTCTAAATATAACTACCACAACAATAAATGTTATCAGCCAGACCACTAAAAACACCTCGTCACCTCCATTCATCATTTTATGTAAAATTATCCTGTTAATCATCTGCCATGTCAGTTTAAAAATTCCTACTCAGATATTACTGATTGGTAAATTATCTGGCATAATTATTACAAGCATAGCTTATGATTTATGTGTATTATAGCATATAACTTCCATTTTGGATAGTTAATTCTTCTATTTTGGATAGTTTTGCTGGAATGAATGTGTGGAGGGGATTTATGTGATTATGAATTATGGGGGACTTTGTTAGTTACGAGTGTAAGTTACGTGCTAGTTACCTGTTAGTTACCGACAAATTTTAATATATTTTTATATTGTTTCATTATATATGTATACCAAAACCATACAAAACAAAAACCGCCGCAATCCCAGTGATTACGGCGGTTTAACGCTTATTCTATATTAGATTAATTAGAACTTCAGATAGTTTTTCGCCCTCAAGCTAAACTTGTTATATACTCCACTGTGGCGGATTTATTCCATATTCCTATACACGCACTGTGTGCACTACTTTTTTGGGATGGGATGGTGAACCCATTCTATAGCAAGCCTATGTCCTATCATAGTTTAGTTACTTTAAATATTTTTTTGTCAAGGTGCGGTTTTTTGCTCAAGTTCACGGATGAACTTTTGCGGTTGTATCAGTTCCCACGGATGAGAAAAGATAATTTATAATAAGGGATTTTTTGCTGCCAGAGTTGACAGCTATTGAAAAGAATTGTATAATCTAATTGTTCGGATTAGGTATACTTTGTATATCTTTTCACGCTCCCAGTATTAACTTGTTTAGTGCTGGGAGTTTTTTATTGCTCCCTGCTGATTTTTGTACCATTCTTTGAAATGGTTATGGTATAATTGCCATTGCAAAAATCTTTGATTAGAACTTCAAGGACTGTATTCATTGCTACTCCATAATCAGAGCAGGTTTTTTTGAACTCTTCCAGAAGCCCTTCTTCCAAACTTGATGCAAATTGTTTTTTCAACTTCTCATCTCCTCTCTTGATTATGTCAAGATTGTAACATGATTTGTTGAGTTTGTCAAGATATTTGTTAGATATTTTTTATTCAGTTTGTTATCAATGTCATTTGTTATCTGTCTGAATGTTATTATATATCAAGTTGTTGTCTTGACTGTAATTAGATTATATCAAGTTTATTTATGTTTGTCAAGAACTAATTTGATTTTTTATTGATACTTGATTAAGTATCAGATATAAACTTGTTAGATTTATTCTTGACTATGGTTAGATTATATCAAGGTGTTATCTAGTTGTCAATAGTTATTTTTATATTTTTCAAAATTTTTTAAATATTTCAACTCTATATATTAAAGTGGTGAGCTATCCCATTTTTAGGTATGTTTTTGGGTGTAAAGTGGTGGATGTGAACCTAAAAATGATTAATTTTTGTGGTTGTAGTGGGGATTGATATTTATATGAATTGTTAGATATAAATAAAAACTATGACAAACGATATTAATATAGTTTAAAGCTATATCAAATAATAATATTAACACTATCTGACATAGTATTAAAAATCACATTGATTCTGCTTAAAAGTGTCAGTAAAAAGAATGTCTAATATATATCTATTAGCCATTGTTTTAGACTGACTGGGGGTACTTAAAACCAACTTGATGGACTGGAAATGCAGCAAACCCTATAGCTGATTCATCTACATACCAACTTAAAAATCCATCCTCTTTCCAACTTCAAAATTCCTAATAAAATCAAGCAAAATTCTAATTTTCCCATCTCAAACCCTTTATCGTACCCCATATCGCTCAAACCCACTAACCAAGCCACTTTCAGCCACTTCACGACCAAAAAATTAAACTTCCATCTTATCAAAAATTCATTCACAAATCCAAAATCTTCCTTATTTATAAATACTTTTACCGATAACCATTTTTAATCTAAAATCTATCATTATAATCAATCACACAAATTACAACTCTCTCATCTACAATACGGGGTACAGAAAAACCAAAAATTATCTATATACTTCACAAAAATAATCAAAAATCCAATATAAACCATTAAAAAATCCTACTATAGCAATACCAAAAAATCCCATTTCTCATCTAACCCCTCTATCTCACCCATACACAGCGTTTTTATTCTACTCTACCAATACACCTAAAATCATTTTTACCCACCTAAATGTTCAAAATACAAGGTCAATTTTTTACATCACCCAAAATCACATTAACTATTTATATATATTCATCATATTTACTATAAATAATATTATCAATTCTCACACCTATACAAAAATCCATTCTCACAACTCAAATTTCAATTTTTCTATCTATCCTAACAACTATCCACCTGACATATAAAAAATCCAAAATAGACTCTAAATCATTAATTTTTCGCCTTATATCCCATGTAAAGAATTTTATATTAACTCTCTTTATTAATTAACATATTCATACAATGTACCATATCATTCCGATAAAAGTTTATGTAGATTATATACACCTGAAGATATTTATAACATATATATAATGCAAGAAATTAATGTTACTTCTAATACGACATATCTTAACCAGTTAAAAGCTTATGTATATACCTTA
>JBNMLJ010000029.1:0-43075 GCA_050874785.1 Lachnospira sp.
ATTATGTTTAATATAGCGCAGATATCAAAAGTAAACAAAGAGAATGCCACCTTGTATGATAAAAAAATTAACTTCTGACACCTACATTATTATATACACTAAATATGGTAGTAGTGTTATTGCAAATATTATATTACTTAGTCTTTATATCCTCTGGATTAACCTCTTTTCCATAGTAAGCCTTAAGATACATAGCCTTTATCTCACTCATAAGAGGATATCTTGGGTTAGCACCTGTGCACTGGTCATCAAATGCATTTTCAACCATCTCATCAAGTGTAGCAAGGAAGTCTTTTTCATCAACTCCGTAGTCTTTGATAGTCTTCTTAATTCCAACCTTATCCTTAAGCTCCTCAATAGCCTTTAAGAAGTTCTCAAACTTCTCATCATCGTTCTTGCCGGCAATACCAAGGAAGTTAGCACATTCAACATATCTTTCCTTGCAGTGAGGATAAGCATACTGTGAGAATGTTCCCATCTTAGCTGGAACTTCTGCGGCATTAAAGCGCATTACATCTGTAATAAGAAGTGCGTTAGCAATGCCGTGAGGTATATGGTGGTAAGCACCAAGCTTGTGAGCCATAGAGTGGCATACACCAAGGAATGCGTTGGCAAATGCCATACCAGCCATAGTAGAAGCGGTAGCCATCTGTTCTCTTGCCTTGGCATCGTGAGGTCCATTCTCATATGCCGCTGGAAGATATTCAAATATATTCTTCATAGCCTTAAGTGCAAGACCATCAGTATAATCTGTAGCCATAATAGAAGCATATGCTTCAAGAGCATGTGTTAATGCATCTATACCAGAAGCGGCTGTAAGTCCCTTAGGCTGGTCCATACACATATCAGCATCAATAATAGCCATCTTAGGAAGTAGTTCATAGTCAGCAAGAGGATACTTTATGCCAGTCTTTTCATCAGTGATAACTGCGAAAGGTGTAACCTCTGAACCAGTACCAGAAGAAGTAGGAATAGCTATAAAGTAGGCTTTTTCGCCCATCTTAGGGAATGTGTAGATACGTTTTCTTATATCCATAAATCTCATAGCCATATCCATAAAGTCAACTTCAGGATGTTCGTACATAACCCACATAATCTTGGCAGCATCCATAGCAGAACCACCACCGATAGCAATGATACAGTCAGGCTCAAAGCTGTTGATAGCCTTAGTTCCTTCAATAGCACATTCTAATGTAGGGTCTGGTGCAACATTGAAGAAGGTTGTGTGTGTTATGCCAAGTTCATCAAGCTTGTCGGTAACGCACTTAGTGTAGCCATTCTTATATAAGAACTGGTCTGTAACAATAAATGCTTTCTTCTTGCCTAATACAGTCTTTACCTCGTTAAGTGCAACAGGAAGGCAGCCTTTCTTAAAGTATACCTTTTCAGGTGCTCTGAACCACAGCATATTTTCTCTCCTCTCAGCAACAGTCTTAATATTAATAAGGTGCTTTACGCCTACATTTTCAGATACAGAGTTACCGCCCCACGAACCACAGCCAAGTGTAAGAGAAGGTGCTAACTTAAAGTTATAAAGGTCACCGATACCGCCTTGTGAAGAAGGTGTATTAATAAGAATACGGCAGGTCTTCATAGCTTCCTCGAACTTAGCAAGCTTGTAGTTTTCAGTTGCAGAATTAATATATATAGAAGAAGTATGACCAAATCCGCCATCAGCTATTAGACGCTCAGCTTTACTTATGGCATCATCAAAATCCTTTGCCTTATACATAGCAAGAACAGGAGATAACTTCTCGTGTGCGAATTCTTCTGAAAGGTCAACAGAAGTAACTTCGCCAATGAGAATTTTGGTGGTTTCAGGTACTTCTATGCCGGAAAGCTTTCCGATATTATAAGCACTCTGGCCAACTATCTTGGCATTTAACGAGCCATTGATAATGATAGTCTTTCTTACTTTATCAAGCTCAGTCTTATTAAGGAAGTGACAGCCGCGTTTAGTGAATTCCTCTTTAACCTGCTTATATATAGATGAGTCAACGATTACTGACTGCTCAGAAGCACATATCATACCATTATCAAATGTCTTAGAATGGATAATAGAGTTGACGGCAAGTATAACATCGGCAGTACTGTCGATAATAGCTGGAGTGTTACCAGCACCTACGCCAAGTGCAGGCTTTCCAGATGAATAAGCTGCCTTAACCATACCAGGACCACCAGTTGCAAGTATAATGTCGGCTTCTTTCATAAGAGTGTTGGTAAGTTCAAGGCTTGGAACATCAACCCAGCCGATTATACCCTCTGGAGCACCGGCAGCAACAGCAGCCTCAAGTACAACCTTAGCAGCAGCTATTGTGCTTTCCTTAGCACGGGGATGTGGGCTTATGATAATGCCGTTACGTGTCTTTAATGAAATAAGAGTCTTGAATATAGCAGTAGAAGTTGGATTAGTTGTAGGAATAACAGCGGCAACAACACCGATAGGCTCTGCGATCTTCTTAATGCCATAGGCTTTATCTTCCTCAATAACACCGCAGGTCTTTGTATCGCGGTATGCGTTGTAAATGTATTCAGCGGCATAGTGATTTTTGATTACCTTGTCTTCAACAATTCCCATACCAGTTTCTTTAACAGCCATCTTGGCAAGAGGTATTCTTGCTTTATTAGCGGCAAGGGCGGCAGCAGTAAATATCTTGTCAACCTGTTCCTGTGAATATGTTGACAAGATACGCTGTGCCTCTTTTACAGAGCTTATAAGCTCCTCAAGAGACTGGATGTTGTCAACTACTAAAGATTTTTCTTTACTCATAATATTCCTCATTCCTGCGCACTATTTTCAAATAACCGGCTTGTGTCGTGTGCGCACAGACACAAAGTCCACTTGTGAAAAATCAGTTTCACATTAAGTATTCTTTCTCTTCGTTCTCTAAAATAACCTTATATACATTTATAAGCAATTATAACTGCTTATAAATGCATTCTGTATAGTATTACGAGAAAAATATGCTAATAAAAATAAGATTGATAATTAATTAACAATCTTTATAGCCGTAGCTTATCATTTTCATATACATATGTCAATAGTATATTATTGCTATAATTATTGATATATTACTGTTTAATACTCACATCTATATATATTTGTGGAAGTAATATATATTATAACTGCACTATTTATGATAAAATTATATCAAATATTGAAAACCGTCAGGTATGAAAGGAGAATCAGGATATGAAGTGGGGAATTTTAGCTACTGGTACCATTGCAAAAAAGTTTGCATCAACATTAAAACAGATGGGTGAAGAGAATGAACAGCTTGTTGCCGTTGGTTCAAGACATATGGAAAGTGCATTAAGTTTTGCACAGCAATATGATATTCCACATTTTTATGACTCTTATGAGGCGCTTGCGGCAGATCCAGAGGTTGAGGTAATATATGTTGCAACACCGAATACGCTGCATTATGAAAATTGTAAGTTGTGTTTAGAACATGGTAAACATGTCCTATGTGAAAAGCCTTTTACAATAAATGAAGAACAAGCACGTATGCTTTATGAAATGGCAGAGAAAAAGGGGCTTTTTATAATGGAGGCATTCTGGATATGGTTTCTTCCATTATATGATAAGATAAAAAGCATAATTAAAGATGGTGTTATTGGTGAGGTGAAGAAGATAACCTGTCAGTATGGCTTTGCAGCATCGGGTGCCAGAAAGGACAGAAAGTTTGATTCGGCTCTTGGAGGTGGTGCACTTCTTGATATTGGTATATATAATCTTGGATTCCTTCGTATCATTACAGGACAGGAGCCAGAGAGGATTGAAACAAAGGAAGTACACATTAACGAGTATGGTACAGATGATTATAGCCGTCTTCTGCTTACATATCCAGATGGCTGCTATGCAGAATCAGTGCAGACAATAGGACAGGAGATGAAGCGTAATGCACGCATTGTCGGGACAAAGGGAAGTATTTTTCTGCCGGATTTTCAGCATGCTGAGACTATGATGTTACAAACAGCAGATAATAAAGAAGAACAAGTTATAAAATGCCCAGTTGATATTAACGGATTTGAGTATGAAATACGCGAAGTCAGCCGGTGTATAAAACTTGGCATTAGCAGCAGTGATTATTATACTATGTCAGACAGTCTTTCCTTAACCGGTCAGATGTATAAGCTTAGAAAGGATTGGGGCATGAAATTTGATGGTGAGATATAATTAAAAAATTTATAATTATTACAGTCATGATAGCTTATTTAATACTATTATGGCTGTTTTTATTTTGAGGTATTTTGCCGTAATCACAACATTTTATTCTGTTTTAGTGTTTAGCGTGTCTTAAGTAAAAAAGTCTATTTCTGCCAGTATAGACGACTTTTTGTACTTTTGACATTTATATCATGATATTAAAATAAAAACTTGACTTTGTTATGGTTGGTGCTACAATAGTTGCATATACAATAATTGGAGGTGCAATTAATAATGCTGAGAAGAATTTTTTCTTATATGAAGCAATATAAGAAATACGCATATCTGGCGCTTATATGTATAGCAGTTGAAGCGATGCTTGAGCTGATGGTGCCTATGATTATGGCAGACCTTATAGATAACGGGGTTGCTAATGGCGATACACATTACATATATGTCAAGGGATTGCAGATGGCACTGTGCGCACTTATAGCGCTTGTGCTTGGAATAGGAAGTGCAAGGTTCCAGTCGCTTGCAGGACAGGGACTTGGCGCTAATATAAGAAAGGCTGAGTATGAAAAACTACAGTCGTATTCATTTTCTAATATAGACCACTTCCGTGTATCTTCATTAGTTACACGTCTTACAAGTGATGTTACCAATATACAGAATTCAGTTTCAACAGGTATGAGGCCATTCGGAAGAAGTCCGGTAATGCTGATATTTGCATCATCAATAGCATTTACAATCAACAGGACACTTGCGCTGGTGTTCTTCGTGGCACTGCCTATACTTGCGGTGCTTCTCATAATTATTATTATGAATGTCCGTCCACTGTATGGACGTATGCAGAATGCGATAGATTTAGTCAATAGAAGTATTCAGGAAAATCTTACTGCAATAAGAGTAGTTAAAGCATATGTAAGAGGCGATTATGAGGTTGCAAAGTTTGAGGAAGTTAATGCTAATCTTAAGAAAGAGTCAGAGAAAGCATTCGGAATAGCAGTTCTTAATATGCCAGCTATGCAGTTTGTAATGTATGGAACGATTATATCAATCCTCTTTATCGGCGGACATCTTATTAATGCAGGACAGTTAAAGATTGGTGAGCTTACAAGCTTTTTAAGTTATGTTCTTCTTATACTTAATTCACTTATGATGATGTCAAATGTATTTCTTATGATGACACGTTCGCTTGCATCTGCATCAAGAATTGTCGAAGTTCTTGATGAAAAAATAGACATAACAGATGAACAGGCAGAGGATATAAGTGTTAAAAAAGGCTCAATTGAGTTTGACCACGTATGGTTTAAATACAAGAAAGAGGCAAAAGAATACGTCCTTTCTGATGTTTCATTTAATATAGAAGCAGGACAGACTATCGGAATAATAGGACAGACGGGTTCAGCCAAGACAACACTTGTGTCACTTATTCCAAGATTATATGATGCAACCAAAGGAACGGTGCGAATAGACGGAATAGATGTTAAGAAATATCCTATGAGGCATTTAAGAGATGCCATTGCAGTTGTATTGCAGAAGAATACATTATTCTCAGGTTCACTTCTTTCTAACCTCTACTGGGGCAATGAGAATGCTTCTATGGAGGAGATAGAGGAAGCCTGCCATATTGCCTGTGTAGATGAATTCTTAGACAGACTTCCACAGGGGTATGACACTGATATGGGACAGGGCGGTGTCAATGTATCAGGTGGACAGAAGCAGAGAATATGTATCGCGAGAGCTATATTAAAAAAGCCAAAGGTGCTTATTCTTGATGACTCAACAAGTGCGGTAGATACAGCAACAGAAGCTAAGATAAGAGAGGGGCTTGCTAAGAAGCTTCCAGATATGACTAAGATTGTAATAGCACAGAGAATATCTTCGGTAAAGCACGCTGACCAGATTATCATACTGGACAGAGGAAAGGTAGCCGCGATAGGCACACACGAAACACTTCTTGCCAATAACAGGATTTATCAGGAAATATATGAATCACAGAAGGAAGGAGTGGATTTATAATGGCTAAATATGTTGGATATAAAAGACCTAAAGATACTAAGAAGACATTAAAACAGTTATTCGTATATCTTGGACATTATAAATGGATGCTTATATTAGTAGCATTTCTTGTATTCATAAGTGCAGGAGCCAATGTTACAGGAACTTATCTTATTAAGCCTGTTGTCAATAGATTTATTGTTCCGGGCAATATGACAGGGCTTTTAAAGGCTGTTATAGCAATGGGCGTGATGTATGCATGCGGAGCGTTGTCAACACTTGGATATAACCGCATTATGGTGAAAATGTCACAGAAGGTTATACAGGATATAAGAAATGATTTATTTAAGCATACACAGAAGCTTCCATTAAAATATTTCGATGCACATACACACGGCGAGCTTATGAGCCGTTTTACAAATGATGTCGATACAGTTCAGGAAGCTATGAATAACAGCTTTGCTATGATAATACAGAGCTTTATTATGCTGTTTGGTACGCTTACTATGATGATGGTATTAAGCATACGTCTGTCGATGATAGTTGTTGTATTTCTTATTATAATGTTCTTCTTTATTAAATTTAACAGTAAGCACAGCAAGAAATATTTTAACAGACAGCAGGAGGAGCTTGGTAAAATCAATGGATTTGTTCAGGAGATGATGGCTGGACAGAAGGTTGAGAAGGTATTTAACCACGAGGAGAAAGATTATGAGAAATTCTGTGAAATGAATGAGAATTTCAGAAAAGAGTCAACTAATGCGCTGGCATTTGCTGGAATGATGATTCCTACAATTGTAAGTCTTTCTTATCTTAATTATGCGATATCAGCCTGTGTGGGAGGTATATTTACATTAAAGGGACTTATGGATTTAGGTACGCTTTCAGCATATCTTGTATATGTAAGACAGAGTGCAATGCCTCTTAACCAGTTCACACAGCAGGTTAATTTCCTGCTTTCAGCCTTATCAGGTGCAGAGCGTATATTTGATATGATGAACGAAGAACCTGAGGCTGATGAAGGCAGGGTTACATTATGTAATGTTACGAAAAATGAAGCTGGGGAACTTATGGAAGCTTCAGGTAATACAGGCATATACGCCTGGAAAGTTCCAGCGACGAAAGATAAAGCAGGCTATCTTGTAGAGTTAAAGGGTGACGTGCGATTTAAAGATGTTGTGTTTGGATATGTAAAAGAAAAGACTATTCTTAATGATGTTACTTTATATGCAAAGCCAGGACAGAAGATAGCATTTGTTGGTTCAACCGGTGCAGGAAAGACAACAATAGTTAATCTTATTAACAGATTTTATGATATCCAGTCAGGAACGATAACTTATGATGGAATCAACATTAAGGATATAAGTAAAGATGATTTAAGAAAGTCAATGGCAATGGTTATACAGGAAACACATCTGTTTACAGGAACTATTGCGGATAATATACGATATGGAAAGCTTGATGCGACAGATGAGGAAGTAAGAGAAGCTGCTGTAATAGCTAATGCAGATTCATTTATAAGAAGGCTTCCAGATGGTTATGATACAATGCTTTATTCTGATGGAAGCAACCTGTCACAGGGACAGCGCCAGCTTCTTGCTATTGCGAGGGCGGCAGTAGCCAAGCCTCCTGTACTTATTCTTGATGAGGCGACAAGCTCAGTAGATACAAGAACAGAAAGACTTATCGAGAATGGTATGGATGCAATAATGGAAGGCAGAACCGTATTCGTTATTGCACACAGATTGTCAACTGTAAGAAATTCCAAGGCAATTATGGTTCTTGAGAAAGGTCAGATTATTGAGCGTGGAAGCCACGATGAGCTGATAGAGCAGAAAGGAAGATATTACCAGCTCTATACGGGACAGTTTGAACTTGAATAAATCGGACATTAATATAGCCTGAATTATTGGAATTTGAATAATAGGAATTAAAATGATTACAGCTTGAATAAATCGGACAATAGTTAAGAAAAGAGGGTCAGTATGAAAAGTAAGCAGAATGTAAGGAATTACCTGTTTGATGTGGAAATGCTAAGACGAAGATTATTAAGACCATATTTTATAGAACTTGGACTGACAGTGGGACAGGGTCAGCCACGCATATTATATGAGTTAAGAAAATGTGATGGAATGAGCCAGAAGGAATTGTCAGATGTCTGCCTTATAGAAGTAACGACAATGTCAAGAACGCTTGACAGATTAGAGAATATGGGATTTATTAAAAGGCAGAATAATCCAGAGTGCAGGCGTTCTTGGATTATATCTTTAACAGAAGAAGGAAAGGAAAAGGCTGACAGAGTATCTGATATATTTGATATGGCTGAGGAAGTATTTTGCAAGGACATAAGTGAGGAAGAACTTAGCAGTATGTGTGCAACGCTTGAAAAGATAGAGAATAATCTTAATGAAGCTATAGAGGAGCAAAGCACAGCGGGAAATAATTAACAGACAGTACTATATGATTAACAAAAATATTAATAAAACTTTGGTTAATATAATATATCATTGATAAGGTTGATTATATTTTTATTCAAAAATTATATTGCAAAGTAGTATTATTTGTATTACAATTACTAATACAAATAATACTACTTTTTTATTTGCTTATTAATAAGACAGTGGAAATGTTATATTTGTTCAATGTAAGGTTCATAAGATACCGGTTATGTGAATTCTATGTTTGTGAATATTATGTCAGGAAAGGAGTTGTATGCAATGATTATTGAATTAGATATGAATAGCAGTACACCTATATATGTCCAGCTTCGTAATCAGATTGTAATGGGAATTGGACGTGGTGAATTAAAGCTTGGCGAGAGCCTGCCAACGGTAAGACAGCTTGCACAGGATATTGGAGTTAATACAATGACGGTGAATAAAGCGTACCAGATATTAAAGACGGAAGGGTATATTAAAATTGACCGCAGACACGGAGCAATAGTATCAGACAATATTGATATGGATATTGTATTCAGGGAAAAGCTTGAAAATGAACTTGAATTATTATTGGCGGAAGCAACTATTAATGGAATGGATAAGAACGATTTTCTTAGTATGTGCAATGAAATATATTCAAAAATGAAAGTGTCAGGTGACAGTGAACCAAAGACAACATAAATACAAAAGTAAAAGCATTTCGGTGACTGGACAGGGAGGATAATATTATGGGAATAGCATTGTTTGTGATAGCATTGGTAAGCAATATGTTTATAATTTTAATTATGAGATACGGATTTACTGGTAATTATGAATATAAGCAGGGGATGCTTCTTGGTGTTCATATACCACAGGAGAATATTGGTGATGAAGAAGTAGTAAGCCTTATGGAAAAAGCAAAGCGTAATTATAAAATATTCCAGAATGTTAATGTGGTTCTTGGTATAGTGATATGTTTTGTGAATTTTCTTAATATGATAATATTTGTACTTATCTGGTGTGTGTGGCTGATTGGTTATGCTGTAGGTATAGAATTATTGATTATTATGCCACACAGGAAAATGTATGATATAAAAGTTAAGAATAAATGGGTTATAGAAAGCCAGAAAAGGATATATGCAGATACTGCCCTGTCAGCAGGCATAGGAGAAGTTAGGCTGTATTATCATTTAATACCGATAGGTGCTGAGATTGTTACAGGCATTATTCTATGGGCAGTAAAGGGCAGGACAAAGGATTTTAATCAGGCACTTATATTGTTACTTATTACATTGCTTGTATCTTTGATATCATTTGTATTTAATGTGGCATTTAATAAAAGAGAAAGAACTGTATATAGTAAAGATTCAGCTGTTAATCAGGCAGTCAATAATATTGTTAAAAAATATATATTTAAAGGAATGTTAATAACTAACATAATCAATGCTTTATCGTGGCTTTATATATTTATTGAATATATCGGACATAGCAGAATAACAGATGTAGACTATTATGTATATATGGGAATTCAATTTATGTATACACTTGTTATTTTATGGATGATTATTGTTATCGGAAAGAAGAAAGAGGAGATACTTAACAGAGATGACGAGCCGTTATATGTAGATGATGATGAGTATTGGAAGACAGGATTTTACAATAACCCAGCTGATCCTAAAGTATTAGTCAAAAACAGACTGAGTGATACGAATTATTCATTCAATCTTGGTAATAAAGCAGGAAAAGCAATAATGTGGTCGCTTGTGGCTGTTATTGCTGGATTTATTATATGGTTTTTGGCTATTATGATACCATATATTAATGTCCATATAGATACAGAAATTAAAGATAATTATTTCACAGTAAAATCTGTGGGATATGAATTCTCAATCAATATTGATGATATTGAGGAAGTACAGCTTATGGACGAACTGCCCAAAGACAGCTTTACAAGGAGTAATGGTGGGGCGACAGAGGAGTATAATATAGGTAATTATAAAGGTAATACATATGGAAAATGTATGCTTTTTATATGGAATGGCTATGGACCGGTGGTTATGATAAAGGGAGATAATAAGACAGTATTTGTTAATTATAAGGAAGATGGGGCAGCATTAAAGCTTTATGAACAGTTGTCAAATGCTGATATAATGAATATATCAAAATAGCATTTTACATTTAATGATAAAAGATGTATAATCTCTGTTAATGAAAAACTAATTAATAAATATCGCGATAAATTAGATTTCACTATTTATATTTATAAGGGAGGAATCTGATATGCTATTTAAGAAGGATATTAACAAAAAAATTGAACATCTTGTAAAGAAGAATGATTTCTATGCAGTTGCAGATTATGTATATGGAACTAAGGAAGAGAAGCTTGATCTGGCTAAAGCCCTAGGAACTAACGATAATAACAGCAGTGTTGATTTATTGTTAAGACTTGTTGATGATAAAGATGATGATGTTGTATATGCGGCTTGCGAGGCATTAAGAAATGTTGGCTCAGAACACAATACTGCGGATTTACTTGAGAAGCTCAATAATCTTCCAAAAGAAAAAGAACATTTAAGAGAAGAAATCAGCAGAACTGTACAGGAATTACATCATAGAAATTAATACAAATGATGTATAAAATTTACTGAAAATATATCAGCCGTATAATGAAGTGTACGGATAGTTGGTATATTACACTATAATAAAAAGAAAAGGTACTGAAATTATGTTTTTCAGTACCTTTATTTTTAATAATTTCTTATTGCATAACCAGCTTTACCAATATTGGCAAGGAACCATTTTATGATTATCAGTTATTATTGCTGATACTTTACCTCCAGATGTCATTATTTATGGACGCTGTCCAAGTCCGCCTTCAAGTGTAAGAGTTTCATCTGTCATATACTTAAAGTCAGGAGATGCAAGCTGTACGCATACACGTCCGATTTCAAGCTCAGCATCGCCGAAATGACCTGCTGGTGGAGTATGAACATTTTTATCAAATGCATCTGGGTAGGCGTTCTTGAACTGCTCAAGCTGTGATGTCCACGCAAGAGGGCATATGATATTAACATTGATTCCGTCTTTAGCCCATTCAGTTGCGGCAACCCTTGTAAGACCTCTTATGCCTTCCTTAGCGGCGGCAAGCTTGCTTTCATTACGTCCTGTAATAACGATATTAGCACCTTCCTTTTGATAAGATGTATACATAAAAATTAATATTGAATTTAATAAAGATTTGCAATAAAATAATAAATAGATTATTAGGTGAAAAAGAAATATGCGTTAAGATGAAACATATAAGAATATATGATTGTAGGATGCGCAGGAATGGAGAACTGCATGGAGAGTGGATACATAAGTGATTACTATAATCACGAATTCATAGAAGAAGTTAATAAGCTACGCCCACAGATAACTAAAGGCGGTTATTGTATGGTAGCTGTAGATGTTAAACATTTTAAGCTGTTTAATAAGCTTTATGGAAGAAAAGCAGGCAATGAACTTATAAGAGCTATATATGAATATCTTGAGAGTGAAGCACAAAAATATGATGGCGTATCTGGCTATCTTGGAGCAGATAATTTTGCACTTGTCATAAAAGATGAAGAGAGTATATTTAATGATATTAAAGACTATATAATTGAACAAATCAGACAATGGAATGATACTGTGGGATTTTATCCAATGCTTGGAGTATATAAGCTTGAAGATAATGGTGAGAGTGTTGCTTCTATGTATGACAGGGCATCGATTGCTGTTGCTAATATAAGTGATGACTACCTGCATTGTATATGTAGGTATAACGAGTCTATGGAGTCAGAACTTGAAAAAAAGATATTACTGCTTGCAGATATACAGAAGGCTATAGATAATGATGAATTTACATTTTATGCACAGCCACAGTGCAATATATCTTCAGGAAGAATAGTAGGTGCAGAAGCACTTGTGCGCTGGATTAAGCCTGACGGAAGCATGGTGTCACCAGGAATATTCATACCAGTCCTTGAAGAAAATGGTATGATAGGCAGCCTTGATAAGATAGTATGGGAGAAAGTGTGTGCGTGGTTAAGAAGCTGGATTGACAAAGGATTTGAGCCAGTGCCTATATCTATCAATGTATCACGAATAGATATTCTTTCAATGGACGTAGCTGGATTTATAGAACATCTTCTCGTAAAGTACAATATTCCAGAACATCTTCTTAAGATAGAGATAACAGAAAGTGCATACACAGAAAGCAATGAAACTATAACAGCTACAGTTAATACCTTAAGAGAGAAGGGCTTTAAGGTAATGATGGATGATTTTGGCTGTGGTTACTCATCTCTTAATATGTTAAAGAATATTCCTGTAGATGTGTTAAAGCTTGATATGAGGTTTCTTGATATTAATGACAACGAAGAAGAAAAGGGAATGAATATATTAGAGTCTGTTGTCAATATGGCAAGGCTTTTAAGGCTTCCAATTGTTGTTGAGGGGGTCGAGAATGAGAAGCAGGAAAAATTCGTAAAAAGTCTTGGCTGTAGATATATTCAGGGATTTTATTACTACAGGCCGCTTCCGGTTGACAAGTTTGAAGAACTTTTAACGGATGATAATAACCTTGACCATAGGGGACTTTTATATAAGCAGGTTGAGCCGCTTCATATAAGAGAATTTGTTGATAATAATTTCATAAGTGACAGTATGCTTAATAATATTATGGGACCTGTTGCATTTTATGATGTATGTGGAAGTAACCTTGATATAACAAGGGTTAATGAACAGTATATTAAGCTGGCAGGAACACCATCTGATGGCGGAAGCAACTACGGCAAGAGATTCTGGAATCACGTTAAAGACTCTGACAGGGTACATCTTTTTGATATATTTGAAAATGCTTATGAGAATAAGGCAGATGGTGCAGAGGGGTATATACATTTTATAAGAATGGATTATTCAGAAATTCTTGTATACATCAGAGTGTTCTTTATGAAAGAAAAGGATGGACACAGACAGTTCTGTGCTTCACTTATGGATATGATAGAATATGATAATAAGAGAATAACCAATTATAAGCTGTGTCCAGCAATGTCTGATGATGTACATAATTATAATGATGAAGAATTAAAGCAGTTCGAGCAGTATTATGACAACCTTCCAATGGGAATATGTATAGACAGGGTCAACAAAGATGATAACGGTAATGTGGCTGGATTTGATATTATCTATGCTAATAAAATATTAAGAAATATGTGTGATGGAAATCTGCCTAAGCTTAAGTCATATGCAGTTAATAATTTTGGCGGACATTATGATATGATTCATAACCTTATGTATGAGACAGCTTATAATGGAAGTATACAGTCAGTTAAAGTGTACAGCCACGTCAGCAATAAGTATTTAAGATTTGTATATTTTCCTTATAAGGAGGGATATATTGGTTCAGTTATGCTTGATATAACAGAGAGTTATATTGCAGAAAAGTCATTAAAGACAATCGTAAGCACATATAATGAGGCTCATTATATACATTTGCAGGATAATTATTATGATATACTGTATCCATTTGTAACTACGGCAAGAAAGCGTGGCAATTATGAAGAAGCACTTGAAAGACATTTCCAGTCGGGTACAATAGTAAGTGATAATGAGGAGAATGTAAGAAAATTCTTATCAATAAATAACCTTAAGAATGTGCTTAAGGAAAATGACTCTGCTGATATGATATATAAGCGCAGAGTTAATGACGGCAGGGTTGAATGGGATATGACAAGTGTTGTTGTAACAGAAAGAGATGAGGACAATACACCAATTAACGCTGTTATGCTTATTAAAAATGTAGATGAGATAATAAGAGGTGCGGAAGATAAGAGAAGCGTATATATATCGGATATGCTTACAAGTATGTCTGAGGGCTTCTTTATATACAAGTCTAATGGTGATAGGAAAGTAATATTTGCCAATGCTGGAACTCTTAATATGTTTGGCTGTGAGAGGTATGCTGAGTTTGGTGAATTGACAGGCAACAGCTTTAAGGGAATGGTTCACCCTGATGATATAAAGCGTGTTGAAAGTGAAATTGACAGACAGATAAAGACTTCTGATAATAATATGGATTATATAAAGTACAGAATTATAAGAAAAGATGGATCTATAAGATGGATTGAAGATTTCGGACATCTTGAGAATGCTGGTCTTATGGCAGAAAGTGGATATTATTATGTATTTATAGCAGATATAACAGATACGATTACAGAAGCCCAGAAGAACCACATATATATGAGAAACAAATATTATAACAATACTAATGAGAATTAATATCATTAACACATAATTGTATTGACAGGAAAATATATAAAGTAATATAAATATAACAGCGTTATATAACACTGTTATATAACGGCTTAGGTTATATGCAGCCGGAATAAGGAGAAGTATGAACACATTAGATAATATACATAAAGCTGCTAAGAAAGAATTTCTTGATAAAGGGTTTCAGATGGCTTCGCTTCGTAATATTGTAAAGAATGCAGGTGTGACGACAGGTGCATTTTATGGGTATTACAAGAGCAAGGAGGAGCTGTTTGATGCACTTGTTGGAGAGCAGTATGAGCATATAATGAAGATGTATATTGATGTACAGAATAGCTTTAAAAAGCTTGATGCCAATACCCAGCAGACGTCAATGGGTGATGTGGCAAAAGATTGTATGGACGATATGCTTGATTATATGTATGAGAATGAAGATGAGTTCAGGCTAATACTCTTAAGTTCCCAAGGCACAAGATATGAGAATATGGTGCACGAGATGTCAGAGATTGAAGTTACGGCAACGCACGATTTTGTAGACACTATGAAGCGTAATGGAAAGCCTATCAAATCGGTCGACCCAATGCTTGAACACGTACTTGCAAGTGGAATGTTCTCGGCATTTTTTGAATTGCTTATTCATAAAGATGATATCAAGGAAGCCAAGACTTATCTTAAGCAGTTGAGAGCATTTTATACGGCGGGCTGGGCAAAGGTATTCGAGATGTCGCTGGAAGGTTAATAATATTGCCTTCCATTATTTTAATACAATAGTTTGACTAAACTAACTTTCCTTAGTTTAACCTAAGCATAATGACAATTAATAGATTTGATGAACAGGATAATATAATTAAATGTCAGAATAACATAGTAGAATAATTAATTAGTTTACTGAATAGAGGATAATATTATTTAATTCATTAGATTTATGGAAAAGAGGTTAATGATGAAAAAGGAAAAACAGGACTCAGCTTTTTCACAGCTTATGAACTATGCTGGTAGTTATAAAATGTTTACTTACACAGCATTAGTTCTTTCAGCAGTCAGTGCGGTTCTTGCACTGTTTCCCTTTGTGTATTTATGGAGAATTATTAAAGCTGTTATAAATGCCACACCAGATTACGGTAATGCAGACGGAATAGTGCATAATGGCTGGATGGCAGTTATTATGGCACTTGTAAGTATGCTTATATATTTTGCGGCTCTTCTTTGCTCACACAGGGCGGCGTTTCGTGTGGCAACTAATATAAAGACAACAGCACTTACACACATAAGAAAGCTTCCTATTGGCCCGCTTGAAAGCCTTGGAAGCGGTAAAGTAAGAAAGATGATATTAGAGTCAGCGGCGGCGACAGAAACTTATCTTGCACACCAGCTTCCTGATACAGCTAACGCAATGGTTACACCATTGGCAATGATAGTTATTTTATTTGTATTTGACTGGAAATTAGGACTTCTTAGTCTTATACCGGTTGTTATAGCATTTCTTAATATGTTTGGAATGTTGGGAAAAGCTATGGCAGGGGATATGAAGAAGTATCAGGATTCCCTGGAGGATATGAATAATGAGGCTGTTGAATATGTAAGGGGAATGCCAGTAGTAAAGACATTTGGACAGTCAGTATTTACATTTAAGAGATTCAGGGACTCAATAAGCAGATACAGCAAATTCTGTATTTCTTATACGAAAAGGTGCCGCAGGCCTATGATTGGCTTTGAAATAGCAATTAACAGCGTATTTGCATTTCTGACCTGTGCGGCGGTACTGGTTACAAGAAATGGAGTTGTAGACGAAAAGTTTGTAGTAAATTTCATTTTTTATGTAATATTTACTCCAATTATATCTACAACATTTACAAAGATAATGTTTATGAGTGAAAATGATATGCTTGTTAAAGACTCACTCCAGAGAATTAACGAACTTCTTAATATTGAACCATTGAAGAAATCGGACATTAATAATGCCGGGGTTAAAGATTATTCTGTAGAATTAAAAAATGTAACTTACAGATATGCAGGTGCTTCTAAAGATGCACTTTCTAATCTTTCACTCACTGTTCCGTCAGGAAAGATGGCGGCACTGATAGGACCATCAGGTGGCGGCAAGAGTACAACAGCCGCACTTATAGACAGATTTTTTGATGTCACAGAAGGAAGTATCCTTATAGGCGGTGTTGATATAAGGGATATACCTAAAGAAGAACTTAATAAGATGATTGCGTATGTATTTCAGGATAATAAGCTCCTTAAAATGTCAATAAAGGATAATCTTAAATTAGCGAAGAGCGATGCTACAGATGATGAGATTAACAATGCACTTCATCTTGCACAGTGTGATGATATTATTGCAAAGCTTCCTGACGGCGTTAATACAATGCTTGGAACTAAGGGCGTATATCTTTCAGGTGGTGAAAGACAAAGGATAGCGATAGCGAGGGCAATTCTTAAAGATTCACCAATAGTTATTCTTGATGAGGCAACAGCATTTGCAGACCCTGAAAATGAAGTGCTTGTCCAGAAAGCATTTACACAGATAGGAAAGAACAAGACCGTTATAATGATTGCCCATAGACTATCTACAGTAAAGGATGCAGATATAATCTATGTATTGCAGAATGGCAGGGTATCTGAGAGTGGTACGCATAACGAGCTTGTTGCCAAGGAAGAAACACAGGATAACTACAGACATATGTGGAATGAATACCAGAAGTCTATAGCGTGGAAAGTTGTGTAGTTAATACAGTGCACAGGAATGGAGTTCAGTATGGAAAAGTTAATGAAAAGATATGCGCTTACCAGACAGGGGGCGAAAGATTTTATTATATGCACAATCGTAACGACAATACAGAATATTATGCTTATGGCACCGGTTGCTATTCTTTATTATATTACAAGTGATTTAATATCAGGCAGTATATCAAAGAGCAATAATGTGGCATATGTAATAGCGTGCGTAATTATGCTTGCTGTTATGGGTGTTGTATTTTATTTTCAGTATAATACATCATTTTTCTCAACATATATTGAGAGCGAACATAGAAGAATTAATCTTGCTGAGAAATTAAGGGAGCTTCCACTTTCATTTTTTGAAAAGAAGGATTTATCAGATCTGACATCGACAATACTTGGCGACTGTACAGTGCTTGAGCATAATTTCTCACACGTTATGCCACAGTTCTTCGGTTCGATAATATCAACAATTATTATAGCAGTGAGTTTATTCTTCTTTAACTGTAAGCTTGCAGTGGCAGCTTTGTGGGTACTTCCAATAGCACTTATTATAGTGGGCTGTTCAGGAAAGGTACAAAGAGGCATATCAAGAAGAAAGAGAAAAGTTGTGCTTGCACAGGAAGAAGGCTTTCAGGAATATCTTGAAACTGTGAAGGATTTAAAGTCGTACAACGCAGAGGATACTTATGTTGAAAGCCTTAAAGAGAAAATGGATAATCTTGAAAAGGAAAGCTTCAGGGCTGAGTTAGGAACATCTGTATTTGTAATAAGTGCTTCCTGCATTTTGAGATTAGGAATTGGTACAGTTGCACTTGTTGGAGCTTCGCTTCTTGTTAAAGGGCAGATTGATATAATGACATTTTTTATGTTCATACTTGTAGTGTCAAGAATATATGAACCTATGCAGGGAACACTTATGAATCTTGCGGCTATCATATCTCAGGACGTTAATGTCGAGAGAATGAATGAGATTATTAATTATCCTGTTCAGAGTGGTGATGGAAGTCTTGATGTTAATTCGTATGATTTAGAGTTTGATAAAGTGGCATTTTCTTATGTTAAGGGAGAAAATGTTCTTACAGATGTATCATTTACTGCCAAACAGGGCGAAGTAACTGCACTTATAGGACCATCGGGAGGTGGTAAATCAACTGTATCAAAGTTAGCGGCAAGATTTTATGATGCTGATAAGGGTACAATAAAATTAGGCGGCAGGGATATTTCTACAATAAATCCGGAAAATCTCTTGTCAGCATATTCAATTGTATTTCAGGATGTAACATTATTTAATAATACAATAATGGAGAATATCCGTATTGGAAGAAAAGGTGCGACAGATGAAGAAGTTATAAATGCGGCGAAGGAAGCACAGTGTGATGAGTTCATAAGAAAGCTGCCACAGGGTTATCAGACAGTTATAGGCGAGAATGGCTGTGCTCTTTCAGGCGGTGAAAGACAGAGAATATCAATAGCAAGGGCATTGCTTAAGGACTCTCCAATAATTCTGTTAGATGAGGCAACAGCATCGCTTGATGCAGACAATGAAACACTTATTCAGCAGGCAATATCACGTCTTATAAAAGACAAGACTGTAATAATAATTGCACACCGTATGCGTACAGTATCTGGAGCTGATAAGATTGTTGTGCTGGAAGACGGTATTGTAAAAGAACAGGGCAGACCGGAAGATTTAATAAAGAATAATGGAACTTATGCAAAGATGGTAAAGCTTCAGACAGCAAATTAATCTGCTGTGGAAAGTCAGCAGGCTGGGCATAATTGGTCTGTAGTGTGGATATAGGCATTAGATGTAATTAATCTGCTGGGTGAATTCTTTTTGTTTTTGACACTTATATCATATTAATGTAGAATAAAATGGTTTATTATGATAATATCTTGTATACACTATTGTAGTATATAATTTTACACGGAAGCTTCATACCTGTGCGCATAGGGTATGGATGATTATGGACAGAGGATATGCGCAGAAATGAGGATTATTATGTCAGATATAAAAGGAAGAATTCATTCAGTAGAAAGTTTTGGTTCAGTTGACGGACCTGGTGTAAGATATATAGTATTTCTTCAGGGATGTCATATGAGATGTAAATACTGCCACAATCCAGAAACCTGGAAGTTAGAGGGCGGAGAACTCCAGACACCACAGGAGGTATTTGATAAGGCTTACAGATACCATAATTACTGGAAAGATAATGGCGGTATAACAGTGAGTGGTGGAGAAGCACTTCTTCAGATTGAATTTGTTACAGAGCTTTTTAAGATAGCCAAGAAAGAAGGAGTTCATACAACTCTTGATACATCAGGCAATCCATTTACATTTGAAGAACCATTTATAAGCAAGTTCAATGAGCTTATGGCAGTTACAGACCTTTTTATGCTCGATATTAAGCATATTGATGATGAAAAGCATAAGAAGCTTACAGGCTGGACTAATAAGAATATATTAGATATGGCAAAGTATCTTTCAGATAATAACAAGGATATGTGGATACGCCACGTTCTTGTGCCAAAGGTTACTGATGATAAAGAAGATTTACAGGCACTTTCAGATTTCGTCAAGTCATTAAAGACAGTTAAGAGATTTGAAATTCTTCCATATCACACACTTGGTGTATTTAAGTGGCACGACCTTGGTATAAAGTACGAGCTTGAAGATATTATGCCTCCAACTAAGGAAGAAATACAGAGAGCTGATGATATACTTCATACAGGTGATTACAAGGGATATCTTGAAAAATGAGGAAAATGCCGTGAATAAAGAGGAACTTAACAATTTATTGGAAAATGTTGCCTCTGGTGCTATTTCTCCTAAAGAGGCGGCAGATAATATTAAATTAGAATCATTTAAGGATTTAGGTTTTGCAAAGGTTGATACTAACAGGGAACTAAGACAGGGAATGTCAGAGGTTATATATGGCAAAAGCAAGACTAAAGAGCAGATTGCCGGTATAGTTGGTGCAATGCTTGAAGAAAAAGAAAAGACAATCCTTATAACCAGAATGAGCAGGGAAGCCGCTGATTATGTGGCACAGCAATATAACCTGAATTATGATGAATTATCGCAGATTGGAATAATTGGCGATATGCCAGAAAAGAATGGCAAGGGAAAGATTGTTGTAGCGACAGGCGGAACAAGTGATATACCAGTAGCCGAGGAGGCAGCCAAGACAGCAGAAGTGTATGGTAATGAAGTTGTAAGGCTGTATGATGTTGGTGTTGCAGGTATGCACAGGCTTATGAACCATATTGATGATATAATGAATGCAAGAGTTATAATTGCAATTGCCGGTATGGAAGGCGCACTTGCAAGTGTTATAGGCGGTATGGCTGACTGTCCTGTTATAGCTGTTCCAACAAGTGTTGGTTATGGAGCTAACTTTGGAGGCTTGTCAGCACTGCTTTCAATGCTTAATTCCTGCGCAAGCGGTGTCAGCGTTGTGAATATAGACAATGGCTTTGGCGCGGGATATCTGGCGAGTATGATAAATCATATGTGATGTGGATTATATGTGATGGCAAGTGGTATCGGTTGGTGCCAGTGTGATTGAAGGTAGTATTATATATTATTTTTGTGATTAATTATAATGCATATCATATAGTGAAACCAAGTTATATATTATATATAAGACATAATAAACCCCAAGCAGATTATGAAAATGTTTATTCATAATTTACTTGGGGGTTTATTTGATAAAAATGTTTAAAATATCAGAGTGTTATTGTGACACACTATTCTGTAACAGAGTTTCTTCAGCTTTATTAAATTCTTCAAGTGAATATTTTGTTAATATCTGTTCCTTGGAAATTCCAAGCTCTAACATTGTTATAATAGAATTAATCTTTTCACTGGCAATGCCCTCTTGTTTGCCGCGTTCAGCCCACTGGGCTTCTAAATTCCTGAATGCGTTGCACATAGTATTCCCTCCATTCTTACGATTACTGCAAAGCTCTAATAATTGCGGAGTATCAGTAATTACACTGATAAGCTCAATGACTTCTGGGTCAACATCATCAGACTGATACTGAGAATAAATAGCTTCTATATTTTCTTTGTAAATGTTCTGGGTAATATTAAATAGATTTCTTACATCATCATTATAAAATGTATATTTGTCGGAATCAAGTATCTGAATAAGATTTAGGAATAAAAACAATCATAAGTGTTCATACTAATTCAATTAAATAGTATAATTTCACATAAAATCCTAATAATAAATCTTATATATGTACAATCTGCACAAAATAAAATATGAATGTTTGTGAATGATAATGATTGATTATGAATGAATATGGAGTTATTATAATGATAACAAAAGGGACGTGACCAGAAGGGAGGGATATAAAGTGATATATACCGTAACATTTAATCCATCACTTGATTATATTGTATCTGTCGAAGATTTCAGACTTGGTATGACCAACAGGACGAGCAGTGAGTTAATGCTTGCCGGAGGTAAAGGAATTAATGTATCTATAGTTCTTGGCAATCTTGGAATAAAGAGCACAGCGTTAGGCTTTATTGCTGGATTTACAGGAGATGAGATTGTAAGAAGACTGCATAATGGTGGCATTAATTCAGAATTTATTAAAATCAATGACGGAATTTCAAGAATTAATATTAAGTTAAAGTCGATTGATGGAACAGAGATTAATGGACAAGGACCACATATAGATAGTTCTCATATTGAACAGCTTATGAACAGATTAATCAGACTTGAAAGCAGTGATGTTCTTGTCCTTGCAGGCAGCATACCAGCGAGCATATCAGATAATATATATAAAGATATTATGGATATGTTAAAGGATAAAGGTGTTCAGGTTGTGGTTGATGCAACAAGCAGGCTGTTGACTAACGTACTGGAATATAAGCCATTTTTTATAAAGCCTAACCAGTATGAGCTTGGAGAGATATTTAATGTGACACTTAATACGCAGGAAGAAGTAATTCCGTATGCTTTGGAATTAAAGAAAATGGGTGCTGTCAATGTATGTGTATCAATGGGTGGAAAAGGTGCAATACTTGTAGCAGATGATGGCAATGTGTATAAAGCTAAAGCTCCGGACGGAATGCTTAAGAATTCAGTGGGTGCAGGAGATTCTCTTGTAGCAGGATTTCTTTCAGGCTGGATTGAAAAGAAAGATTATGAGTACGCGTTCAGGAAAGGCGTTGCAACAGGAAGTGCCAGTGCATTTTCGGAAAGACTGGCAACTAACGGAGAAGTTAATAATCTTATAGATAAAGTTATTATAACAAGATAATTATTACAAGGTGTTTAAGCTTATTATAAATATGGAGGTATGTATATGAGGATTACCGATTTATTAAGTGCTTCAAGTATCGACCTTAATGCAAAGCCTTTGAATAAAAAAGAGGCGATAGAGCAGGCTGTCAAGCTTATGGCGGCCAGCGGTAATATTAAAGATATTGAAGCGTATACGAAGCAGGTTTTTGCAAGAGAAGAAGAAAGCACAACTGGTGTTGGTGAAGGAATTGCCATACCACACGGTAAATGCAGTGCAGTAAGCAGACCAGGACTTGCGGCTATGATTATAAGAGATGGCGTTGATTATGATTCATTAGATGGTGAGCCTGTCAATGTACTGTTTCTTATAGCAGCTCCTGATAGTGAGGATAATGTTCATCTTGATGTATTAAGCAAGCTTTCGGTGCTTCTTATGGATGAAGAATTTATCAGGAAGTTAAAAGCAGCTAAGGATATTGGGGAATTTCTTGAGGTTATTGATAATGCAGACAGTGAAAGCAAGAGCATTGATGAAAGATTGCAGGATACAGGCGCGGATAATGCCGGCAATAATGATACAGAGCAGGCTGGCAGGTATATAGCTGCTGTAACTTCGTGTCCTACAGGCATTGCACATACTTATATGGCGGCTGAGGGACTTGAAAAAGCAGCTAAGAAGGCTGGCTGTACAATAAAGATAGAGACAAGAGGTTCAGCAGGTGCTAAAAATGTTCTTACAGATGAAGACATAGAAAAAGCGGAATGTATAATAGTCGCGGCAGATGCCAAAGTTCCAATGGCAAGGTTTGAAGGACATAAGGTTATAGAATGTCAGGTATCAGACGGAATTAATAAAGCTGATGAATTAATAAGTCAGGCACTTAGCGGTGATGTTCCCGAATATAAGGTACAGGGAATGGGTAAATCTTCTGATGATAGTCAGGCAGCTGCGGTTAAGAGGAACAAATCAGGTGGAGTTGGACATCAGATATATACACAGCTTATGAATGGTGTTTCACATATGCTTCCATTTGTAGTTGGCGGTGGTATTCTGATTGCCATAGCATTTCTTATTGACGGAATTAATGTTGATATGAACAGTCTTTCTGAAGCGGAAAGAGCTAACTTTGGTACTATAACACCAGTTGCGGCTTTATTTAAGAATATAGGTGGTGCGGCATTTGGATTTATGCTTCCTGTACTGGCAGGTTATATTGCTATGGCGATAGGCGACAGGCCGGCACTGGCACTGGGTTTTGTTGGAGGATATATTGCGGCTAATGGAAAGTCTGGATTTTTAGGGGCTTTAGTTGCAGGCTTTGCGGCTGGATACATTATTTTAGGCTTAAGAAAATTGTGTGACAAGCTTCCAGAAGCACTTGAAAAGATTGCACCTGTGCTTATATATCCGGTTGTCGGCATACTTGTTATAGGACTTGGAATGAACTATGTAATAGAGCCGGTTATGGGTGCGATTAACACAGGGCTTAATTCATTCCTTGTTGGAATGGGAAGTTCAAGCCGTATAATTCTTGGCTTTGTGCTTGCCGCAATGATGGCAATTGATATGGGAGGTCCATTTAACAAAGCGGCATATGTATTTGGAACAGCTTCAATTGCGTATGGCAACTACGATATTATGGCGGCAGTTATGATTGGTGGTATGGTTCCACCTTGTGCTATTGCACTTGCTACAATGTTATTTAAGAATAAGTTCACTAAGGAAGAAAGAGATGCAGGACCAACCAACTTTATTATGGGACTTGCATTTATAACAGAAGGTGCAATTCCATATGCGGCGGCAGATCCACTTCACGTTATACCATCGTGCCTTATTGGTTCAGGAATAGCAGGAGCAATAAGTATGTTATTTAAGTGTACATTAATGGCTCCACACGGCGGAATATTCGTATTCCCAGTTGTTGGCAACCCATTATATTATCTTTTAGCATTAGTTGTTGGAACAATCGTTTCTTGTTTCCTTCTTGGAGTATTAAAGAAGAAGGTCAATGAATAGATTAATAAAATGAATTTTTAAAATAAAAGATACGCAGAAAAGAGGTTTATTATGAAAGAGTTTAATTATACAATTACAGACAAAGAAGGAATCCATATGAGACCAGCAGGTGAGCTTGTAAAAGCAGCTAAGCAGTTTGAGAGCAGTATATTAATGGAGAAAGACGGAAAGACTGCTGACTGCAAGAAGGTATTTACAATAATGTCATTAGCAGTAAAATGCGGACAGGAAGTAACAGTAAAGGTAGAAGGTTCAGACGAAGAACAGGCGGTTGCAAAAATTGAAGAATTTATGAAAGCCAATATGTAAAATAAAGTGCCAGGGTTAAAGTATATAAATTAAAATACCTAATTAAAGGGCTGAAATTAACGTATCTAAATTAGAATATCTGAATTAAAGTATCAGGGTTAAGATAATAAATTTTGCAGTATTTTTACAGATGTATAATTATATAATCAGGAAAGGAGGGACTGTTATGTATGAATATAAAGGAAAAAGCGTGTTTGGCGGGATAGCCATAGGCAGAATTAAAGTGTACAGCAAAGAGCAGCAACAGGTTAAGCGGGTGCATATTTATGATTGTGAGAGTGAGAAGCAAAGATATATTGAAGCGGTTGACAAAGCAGTTGAACAGTTGGGTGTGCTTTATGATAAGGCTTTAAAGGAAGTTGGTGAAGCCAATGCGGCAATATTTGAAATGCACCAGATAATGCTTGAAGATGACGATTATAAAGAGTCAGTTCTTAATATAATTGATAATCAGAATGTTAATGCTGAATATGCAGTTGCACAGACCTCGGATAACTTTTCATCAATGTTTGCGGCTATGGACGATGAATATATGAGAGGCAGGGCCGCCGATGTAAGAGATATTTCTGAAAGGCTTATAACTATTCTTAGTGGTGGTAAAAGCAGTACAATTGACTCAGATGAGCCGGCAATAATTGTTGCAGAAGACTTAGCACCATCAGAAACTGTACAGATGGATAAAGAAAAGATATTATCATTTGTAAGTGTTAAGGGTTCGGTTAATTCACATACAGCTATACTTGCAAGAACGATGGGGATACCAGCTCTTATAGGAACAAAAGGTGTTCTTGATGAAGATATAGATGGCTTAACAGGCATTGTTGACGGATTTAATGGAGTTGTATACATCAATCCTGATAATGAAACACTTGAGCGATACAAGAAGGAACAGGCTAAGTATATAGAACAGAAAGAGCTTTTAAACAGCCTTAAAGGAAAAGAAGATGTAACGCTTGATGGAACAAAGATAAAGTTGTATGCTAATATTGGTAATGTTAAGGATATAGCGTTAGTTCTTGCTAATGATGCGGCAGGAATAGGATTGTTCAGGAGTGAATTTATTTATCTTGAGAGAACTGATTTTCCAACAGAAGAAGAACAGTTTAATATATATAAGACTGTTGCGGAAAATATGGCTGGAAAGCCGGTTATAATAAGGACACTTGATATAGGCGCAGACAAGCAGTGTGACTATTTTAATCTTGATAAAGAAGACAATCCGGCATTAGGCGTGAGAGCTATCAGAATATGTCTTACAAGAACGGATATATTTAAGACACAGTTAAGAGCTTTATACAGGGCGAGTGCATATGGCAATATTCATATTATGTATCCAATGATTGCTAATATGTGGGAGATAGAGCGTATAAAGGAGATTGAAAATGAAGTTAAGGCGGAGCTTGAGGCTCAGGAGATTAAGATAGGAAGCCCAAAGACAGGAATAATGATAGAAACACCTGCGGCAGTAATGATTAGCGATGAGCTTGCAAAAAAGGTTGATTTCTTTAGTATTGGAACTAATGATTTGACACAGTACACATTGGCTGTTGACAGGCAGAATCCTAAGCTGGATACATTTTTTGATGCACATCACCCAGCAGTGTTAAAGATGATTAAAATGGTTGTCGATAACGCGCACAAGGCTGGAATATGGGCAGGAATATGCGGCGAGCTTGGAGCTGATACAAGCCTTACACAGAAGTTCCTTGAAATGGGCGTTGATGAATTATCGGTTTCGCCGGGAAGAATTCTTCCAATCAGAAAGATTATCCGTGACACTGATGTATCTGAATTATAATTGGTATATTGGAAAAGGTGATTGTTATGCTTACAGAGAAAAGACACGAATATATACTTCAGGAGCTGAAACGTAAGGGAGGTATAACTGTCAATGAGATTAAAGAAGAACTTGGAATTTCAGAGTCTACAATAAGGAGAGATTTGAATTCACTTGATGAAGAAGGCAAGCTTGTCAAGGTATTTGGCGGTGCAGTATCAGCAGATTTTGAGGTTTCAGGCAGTGAACCAAGTGTTACGCAGAAGCGTGAAATAAATGTTGACGGCAAGAAGCTTATTGCAAAATATGCGGCAGGTCTTATAGAACCTGATGATTTTGTATATATAGATGCAGGCACGACAACAGGTTGTATGATTGATTATATAACCGAAAAGCGGGCTGTATATGTGACCAATGCTGTTACACACGCAAGAAATCTTGCAGCGTCTGGTTTCAGGGTTATACTTATAGGCGGTGAGCTTAAAGGTTCAACAGAAGCAGTAGTAGGTGCTAATGCTATTGAAATGTTAAGAAATTATAATTTCAACAAAGGATTTTTTGGAACAAATGGCATAAGCATTAAATGCGGATTTACAACACCTGATATTAATGAGGCAGAGGTCAAGAAAATGGCGATGAGCCACTGCAATCACAAAATAATTCTTGCAGACAGCACCAAATTCGATAATGTAAGTTCAGTGACATTTGCAAGGCTTGATACAGCTAAGATAATAACTGATGAAGAAGTACCTGCTGGATATAAAGATTATAATATTTATAAGGTAAAAGGCTGATGTTATAATTGAAAATGCAGATGTGCAGTTCTTTTGATGTACAGACTAATAGAATTAAAATATATAAAAATATAGTGAAAAATACAATGATAATATTAAAAGGGGCTTTTAAGCCCCTTTTTTAGTGAGTTATTTCTGTCTGTTACTGAGCTGTTCAGAGATAGCCTGTTTAATGGCATTGAAAGACTCTTTGCTTATATCGTGTTCGATACGGCACGCATCTTCCTCGGCAGTCTGCTTGTTGACACCAAGCTGTATTAACCAAGAAGAAAGTATCTGATGTCTTTCATAAATCATCTCGGCAATTTCCCTGCCAGAGTCTGTAAGGTATATATACCCTTCTTTGGTTACGCGTATATGTTCTGATTCACGAAGATTCTTCATAGCAATGCTGACGCTTGATTTCTTATAGCCCATTTCATTAGCAATATCAATTGAACGCACAACAGGCAGCTTCTTGCTAAGCATAAGTATTGTTTCTAAATAATCTTCAGCTGATTCGTGGATGACCATAATTATTCCCCCTGACTAATATTTATATGAGTTAATAAATAATTGTAGATTATAAAGCAATTAATAAATAATTAATGTAAATATAATACTAATAAGTGTAATAAGTATAACATAAACCTGGCAAATAATCAAACTCATAGTTAGTGCAAATTATCTTTAACTTTCAAAGCTGTATAAATATGTGTTATAATAAAGCTATATATGGTGGAAAGAATAGAGAAAAGCTTGTATTGCCACTTACAAGGCACCAACTTGATATGCGCAAAATGTGTGCAGAAAAGAGGATTGTTATGAATATTAATATAGATAAATTACGCTGTCTTATAGATTTACACGTTCACCTTGATGGTTCAGTCAGTGTTCCAATGGCGCAGAAGCTGGCTCTTATCAATGGGATTGAGCTTAATGAAAGTGAAGAAAGTCTGAGAGAAAGATTACAGGTGTCCAAGGATTGCAGGGATTTGAATGAATATCTGGAAAAGTTTGAATTTCCTTTGACACTTTTGCAGAAAGCCGAAGCTATTACTGAATGTGTTAGAATGTTAATAGCGAAGCAGAATAGTCAGGGGATAATGTACAGCGAGATAAGATTTGCGCCACAGCTTCATATTAAGAAGGGACTGACACAGGAAGAAGTTGTGCAGGCGGCAATAAAAGGACTTGATAATTCAGATTATCACAAGCTTATATTATGCTGTATGAGAGGCAGTGATAATGAGGAACTTAATAAGGAAACGATAAGGCTTGCGCATAAGTATCTTGACCGCGGAGTTGTGGCACTAGACCTTGCTGGCGCAGAAAAATTATATCCGACAAAGCAGTTTATTGGAATATTTAAGGAAGCTTTAGCATATAATATTCCGTTTACAATACACGCAGGTGAAGCAGATGGAGAAGAAAGCATAAAGACGGCAATAGATATGGGAGCTGAAAGAATAGGACACGGAATAAGGGCAGCCTGGTCAGAGGATATGATTAAGGAGCTGGCAGATAAGAATATTCCATTAGAATTATGCCCGACAAGTAATCTTAATACGAAAGTTGTTGATAATATTGCTGATTATCCAATTATGAAGCTTATTAATAATGGAGTTAAAGTTACCATAAATACAGATAATATGATGGTTTCAGGCACATGTATTAAAAATGAACTTAAATTACTTGTGCAAACATTTCCTATAAATGGTATAATATTAAAGAATTTGCTTATTAATTCAGCAGAAGCTGCATTTGCCAAGGATAGCATTAAAGAGCAGCTTAAAAGAAAGATATATGAAGAATTGGATGGGGCTACTTATGAATGAAGTTAATGAGTTATTTACAAAGGAGAATGTTGAACAGATAGTTGTTCCACAGGTTGTAAAAGACGATTTATTAAGCATTATAGAGGAAAAGCTAAAAAGAGCAGGATTTTACTACAGAATTGCATACAGGGTCAAGGCTGTTGATTCTATGGTGAATAAGCTTATATTTAAAGATTACAGACGTCCGGGGACGGAGAATGAAGATAAGAAAATGCAGGATCTTATAGGAATAAGGATAATACTGTATTTTGTTGATGATGTAGATATATGCAGAAAGCTTTTAGATACATTATTTATATCTCCAGGAATGTGGGAAACTACTGAGAATAATGAATATGAATTCAAGGCTATGAAAGTCAATGGAATATTCAAGCTTCCAGCATATCTTAGCAAGACAATTGTCAATCCATATCTGTCAGATTATGTTGACGATACATTTGAGGTTCAGGTAAGGACTAACTCATTTGAGGGCTGGCACGAGATTGAGCACGATATGAGATATAAAGGCTCTGCGTTTGGAATAGGCAACGAAGCACTGGCAAGAAAGATGAACAGTATTCTTGCTACGTTTGAGCTGTGCGATGATTCAATAGCAGGACTGCTTGAAGATTTAGGACATCAGCATTACAAAGACAAGAAATGGAATGATATGTTAAGGTGTCATTACAGGTTAAAATTCGAGAATGAACCACTGCACCCATACATAGAGGAGCTGTTTGATTCAGACACAGAGCTTGCAAAGATATTTTATAAAGCACCAAGACAGGGGGCTATTGAGCAGTTGTGGCTTGATACTTCTGAGAATGGAATAGAGCTTACACTTAATAATATAGTAAAGATTGTCAATCAGATAGGTCCTGATGATGAAAGACTTAATGAGGCATTTAGAAAGATAGAGCAGGAGCATAAGAATAAACAGGAATTTGAGGCTGGCAATAAAAGACGCCGTTTTGAGCCATTTAAACCGCTTGGCAATTATAAGGTATTCCAATCACATTCCTGCATTGACCTTACTAATCTTTCAATGGAGGATGCATTTAAAAAGGCAGTCAATTACATATATTCGTGGGTACATTCAAGATTTAATGAAGTATTTGACGATATGCCTGACAGCGTGGATACATATAATAATGAAAGGCCAGGGTATAAGGTATCGCTTGAATACGATAATGAGAATTTGTATTTCAAGGAGATTACTACGCACCTTGATTCTAAGGTTGCTAACAGACTGTGGATATCGATTGCGACTATTAAGAAAGATGGTGACAGGCTTTTATTTGACGTAAGCAACGAATATGCTGAGCCAACAGATAAGTACAGGGATAATGAAAATGTATTGTTCAGCCGTCCTAACTTCTATGGGGAGATAGCAGATAACATTGGAATCTGTGATGTGGAGAGGTTAAGACAGAATGTAAGAGGCATTGATAATGAAAAAGAATACAATACATTAAAGGATCTTATTAAAGATGATAACAGGCAGTTCCCTGTAGTTGTATTTGTGGCATCAGATGATTATTGGATAGAAAAGTTTGATGTGGACTATTTTGCCTATCTTGTGGGGTACTATGCACATATTAAGAGAATTACAACAGATGAACTTTCTGAGCAGTTTGCTAAAGATTATGATTTGGACGAAGACGAGTTCAGGGATTCAATCACTGTATTTTATCCAGGCAGAGAACCTAACACAAGTTATAAGTCGCATATCTTAAATACTACATTTGAGGTTATAAAGATAGAAAAAAGAAAATACTGGAATGAGAATGGCTGCAGGGCGTTCAGGCGACAGCTTGTTTCAGATATAAGAGAGAATAATGTCATTATGTAGATAACAGAGGGGTAGAAAGTTATGAGTAGAGAGAATAGTAGAAGCAGTGTTGATATTGCAGTCAGAGAAAATGATATGGATACGTCAGGCGGCAGTGATGTAAGCTGCTGTGATACAGAAGAAAATGACAGAAATGTATCAACAGCAGGAACGCGGTGGTATGGAAATATTGTATCAAGCACGCTTCAGGCATATTATGAGGTGTACTATGTCAATCTTTCTGATAATACCTGCAAAAGGATATATCCGGGATATAGCGAGGATAATGAGCTTATAGATTATACTAACGAGGTCAACCGCAGAATATCAGGTAATATCATATGTAATAACTCAGAGGAAGATGTATCAAAGCTTCTTGCAGTTGATAATCTTAAATGTGAATTAAAAGATAAAGATAAGACAGAATACAGGTACAAAAGGCAGGTTGCCAAGGGAGTATTCAGGTGGTGTCTTGTAAGTGTTGTTGTTGAGAAGCGAAAAGGTGATGAGCCTGTAAGTGTTATCCTTATGATAAGGGATATCGAAGATGTTATAAAGAAAGAGATTGAACAACAGCTTCTTATAGAAGAAGCACTTGCACAGGCTGAAAGTGCAAGCAGGGCAAAAGGAAAGTTCCTTTCTAATATGTCGCACGAAATCAGGACACCTATGAATGTAATTCTTGGCTATACCTCAATTGCACAGAATAATATTGATAATCAGGATAAGGTTAAGGACTGCCTTGAAAAGATTAAAGAAGCTGGTAATCATCTGATTGGCATTATTAATGATGTGCTTGAGGTATCAAGAATAGAGCAGGGAAAGATTAATATAGAACAGGAAGAAAGCGACATTTATGAGCTTATGACAGATTTCTATAATCTTGTTGAGATTCAGGCAGCAGTAAAGAAACAAAAGATGACAATCAATCTTGAGGGTATCACTGATAAATATGTGTATATGGACTGGATGAGAATAAGCCAGGTGCTTATTAATCTTATTACCAATGCAATCAAATATACGCCGGTTGGCGGACATATAGACGTTATTGTAAGGGAAGACTGCAATAATAATATAGGTGATAATATACATAACTACATTATTATAGTGAAGGATAATGGCAGAGGAATAGATGAAAAAGATATGCCATCATTATTTGACTTGTATACAAGAGGAGCATACGATAACGATATATCAGTAGAGGGAACAGGGCTTGGACTGTCTATATCCAAGCAGATAATTGAGCTTATGAACGGAACAATAGATGTTGACAGCAAGTTGGGCGAAGGTACAACATTTACAGTAAAAGTACCGCTTCAATATGTTGTCAGGACACAGGACGATAAAAATGTAACTGACAACGTGACAGATAATAATATAATAAAGAATGACCAGAGCCTTTCAGATATAAGGGTAATGGTTGTTGATGATAACCAGTATAACAGGGAAATTGCCTGCGAGCTTTTACAGGAAAATGGCGCGTATATAATTGAGTGTGCCAGCGGAAGTGAAGCTGTAGATTATATAAAATATAGAAAAGGTATTGTAGATATTATTCTTATGGACGTGCGTATGCCGGATATGGACGGTTTTGAGGCTACACGTTTAATAAGAGAGTTAGAAAAAGACAGAGGACAGAATATTCCAATTGTAGCAATGACAGCTAATGCATTTGATGAAGACAGGAAGAAGGCATTGGAACACGGAATGAACGGGCATATCGCCAAACCTTTCGATATAGATACATTTGCAGAAACAGTATTAGGATATGTAAAATATTAAGTTGACATAAGCGCATAAGTGGGGTACGATTTAGTGTATTAAAGTAATAAAACATTCACGCATTAGAGAAGTGAATTGTAAGAACAGAATGGAGATTAATATGAGGAACTGTACCAACACGCGATTATTAAGAAAAATGCTTATTGTACTTTTGTTATGCTCTTTTATAGCAGGTACATTTACTGCCTGTTCAGATAAGAAGCAGTCAGACGGCAAGACTACATTTACAGTAGGTTTTGATGCGGAATTTCCACCTTATGGATACAAAGATGATAGTGGAGAATATGTCGGATTTGACTTGTCTTTAGCAGAAGAAGTATGCAGACGTAATGGCTGGGAACTTGTCAAACAGCCAATCGACTGGGATTCTAAAGATATGGAGCTTTCATCTGGGAGCATAGATTGTATATGGAATGGATTTACTATGGACGGAAGAGAGTCCGATTATACATGGACAACACCATATATTGATAATTCACAGGTTGTAATAGTAAAGTCAGATTCAAGCATTAATTCATTGTCAGACTTAGCAGGAAAGGTTGTTGTTGTGCAGTCAGACTCATCTGCGCTTGCTGCATTTACTGGGGAAGATGCAGAACCGGAAAATGTTGAGCTTGCCAAAAGCTTTGCCTCATTACAGCAGGTTGGTGATTATAATGGTGCATTTATGAATCTTGAAGCTGGTTCAGTTGATGCAATATGTATGGATATGGGTGTTGCCAACTATGAACTTAATGCAAGAGGCGGCAGATTCAGAATGTTGTCACAGCATGTATCTAATGAACAGTATGGCATAGGCTTTAAACTTGGCAATACAGAATTAAGGGATAAAGTACAGTCAACACTTCTTGATATGCTTGATGATGGAACATTTCTTTCAATAGCTGAAGAATGGGGACTTGAGGAAAGCATATGCTTAAGTGCTGATAATGTTGTAAATGACAGTGATTTAGCTGTTGATAAAGGTAATTTCTTTGTTGAACTTGGAAGTGTTGTATCTAAGCTTGCAGAAGGTATGCTTGCATCACTTGCAATATTCGTACTTACACTTGTATTCTCACTTCCATTAGGACTTTTACTTATGTTTGTAAGATTATCAAAGGTAAGCGTAATAAGATGGATTGCAAAGATATACATATCAATAATGAGAGGAACACCTCTTATGTTACAGCTTTTAGTTGTGTTCTTTGGTCCGTATTATGTATTTGGAATTTCTCTTTCTTATAGTTATAGATTTTATGCGGTAATTATAGGATTTGCGCTTAATTATGCGGCATATTTTGCAGAGATATTCAGATCAGGAATTCAGGCGATACCGGCAGGACAGAGTGAAGCTGCGACAGTTCTTGGTTACACAAGGGCACAGACATTTGTAAGAATTATACTTCCACAGATGACAAGAATTGTACTTCCACCAGTTACTAATGAAGTAATAACTCTTGTAAAAGATACATCTTTAGCATTTGCACTTGCGTATACAGAAATGTTCACGCTCGCTAAGCAGATTGCAGCGGCAAGCGCAAGCATAATGCCATTATTTATTGCAGGAGCATTTTATTATATATTCAACTTTATAGTTGCCTGGATAATGGAATATATAGAAAAGAAAATGCGTTATTAAACAGATGGAGGCAGTATGAGCAGTACAAGTTTACTTGAAATGAAACACGTAAAAAAGACATTTGGAAATCTTGAAGTGTTAAAGGATATATCAATAGAAGTTAATGAGGGAGAAGTTGTTGCAATAATCGGACCATCAGGTTCTGGTAAATCAACATTTTTAAGATGTGCAACTCTCCTTGAGAATATGGACGAGGGAACATTATCTTATTGTGGTGAGAGCGCAACTCTTAATGAGTCGGGTCCAGCACAGTATGTTGACAAGAAGAAGTTGCACAGCATAAGAAACAATTTTGGACTTGTATTCCAGAATTTCAACCTGTTCCCACATTTTTCAGTACTTAAAAATGTAATTGATGCACCGATTAATGTGCAGAAACGTGATAAAGCTGAGGTGACTGCCGAGGCACGCGAGCTTTTAAAAAAGGTCGGACTTGAAAATAAAGAGGACAGCTATCCAAGCCAGTTATCAGGCGGACAACAGCAGAGAGTTGCTATTGCGAGGGCACTTGCTATGAATCCAAAGATGCTTTTCTTTGATGAGCCTACATCTGCGCTTGACCCAGAGATAACAGCAGGTATTCTTAAGCTTTTAAGAGAGCTTGCCAATGAAAAGATGACAATGGTTATAGTTACACACGAGATAGATTTTGCCAGGAATGTAGCTGACAGAGTTATATTTATGGACGGCGGTGTAATAGTAGAAGAAGGCAAGCCGCAAGACGTTATAGATAACCCTAAGAGTGAGAGAACTAAAGCCTTCCTTCAGAAAATGGCATAATATGGAGATTAAAGTATGACATTAAACCAGTTAAAATATGCGATAATTGTTGCGGAGTCGGAGTCTTTTAATGAAGCTGCCAAGAAGCTTTTTATATCACAGCCAAGTCTTTCAACTTCAATTCATTCCTTAGAGGAGGAGATTGGAGTACAGATATTCAGGCGTTCGCAGAATGGTATTGCAGTAACACCTGATGGCAAGGAATTTATCGGTTATGCAAGACAGGTTATGGAGCAGTATGAGCTTTTAGATGCAAGATATATCACTAAATCAGAAGTCAAGAAAAGATTCAGTGTTTCAATGCAGCATTATTCTTTTGCAGTTAATGCTTTTGTGCATATGGTTAAGCAGTATGGTATGGACGAATATGAGTTTGCCGTACACGAAACCAAGACACACGAGGTTATAGAAGATGTGAAGAATGGCAAAAGTGAAATTGGCATATTGTACATTAACAGCTTTAATAAAAATGTACTTGAGAAAATTTTTAATGACAATTATCTTGAGTTCCATAAGCTGTTAGAATGTGAAATATATGTATATATGTACAAGGGACACCCACTTGCTGGCAAAAAGCTTATTAAGCTTGAGGAGTTAAAAGATTATCCGTGTCTTTCATTTGACCAGGGGGATTATAATTCATTTTATTATGCAGAAGAAGTATTAAGCACATATGAATATAAGCAGCTTATTAAGGCAAATGACAGGGCAACTATGCTTAATCTTATGGTTGGGCTTAATGGATATACGCTGTGTTCAGGAATTATATGTGAGGAACTTAATGGTGATGAATATTGCGCAGTAAAGCTTGATGCTAAGGAAGTTATGGATATTGGCTATATCTCAAGAAAGGGAATTGCGTTAAGCACGATAGGACAGCAGTATCTAGAAGAAATATCTAAGTATAAAGCGTTGTAAATATGATATAATGAGCACAAAAGTGCTCATCTTAAAAGTTCCTTGAGGAACTTTATATGCGCTGAAAAGCTGCGCAAAAATTATGAGATTATGTAAATATAATGCTTCGTGAATATAAGAACTGGTAATTATGAAGTTTATATAAGCTTTATAATAGTTTGATTGACAAACGATATGTATATTTTATATAATAAAATGTGAGAACGTATGGTTGGAAAGAGAGCGGGTTTTATATGAGAAAGATGAGTGAAGAACCTGTGTGTACAGGATTTACAGATATACATAATCATATTTTATTTGGTGTTGATGATGGTTCACCGGATATCAAGACAAGTATGGAAATGTTACGAATGGCGTATGAAGATGGCACAAGAGATGTCATACTGACACCACATTTTCATCCTAAGAGAGGTATGGCGCATTACAGCAAGATAGTAGAGCATTATGAGATACTTGCTGACGAGGCGGCTAAGGCTTTTCATGATATGGGAGTGTATCTTGGCAGGGAAGTGTATTTCAGGTCAGAGATATTAGATGACGTGGACAAGCTTGATGAAAAGACAATGTGCGGAACTGACACAATTCTTATAGAGTTCTCTTCAGGAGTTGAGCAGGACAAGGTAAGAGGAGCTGTACTTGATGTTATTATGGCAGGCTATCACCCAATTGTGGCACACGTTGAAAGATATGTGTGTACTGTTAAGGATTGGGACTATATATATGAGTTAAAGAGAATGGGTGCTGACATACAGATTAATGCAGACTCGGTTACTGGTGACAATGGCTGGGCAGTACAGAGATGTACGAAGGCACTTCTTAAAGACCATATTGTAGATTATATTGCATCTGATGCACACGATTTAAAGTCAAGAACACCTCAGTTATCAAAGTGCTATAAGTATGTTGTGAAAAAGTATGGCGTGGAATATGCTGACAAGATAATGAAGGCAGATGTTACGGAGAAGTTCGGCTGATATATAATAATATATAGAAGTCTGGAATACAGCAGTGTTATTAAATTAATGACACTGGCTGTAGGACAGGCTTCTTTTTTATTTAATTATTATGGATTTATGGAGGGGTAATACAGGGTATAATAAAATTTATAAGAATTTAAAAATTAGTGGTTGACAGATTGCTAATCAGAGGATATAATGCAATCATAAAACACATTAAACATATAGGTTTATAGGAAAACAATAATAAAACATTTTCAGGAGGATTAATAATATGAGTAATTATGTAGAGAGCGCAGCAGAATTAGTAGGAAAGACACCATTACTTAAGCTTAATGGATATTCTAAGAAGGCAGGAGTTACAGAGGCTAACATCTTTGGTAAGCTTGAATATCTTAACCCAGCAGGTTCTGTAAAGGACAGAATTGCATTAGCAATGATTAAGGATGCAGAAGACAAGGGCTTATTAAAGCCAGGTGCAACAATCATCGAGCCAACAAGTGGTAATACAGGTATTGGTATTGCTTCAGTTGCAGCAGCTAAGGGCTACAGAGCAATCCTTACACTTCCAGATACAATGTCAGTAGAAAGAAGAAATCTTTTAAAAGCTTATGGTGCTGAGCTTGTTCTTACAGAAGGTGCTAAGGGTATGAAGGGTGCTATTGCAAAGGCAGAAGAACTTAACAAGGAAATCGAAGGTTCTATTATCTTAGGACAGTTTGATAACCCAGCTAACCCAGCAGCTCACAAGGCTACAACAGGTCCAGAAATCTGGGAACAGCTTGATGGCAAGGTAGATATATTCGTAGCTGGTGTTGGTACAGGTGGAACAATTACAGGTGTTGGTGAATACCTTAAGTCACAGAACCCAGATGTTAAGATTGTAGCAGTTGAGCCAGCAACAAGCCCAGTTCTTTCAAAGGGAACAGCAGGCGCTCATAAGATTCAGGGTATCGGTGCAGGTTTCGTTCCTACAGTTCTTGATACAAAGATATATGATGAGGTAATAGCAATTGATAATGATGATGCATTTGAAGAAGGCAGAGCATTCGCAGTAAGCGAAGGTGTACTTGTTGGTATTTCTTCAGGTGCAGCTTTAAAGGCAGCTACAATTCTTGCACAGAGACCAGAGAACAAGGGTAAGAATATCGTTGCATTACTCCCAGACTCAGGTGACAGATATTTATCAACAGCATTATTTGCTAATAACTAACCGCTTGTTGTGTGATGTGAATAACAGAATTAGCGGCTGGTATTCACAGCATCATAATAATATACATTTCTCCTTATAAATTTTAATACCGGTGTCAGTTAATAGCTGGCACCGGTATTTTGCTGTTTATAGAATAATATAGATATTATTTGGATTTGAATATATACATTTAAAAAGGCATAATAAAAATTGAGTGGTTTTTTGCACTGATTGCGGCATTCACGTTTTCGTGATATACTTTTTTATATCTGTTGATAAATTAAAGGATAGATGATATGGCGGCCAGTTATAAAAAATTATTCTATATACTGATTGAAAAAAATATGACGAATGCACAGTTGCAGCAGAAGGCTGGATTCTCCGCCAATATCATCACACGGTTAAAACGTAATGGGTATATTTCCCTCGAAAGCATAGAGAGTATATGCAGTGTTCTGAACTGTGGCGTTGACGATATTCTGGAATTTGTACCAGAGGATAACGGAGGAAAAGAGAATGGTTGATACCAAAAAGGAACAGGAACGTGATGAACTGCACCGTGCAATATGGGCGATTGCAGATGAACTGCGTGGAGCGGTCGATGGCTGGGATTTCAAAAATTATGTTCTTGGCACAATGTTCTATCGCTATATTTCTGAAAACCTGTGTAATTATATAAACAGCGGTGAAATTGATGCTGGCAACATCGATTTTGACTTTGCAAAAATGCCAGATGAGGATGCAGAAGAAGCAAGAGAAGGACTTGTAGAGGAAAAAGGATTTTTTATCCTTCCGAGTGAACTTTTCTGTAATGTCCGTGCCAATGCTGCGAATGATGAAAATTTAAATGAAACACTGGAGCGTGTGTTCCGTCACATTGAGGAATCGGCGAAAGGCAGTGAGGCAGAGAGCGACTTTGCCGGACTGTTTGATGACTATGATGTGAACAGCAATAAACTGGGTTCTACGGTTGCAAAGCGTAATGAAAAACTTGTAAAACTGCTGAATGGTGTAGGTGAAATGAATCTGGGAGATGTGAAAGACCATTCTATTGATGCCTTTGGTGATGCGTATGAGTACCTTATGACTATGTATGCATCGAATGCCGGAAAATCTGGTGGAGAGTTCTTTACTCCGGCAGATGTGTCTGAACTGCTTACACGTCTTGGTACGGTAGGAAAAACGGAAATCAATAAAGTATATGATCCGGCTTGCGGTTCGGGTTCGTTGCTTCTGAAGGCTGAAAAAATTCTGGGAAAGGATGCTATCCGTAACGGTTTTTATGGACAGGAGATTAACATTACAACCTACAACCTGTGCCGTATTAATATGTTTCTGCATGATGTGGGATTTGATAAATTTGATATAGCCTGTGAAGATACATTGCTCAGTCCACAGCACTGGGATGATGAGCCGTTTGAGCTGATCGTGTCTAATCCGCCATATTCTATCAAGTGGGCGGGAGATGAAAATCCATTGCTCATCAATGATCCTCGTTTTGCTCCTGCAGGAGTTCTGGCACCTAAGAGCAAAGCAGATATGGCATTTATCATGCACAGCCTGTCATGGCTTGCGTCTAACGGAACGGCTGCCATTGTATGCTTTCCGGGAATCGTGTACCGTGGTGGTGCAGAACAGAAAATCCGTAAATATCTGGTGGACAATAACTATGTGGATTGCATTATTCAGTTGCCAAGTAACCTGTTCTTTGGTACTTCAATTGCAACCTGTATCATGGTAATGAAAAAGAATAAGGCAGATAACAAGACACTGTTTATTGATGCCACAAGCGAGTGTGTGAAGGTGACAAACAATAATAAGCTGACACCAGAAAATATTGACCGCATCGTAGATGTATTTGCTAAGCGTGAAGAAGTGGAGCATTTTTCGCATCTGGCAAGCTATGAAGAAGTATCTGGTAATGATTATAATTTGTCTGTATCCACTTATGTCGAAGCCAAAGATACCAGAGAGAAAATTGATATCGTGAAGCTGAATGAAGAAATTAAGGAAATTGTTGCCCGTGAGCAAGTGCTTCGTGATGAGATTGATAAGATCATCGCAGAAATTGAGGTGGGTTAATGAAAAAAGAAAAGCATGAAGTCAGTATCGTTCGCTCGTCCGCAGCTGAATATCTTACATTCATAACTGCTACAGGTAAAAGTGATGTGAACGCGGTGTATTTTGATGAAAATGTGTGGCTTACACAAAAGATGATGGGACTTTTGTACAATGTGGAGACCCATACAATCAACTATCACTTAAAAAAGATTTTTGCAGATGGCGAAATTGATGAAGGCTCAGTTATTCGAAAATTTCGAATAACTGCCGCAGATGGCAAGAGCTATAACACTAATCACTATAATCTGAGTGCAATCATTGCCGTAGGAAACAAGGTGGATTCTCCTCGTGCTGTGCAGTTCAGAAAATGGGCAAACCACATTATTGAAGAATTTACCGTGAAGGGCTTTGCAATGGATGACGAGCGCCTGAAAAACGGAGGAACAGTTCTGACGAAGGATTATTTCAAAGAGCAGTTAGAGCGTATTCGTGAGATTCGTCTTTCAGAGCGGCGTTTTTATCAAAAGATCACAGATATTTATGCTACCAGCATTGATTATGATGCAAAGTCGCAAACGACAAGGCTGTTTTTTGCACGGGTGCAGAATCAGCTTCATTGGGCGATTCATGGTGAAACAGCGGCGGAAACCATCTATCATCGTGCGGACAGTACAAAGGACCATATGGGACTAACCACATGGAAGGATGCACCGAATGGCAAAATCCAGAGGTTCGATGTGGTGGTTGCGAAGAATTATCTGACCAAAGAAGAACTCTCAGCAATGGCGAGAATTGTCAACGCATATCTGGATTTGGCAGAATTGAGAGCCGAGGAAGAAGTTCCCATGACCATGGAAGACTGGGCGGAGCAGTTTGAAGGTGTTCTTCGGTTGAGTAGGAAGGAAATTCTGACTAACGCAGGTTCTATTTCTGCAAAGATTGCCGAGCAGCATGCACTGAGTGAGTTCGAGAAATATCGAGTCCGTCAGGATCGGCTGTATCAGAGTGATTTTGACAGGGTGTTGTCAGGAGAAACAGAAGTCGTGGAGACAACAGATAGCAAATCGCTGATAGAGGCAGGTAATTCAGAATCAAAGGAAGGTGGTGAAGATGCATGAGCAGATTAGACGAGTTGATTGCTGAATTGTGCCCAGATGGAGTGGAATATAGAAGAGTTGGTGATATAGCTGACTATGAACAGCCATCGAAATATCTTGTGAAAAGTACTGATTATAATGATAACTTTGAAATACCTGTATTAACAGCAGGACAGACTTTTATTTTAGGGTATACAAATGAAAAAGAAGGTGTTTATAATGCTTCTCCTGAAAAGCCTGTAATTATTTTTGATGACTTTACTGGTGCATTTAAATGGGTTGATTTTCCGTTTAAGGCAAAGTCATCGGCAATGAAAATGATTACTTCAAAAAGTGGTGTTATGATTCGGTATTTATTTCATTTAATGGGATTTTTGAATTATTCTTCCAATGAGCATAAAAGACTTTGGATAAGCAGTTATTCAGAGTTTAAGGCTCCTGTACCTCCTCTGGAGGTACAACGTGAAATAGTCCGTATATTGGACTCTTTCACGTTACTTACAGCCGAGCTTACAGCCGAGCTTACAGCTCGGAAGAAACAGTATGAATTTTACCGGGATAAATTACTTTTTATGCGAAAAGATATTCCTATGAAAAAACTTGGAGATTTATGTACAGTAAATCAAGGGTTACAAATACCAATTAGTCAAAGATTTACATCACCGGGAGAAAAAAGATACCTCTATATCACAGTTCAATTTTTGAAAGATTCAAACGGTGGTGAAAAGTATTATATAGAAAATCCTCCTATGTCTTCCATTTGTGATGAGAACGATATATTAGTTACAAGAACCGGAAGCACGGGAAAAATAATAACTGGAGTAAAGGGCTGTTTTCACAACAATTTCTTCAAGGTAAACATTATTGATGAGGATGAGTTGGATAGACGATATTTTTATCATATTCTTTCAAGTCCTCGAATGTATAATAGTATGTTGGCGGTTGCATCAGGAGGAACAGTTCCGGATTTGCCCCATAAAAAATTTTACAATTTAACAATTCCAATACCTTCTATAGATGTACAACAAAGGCTTGTTAATGTTCTTGACAATTTTGAAGTCATCTGCACTGACCTGAATATTGGTTTGCCAGCAGAAATCGAAGCACGCCAGAAGCAATATGAATATTATCGTGATTTGCTCTTGACATTTGCTGAAACAGGCAGCACTCTAATGACAGACAGACAGACAGACAGACAGACAGACAGACAGACAGACAGACAGACAGACAGACAGACAGACAGACAGACAGACAGACAGACAGACAGACAGACAGACAGACAGACAGA
>JBNMLJ010000030.1:0-41982 GCA_050874785.1 Lachnospira sp.
TAATCAAATAGAACACAATATAAACAAAATATCGATATAAACAGACATACAAAATACAAACAGCAATATCAATATAGACAAAACTATCAATATAAACAAACTTTTTTCTATAATACAAATATTTTCTATAATACAAATAAAAATAATATATGCTTCCAAAATACAAAAATATATAAACATATAAATATATAAGCATATAAGCATAAGAAATACATAAATATAAAATATATTTTAGAAGCATATATTAAATACACATAACTATTCCCCAGCCCCTTCATCAACCTGATAGAGTGGGATATTAGCGGCAATTTTTCTGTGTTCTTCTTCCATAGCCGCATAATGCTTAGCAGTTGTGTTAATATCTTTATGCCCAAGTACATCACTTACAAGTCGTATATCACCCGTGTCTTTGTAAAGTGCTGTACCGTATGTGCTTCGCATTTTATGTGGAGAGATTTTTTTATCTGGTGTCGCATTTTTTGCATATTTTTTAACCATACGTTCAATTGCGCTTACACTCATACGGCTTTTTTTCATTGAGATAAATACTGCCTGTTCCTCTGACTCTGGATTGCCAAGAAGCAGAGGACGCTCATTATCAATATAGTCTTTTAACGCATTTTCTGTAATCTCATTGAAATACAGATGTGCATCAGAACCACCTTTTCTTACAATATTAATTGTTCTGTAATTAAAGTTAATATCATCTATATCAAGACCTGCACATTCCGATACTCGTATTCCTGTGTTAAGAAGCAATGTAATAAGTGCCGTATCCCTGAGCTGTGTCTTCTGGCACTTTTGTATCTGAAGCTTATTGCCCTTAATATTCGTATTGGATACAACATTTAAAAGGTCATTAACTTCTTCATCATTAAGCCTTATTATGTCTTTCTGAGGCATTTTAATTCGCTTGGCGGCCCCAACTGTCGGATTGTTCTTCATATACTGATGTGTACAGGCAAATTCAAAAAAACCCCTTAAAGCCGCCATTCTGCGGGCTATTCCTTTATCCTGATTTTGATGTGTGCTTCCATCATCATTATTAAATCTTAAATATCTCTGATACTCATTAATATCTTCAAATGTAAGATTTTCAAGAAAATCTATTGTAATATCCTTAATTGCGGTATTTTTTAACATAGTATTTTTCTCTGTAAGAAATCTGAAAAATGTCTGTAAATCATACGCATAAGCAATTACCGTATTAACCTGTGATGACAACTCCTTATCATCAAGATAAGAAGTCACATATGACGGAAGCTTAGCCTCAAGCATACGCAGCTTTGTAAGCTGCTTTTTATTCTTTTCCTTATAATAATCTGAATCAATTCCCATACTTTATATTTCCTATGCTGTCATAATTAATTTATTCAACACAATATATTAAATATAATATATTTAACATAATATAATACATTTAATATAACATAACGCCGATAAAGCAGGATTTATCGGCGTTATTTTTTTATATCTTTATACTACCACTTTTTCTGTTACTTAGCAACCTGATTATTTACCAAAATGCTTTGCAACCTCTTTAAGGTTATTGATAATTGGCAAATGCTGTGGACAGACACCTTCGCACTGGCCACATTCAATACAATCACTTGCCTTACCGAAATTATTAGTAAGTCTATCGTAATATTCACCCTGAGGTGTCCAGTCCTTGCCTTCAATTTCCTGTTTATCAGCATTATATAATGAGAAATATTTAGGAATTGCTATGTGCATTGGACATCCGTCTGTACAATATGAACATCCTGTACAAGGTATTGCAATGCTTTCATTTATCATATCCGCCGCATTATGTACAAGCTTGATTTCTTCATCGTTAAGAGGTACAAAATCCTGCATATAGCTTGTATTATCAAGAAGCTGTTCCATATTGCTCATACCGCTGAGAACCATTCTGACGTTTGGCAGGCTCGCAACAAATCTGATAGCCCACGATGGTACTGACATATCCTTATTATATGCCTTGAATTCATTTTCAACCTTTTCTGGAACTTTGGCAAGTGTGCCGCCTTTAACTGGTTCCATAACTATTACTGGTTTGTTATGCTTTGTTGCAACCTCATAGCATTTTCTTGACTGTATAGCTTCACTTTCCCAATCAAGATAATTAATCTGTAACTGTACGAATTCCATCTCTGGATTCTCTGTAAGTACCTTATCAAGCAAATCTGCATTATCGTGGAAAGAAAATCCCATATGCTTAACTAAACCTTTTGCCTTCTTATCAGCAAGCCAGTTAAAACAGTCAAGCTTTTTATACACTTCATAATGGTCAACTCCAACATCGTGAAGTAAATAATAATCAAAATATGTAACACCTGTTTTACTAAGCTGTTCGTTAAACACCTTATCCCTGTCCTCAAGTGTCTTTATGAAACCTGCGTGTAACTTAGTTGCAAGCGTATATTCATCTCTGTTATGTCTGTCTACAAGTGCCTCTTTAGCTGCATTTTCACTCTTAAAACCACAATACATCCACGCTGTATCAAAATAGGTAAATCCTTTTTCAATAAATGTATCAACCATTTTCTTAGTTAATTCAATGTCAATGCTTGAATCGTCATTCTGATTAAGAAGCGGAAGTCTCATAAGACCAAATCCTAACTTCTTACTTCCATTAAATATGTCTTCCATAATTTTAACCTCCTGTTTATTACATATTATATATAATATTGCATTACTGAAATTATAATATTATATTACCGGAAACATAATATTATATATAATGTATATTTTAAATTTACATTACTATAATTCTTACAAAATTCACCTTGTAATATTCACCTTATAATATTCTCCCGGACTTCTTCCGTAATTATTATACCACCTTGTGCGTTCCATTCGCCAACAAATGTATCAAAATAATCAATGTCTGCTTCTCCACTTATAATCTTAAGATATGCCTCTTTTTCAAGGCTTTTTAGTTTCCACCAGCTATTCTTCATAGTGTCTGTTGTCTTAAAATATAACGACTGCCTAATCACTATATTGCCCTCGTCCAGAAGCTTGCAGGCTTTAATTCGTGACATGTATGCCGCCCACTGCGTACTTGTTGCACCTTTTCTTCCTGACCGGGAATATTCCTTATATGAGCTGTCTGTATTATATTCATAAGATGTATTGGCAAGTCCTGTATTATTAAGATAGGATTTGCAGGCATTATAATATGAGCGTTCCAGCAATTCCAGATTATCACTGTCTTTTCGCCCCTCAATTGCATCTGATATATTTCTGTAGCATATTGATAAAGCATTATTATAATCGACATTAATAGATAACGGTCTTGCTGTTGGCTCAACATTTAACTGGTAATAATTAGCAAATTCTTCTGAGTCTGTACAGTCAAATCTTATCTTATCAAACATAACACTTATCATCTTGGCCGCTATTTCTGGATATTCATAGCCTTTTCTTACAACTACATATTTGTAGCAGGGATTTTGGCTGTGGTATTCTGTTACATTATCGCCCGTTGATATCAGATATGGCTGCCAGTTAGCATCAGGATTAATACTGACAGCATTGGCAAGCGGATTATTAGCCGCCCACCATGGTCCAAAAAATGAGCCACACAAGCCATTTTCTATAAGCTCACATATATTAGTCGATGTCCTTAATAAAAAATCATTGTCTATTATCTTTTCGTTGTATAATTCGCTAATGTATTCAAGTGCATTTTTAGCTTCCTCAGTTACAGACCCATATACAATCTGTCCGTCATCATTCTCTATCCATTGCTTAGGATAGGCATTGAAGCTGGCAAATATTATATCTAGCAGGAACTCACTACTATAGCCACATTCTCCAGCCACCGATGTATCTACAACAAGTCCGACTGTATTACTGCTGCCGTCCTCTGCTACTCCATTATTACCCGGATCATAGGTTATGAACTGCCTTACAATATTAACTACATCATCTACCGTATGCGGTTCTGAAAGTCCTAATATATCCATCCAGTCTTTGCGGAGCCATACAAGATTAGGTCCGTCAGTAATATTGGTTTCTGGAAGTGCCATTATCCTTCCATCATAAGTTACCATATCCATAAGCGCACTGCCATAGCTTGCATACATACTCTTTACCTTATCTGTAAGACAATTATTATAGCTGTCTGTTAAATCCTCTATCGCTCCATTTTCTATAAGCTGTTCCAGCTCACTCTGGCTTGACACAACCATAATATCAGGAAGCTTATTCATTGAAACAGCCATTGATACATTAGTATTATACTGGCTGTCATTAGCCTCAAATACATCAACATTCTGCACATTAATAACCGACTTTATATATCTCGTATAAGCATTATCAGTATATGTATCCGAAGCCGGCATATTAGAATTATTGACACTTGTCATCTTTCCAAGCGTATATTCAATCGTATCGGGATAAGCTCCAAATGGCGTTGTCTTAGCCATATCAATGGCTTCATTATAAGCACTGTCATTATAGACACCTTTAGCCGGGCTGTTACACCCGGCTAAAAGCGTTATTACTGTTAACATCATAATGGTATATAAAAGCTTTGCAATACATATCGTACTGCTTCGCTTATATATTATATTAATACCAGAATTATTATTTATCTGATGATGCACAAACATAATATTTTCCCACCCATTCCTGTCAGCCTTTAACTGCTCCTGACATAGACTCATTATAGCACTTTTGCATAATCATAAACAAGGCGGCAATCGGAATTGATATAAGTACAGCACCAGCGGCAAATCTTGTATACCACACATCAACATATTCCTTCTCAAGCATCTGCCACAGACCAATAGCAACTGTGTAATAATCAGCATTGGCACGGCATATTACTCTTGCAAATATAAAATCTACCCAAGGTGCTATAAATGATGTGAGAACTGTGTATACAATTATAGGCTTACTTAATGGAATTGTAATCTTGGTAAATACCTGCCATTTGGTAGCTCCATCAATTAAAGCGGCCTCATCAATAGTCTTAGGTATTGTGTCAAAGAAGCCTTTAGCGATATAGAACTGAATACCAGCCGAAGCCGAATACACAAGCACCAGTGCCACTCTTATCATACTTCCCTCTGACAAGCCAATAGCCTTTAATATGTAATACACAGCTATCATTGCCATAAACGCTGGGAATAAACCAAGTATCATTGCAACATTCATCATAGCTTTTCTCATCTTGAACTTAAGTCTTGACATACAATAAGCTACTGATAATACAAAAAATGTAGATATAATACAGGAAAATACAGCTACAATCAATGTATTAGTAAACATTCTTGGGAAATTAAGTATTCCCGTATCTGTAAATAACTTAATATAATTATCAAGTGAATAGCTTTTAGGGAAGAATGAACTTGTATAGGCTCCCTTCTGTGCCCTGAAGCTTGTAAGAATTATCCATACCAGCGGACTTACCCACACAATTGCAAGAACTGTAAGCACTGTATGTGCAAGTACATTTTTAATAGTTTTCTTCTTTTTCATTGGAATCCCTCCTCATCTTTATAAGATTTGGTTCTCCTGTATACAAGAAGTGAACCGAGTGCAAGAAATACGAATGTCATAATACCTATAACAGCTCCAAGATTATAATACTGGTAATCTACCGTCATCTTATAAAGCCACGTTACAAGCAGATCTGTCTTTCCTGCTGTATGTCCTGCAAGCACTGGATCTCCCTTTGTAAGCAGATACACGATATTAAAGTTATTAACATTAGCAGTAAATGTAGTTATCAGGTAAGGTGTTGTAACAAATAACATATAAGGCATTGTTATTTTAAAGAATTTGACAAAGCCATTAGCTCCGTCCACATCAGCCGCCTCATATAATTCCATTGGAATATTCTGCAATATTCCTGTTACCTGCAATATTGTATATGGAATACCAATCCACAGATTAACAATTATGACTGTCATTCTTGCCCACGTTGCATTAGTAAAAAATGGAAGTGACTTGCTTATCCAGCCTGCATTTTTTAATACAACATTTACAATACCGTCCTGTGCAAGCATACTTCTTATTATAAGAAGTGATACGAACTGCGGAATTGCAATTGATAATACGAATATAAATCTCCAGAATGACTTAAACTTAGTTCCTTTTCTATTAATAAGCAGTGCCACAAGAATTCCAAATATATAATTAAGAAATGTAGCAAATACCGCCCATATAATAGTCCAGCCAAATACTGACCAGAATGACTGTCCTATTGAACTTCCCGAATTAAATATAAGCTTAAAGTTCTCAAGCCCTACCCAGTCAAACAGCACCAGATGACTGTCTACCTTGCTGTAGCTTGTAAATGCTATTGAAATCATAAATACAAGCGGAAGTATTGTGAATACAAGTATTCCTGTAACTGGGAGTGCAAGTAAAAGCTTATGAAGATTTTCATTGAATAATGACTTAATATCTTCTGCAAATGTATTAATATGCTTACCCTGCTTCATTCTTAACTCTACATTATAAGCACTTTTTAATGAGCTTACTGCAAGAATAATATAGGCACATATTATAAATATTACGGCTATTCCATAAAGCAGAATAAGCAGTGAATTATCACCCTGTACATACTCATATACTCCAAGCTTTTCATTCCATATCTCTTCCTGTTCCCTGCTGCCAAGACCAGGAAGTCCTGCAAGACAACTAATTCCTTTTAATATCATAAATATTATAAATGCTGCCTCTAAAGCTATATATAATATTCCTTTTATTATCTGCCTGCCCCTGAAATTGCCAAGTCCGAGTATTAATAAACTGAGTTTTGTCGTCAAATCGCCATATTTCATAGAATTACGAAATGTAATGTCTTTCATTGACCACACCTCCTGACCATTATATGATGTTAAGTAAAATTCTGGGTCAATTAATACTGACCCAGAATTGTTAGAACTGATATTTACTATTTTACAATTGATGTATTAATCTGATTATAGAAATCTAATGTCTTAGCTTCTGCGTTATCAGCAGTAACCTCACCATTAACAATTGCTTTAGCAAAATTCTGAGCTGGTGTCCAGTAATCATTCATACCTGTAACTGTAGGCTGAATTACTGATGTCTTGTTAAATGTATCATTCTGTGCTGATACAAGAGCATCTTTCTTTATTGCATCTGTTGCAAGTAACTCTGTATTACAAGGAATAACATTTCTTAACTCATAATGCTTAGCTTGTGCATCTTTGCCTCCAAGGTACTTGGCAAGTGCAACTGCTACCTGCTGGTACTTGCAGTTAGGATTAACTGCTATAGCCTTAGAACCTGCAAATGCTTTAAGCTGCTTATCTGTTCCATTAATCTTAACTGTTGGTAATGATACAGCACCAAAATTATCGCCTAATATTTCCTTAACACTCTTATAATCCCAGGAACCTGAGAAGTAAGCGCCAACACTTCCATCTCTTAAACCGGCAATACCTACACCCTGTAAGTCATTGACGAAGTTAGGATTATTGACAAGTGCAACTAAAGCCTTGGTTGCCTGTGTTCCTTTATCACCCTTAATATCTACGCCTGCGGAATTATCCTTGCCGTCTTTTCCAAAATATGTACAGCCATTAGCAAGATAGAATGATGACATATACCAGCCTTCTGTTATATTAAATGCTACCTTGTTCTTTGAAAGCATTGTATCAAGACTCTTTATATCGCTTTCCGAGAATTTGCTCTTATCATAGTACATAAACCAGGTATTAGTAGTAAATGGAACACCATATACATTGCCGTCAACTGATACTGAGTCAACTATTGCACTTGAATTAGTATTCTTAACATAATCTGCTGTTTCACCACCAAGCTTTGCTATGGCATTTGCATCAATAAGTGTCTGTAACTGGTCATTAGCGAAGAAATATACATCACCTGAATTCTCAGGATCCTGTGTAACTGTCTTACCTGCATCTGACTCAGCACATACTCCGTATTCAAAAGTCAGATCCCATTCAGGATGTTCTGAATTGAACTGCTCACACATTGTCTGAAGCCATTTGCCATTTTCTTCTGCCTGATCCTCTGCCGGACCCCATACTTTAATTGTGGCTGTGATATTCTCATTATTATCCGCTGATTTGTTATCACTTCCTCCACAGCCCACAAGCAGTGAGCCACACATTGTTGCCGCCATAACAGCCGCCGCTAATCTCTTAAACCTAATAAACATACCTCCATTTCTTAATGCGTTTAACCGCTGATATGTACCATTTTTTATATAATTCTTACAAGCAATACATATTGTGTACAACTCATTCTTTATAATTCATTCAGGTACATATCTTTTTGTAATTTATTTACAAGTTCTTTTGATAGTTTAATTATATGTTTATTCTATAGGAAATTAAATATAAGAAATTTTAGAAACATATCAGAATTTTTACATAAAAATATAACAAAAAAGAAATGTTATCAAATAATGACAACATTTCTTTATTATACTCATACTATTCATTTTACTTTTTCATCAGTTAGACCAATTAATTAAATGTAGTATATTATTATAATATATTATTATATTTATTTACTATACATATTATCAGGCTGGCTTTCTTGCCGGGAATTCTATTGTTATAACCGTTCCATTCTCATCACTGCTTACCTTAAGATTATACTGCTCACCATAGAACAGCCTTATACGGTCATTGACATTTCTTGCTCCATATCCGCCAGACTCACTTGTTAAGAATGTATCAGCCGTTTCTTTAGACATACCAATGCCATTATCCTTAACCTCAATATGAATAAGACCGTTATTAAGCTTTGCTGTAACAGTGATAACCCCTCTCCTGTCAGTCAAGAGGTCTATTCCGTGTTCAATAGCATTTTCAACAAGAGGCTGTAATATAAGATTAAGTGACTCGTACTCAAGCACATTTTCATCAATATCCATAACAACATCAAAGGAATTATCGTGCATTATCTGCTGTATGCTAAGATATGACTCCATATTGCTTAACTCCTGCTTTACAGTCAACGTATTCTTACCCTTATTAAGCGAAGTCCTGTAATAATTGGAAAGTGCAAGCGTTATACTGCTTATGTCGTCCTGTCCGTACTCAATCGCCTTCCAGTTAATAAGCGATAACGAATTATAGAGAAAATGCGGGTTAATCTGCGCCCTTAAGGCTCTCATCTCTGACTCCTTCTGGCTTAACTGCCCCTCATACACCTCGTTGATAAGGTTGTTAATCGTACCAGTCATACTGTTAAAGCCGTGTATCAATGCGCCGATTTCGTCTTTGTCAGATGACTTTATGACAACATCGAAATCACCATTTTCAACCTTTTCCATACTTGTTCTTAATTTATATATCCTCTTGGTTATGAAATCTGATGTAAATATTGTAGCCGCCGCCATTCCAATGCATGCAACCGCCAATGCAAGCACTATCATCGTAATAATCGAATTAGTTGATTTTAACATAAGCGACTTTGGTGCATACACATAGCTTGTCCAGCCAGTAACATCTGAGGTCTGCTTAATAAGCACATAACCTGCTATATTACTGCATACATTTTCTGTAAAATCCGCTTTTTCTATAAGCTCAGTAAACTGGCTGTCTGAAAGGGTATATTTATCAGCATTATCCAAAAATGCCGCTTCTGTGCTTATAATACTGCCATTACTGTCAGTTACTATAATGCCGCTGTTATCTATAAGACCTTTTGCATAAATATCCATTATGCTGTCATAATCTACATTAATATACATAATTCCAGTAATGCCAGCAGTGGCAAGCGTGGACATTTTCCTTGCTGATATAAGCTCTTTCTTATCTTTATCGACATACCAGTTAATATTAGTTGAATTAACTGCTGAATTGTAAAATGCTTCATTTTCAATCTCTGATAATGGCGCAAGTGTAGTGTCGTGCTTTATTCCATTATTAATGTATATCGTCACCTTGTTAATATCATCGTGAAAATATTTTAATGAAGATACAAGCGGGTCAAAGGTCGTGACAATCTGGCTGTACATTTCATATTTGTTGCTGTAATTGTATGAAAGTATTCCCGACACAGTTTCGTTAAATGTTATGTAATTGGACAGATTATCATATACTTCTATCTGTCCATCCACAGTTGTAACCGACTGCCCTAATGCACTTTCCATTGAACGCACGTCCCTGTCCATAAGTATTGAGCGCATCTGTCCATACGCAAATACGAAAAGTATTATAAGTGGCAGCAGGCCTGTGACGATATATATTATAACAAGCTTATTCTGAAGCTTTATATTATTCACCCATTGCTTTAATTTTAACGGACCGCTCATAATACTTCACCTTTATCCCTGAACTTCTGAGGGCTTACCCCGAAATACTCCCTGAAACTCTGGCAGAAATATGACACATTCGGATAACCTGTCTTCTCACTTATATTAACAATCTTCATATTAGTGTCTGTGAGCAGCTCCTTTGCCTTCTCCATTCTGTACTGTTTAATGTACTTACTTAAATTCTGCCCTGTTTCTTTCTTAAAAAGCGAACTTAAATAGCTTGGCGCAAGATATACCATATCCGCTAACTGCTGTGCACCTAACTCCTCACCATAATGGTTATGTATATACTCCTTAACCGTTTCAATCTCCCTGTGCATTGTCAGTGGATTGCCGATAAAATTCTTCTCTAATATGTCAATATTATGATTAACAATATCCATTATGCAGTTAAAATCCTCTGATGTATACAATTTATCAATCTGTGCCGCAAATTCATCTTCATTTGCCCCAGGAAGCGCATCATAGAAATCTTTAAGCAGATTAGAGAACACAAACTTAATATATATATGCGAAAAATTGGACTGGCTTCTGTATTTCTTACATAAAGCATCAAAATGTATTCTTAAAAATGTTACATCTTTCATCTTAATGTCCTGCTTCATCTGCTTCATAAGCACATCATCATCTATCTGGACAAGAACAGGCATTTTATCACTTATATCGTTGGTAAATATATAGTTATTTGTCTGGTAAAACTTATTGCTCATAAGATTTTCTAATTCGTCCATAGTATCAGATATCCTGTGATAGTCATTTATAATATCAGACACAGCACTATACATAAACTGTCCTGTCTTATCAAATATATAATTATGCAGCTTTTCAAGCATATTCTTTAATAAATCCATACTTACTGCCATAGCTTCATCTTTAATAAGAATAACTGACTGCTGTGTATTAAGGTTAAGATACTGGTACTCAATATCACCCATACAATCTGCATTGGTTAATATGTTGGCATCTCCACCGTCATATTTACCAAAGAAATCGGTATTAAACTCTATAAGAACAAGCCTGTTATAGCTTCTAAGGAAATCATCACTTTCTAATATTCCTTTGGTATCAGCCTTATTAAGAAGTGAATACAGATAGAACTGCTTAACAAAATCCGCCTGTTTATTATAATTGCTTGTATGGATACGTTCCTCGTCAAGCTCTGCACACACCTTCTTAATTGTGTTCTCAAACTCCACAGGATCAACCGGCTTTAAAATGTAATCTTTAACTCCCAGTTTTACCGCAAGCTTGGCATATTCAAATTCATTATATCCAGAAAATATTATCGTCTTAAGCTTTATATTATCTTCATTGAGCTTTTTAATAAGTGTTATTCCGTCCATAAATGGCATTTTCACGTCTGTGAGAAGTATATCAATATGCTCTGCTTCATCACTGCATAAATATTCATATGCTTCCTTTCCATTAGCTGCCTCAACTACGCCTGCACTAATTGAAAGTCTTTTTAATAACATTATAATTCCGTTACGCTCTATTCTTTCATCATCAACAATTAATATATTATACATTTATTCTCCAATCTGCACCGTATTTAACATACCTTAATAAATATATCGGCTTGTATATTCTGCCCCTGTTTGTTGTCTGCATATTGCAGGTTTTATGTTATATTATTTTACTATATTTTCTATATTTTGTAACCCATTTTCTTAATTATATATTTTGCCCATCTTGATTATTCTAAAAACAGCCTCTTAAAAGATATTTTCAATCCTTTAAGAGGCCGTCTGTTTATTAATATTCAATATTATTTATAATATAATTTAATATATGCTTAGATACAAAATTGCAGATACCATATATGCAATGCTATATTTATGCCATATTATTTGTTAGTTTCTTCAATGAACTTCTTAAGCTGTTCCTTAGCCTTGCCTGACTCGATAATCTCTCTTGCCTTCTCAATTCCGTCCTTTAATGTAATTCCATCTGAAGCAAGATAGATAGCTGCACCAGCGTTAAGTAATACTACATCTGTCTTAGGGCCTTTAGCACCACCTAATATATCGTTGACGATAGCTGCATTCTCCTGTGGTGTTCCACCAACAAGATCTTCCTTATTACATCTTGTAAGTCCTAAATCCTCTGGCTTAATAACATATGATTTGAATTCATCATTCTTGAACTCACATACCTTAGTCTCTGCGCTAAGAGAAATCTCGTCCATAGAATCTCTGCCATATACAACCATAGCTCTCTTAACACCAAGATTTCTTAATACGTGTGCAAGTGGTTCAACAAGCTCCTCGCTGTATACACCGAATAACTGCATAGTTGCACCTGCTGGATTAGCTAATGGTCCAAGTACATTAAACAATGTTCTTATTCCCATCTCTTTTCTTACAGCACCAACAAATCTCATTGCTGGGTGGTACTTCTGTGCAAATAAGAAACAAAGATTAATATCCTTTAATATCTGTGCACTTCTTGCTGGAGCACAATCAATCTTTACGCCAAGCGCTTCAAGACAATCAGCTGTTCCACATTTACTTGAAGCGGCTCTGTTACCATGCTTTGCAACAGGTATTCCTGCGGCAGATACAACAATTGATGAGAGTGTAGATATATTGATAGTATTAGAACCATCTCCGCCTGTTCCTACGATTTCAAGTACATCCATATCATTAAGGAAACGCTCGCAGTGTGAACGTAATACCTTAGCTGCTGATGTAATCTCGTCTATTGTTTCACCTTTCATTGATAATGCAGTAAGGAATGAAGCCTTCTGTGCATCTGTAGCTTCTCCTGTCATTATCTCTTCCATAACCTGTTCCATAACCTCTGATGTGAGATCTTCTCTTTTAACTAACTGAGCTATCGCTTCTTTAATCATCGCCAAAACCCTAACCTTTCAAAAATATACTTACATATTAGTCCTATATGTTTTCGCTGTCAATCCATAAAATGGCAATTAAACTGTCAGTTTTAAAAATATCATCAAAAATAAAGTCTTCATAGAGGTTCTCTATATTATCTTCTGAATATTCAACCTGTCTTGAAAAAATATGGACTACATCCATTCTATCCTTGAAAGAATACTCTCTGTGGTTATCCAGCCACCTTATAATATCCATTTGTCTGATAACAAAGAAATTAGTTACTAACATCTGGCATTTTCCAAGGAAGTCATAGTCATATATTGACTTTGCAAAATATCTGAACACAAAATATTCCAAAAGTTGTCTGTATTCATATGCCCTGAAAGCCATATAAGTTGCAAATTCCTCGTTGAGTATATTGTATTCATCCTCATTCATCTGCTCAAAAAGACTGTCAATGATATCCTTAAGTATGACCTCCCACTCAGGATTAAGCACTTCCATTTCTTCATAAGGATACAAAATCTGTCTTATGCCCTGCTGTAATGATATATCTTCAAATTGTCCGCTGTCACTTAGATTTCTTGTTTCATCTAAAGTATGGGCAATTCCTTCTTTAAGGTAATCATTGACAACAGCTTTAATATCATCATACTCATCAGCGTTAATGCACTGCTGGATTTTGCTTCCCATATCAAGTATGACAATCAGCTTTTCGTGTATTGACAGGCTTTCTTTGGCTAATATCTTAAATACAGCTTCTCTTGCTGCAAATATCTGTAATGCAAATGAACTGTCATATTCTGAACTCGGTTCATATTCTTCATCACAGGCAGCAGTTTCCATACTGAACGGACGATTTTCAGACAATATAAGCCTTGCTGCCTCTTCACAGGCAAGACCAATTCCTGACTCCTTTATTGTACCATAATATTCTGAATATCTTGGGAACTGCTTACAGACAACACCAAGATAATCTTCTCCAAGATTTTTATGTATTTCACATAAGCCGTTATCATCAAGCATAGGACATTTGCCGTCACACAATTTGAAACAATACTCCTCATCTTCATTCTGTGTTATGCTGTCAAGAATTTTGCTTTTAAGCTCACCTGTCATATTATTATAACGCTCATAGGTTTCATCATCTATGTCTATCTCCCAGCCGCCTACACAGCAGTTATCATTACATTCGCTTGTTATACATCCAAATTCGTTATAATAAAATGGTACTCTCTGTTTCATTATCTTTACCTCAAAGTATATTCTATATAATCCTGTTAAATATATCAGATTTTATATCTGCGATATCATCAATATTAACGACCGTGTTATCCTGCATAACTATTATTTTCTGATAATCGTCAATCTTTTTAATTACGCCGTTTATTGTAACATATTTTCCGCCGGCTTTCCTTAAATCTTTAACAAAGTATGTTATGTTTACAACCGGCTGTCTGTCCATATTCCCGCGTAATATGGCAAATTTGTTATCAAGAATATTAAGTTCTTCCTCGTCCTGTTCTATTTTCTCATCTGTAAGCCTTGCAGTTTCTGATATAGCCGCTCCAAGACCCGTAAGCGCCGCAAATGGAGAGAACTGCGCGGCTCGCTCATAATTAGACATTCTCTTATGCCTGTTATTTACAGGGCGGGATTTATTAATTATATCTTCATATCCGTTCACAATAATCCTCATTTCCAAATTATCTTCTCTATTCGTGGTGACCACCAATCTGTCGGTTTCTATCCATCGCAGTCGCACCTTCTTTAAGATTCATTCCCCTGACAATTGCGTTTTTGCCATATTTCTTCTTAATATCAACCATAGTTTTTAAGACTTTCTTCTCTTTTTCAAGCATAGCATTTTCTTCTTCATTATCATCTTTATTGATAAAATCTGTGAATAAATTCATCTGATGATAAGAGGAATTCTTATTAACTGCTTCTTTTTCTGGTATAACGTGATTAGCTGTTATATTAATTCGTCTTGATAAAAGCCTTTTATCTACTATATCATCATACAGCTTAGTAACTGCCTTAGTAGCAAGCGCAACTGAAGCCGTATAACGTGAAAGATTAGCTGTTCCGTGAGCGTGCTTTGGTATCTTCCTGCCGTATCTGTCTTTTACAACCTCACCTTTATACTCACCAGCACTTCTTCCTGTAGATATATTGCCTATATCATATCCGACTGTAAGCACAAGCTGGTCTGTCACAAGCCCTTTATCTATAAGGTCAAGCATAAGCAGATCTACCATCTCACATACAACTAATCTTGTCTTCTCATAATCATATGCACAGTGTAATACTTGTCCCGATGATATGCTGTTGCTCTCTGGCTTATACTGCTTAATATCTGCTATTGTACAAGGCTCATAACCCCAGGCGTGGTCAATAAGCAGCTCTGCATTTACCCCAAACAGCTTATAGAGCAGTTCCTCATTATAGAAATCCTGCTCACCGCCAAGTGAACATCTCGCAACATCGCCCATTGTATACATACCATATTCTTTAAGCTTGGAAGCATATCCAGCACCGACTCTCCAGAAATCTGTAATAGGCTTATGTCCCCATAACTTTTCTTTATAGCTTTGTTCATCTAATTCAGCTATCCTGACACCATCTTTATCTGCCGGCATATGCTTGGCAACTATATCCATAGCAATCTTACATAGATAAAGATTCGTTCCTATGCCTGCCGTTGCCGTAATTCCTGTCGTCTCAAGCACATCTTTAATCATAGTCATAGCCAGCTTATGTGGTGTCATCTTATAGGTATTAAGATACGCGCCGACATCAATAAATACTTCATCAACCGAATATATATGAATATCCTCAGGCGCAACATATTTAAGATAAATATTATATATCTGCGTACTGTATTTCATATATAAAGACATTCTCGGAGGCGCAATTATATATGAAAGCTCGTAAGACTCATTATTCTTAAGTTCTTCTTCACTGTATGAGCTTCCTGTAAACTGCCTGTTTCTTAACCTGCTCTTTCGTAGCGCATTGACCTCTTTAACCTTCTGTACAACCTCGAAAAGCCTTGCTCTTCCTGATATTCCGAAAGCCTTTAATGATGGTGACACGGCAAGGCATATCGTCTTTTCAGTTCTTTCAGGGTCAGCAACTACAAGATTGGTATCCAGTGGGTCTAAGTTTCTTTCGACACACTCCACAGAGGCATAAAATGTCTTTAAATCTATCGCTATATACATATGGTTATTCTGCATTAATCATTCCCCACAATTAAATCTTACGCATAACCTCAAGTCTGCGGTGCAGCATTTTAATATGTTCCAGTTCCTTATCGTCAACTGCTCTTCCAGAATAATAGTATTCCACTGTTCCTCGCAGTTTATCATTATTATTGTCAAGAACACCATTCTTTATAAGTATATTTTTTAAGTTATTGGATACTCCGATATTACCGTCTATTATCTCAATATCATCTGGAAACAGCTTCGCAAATGAGTCTTTGAAATAATTAAAATGTGTACAGCCAAGCACAAGCTCTGAATAATCATTAAAATTATGTCCTGCAAACTGATTATTAAGATAATTCATAACCTCAGCCGAATTAAATTCGTCCTGCTGGGCAAATCTTACAAGCTTAGGAAGTGCGATAACATCTACCTTATGATCTATATCATACTTCATAATAAGATTTTTAAGCTTAACGCCCTTTGCCGTAACCGGTGTTGCAACAACCATAACCCTCTTGCCCCTGTTATGTGCACAAGCTGGCTTAACTGCTGGTTCAATGCCAATTATTGGAATCTGGTATTTGTTTCTTAAAAATGTAATGGCTGCGCTTGTAGCTGTGTTGCACGCTAACACTATCGCCTTACAGCCCTTTGATACAAGAAAATTAACTGCCTTATCTACATACTCTCTTATCTGTTCTGTAGTCTTCTCTCCATATGGCACATTATCAACATCTGCATAAAATACATAATCAACCTCAGGCAGTGTTATCATTGCCTGATGAAGCAGTGATAAGCCACCGATTCCTGAATCAAATATACCTATCTTCACGGTTCACACCTCATTTCCTGATACTTAAAGTCTTGTTGTCCACTCACTGCAATCCCACACGTCTGTTGCAAGTCCGTCATAGAACTCTGGCTCGTGGCATACCATAAGTATACTTCCTTTGTATTCTATAAGAGCTCTTTTAAGTTCTTCCTTAGCATCTACATCTAAGTGGTTAGTCGGCTCATCTAACACAAGAATATTAGACTCCCTGTTTACAAGCTTGCATAATCTTACCTTTGCCTGTTCACCACCACTTAACACTCTTACCTTGCTTTCGATATGCTTAGTTGTAAGTCCGCATTTAGCTAAGGCTGACCTTACCTCATACTGTGTAAAGCCAGGAAATTCCTGCCATATTTCTTCAAGACAGGTTGTGTTAATATCTGGTGACATCTCCTGCTCAAAATATCCTATCTCAAGATAATCTCCCATAACTGCCTCACCTGATAAAGGCTTAATTAAACCTAAAAGGCTCTTTAACAATGTAGATTTACCAATTCCGTTAGCACCTGTAAGTACTATTTTCTTACCTCTTTCCATCTCGAAATTAAGAGGCTTTGATAATGGCTCATCATAGCCGATTACAAGGTCTTTAGTTGTAAATACATATTTGCCGGAAGTCCTGGCTACCTTAAAATTGAATTCTGGCTTTGGTTTGTCCTTGGCTAACTCAATCATTTCCATATTATCAAGCTTTTTCTGTCTTGACATAGCCATATTTCTTGTTGCAACCCTCGCCTTATTTCTTGCAACGAAATCCTTTAAATCAGCAATCTCCTTCTGCTGTTTATCGTAGGCAGCTTTCATCTGCGCCTGCTTCATCTCATATACTTCCTGGAACTTATAATAGTCACCAACATATCTGTTAAGCTGCTGGTTATCCATATGGTATATTATATTGATAACACTGTTAAGAAATGGAATATCGTGTGATATTAATATAAATGCGTTCTCATAATCCAAAAGGTATCTTTTAAGCCAGTCAATATGTTCCTTGTCAAGATAGTTAGTAGGCTCATCAAGAAGCAGAATATCAGGCTTTTCAAGAAGCAGCTTTCCTAATAAAACCTTAGTTCTCTGTCCACCACTAAGGTCTGTTACATCTTTATCAAGTCCCAGCTCCAGAAGTCCCAATGCCCTTGCAACTTCTTCAACCTTGGCATCTATCATATAGAAATCGTGGTTGGTAAGCATATCCTGGATTGTACCTAATTCTTCCATATATTCAGCCATCTGCTCATCATCTGCGTCCATCATCTTATCGCAGATTTCATTCATTCGTTCTTCCATAACGAATAAATCATCAAATGCCTGCCGCATAACAGAACCTATAGTCATTCCTTTTTCAAGTACTGAATGCTGGTCAAGATATCCCACCTTAATATTCTTAGCCCACTCAATCTTACCATCATCAGGCATAAGCTTTCCTGTAATTATATTCATAAATGTGGACTTTCCTTCACCATTAGCTCCAACAAGTCCGATATGTTCACCCTTTAATAATCTAAACGATACATCATCAAATATGGCTCTGTCACCAAATCCGTGTGTAAGATGTTCAACATTTAATAAACTCATATATTATCTCCATTCTTGTGCATATTAAAAGCCCCTTTCTTATTCAAAAAGGAGCTTTTACAATTCTAAAATATCATTGGAAATCCTGTGTATGAAATCTTCTATAGTACACCTTTAAGGAATTCTTTGATACCTTAATCTTCTTTAACTGTATTCCACCTGACAAGAATTCCTGAGGAATATTATTAATAAAATACTTCTGTAACATAGCTTTTAACTGCATATTCTTAGATCTCTGCAACGCTACAAGAAAGAATACAACAGCAAATACCACAAGCTTAATACCAATTGATACATTGTTCCAGATATATAACGCTAAATTCGTTGAAAACGTAAATATAATAAATGCAAATATCATATTAAATATAACTGTAAATATATAAGTCTTAACCCATTCAACAAGATTAAGTGCTTTTAACTGATATAACAGCTTGTGATAATTCCTTGACTCTTCAACCGTAATAGGCATCTCATATACTTCCATAAGACTCCTCCATTAACTGTGCTTTTAATAGATTATATCCCCAAAATGCCTTATTTGCAACCATTAATACAGCCTCATTTATTAATTATCGCTTAAGATTTCTTCAACTTATTTAATTGAAATTTCAAGATAATTAGATATCTCATATTCCGGCACACCATTATCGTGAAGAATGAATATCAATTCTTCTATTGTTGTGCCTTTTTGTCTTTCCATAACTATAAAATGTTTTACCTGTGTTTCATTCATAATTCCCCGCCTCCATATGTCTTATGTATTTAGTTATTAACATATAGTTCTGACTGTTTAATTATTTTATCAAGCATATGTACTCTTATAAATGGGAAGGAGAAATAATATCCATCGACTATATCAATGGATTTATTGATAATTTCAACAGCCAGGGCAATTCCAGCCTGTTCTCCTTCTTCTTTAGTCATATCAGGCCTGTATCTTAACAGAACATCATCAGTTACATTAATGCCTGTCATCTCATTCTTCATAAATGAGGCATTCTTAAAGCTCACTAACGGCATTATTCCACATAGAATTCTTGCGCCTGTTTCTTTCTTTATTGTGGCAATTCTTTCTATATCCTCATCACAGAATGCTGGCTGTGTCATAAAAAATGTAGCGCCTGCTTCCATTTTCTTCTTTACTCGTCCAATCTCTATATCCAGTCTTTTTCTACCTTGGTTAATAGCTCCGCCATATGTAACAGGCTGGTCTGCAAACTGTTCTGAATTCATATCATCTAATATATTCATAAAGCCTACAGAGTCAAAATTGAATACACTCTTAACACTGCTTCTCATTACCGAAGGTATCGGATCACCTGTAATGACAAGAAAATTATTAATGCCGTTAATAGCAGCCCCTAATATCTGTGACCTGATTGCGATAGCATTTTTATCCCTACAGCAAAGATGTGGCATAACACACATTCCCGTCTGCCTTGATACTTTTTCTGCCATAAGAATAGAGTCTGCTCTTGTTCTTCCTGATGGCGAGTCAGGAAATGTCAATACATCTACGCCCTTGCTTTTAAGATAATGTGCCGCATCTAAGAGCTTATCGGCATTACTGTCAAATGGAGGTGCAAGTTCAACTGCGATAAGCTTCTTCCCCTCCTTATTATGATAAAATGCTGTGCTGACTGCCTGTACTGAATTATCAGCCTCCTCATCACAGCCTTCACCATGTCTTTTCTGGGTAAAATCTGCTTTAGAAGCTATTCTGTCAATATAGTCAGGAGTTGTTCCACAACAGCCGCCGATTATATCAGCACCTGCATTTAACAATTCACACATTTTATCCGAATAATAATCCATATTCTTGTCAGAGAATATCATACGTCCACTGACTGCCTGAGGATAACCTGCATTAGGAAGCGCACTTAAATACTTGTCAGTATGATTGCGTTCCTTTAATATGAACTGTTCCATATGTCCCGGTCCAATTCCGCAGTTAAATCCTAACGCATCAATATAGTGATTATCATTTGCAAGCTTAACAAGCTTAGACGAACTAAGCCCACAATTGCTATATCCAAACTGGTTGATTGCAAACTGTGTTATAACAAATGGTCTGTCTGGTGAAACACTATCTGCTGTATTAACTGCACCAGACATAGCACTTCCTATATAATCTATGGCATCAGTTATATTAGATAAATCTGCAAATGTCTCGAACACGAATACATCAATTCCTTCTTCAAGAAATACCTTTGCAATATTTACATATTCATCTACTACTGCCTGTTTGTCAAAAAGATTATCATTAGGTATCGGACCTATATCTGCGGCAATATATACTTCACTGCCACATTCCTTAACTGCCTGTCTTGCATTGGCAACAGCCGCTTTTATATTAGCCTTAACCTCTTCAAAGTCACATTCCAGATTAACAGTATTAGCTGCAAATGTATTGGTTCTTATAAGCTTTGCCCCTGCATTAATATATTCTTTATGAATATCTGTGACACGTCTGCCCATAGTAATATTAGCAGACTCTGGAAGTTCATTAGTATCATAAACTCTTGAGTAATATGTACCAAATGCTCCGTCCGTTATTAACTTATGTGCTTCTAAATAGCTTTTAAGCTTTTCCATACAACTCTCTATTCCTCTCTACGTTCTTTTCAATTCTTAATCAATATTTCTATTTATAAATACATTACAATCAAGCCTTAATTAACCGGCTGATACTTCAATTAATCTGCATTTTATTGATACTTAATCTTATCAGTCTGCAATTTTATTGATATATAATATTATCAATTAGTAAAGTCTATATTGTCACATTGGTGTCGGTCACACTTTTAGTGAATAACCGACACCAACATTGCATATATTAATATTATTTTAAAATTCTAAATCTGATTAGTGTGTAAGGAAGAACATAAGAGTAAATAATATAGCTATTACCCAGGTAAACGCTTTAACTTCCTTAGCCTTACCAGAAAATACTTTTATAAGAATATATGATATAAGACCAAATGCAATACCATAACTTATGTTATATGCAAATGACATAAATGCAATTGTAAGGAATGCTGGAACTGCAACTGATATATCATTCCAGTCAATCTTAGCTACACCACCCATCATAAGTACACCAACATATATAAGAGCTGCTGCTGTAGCATTACCTGGAATTAATGCAGCTATAGGGCTTAAGAACATTGCAACAAAGAATAAACATCCTGTTGTGAATGATGATAAACCTGTTCTGCCACCTTCTGCAACACCTGATGATGACTCAACGAATGTTGTAACTGTAGATGTACCACATATAGCACCTACGCAAGTTGCAAGGGCATCTGATAACATAGCCTTCTCAAAGTTAGGAACCTGTCCATTTTCATCAAGCATATCACCTCTTGAACATGCACCGTAAAGTGTTCCAAGAGTATCAAACATATCTACCATACAGAAAGCAAGAGCTGTTGTAGCAATTATAAGTACAAGGTCTGCTGTTGTATGATTAGCAAGATAGTGTGAGAAATCAAATCCCTGTGTAAATACCTTACCAAATGACATCGAAGCCCAGTCACCAAATGCGGCGAATGGATTGAGTGTCATTCCATCGAAAAATCCATCATAAAAGCCAGGTATAGTAAATCCTAATACATAGTAAATAACTGTTCCACCAAGAATACCCCAGAGTACTGAACCTTTAATCTTTCTTACTGAAAGAACTGCTATTATAACAAGAGCAGCTATAGTTACAATCTTTGGCATAATTGTTGCCCAGCTTGCATTACCATTAAGTACATTAAATGAAGCAAGATTTACAAGTGTTGACTCATCATTAACAATAAGTCCTGCATTCTGTAAACCAAGAAATGCAATAAAAAGACCGATACCTGCTGGTATAGCCATTCTTACTGCATCAGGTATAGCAGCAAAAAGCTTTGCTCTTATTCCTGTTATTGTAAGAATAATGAATACGATACCATCTAAAAGAACTAATACAAGTGCATTAGCATAGCTTAAACCAAAATTAAAGCAGGCTGTATACACGAAAAAAGCGTTAAGTCCCATACCTGATGCCAGGCCTAATGGAAGGTTGGCAAGAAATGCCATTGCAAATGTTCCAACAACTGCTGAAAGAGCTGTAGCAATGTATATAGCATTATATGATACTTCTGGAAGTGCAGAAAACATACCAGCATTAACCATAAGGATATATGACATTGCCATAAATGTTGTGATACCAGCAAGTACTTCAACTCTTACTGTTGAGCCGTGCTCTTTTACCTTAAAAAACTTTTCCATTATTAAGTCTCCGTTTCTTAATTTATTACGTATGCTTATATAGCGTTTACGCTCAATTATAACATACGATTATTAATCTTGACTAGACTATTTTTATAATTTTTTAATAGAAAGTTTAATATTATTCTACCATTTCTCCGATATTTTTTAATACATCTTCGACATTATAAGGCTTAGTAATGAACTTCTTAGCACCTTCTTTAAGAGCTTTAATAACTTTATTCTGCTGTCCTGCTGCTGTTATCATAATGACATTAGCATCTGGATCATAGTCCATAATCTTCTCAAGGCACTCAATACCATCCATATTAGGCATTGTAATATCAAGTGTAACAACATCTGGATCATACTGCTTATAAGCAAGCTCACCTTCAAGACCATCAGATGCCTCTGCAACTATACAATATCCCGCTTCTTCAAGAATATTTCTTAACATCATTCTTGACATACCGGAATCATCTACAATAAGAACCGTGTGTTTGTCTCCCTCATCTACTGAACCAGCCTTAACAGCAAGCTTTCTTGTTACAGGCATCTGACCTATAGTAACATCGCTGTCTACAGCAATATATAATGATACTTCACAGCCATTGATATATATTGGGAGAACATAAGCATTACCCTTGGCAATCTGGTTCTCATATGCAAACTGGGGAAGAATTTCAATATCTATATTCTCATTAGATAATGCTGATGAGAAAAGTCCATCTATACAGTTAATAAATTCTCCTACTGCATCATAGCTTTCAAGTCCGAACGAGAAATCATCTGACTTAGAATATCCCTTTGCAATATCAATAAATGCCTGCGGGTCATTCTTTACAGCAAAACCTATTACTGTATTAACATCACCTTCACATCTCTGTCCGGCAAATGCCCTGTATTCAAAGTTATTTACATGTTCAATCTTTCCAATATAATAATTGCTTGTTACAAATCTTGTGATATTTCTTAATGCAAGTGCCGCAATATCTGTTATATATGGCTTAGAAGCATATGCAAACATTGGCACAATCTTATCAATGTCATCATTCTTTAAAGCCTCTAGTTCTTCTGGTGCAAAACCTATGCTCTTTCTGAATTCTTCAATATGTGTTTCAATCTCATTCTGTGAAAGACTGCTTACTTCTTCAAGCACCTGCATAAATTTGATATAAGTGCTTCCCTGCTTATTAAGCATATCCTCAAGCTGTTCCTTAGTTATATAGCCCTCTTCAACTGCTATATCACCAAACTTTGCATCCTTCTGTGTCTGGAGAATATTAATCTCCTCAGCTTTTTCCTTAGTAAGAATACCTTCTGATACGGCAATAAAGCCAAGCTTTGCCCTTACATTTTCCATCTTGCTTATAACTTCATCTAACTGTTCCTTAGTAATAACTTTATTATCCACAAGATATTTCCCAAATAACTGACTAAACATACATATCTCTCCTTATTATATTATCACTATTCTAATTTTTATATATTCTAATTCATTCTTAATAAAATTTCAATTATTTATTAAGAAAAGTACAAAAAATGAGTACTGCAACTAAAAAGTCACAATACTCATACAAAAAACTATATATTCTGTATATAATCTGCCGATTACTTAATAAGGCTTTCCTTAATCTTAACAACTGCCTTATGAATATTCACTGGTTCATCCATTGTACAATTAGGGCGGTGAATATCATTAGTAAAGAATACTGTAAATTCACCTGGATGTAATGTAACAAACTGCTCATTCTCTACAGTATCATAGAAAATATTATCCTTGCCTGCTGGCTCTTCACCTGTAACACCTGGAAGAAGTGGTGCATAACCCTGTACTTCCTTTCCTGTGAAAAGATACTGGATATCGATATAATTTCTATGGCTTTCTGCTCTCTTATTCTCAACTGGAGCTGTTGTCTGGTCCTGAATAAGTACGAAAATATTATCTCCGTCAAGCTCATATCTTCCTACTGGAAGCTCTGCTGTTTCTGGCTTAGTAAGAAACTCTAAAGCTGTAGCAATAGCTGCTGGATACTGATAATTGCCTTTCTTGGCATTAAGTGATGCATAAATCATTGTTAAAAACCCCTTTCGTGTCTTTTAAAAAATTTCTTATATAAACTGTAGCACTATATGTTGCAAGTTTCAACACTTTTCTTACAACTTTCCAATAACACAACAAAACACGGATATCCGCAATGCAAATCCTACGATTACACACCGCATAATATCCGTGTTCTATTCTACTTAATCTAATTAGAAGATTTTATTATTAATTATTATTTCTGAATATATTATTCCTGAATAGCCTTAAATGCTTCACCAAGGTCTTCGATAATATCATCGATATTTTCTGTACCGATTGAAAGTCTGATTGTGTTAGGCTTAATTCCCTGGTCGAGAAGTTCTGCTTCGTTGCACTCTGAATGAGTTGTGCTTGCTGGATGTATAGCAAGTGACTTAACATCAGCTACATTTGCAAGAAGTGAGAATAACTCAAGGTTATCGATGAACTTCTGTGCTTCTGCTGCTCCACCCTTGATTTCAAATGTGAAGATAGAACCACCACCGTTAGGGAAGTACTTCTTGTAAAGTTCCTGCTGCTCAGCATTAGTTGAGATAGAAGGATGGTTAACCTTTTCTACTAATGGCTGATCCTTTAAGTACTGAACTACCTTTAATGCATTTTCAACGTGTCTTTCTACACGAAGTGATAATGTTTCAAGTCCCTGAAGGAAGATGAATGAATGAACTGGTGAAATTGTAGCACCTGTATCACGAAGAAGGATAGCTCTGATGTATGTAACAAATGCTGCTGGAGCTGTATCCTTTGCAAAGCTTACACCGTGGTATGATACATTTGGCTCAACTAACCAAGGGAACTTATCTGCTGCTGCAACCCAGTCAAACTTACCACTATCTACGATTACACCACCAAGTGTTGTACCATGTCCTCCAATGAACTTAGTTGCTGAATGAATTACGATATCAGCACCATATTCGATAGGTCTTACAAGGTAAGGAGTTGCAAATGTATTATCAACTACAAGTGGAATGTTGTGTGCGTGTGCAATCTTAGCTATTCTTTCGATATCAACTACTTCTGAGTTAGGATTACCAAGTGTTTCAATCTGGACTGCCTTTGTATTAGGTCTGATAGCTGCCTCAATAGCATCATAATCAAACGGATCTACAAATGTAGCTTCAATTCCGTAATCTGGAAGTGTATGTGCTAAAAGATTGTATGTACCACCATAAATATTCTTAGCTGCTACGATATGGTCACCAGCGTGTGCAAGTGCCTGGAAAGCATATGATAAAGCTGCTGCTCCTGAACCAACTGCAAGTGCTGCTACACCACCTTCGAGTGCTGCAATTCTCTTTTCAAATACGTCTTCTGTTGGGTTAGTAAGACGTCCGTAAATGTTACCTGCATCCTTAAGGCCAAATCTGTCAGCAGCGTGCTGGCTGTTATGGAATACATATGATGATGTAAGGTAAATTGGAACTGCTCTTGCATCTGTAACTGGATCAGGCTGTTCCTGTCCTACATGTAACTGTAATGTTTCAAACTTAAGATTTCTGTCTTCATAATGTTTCTTTGCCATAATAATATCCTCCATATCTATTGTCTAATAAGTCTTAGCATATAATTCATATATGTGTTTGTTTTCGTTGTCATTATATTACAACTATTAACCTACCAAGTCAATAGTAGATATTATTCCTAATAAATATAACTCATTATAGTTTTTACCTATAACCAAACACACAAAAAAGCGGCAGCCAAAAGCCACCGCTATTACTATAATCATCTCTCGTCCCGCCACTCCAGCCAAACGCCGCCCCAGTTAAATTAATAATCTCCCAATCGCATCCCGCCGTCTGTCGCGCCCCAGTTGTGCAGGCGTGTTATATTACAAGCTGGGTGCTTTTGCAGCCGTCGGCACTTAGCGGCTGTCCTTTAGCCGCTTACGTGTCCGCTACGGCTGCAAGCAGTGCGAACGTGCCCAGCGGCAATATAACACGCCTGCACAACGTCCGTCCGCCACACCCCTCCCGGCAGCCCCATTGAAGATTATCAATTCAACGGACAAGTAATCCTAAACATCTCCTCTATTATATGATGAAGCAGCTGCGCCGTTTCACTATCCGCAAGTTTATAATATATCTCCTTGCCTTCTCTTCTACTTGTTATAAGCCCGCTCTTTTTCAACAGCTTAAGATGATGTGAAACCGCAGGGTCACTCATATTCATAGCTGCCGCGATATTGCTTACACATTCTTCGCAATGACACAGAAGCCATAATATTCTAATTCTGCTTCCATCACTTATCTGCTTGAATACCTCTGCCACTACAGCACACTCATCTGTATCCGGCATTCTTTCAAGAACTTTTTCAATATTCTGTCCGTGGTCGTGTGGAAGATTTACTCCTGACATTTCCCATTCCTCCTAATCTGCATACTATAATTTGCATACTATAAACTGCAAGTCTTATTCTATAAGCTAATCTTTATATGAAAGACATCTTGTTGCATTAAGAACTGCAAGCACCATAACACCTACGTCTGCAAATATAGCCATCCACATATTGGCAATACCTACTGCACCAAGTGCAAGGCAGGCTATCTTTACTGCAAGCGCAAATACTATGTTCTGATGAACTATTCTTAATGTCTTTCTTGAAATATTCATTGCTGTAGCAATCTTTGCAGGGTCATCATCCATAAGGACGATATCTGCCGCCTCAATAGCCGCATCTGAACCAAGCGCACCCATTGCTATACCAATATCTGCTCTTGAAAGTACTGGTGCATCATTAATTCCATCACCGACAAATGCAAGCATTTCATCTTTACCCTTGCTATTAAGAAGCTTCTCAACCTCAGTAACTTTATCTGCTGGCAAAAGTTCACTCTTAACTTCATCAACGCCAAGCTTTCCTGCAACCTGTTCTGCAACTTTTCTGGCATCACCTGTAAGCATAATAACCTTTTTAACACCTGCTTTTTTAAGTGCCGCAATCGCCTGTGATGATGTAGGCTTGATAACATCTGATATTACAATACAGCCAGCATATACACCGCCGATAGCTACATATACCAGTGTGCCAAGGGCATTTTCTATCCTTTCTTTCTCAGCACTGCTGTCAATATTGTACTTATTCATAAGCTTTAAGTTACCAGCTAATACCTCTTTGCCGCCGATATCAGCCTTTACACCGTGTCCGCTTATTTCCTCTATATCTGTAACCTGTTCAGTTTCAACTTCTTTGCCATAAGCCTCTCGTATACTCTTACTGATTGGATGGCTTGAATAGCTTTCTGCAAATGCTGCTGATTTAATAATATCTTCCTTAGTAAATCCATTGGCTGTTATAACATCTGTAACTTCAAATACGCCTTTAGTAAGTGTTCCTGTCTTATCGCATACAACATATTTGGCTTTAGATAAATTCTCAAGATAATTAGAACCTTTAATAAGGATACCTCTTGAAGAAGCTCCGCCTATTCCACCAAAGAAGCTGAGAGGAATAGATATTACAAGTGCGCAAGGGCAGCTTATAACAAGTGTTGTAAGTGCTCTTATAAGCCATTTTGACCATTCAGCAGGATTGCCCATAATAAGGCTTACTATCGGAGGAATAACTGCAAGCACCAAAGCTCCTATACATACCGCTGGTGTATACACCTTTGAAAATCTTGTGATAAAATTCTCTGAGCGGGATTTCTTCATACTTGAATTCTCAACAAGGTCTAATATCTTAGATACTGTAGACTCGCCAAATTCCTTAGTTGTCTCTATCTTTAAAAGACCTGTAAGGTTAACACAGCCGCTTATTACCTCATCTTTCACCTTTACACTTCTTGGAAGGCTCTCGCCTGTAAGTGCGCTTGTGTTAAGTGTAGACTCACCGCTTATTACAATACCATCAATTGGAATTTTCTCGCCTGGTTTAACTACTATTATTGTTCCGATTTCTACATCGTCAGGGTCTACCTGCTCTAACTTTCCGTCCTGCTCGACGTTTGCATAGTCAGGTCTTATATCCATAAGAGCTGTGATATTCTTCCTGCTCTTACCGACAGCGTAACTCTGGAACAGCTCGCCTATCTGGTAGAAAAGCATAACTGCCGCACCTTCTACATATTCGCCAAGTGCTATTGCACCAATAGTAGCTATTGCCATAAGGAAATTCTCATCAAATACTTCCCCGTGGAATATTCCGTGAACAGCCTTCTTTAAAATGTCATATCCTATTACAAGATATGGAATAAGGAAAAGTACCAGTTCCACATATTTATTAACTGGAACAAAATGGCATATAAGCTTAAATGCTACTAAAAGAACGGCCGATATAATAATTCTTATTAATACTTTTTTCTGCTTCTTAGTCATATTATCCTCCATTCCTGCGAAGCATTTTCTTAATTAACTAATTATTAATTAAAGAAAAATCTCACAATCAGATTCAACCTTCTTGCAGTTCTTTAATACATCCTGCATTACAGAAGCCACATCTGCACCCTCATCAAATTCAACCTTCATCTTCTGTGTCATAAATGAAACTGTTGCATCCTTAACACCAGCTGTCTTCTTAGCTGCATCTTCCATCTTTAATGCACAGTTAGCACAATCAACCTCAATACCATATGTTTTCTTCATAACAAACCACCTTTCTGTGTCTTAACCGACACTGCGGGTCTGTTATCCAGCCCGCTTTGCTCTTAAATTTAATATTATGTGAAGCACTTATGTATTATGCTTTACTTCATATAAACATTTAAACAAATGTTTAAATGTTTGTCAATAGCATTTCATTAATTTTGTTTAAGTTATTGTTACAATTTTCTCAACTAGCTGTTTTACTCCAAATTTGTCTACAGTTCTTAACAAAAAGCCACAAAAGCCTGGCAAGATTATCCTATGTAATCCTGTCAGGCTTTTGATATTTCTTATAATTCTGAATTAATATATTGATAGTTAATTATAACTGCAAATCTTCGTAATCTTCCGGAAGAAATCTATGATATATAATATGACAGCCTTCATCTTTAAAGCAGTAATAATATCTGTCATCAGCTTTGTCTGCGAACTTTATGAGAACATCAAACTCACCATCTTTAATATGCTCAACAGTAACTTTATCATAACTGTCATTAAAAAATGTAATTATATCTTCCATAGATGTACTATGGTCTCTCATAAGCTCAACAAGCTTTCTTATAAACTCATTCTCGTCAGTATTATTGTGAATGTATTCCACTCCATTTTCATTAATCTCAAAACAAAATCTGTCCTTTTTATTGCTGAATGTGACACCACCCAGAATATCAGTATATTGTCTGAAATCCTCATTATCACCTTCAAGGAGCTTTACCATATCACTATAGCTTGTATCCTTAATATCACACCCAAACATATGGCATAATGAGCTTAAAGGATAATATAATCTTATGTTCTCTTTTCTATAACCAAGCTTAGCTTCTTCTTCCCTGATTAAATCCATAAGACTATGCTGTAAATTATCATATCCATTGATAATATTATTCTTCATCCTCTATTTCTTCCTCGCCATCGTGAACATCTTTCTTAGGCTCTTTAAGACCAGGTATGTCTACATTGTGCTTCTTGCAATAATCCCAGAGCGCTGCGTGAATTGACTCCTCAGCAAGAAGTGAACAGTGTACCTTTACTGGAGGAAGTCCGTCAAGTGCTTCCATAACTGCCTTATTAGTTACTTCCATAGCTTCGTATATTGTCTTTCCAATAACCATATCTGTAGCCATACTGCTTGTTGCAATAGCTGCACCACAGCCAAATGTCTTGAACTTGCAATCCTTGATTATCTTAGTATCTTCATCTATATCAAGATATATTCTCATAATATCTCCGCACTTAGCGTTACCAACTGTACCAACACCACTTGCGTTCTCTATCTCACCTACATTATGAGGATTGCTGAAATGCTCTATAACTTTATCTGAATACTGCATATTCTAATATCTCCTTTACTAACCTTTGTACCTTAATGACAAAATAAGGCATTTTATAATTCATATCATTATTGTATGTTTTACCATTTTTCGTACAATATGTCAACCATACAAACGAATATGCAGGCGAAAATATATTTCACCTGCATATTTTATCTACTTATCAAACAATATTAATTAAATATAATTATTCCTTCTTTAACCTGTTACTGCTGAGTTTCTTTATCTCTGTAACAAGCTCTGCGGATACATTGGCAATCTTATCTGTAGAACCCTTGCACTGTTCCATAACCTGCTCAAGATTATTCATATTCTCCTTGGTAACCTGTCCACTGCTTGCATTCTCTTCTGCAAACTGTGCAAGGTTATCAATGCCATAGGCTATTGTGTTCTTATGCTGCTCTAAGTCAGATGCTTCTGATGCTATTCCGCTTACAGCACTGCCAACTCTGTTAATCTCCGAATTAAGTGTTGCAAATATAGCTTCTGTATCTTTAATCTTGGCATCCTGCTTTTCAAATGCTTCCGATACCTTCTTAGCAGTCTCTACACTAATATTAGAATTCTCAATAAGTCCATTGACAATCTGGTTAATATGCTCTGTAGACTCTCTTGACTGGTCTGCAAGCTCTCTTATCTGCTCTGCCACAACTGCAAAACCCTTGCCATTCTCACCAGCTCTTGCAGCTTCAATACTTGCATTAAGGGCAAGAAGGTTAGTCTGGTTAGATATGCCGGCAATAATCTCAGTTACTTTTCTAATCTCCTGTGCTGAGGCATTAGTACGCTCTGTTTCGTTACTTACCTCGTCCATAGCGTGTCCGCTTTCTTCGCTTATCGTAATAAGCTCTTTCATAATATCAGCAGCTCTGCTGTTACACTCAGTAAGTGTATCTATGCTTTCCTTAAGACCTTCGATATTAGTCTGGATATTATCAACAGCCTTGCTTATCGAATCAGTCTTCACCTTGATGTCAGCCACCTTATCAGCCTGCACTGTAGTATTATCCGTAATAGTTGTTACTGCTGCATTAGTGCTGTCAGCAACTGTGTGCATTGTATCAAACATTGCAACAAATTCTTCTGATACCTGCTCAAGCTCAACTGTAGCATTTCTGATTGCTGCAACTGTTCCCGTAATCCCTTCAAATACAGATGTCACATTACGGACAATTTCTCCAACCTCATCATTTCTTTCAGAAACCTTCTTAATCTTTTCAGCAACCTTGTCATCACTTGCCGCAGTACCTGTCATTGCTCCCCTTAACGGAACAACTATGCTTCTTAAAATATTAAGAATTAACACAACAAGTATAGCAAATACAACTATAGTTAATACAAAAGCAGTCAATACATTAATAATATTCTTATTAAGTAATGTGAATATTATAATCATAACGATTAATATTGGTGCTATAAAACCTGCTGCCGCAAGTATAAGCTTTTTTACAACATTATTGTCTTTCATTATATTAGTGCCTCCTTTTCTAATACAGTGTCTCTCCTAACCCTGTATCACTATATTCAAGATATTATACACTAATTTCTGACAAAATGCACTATATTAATCTCTAAAAATTAAACCAAATAAAAATCTTACAACTGGTCCTGCAAAGAATAACTGCCAGCAAAGAGCCATTGGGAAGTTCATAACTGTAGTCTGGAACCATACTGCAATAAACTGCACCCCGGCATTCTTGAAAAGAATTGTAGCGGCAAGGCTCATAAGTGGACACATAAATATAACTGATATAACAGATATTGCCATAACTAAGAAAAATGGATTATCCTTTTGTGGATTGATAATCTTAAAAGCCTTCGCCTTGGCTAACTTTCCAACAAATGCCATATCAAGTATAAAAGCAATTGGTCCCATTATTATAAGTTCGTGAAATGCAAGAAGAAATACTTCATTGCTCATTCCTCCCATATTAAGTGAAATGTTGTAACAAATCATTGCATATACCATTATAAATACCATCATAATAGTGAATACAACTTCCTGAAATAAATTTTTAGGCATAAAAAAATCCTCCTGAAATGATAATTAATACACTAACTGCAATAACAGCTTTGTGTTGTTCGTTATCATTCCAGAAGGAATGTGCGTTTCCAATTATATACCCTCTATTATTAAGTTGCGAGGGTTATTCTAATATAATTAATCAGAAAATGTCAAGCACTTTATTAAAAACATATTCACCATGCACATCTTCTGCCTGTTGCATAAATATTCATTATCAATTAACCTATACCAAGCACTACATAAATCTTTCATCAAATTCATTTGCTGGATAAGGCTTTCCAAATAAATATCCCTGTATATAGTCTGGATTAATTCTTCTTAACTCATCAAGTTCTTCTGGTGTCTCAACACCTTCTATGCATAACGAAAGCGACAGACTATGCGTCATCTGGATTATATATGTAAGCAATTCATAATCATAATGGTTCTTAAGAGCTTTCAATGTAAATGAACGGTCAATCTTAATATAATCAGGCTTTAAATCACTAAGGCAGTGAAGATTAGAATATCCTGTACCAAAATCATCAAGAATAACTATAACACCATTATTCTTAAGTTTTGACCACAATTCACTAAAATGTGTATTGGAGTCTAAGTAACCACTCTCTGTAAGCTCTATTCCTATATTATACGGCTTTATTCCATTGTCATTGATAGCCGCCATAATATCTGTGAACACATCACTTTTAATAACCTGAATATATGATACATTGACATTTATCCGAAAATTCTCTATCTGCTTTGTCCATATAGCACACTGTCTGGCCGACTGCTCTAATATCCATTTTCCTACTGGTATAATAAGTCCGCTTTCTTCTAACAGCGGAATGAACTCAACAGGTGATACAAATTGCGGACTTCCACCATCTGGGTCAGGCATAAAAAACCTCATAAGTGCTTCTGCGCCTATAAGCCTGTAAGTCTTCGTGTCAACAATAGGCTGGTAGTATACTTCAAATCCTGCAAAGTCATCATCTACCGCATTATGAAGTGCTGTATTAATAACCCTTCTCCTATTGTAACTCTCAAAGTCCTCATTTCTATATATATAATATGTATTCTTTCCGCTGTCCTTCGCCTGCTTTAATGCAAATTCTGACAATTTTATATATGAATCATCATCTTCTTTTATATGTGATGCATCAATAACTCCCGCAGATAATGTATACATTATTTTGTAATTATTATCCTCTATAAATCGATTGACATTCTTTTTGCAATTCATATATATTTTAATTGCTTCTGTTATATCGCTTCCGCTGAAATCAACAATCATAAACTCATCTGATACAAGCTTAAAAAGCCTCTGGTTAGAATTAAGGGTTCTTGATATGCAATCTGCTGTCTTCTTTAATATATAGTCTCCGTAAGCCATACCATAATTGGTATTAATGGCACTAAAATTATCTATTCCTATCCTTATTATAAAGCCTTCAGGTGCTGAAACAGCATATGCTTCCCTGATATAATCAGCAAGTCCTGCATCTCCTAACAATCCACTTACATTATCAGCCTCTGGCTTAACACCAATCTCATTAATACAACCCATAAGATAATGTGGTCTTCCATCATCAAACAACACGCTTCCCCTGCAATTAATCCATATTGGATTGTGGTTCTTATCTAACCAGCGGTATTTCATATTATGAAATACTTTTTTGCCGTCCTTTATATCCCGAAGCTCCTGACTAAGCATTTCATAATCATCTGCATATACGAATTCCTTATGCTTTGCCGCTGCATCATAGAATTTATCTCCTGGAAGAATAAATCTGTCAACTGCGTGACCTGAAATCACATAATAATCATCTATCAGATCATATACATAAAGATAATCATTCATACAGGGATTTAATATAGCAATTGCTTTTTCTATCTGTTCTCTTGATATCTGCAATACATTATCAATCATATGCCCACGTCCTTTCGCTTAATACATTGATAGTACATTTTTGATAATTAAATGTCAATAAATGTATTTACAAAATTGAATAATTTGTTGAATTATCTATTATTTATGCAAATTTTCAATTGGCAAGCTTAATTAAATGTGCTAAAATTTATACAATCTATGTTATGTATGAATACGGATATATAAAATATTGTGAATATTACTATATCATAATTTTTGCGCAGCTTTTCAGCGCATATAAAGTTCCGCAAGGAACTTTTAAGATGAGCACTTTTGTGCTCATTATATCATAGATACAGTTATACAGATTTATATATATAACATACTATGTTATATATTACTCTGTATATTTTAACACAGGAAATGAGGTTTTAAGTATGAGTGAAATTGTCGAATATACTTTAGAAGAACTAAAAAAAGAAATAGAACTGCTATCACCACTATATGATGTAGTTCGACTTGTCAATCCATTCAAATGTGAGATTGTTGATATTAATGATAATTGTCTGACATCATCTGATACGCAGACTTCCTGTTATGACACCTGGAAATGTAATTTTCAATGTATTAACTGCACTTCTGCAAGAGCTCTTCTTACTGGTAATATACAATCCAAACTTGATGTAAGCAAAGACACTGTATATCATGTCACTTCGCGGCCAGTAAAAGTCAATAATTCCCTGCTTGTTCTTGAAAACGTCCAACATTTCTCATACACATACCGACAGCTTGAAGCTGGCAATGCTAATAACACTTTAATATCTCTGGTACGAGATACCAATAGGAAACTTCTGCTTGACGAGGAAACTGGTGCTTACAACCGTTCTTATCTTTCAGAACATCTTCCTTATGAATTGTATAAAGCAGAGCTGAACCACCAGTCTAATGCAGCATTTGTAAAGATTAACAATCTTGCTGACACTATAGCTGAATACGGTGATATTGCTTCTAACGGAATTGTATGCTGTCTGTATAATTTAATTACACATGATTTCAAGGATATATCTGACAGCGAGTTAATGCTTGTACGCTATAACAAAGATTTATTCTTTATATTAGACACTAACCTTAAATATTCAGATTTCCAAGAAAGAATTAATAATCTTATAGCTTCAACCATTCCTGAACACATTTTATTCAGAAGCAATAAGATACCTTTTGAGATTTCAACAGCTTGTATTAATCTTGCTGATGAAGATATTAATACAGAAGATGAATTAATCAATTCACTAAAGAGCCAGTTAGAGAATCAATAATAATTGCTAAATAACTGGCAGACAGTATTAAACAGCTAGTATACTATATAACTAACAAATAATACTGAATAACCAGCAATATTACTAAACATTAATAAGGAGGACTTAATTATGAGTGATGTAACAATCTCTGAATCAATTAAATATATAGGAGCTGATGATACTACTTTGGATTTATTTGAAAGCCAGTATATCATTCCTAACGGCATTTCCTATAATTCATATGTAATTCTTGATGAAAAGGTAGCAGTTATGGATACAATAGATGCAAGAAAGTCGGAGGAATGGTTTAATAACCTTTCTAATGTTCTTGCTGGAAGAAATGTTGATTATATTGTAATCTCACATCTTGAACCTGACCACGCAGCTAATATCAAAGCACTTTCAGACAAATATCCAGATGCCAAGCTTGTACTTAGCGCTAAAGCCAAAGCTATGCTTCCTCAGTTCTTTGCTATTGATAATCTTGATGACAAATGTATTACCGTTGCAGAGGGACAGGAATTATCATTAGGAACTCACAACCTGAAATTCATTATGGCTCCTATGGTTCACTGGCCAGAGGTTATGCTTGAATATGAAACAACCGAAAAAGTACTCTTCTCTGCTGATGCTTTCGGCAAATTTGGAGCATTAAGTGCCGATGAAGACTGGACCTGTGAAGCAAGAAGATACTATTTTAATATAGTAGGAAAATATGGTGCTCCTGTACAGACTTTACTTAAGAAGGCCTCTACACTTGACATCAAGACTATATGCCCTCTCCATGGTCCTGTACTTAAAGATAATCTTGAATTCTATATTGGAAAGTATCTTACCTGGAGCAGTTATGAGCCAGAAGATGATGGTGTACTTGTAGCCTGTGCTTCTATCCACGGTAATACTAAGACAGCTGCCGAAAAGATGGTTGATATTCTTAAAGAGCAGGGATATAACAAAGTTGCATTTACCGACCTTACAAGAGATGATATGGCAGAAGCAGTTGAAGATGCTTTCAGGTACAGCAGGCTTATTGTTGCCGCCGCTTCGTATGATGGCGGTGTGTTCCCACCTATGGAAGACTTCCTTAACCGTCTTTCACACAAAGCTTACCAGAACCGTAAAGTCGGAATTATCGAAAATGGTTCGTGGGCACCTACTGCTGGCAAATGTATGAAGGCAGCATTTGAGGGAATGAAGAACATAACCATATGTGGTGATACAGTAACTATCAAGTCTACTATGAAGGATGAAGATATTGCCAATATGACTAAGCTGGCAGAAGCCATTAAGTAATACATACTGTTAATCTAATATTCTAATATAACAACTCACAGCGCATAGAGAATTTCCTGCTGTAGCTGAACTAAGTAACAACATAATATTTGTCATATAAGACTAATATAATAATAGCCGGTATAATGATAGCCATTTGATAAGCTACAATTATACCGGCTTATTTTATAGGATTTGCCACATAACTCCTGACGAGCCTTATATAAGCTTTTACGTTAGTTCTTAACAAAGAACATTATTGATAATCATATTAATTATCTTTTAATTTTGTTCTTCTTTACATCAACAACTACAAGCCCTGCAACTAATGCTGCTGCCATTAATGTTTCAAGAACATATAAAAATATTCTTGTTGTATCACTTGTTGCAGCTGAATCCTTTGCTGTATCAGCCACATCTGCTACATCTGCTATCTGTTCATTATTATCTGCTGTATCTGGGTCAACAGCCTTAACTACCTCTGCTGTTTCCTGTGATAAGAAGTATAATGAGCAGTGAGTAATTGTATACTCAACATATCCGTCTTTAACAACGAGTCCCTTATTAACACCACCTACTGATTCAACTCTGTTCTGTTCTTCATTGAAGTAGTAAAGGTATACTATATCTCCGTCCTTATATTTGTTACCAACATAAGTCTTGATTGTAGCTGGTCCAGGTAATGCTCCGTGATGGCTGAATGAAAGATACATAAGATCATCACGTCCTGTAAGTTCCTTAACTTCATTTTCTCTATCTGTATCAAATGAAATAGTTAAATCAATATCCATATCTGGCTGTGTAATTGTATCACTGTTGAACTTCCACTGATACTGAAGTCTGTTATTCTCATCTGTTACACCGACTGTAATGTCTTTCTGATTTTCCTTCATCTTAGAGAATACATTAGAGCTGAGTGTAGGAGCTGCCTTAGCACTTACAATGCTTACCTCTGAAAGAGATGAATTAGTTAAACGCTCTGTAAGTTCATTGTTTACATTTTCTACATTAGTAAGCTTATCCGCAGAGATAACTTCTGCCTCAACATTCTTGCCTGTTGTATCGCCATTATCAGATGGCTGCTCTGGCTGGCTTGGCTCACTTGGCTGCTCTGGCTCACTTGGCTGTTCTGGTTCGTCTGGTGTGTCACTAGGTGTACTTGGTGTATCACTAGGTGTGCTTGGTGTATCACCTGGTGTTGAGTAATCTGCCGAACGAACTAAAGCATATGTATTCTTCTCTACAACGATAGTTCTGCTTGGAACTAAAGATCCGCTTCTTAATAACTTACCATCTACTAATGAAAGCTTTACATAAGTCTGTTCATTATCAAACTTAGCATTTAATACAGTTGGATCAGTAAATCTATATGTAAATCCATCTGCTAATGCACTGCTTGCTGATACATATCTTACTGCTAATGTTGGATCTATAACCTTCTCAAAATCAGCATTGCTTGATGTGATTTCAACTGCTGGTCTTTCTATAGTAACATCCTTAGCTTCAACATTTTCAAGCTTGTATGTTGAAGTTGTAGCTGAGCCTGCACTTCTTCCGATGTTAGAATCATAGAAGTTAACTGTTATGCCTGCATCCTCAGCATTCTTAATCATATTAATTGTCTCAGCATCAAATATAACCTTATCTGTGCATACATTAATTGATGATGATATATTTTTCTTAGCATTGTATTTAACGATATTCTTTATTGTCTGAACATCAGGATTAGCAATATATGAATATTCTGTACCATCATAATCTCCACCTAATACTGTTGCAGTCTTTATAAAGTTATCATTATCTAAAGATATTGTGAAGTATTCACTATTAGAATCACTTTCTGTAAAGCTCTTTGTATATCCGTATGTTCTCTGTACCACTGGAATACAGCTTCCATCATCTACAGCATATACGTTAAATCTTCCATCACTTGAATTGTAGAATGAGCTTCTAAAGCTTACACCCTTAACTGATGGTATAGTTCCTACCTTATATACATATTCAGGTGTTCCGCCTGCAAATGTAGTTGATAATGTGCTTGCATCTTTACTTAATGTAATCTTAGGTATATCTACAGAAACAGCTTCATTATTAAGGAAATAACCATCGAATTCAACTGTCATTCCAGATGTCTTACTAACTTTATCAAAAGCTGTCACAGAAATTCTACGTCTTGCTGATATAAGCTTTTCTGCTGCTTCTTTTGATAAGCTAATCTTATCACCTGCATAATATGCACTGCTGTAATATGTATAACCATTATTATTTGAAATAATACCATTTACTACATCATCATTGAATACATTATAGCAGTCATAATCTGTATAGCTGCCATATTTGTTAGTTACTTTTTCAGTATCCATTAACGAATCCTTGCTGTCTGCAACAAAGAAACGAATCTGTCCTGCATTGTTATTGCTATAACTTACAGATGATGAACCTGAATATGTATCCATAAATCTGAAAGTATTATTATCCTTATTGAATTCATAACAATGATATTTTTCATCTTTGTTATTGAATTTTAAGCTTATATATCCACCATATGTAACGCCTGTAATTCCTGACTCTTTCTTTTCAGGAACGGCAATACTATATTCTACTTCTCCATATGCTGAAAATGCTTCTTTAATCTGGTCAATATATGGATTAACTTCTGCATTATTAAAAGCTACTGTAAATGACTTAGTATCATCTGATAACTGATTACCATATATACTTACACGGTCACTTACTATACCATCGTTAACATAATATAAATAAACATTAGCATTCTTTTCTTTGATGTATGAAACAAGTTCTTCATCAAAGTCAACACTCTGCTGTGAAGTATATATACTATAACTATTGCCATTTTCTATAAGCTTTGAAATGATTTCATTGTTAATCTTTTCAAAATATGTAGTTCCTGACTCTGTTGATCTTGTTGTAGCTGCATACATCCAATATTTATCATTCTGGCATACTTCTGGTACTTTTCCTTTAATGGCTTCCTCTGTTAAAAGGTTACCTGCAATACTAAAATAATAATAGTCATATCCATAAAATGAAGCTGAACTATATCTTGTATTATTATTTAATTTAGATGCACTAAGATCAGGAAGTGCTGCTATCTTATTATTTGATAAATTTAATGTTGTAAGATTAGAAGCCTTATCTATTCCTGTAAGATCACTAATCTTATTGTTATGAGCATCTAAAGTTGTCAATGTTGTTGGAATACCCTTTGTACTTTCAAGATTATTATTATAAATCTTTAATGTACCTATTGGGGCATCTTCCATATTACTTATGCTTAATATATTATTATTAGATAAATCAAGTGTATAAATTCTTTCTGGTAATACTGGAACATCTGTAAGCTTACAATTAGTTATCTCAATAGTAGAAAGGTTCTCAAGCTTATCCAGATTATTAACTGCTGTTATATCTGAATTTGAAATACGTAAGCTTTGTGTATCTGTTGGAAACTTATCAAGCGTTGTACCCTCTGCAAATTTATAACCTGATATTGTCAAATTATGTACATTATCAGGGATATCTGCTAATGCAATAGTTCTCTCAACATTACCACTATTTGTTAAGTTCAAACTATAGAGATTATCAGTAAGTGTATTAATTCCCTTTATCTCATCAATATTCTGAAGTGAAAGTGAGAATAAATTAGGCCACTTAGATACATCTAATGAAATATTATTACCATCGATGTTGCTATAACGCTCAATATCTAAATACTTAACATTATTATTAACTACATTAAGGACACTCTGTATGTCGTATCCCATATATCCTGTTAAACGAAGTTCATTAAGCTTACTTAACTTAGCAACTGCTGTATCAAGACCTGTTAAATTAATAGATGATGATGATACATATAACTGTAAACTAGTAACATTTGAAAGCTTCTCAACACCTGACATATCAATATCAAGCTTACTGTTGCTATTTGATGTATAGAAATCCAAATCAACAGTAGCAAGCTTATCAATATTACTCTTGTTAAATATAATATCAACCTGTTCATTTGCTGATATTGTATCATTATCTCTTACATAAGTACTTAAGCGTGACAACTTATCAAGTTTAACGATTTCCTTAAGGAATGATTCTCTTGCTGTAGAAGACACATTGCCGGATTCATAAATATAGGTGATATTAGGACAATACTTTGCAAGGTTCTCAAATGATTCAATCTTAGATACATTCTCATATATAGATGAATAATTTAGAGTAATAGATGTAAGATTTTCAGCATCTTCTTTGTAAAGTATTCCGCCATTATTGCCACTATTATCACATAATGACGCAAGAACTGCATACAGGTTAGAATCACCTATATCCTTTACCTTTAACGCTGTCTTATCTGCGGCAAATGCTGTTATAACAGTCGATAACTGCAATACAACAAGAAGCATAGCCATTGCCACATATAAGACTTTCTTTTTTGTTTTTTGCATATTTTCTCCTTTTCGTATTATATTCTACATTAAAAATATACTATACACATATATAAATAAGTTTTATTGTATACCGTATATATA
>JBNMLJ010000031.1:0-41793 GCA_050874785.1 Lachnospira sp.
ACATATGACAACCTTTCTCCATTTATTGAAGAAAGTTCAATGCTTTCTGGGTCAGAAAATTCAGTTCCATTATCAGTTAATATAACTTCAAAAAGTCTGGAAAATTCAAAATCACCTAATGTCTTTTTTAAATCCTGAAAAACTTCATTAACATACTGGACTCTTTTATAAGGGAGCAGGTAAATAAGCATAAAATTAAAGGTTCTAAATAGTAAAGTAAGGAAGCATTTGCCACCCTTGCCACCAGATGTACCAATAACTGTGTCCATTTCAACGATTGAAGCCATAGGATGAAGCTCCATATAATCCTGAAAATCGTGATACTGTCGACCTAGACGATATTTATGGTCAATCTTTTCACGAGAGTAATCGTATTCTTTTTTTACACGAAAACGAACCTTTCGTTGTAAATCAATGTTTTTAAGATTGTGCTTGTTTGTTCAGCAAGCGTAATACTGACATCACAAGCGATATAGCAAAAGCATAGCATTGAGTTTTACTTTTTGCAAGGTAGAAAAGGTCAACAAAGTATTGCAGTTAAAGGCTTTTATGACAATTACTGCTCATACTACACAATGCAAAACTGAACAAATAAGTTTCAGTTTATTTGCCCTCAATTTTCTGTGTATTTTAATGATAACCGTATCAACTTTATACTATTGTATTACTGTTTATTTAAGGGATATTATCTGATGTTCTCAGATAATCCAGAATTGACTTTTAGGAATATGATATATAAAATATAGGTCAATCCATTAAAATCAATCTGGGGTCAATCTGGTTAATCTGAGGATTATATATAAAAATAACCTCAAGAAAATTGTCGGAAAAATAAGGAAAAAAGTTTATTTTACCTATGTACTTTCAGAAAATAATGTGGTATAATATATACAGGTTGGAAAAGACCAGTTAATTTAATATTTTGAATGCTTAGAGAAGCGAAGTTACCTTTAGACGAGGTTTAACTGGCTTCTCTTTTTTTATTGCCCAAAATCAAATAGAAAACGAAAGGAACAAGGAAAATGGATAACAAAACAAATAAGCATGAATTTGCGTGTAATGCTGGTAAGGTTACCGAGTACGAAGTAAAGGAACATATTGACACTATCATGGTAGGCTTTCGTGGATTCTCAAAGGAAGTGTCGATTGTAAAATGGAATGACAAGAATCCCGTGTTTGATATTAGAGCATGGCGAGTATCTGACAGGGACGGATTGCAGTATCCTTTGCGTGGTATCACTTTCTCTAAGGAAGAGTTTATCAAGTTAAGGGAAATCTTGAACAGCATTGATGTGGATTGCATTGATGAATATATGTGAGCAAAGAATGTGAGGTATTGAATATGAACGGAGCAAGGAATGATGAAAGAAACTATTATGCAGAAAGCTACATTGCTTTAATTGAAGAAATTATCAAAGAAACCGCTTCACTGATTAAAGATATAAAGAAAGCAATGGGCGAGGTGTGAAAATGGGAAAGAAAAAACTACAAGGTGCAGACGGAATCAACTTCCAAATGCAACTTACAATAAAAGGCTTGGAAACTGTAACATTTCCAAAGGAAACTCTAACTAATGAATCGGGCAAAGATATTGCATGGATTGAGTGCTTAGGTGGTAAAGTCTCTGCTTATGTAAATCTACCACACGCAGTAAGACCAAACAACATTCAACCATTTCAGTTATCTGATTGTATTCAGATAGATTTGATTAGTGATAAGGTTATCGAATACATGAAAGCATATCTAAAAAAACACATGAAAGGTAATTACTCCAACGAGATATTAAAGCAGTTGAATGTGTCAAGCATGGAGTGCAACATTACAAAAGCGGTAGAGTTGTGTATCGCATAGTTATCTGTCAAGGATACGATAAAAAGGGAAACAAACTGGTTAAGAATCTTACATATTCAGTCAATCAGTCAGCAACACCCAAACAACAAGAACGAGAAGCGAAGAAGTATGCCATGGATATGGAAGATAAGCTGAAATATGGTTACGACTACAACGCAGAAAAAATGTCATTTGAAGATTTTGCATACAAATGGCTTGAGAGTGTTAAAGATAACATTGCTTACGGTACCTACGCAGGATATAAACAGGTATTGGAAAGCAGAATCATTCCCTACTTTAAGGGAGATAAGGTTGCTTATATCAAAACACCACACATTGAAGCATTTTACAGAACTCTGGTTGATGATTATTCCACAGGCACTATAAAGAGATTTGCTAATGTGTTGAATCTGATATTTAAGACAGCCAAGCGTTATAGCATGATTGAGAATAATCCTTGCCAAGACGCACAAAAGCCAAAAAGGAAAGATGAAGAAACAGGCTTGAAGTTCTTTACTCCAAAGCAAGCATTGATGTTTATGAAATCTCTGGATATGTCATACGAGGTAACCTATAAAGGCCATCAGCGTGTTGACGATACAGGAAAACCGTATTATGTGAATGAGTACACAGAATCCTATACTGTGCCTACACAATATAAGGTGTTCTTCACTCTCTCATTATTCTGTGGATTCAGAAAAGGCGAAACACTTGCTTTGCATTGGAATGACATTGATTTTAAGGAGAAGAAAATCTCTATTTCTAAATCGGTGGGTATGACAGAAAACGGATTTGATTATAAAGAGCCTAAGACAAAGAAATCTGTCAGAAAAGTATCTATACCAGATGATGTAATCCCACTTTTGAAGCAGTATCACATTGAGTACATACAAACACGATTTAGTCATGGTACTGCATGGCAAGGCGATTTGAACAATGGTGGAAACCTATTCATTCAAGCAGACGGAAAACTCATGGGGCATACAACACCTTATCAGTATTTCACAAAGCATTTATACCGTTATAATGAGTGGGTGCAAAATAATCCAGACAAAGCAAAGACCGAGGGATTAGAGGAATTGCCGATTATTCCACTTCATGGATTGAGACATTCCTGTGCTACCCTGCTTAACTATCTGGAAGTCAACATCATTGAAATATCAAAGACATTAGGACATTCAACCTGTTCAACCACAATGAATATCTATGCTCACAGTTTTGAGGAACAGCAAGAGGAAGTAGCAACAAAGGTAAATGAGTTCTTACGATTGAACGCATAAATAATTGAGAGCCAGAGGACAAAATCCAAAGGCTCTCATTTAGTCATCATTCATCTTTCAATTCCATGTGGTCCAAAGCATATTGTAAAGCCATGCTGATAAGTTCATTACGGGAACGATTTGTTTTCGCTGCTAAATCGTTATATTCCTCTTGCAAGGCTCTATCTATGCGTATCGTCATTGTGACAGATTTATCTTCTTTAGGTGTCACGATAAATTTCTCCATAATGCAAATCCTCCATTGGTTTTGATTACATTATAGTATTGACAAGTGCCTCGAAACTATGACACAATAGTGAGTTGATTTTACACTGTACTTTTGTGTTACACTCTGCTATAATGCTAATATCAATCAAACTTGGAGGTATGGCATTATGAAAGATAAAGCAACCAAAAGCAATGGCAAGAAACTTATTTTCAAGAAGTGGTGGTTTTGGGTAATAATTGTTGTTATTCTGGCCGCTATCTTTGGAAACACAGGAGCAAAGGACAGCGTTGAGGACGGAGCAAAAGACGCAATCAATTCAACGGAACAACAGGCAGATAAAACACAGGACGAAAGCACAGCCAAAGGTAAAATTGCTGAATTGGCACTTGGATACGGTGGATCCGTTGGAGCGTTGACCGCTATGGGTGCTTTGGATATGGGACTGACCGAAGAAGAATTACAGCCACTTGTCAATTCATGGAGATTTGCTAACCCTAACATTGTCCAGTTTTGGTGGGATGTTGATGATGCTGTAAAAACTGCTATCAAGCAGAGAACAGCTACAGAAACACACGGAATCCGATTTATTTATCAGAGTGGTATGTTATTTATTGCTTTACCATCCGGCAGAAGGCTCTGCTATATCAAACCCAAGATTAGCGAGAACAAGTTCGGTGGAGAATCCGTAACCTATGAAGGTGTCGACACAAATAAAAAATGGGAGCGCATCGAAAGTTACGGTCCCAAGTTCGTGGAGAATATCGTTCAGGCAATTAGCCGGGATATATTATGCTATGCCATGCGTCCCCTCTCCCACTGCTTTATCGTTGGTCATGTCCATGACGAACTCATCATCGAAACTCCAATGGACACAGACCTTAATGCTATCTGTGAACAGATGGGAAGGACTCCAGATTGGATTGAGGGATTATGTTTAAGAGCAGACGGCTACGAAACACCATTCTATAAAAAGGATTAAAAATTAAAAGAGCAACGATTACTCGTTGCTCTAATATTGTCAAGTTAATGACTATACATTTTGTTTGCCCACTTAAGGGTTCTTTTTTAAGTTGCTCTAATTCTAACACATTTATTCTTCAGCGTCAATAGTTTTTGATGAGAATCCAAAAAAGTTCTCAACGGCAGTCTCAATATCTTCTCGTTTAGTGATAACAGATATGTAGCCTTTTTTCTCAATGATTCTCATCTTATCAATGCATCTCATATCATCTAAGTGCATCCTTCCATTTATACCCCCATCCTCTTCTATATCATATTCGTATGGTGCAACAAGTGTGCTGGAATCTGATTTTATTGATGTAACAGGAATTACTATAAGCTTTGTACCACAATGCTTTAATACATAGCACCAGTGAGGATCAAATAATTCTTTTGAATAACCCCTTCCTATCTGAGTATAAACCAACTGATGTTCTTTTGGCTCCGTCTTAAGCGAATAATATACTTTATTTGCATCCTGGCTTGGTTCTTTTTTTACAAGTTTTCCGTAAAAGAAATTTGCTGCAGTCAATTGATGTTTCCATGCAGATATTAACATATCTACATCATAATTTCCAGTATCTGCTAAATCTTGTGCTTGATTAGCAAGTTCCCAAAACTCTTTATATACATTTTTCTCGTTTTTTATTTTCTTTTCTGCCATTCAATACTCCTCTCTTTATGTATTTTGGTCAAATTTTCATGTGCGATTTTCTGTATCCTCTTTCGTAAACTTTGCAGCTCCACCAACACCATAGAACTTATCAAAGTATGCTTTTAGTCTGTCTATGACTGTTTTCTTTTTAGCTGCTCTGTTGCCACCACCGAAACGACTAACAGGAGGCATTATCTTATCAATGTCTGTACCTACTGTTTTTACTTCGCCTTCACGGAATGCATTCTCAAGGAACTTACGAGTTTCATCCTCTTTCAGTCTTTCTTCCTCAATAATGATAACCAATTCCTGTTCTCGCATCTCTACAACATAATCGTGCCATTCAATCATGACATCATCTACTTCATTTATGCCATTGATGAAAGCATTAATAAGTTCTTTCTTACTACGAAGTTCCGGGCTTGCTTCAATAGCCTTTTTGATAGTAATAAGGATTTCTTTATCCTCACAATGAGCGTCATGGTATTTCTTAACAAGCCTAAGAATGTAATCAATGTTAATTTCTATCTGCTTGATTAACTCAACCTCAAATACTACATCATCAGTAATATCTGTGCTTTCGCCATTCTCTCTCTTGCGTTTCCATTCATCTCTTAAATCCTGGTAACGACCAAGATAATCCTGTAAATCTCGTTCTGTTAATAATTCCTTTTCTTTAAATTCATCGAAGGCAACAAGAAGATTTCTCATTCGAAGAATGGCTCCAAATAGAGCAATGAAATCTTTCTGATTCTGTTCTCCGACAATCTGTGGCTCTGAAAGAGGGAATTTACTTGTTAAATCCTCAATCATATCAACATATCCAGGCATTGTCTACACACATTTCAATTGAAACTCTTTTTCCTTCAATAATAAATTCACCAGCACGAAACGCAGATAATATCGCATAGGAAGCAGAGTCCCATATTCCCTTATTCTTATGTTCAAGTAACAAATTTATTTCTTCCATCAAATCATTATTATCATCTGTAAACTGCAAAGCCACTTTCGTACCATCTGGATTTATCTTGGTACTTACATGACTTCCTTTTTTCGTACAATACGGTAAAGTTTCTGGTCTACTTCTTTTGCATCTCTTTCCATCTTTCACCTACTCTCATATTTTTATTATATTCTTTACAAATTTCATTCATATTCTTAATTGTTTGATCAAAAATGTACAGAAAAGTTTCAAAATATTCATTAATATTATACCATATCAATCACTTTTTCACTAGCAAAAAGACACTCAAACCATCCAAGCCTGAGTGCCTTTGTAATTTTTCCTTATTTTGTTGTCTAACTTTCTTTAACATATTTTTCAAAAGATTATTGACCTTATTCAAATTTCCTATCCCATTTATGGAATCTCTTAATACGAAAACATTATTTTTTTAATTCAAAAAATCCTCCCCATCTAAGCTAACTCCTAAATCATGTTAAAAAATAAGAGACAGCCCCATTGGGCAGGATTTTATATTCCAGTATTTAATTCATTTTATTTTCATAATCTTGTAATTCATGAAAAATATTATCCACATAAACAGTATCGTTTTCAATACGATAAAGCATAAAATATCGATGTGATAAAAAATTAATTCTTCGATATCCTAACGCTCTTAATTGGGGATTATCACAAAGTTTCAGACTTCCAGCAACATTTGACAGACTTGTTTTTGTTGCTTCGAAATCATTTAATAAATTTCTTGCAGCCTGTTCATTTTTCTTTTCAAACAAAAGATATGTGATGAATCTATCAAGATCCTCCTCTGCATCCCTCATCAAAACAATCTTATAATCCATACTTCAACCTCATATCAGAAACTACAAGATCTGCATCTCTGAACATCCCTTGTTCTCTAGACTTTTCCAATTTTGCAAGCATTTCAGCCTCCGTCATAGGTGCATATGGATTTGATTCTGTCTGCCTTTTTATTTCAAAAGGAAATCCATTTGTCGCAACTGCCTGGGTTAAAAACATTCTGATTGCTGTTGTTGTATCTGTTCCTAAATCCTTAAATAGTGCATCTGATTTACTCTTTAACTCATCTTCTACTCTGACCTGAATTGTACTAGCCATATTCAACACCTCGCTTCCATCTATTTTCTTCATTATAATGCTAAATCATTTCTATTTCAATACATTTGTATTGTTATTGCAAAATTTGGAAACTGTTAGGTTACTGCTACTTTTTAACGATTGTTCCTCACATTTTAACGATTATACACATTCCCTATTTTTCATCTTTCCATTCGTAGTATTCTTATTAATCACTTTTAACATTTTATCATATCACCGCATACAACACCATTTAAAATCTCTTGATATTCTTCATATTTTTATATTAATTTTCATATATCAGTTGTGTTTTTCACATTTATATGATAAACTATATAATATAAATTTAAGGAGTATTTCTAATGTCAGTATGCTACAAAAAATTACAACATATGTTAATAGAACGTGATATTTCGCACTCTCAGTTAATGCGTGAAGCTCATATATCTGCGAATATTATTAGTAAGATTAAGACTGGACAATATATTGCGCTTGATAAAGTCGAAAGTATATGTAACGCTTTGAATTGCACACCTAACGATATATTAGTATTTTTACCTGATAATCCAGATGATAACTCCAACAATAACAAAGGAGCAAAGTCATGAATTATATAGGTTCTAAATATTCTCTTTTAGACTTTTTAGAAACAACTATTGCAGATGTAACCGGATATCATAATGGCGATAATTACATTTTTGCTGATTTATTTTCCGGAACAGGAATCGTAGGACAGACATATAAAGCTAAGGGGTGCTCTGTCATTTCCAATGATATTCAGTATTACAGCTATGTTCTAAGCAAGCATTATATTGAGAACACCCCCGAATTGAATTCAGAGCTTTTGTCATATTTTAATAATCTAGAACCAGTCGAAGGATTTATATATAATAACTACTGTGAAGGATCTGGCTCTGGCCGCAATTACTTCACTAATTATAATGGTAAAAAATGTGATGCCATAAGAATAGAATTAGAGCGCCTTAAGGATAATAATAAAATTGATTCGCATACATATTATTATTATCTTGCCAGTCTTATTAATTCAATAGACAAATACGCCAACACCGCATCTGTTTACGGTGCTTTCCTTAAAAAGATTAAAAAATCAGCTCAAAAGGATTTTAAATTAGAATTGCTTCCTGTTATTAACGGAACTGCTGGTAAAGCATACAATCAGGACATCAACCAATTAATACGCGACATTAAAGGCGATGTTTTGTATCTTGACCCGCCATACAATTCAAGACAATATTGTTCTAATTATCACGTTTTAGAAACTATTGCACGATATGACAATCCTGTACTAAGCGGAAAGACCGGACTGCGTGATTCAAGTAACCAGAAAAGCCTTTTTTGTTCTAAACGTACTGTATGTAACGCATTTGATGACTTAATCAGACATTCTGATTTTAAATACATTTTCTTAAGTTACAATAACGAAGGTCTTATGTCTTTAGACACTATTAAAGATATAATGTCTCAATACGGCGAATATTCCTTTTACACCAAGGAATATAAAAGGTTTAAAGCAGACAAGGAAACTAACAGAAATATTGCTGCTTCCTCCACAACAGAATATTTACATTGCTTAATTAAACAATAGGAGATTTTAATGGCTCGATATAACGATTTAGATCCAAAATGTTGGAAAGAATATAACGATATCAACACTGATTCTTTATGGATAATAGACAAACGCGATAACTCTGGCGTTCATTCACCCGACTATCATGGCAACTTTGTTCCACAGATACCTCGCCAGTTATTTACCCGATACACCAAAAAGGGAGACTGGATACTTGATCCATTTATGGGCGGAGGCACTTCACTTATAGAAGCCCAGCGCATGGGACGTAATTCGATTGGAATAGAACTTCAGCCAGATGTTGCCAGAAATAGCGAAACACTAATTAATATTGAACATAATGACAACTGCATAACCAAAGTGATAACTGGCGACAGTCGTTGCTATAATATCAACAGCCTAATGGAACAATTTAACATTCCCGCATTTCAATTTGTTATTATGCACCCTCCTTATTGGGATATTATAAAATTCTCTGATAACATCAATGACCTTTCAAATTCTCACACGCTTAATGAATTTCTTGATTCATTTGGAATGGTTATAGATAATACAACTAAATATCTTGAAAAGAACAGATACTGTGCATGTGTTATTGGTGACAAATATGCCAATAGCCAGGTTATTCCTCTAGGATTTTATTGTATGAACCAATTCCTTGAAAGAGGATTTTTATTAAAGGCTATTCTTGTTAAGAATTTTGGTGAAACAAAAGGTAAATCTAACCAACAGGGCATATGGCGTTACCGCGCTATCACTAATGATTTCTATATATTTAAACACGAATATATTTTTATATTTAAAAAAGTAAAATAATCACTGATATGTACTGTTCTTACTGGTTTGTTCAGTAAAGAAAGTACATATCACTCTGACCACCTCACCTTTTCATTATATATTTTTTCTATACAACTTTTTCAAATGTTATATCATTATTTACAATGTCAAATGCTATGTATTCAGTTGCCGCAATACTTACATTTTGAATACTAGAATTTATAAGATATACACTTCTAATTTTTTCAATAATATCTATATTGTCTGTTTTTCTTGCTAATATACAAGGGGTTAATAACCACAGGCTTTTTATATTTTAACAAATTAGGTGCTATATATAGACATACCCATTGCAAATACCATCGTAACTGATGACTCAATATATATTCATATGGTGCTTCATCTTTAAATGCTGCTTAAATGTTTTCTGATTAACAACAAACACATGAATATTCATAATATCCCCCATTAATAACTCTGTTTATTTTTTCTCCTGAAGATGTTTCCTAAATTCTATAGGATCATACCAATAACAGCCTATGCATGCATCCTCCTCATTATTGTGCTTCGCACCTCCCTTATAGTATGACATTGGATAACCAAGTTGTTTAGCATCATATCTTATACCCGTTCTCATACACTCTTTGCAGAACTGTCTTTTAGCATCATTAGCTGCTTTACTTAACGCCTGAAAATCTGATAACCTCTGAGCTTCATTCTTCATAACTCTGGCTTCATTTTTCATTCCATTTTTATGATCAACCTCTGGATTTGACGTTCCAAGCACCACACATCTTCTTGATTTTATCTCTCTTTTTATAGCTGCATTAATGTGTTGCGAATAATCTCCATTATTAAATCCATTAAGCCTTATCCTGTCAATGCTATTTCCTGGTGTATCATTCTTATAAAATTCAACATTATATTTCTTTGCCAATGTTGATTCTTTTCTTGCCCATGAAGCTCCATTTCCAAATGTTAAGTCTGCATACTCACCAACAAATTCAGAAACATACACCCATCTGCTTACACCATTCTTATCCGGAGCGGCAAGCTTAAGAAAAAGTTCTGTTTTTGTCATTTTCTTTCTCCTCCATCCTATGTACAAATATATAAATTACATCAATATTTTAATATAATTATATAAATCAGAATTACAAAAGTCTATAACCAACATATTATATATTTATTAAATAAGAAAACCAGCAGCCCCATCCCCAGCACCAAAGCCAGCCCTTCATAAGCCACCCTTCAATGCCAGCGAAAGTCCCTGCTGGTTTTCACCTATTATCTATTATATCTTTCTAAAACCCAAGTATTATATCTACAACCACTATCTACACATTAGTAAATCTCTTAGCCTGCACATCAAGCACTTCTGCTATCTGCTGGTTGTTGTCTATCTCAGAAGCGATGATGGCTATGTCTTTTACAATATCGTTAGTATTGAAGGCGGCTGATGATACGCCGTTTGCGCTTTCGTCTATAACTGTAGCTATGCCTGACATAGCGTCTGTTATGTTGTTCATAAGCTGCTTTATGAAGCAAGCTTGCTAATCTCATCAGTAACTACTGCAAAGCCTTTTCCGGCTCCTCCTGCTCTTGCTGTCTTCGATAGCTATATGAAGCTTGTTAATAATATTATTAACTATCTCGCTTGTTGACTGTCTGTTTTTACTGCTGTGCTTTCCAGTGCCGATGCACGCTTCTGCATCTGTGTTGTATAGTTCAAATGCCTGTATAGATATAAAAATACCAGCCCTTAAAGGCTCTAATCATAATCGTGCCTCTAAAAGCTGGTATAATAATTATATATTATGTTATCTAAGCATTTCCGCAATTATCTTGCTTTATTCTTTATCTCTGTATCAATCTTTTCTACAAACTCATCAAGTCCAAGTGTTGTTGTATCCTGCTGTCCATGAAGTCTGTATGATACTGTCTTGTTCTCCTGCTCATTAAATCCGATAACAAGAAGATATGGAACTTTCTGGATCTGTCCCTCACGCATACGATAACCAAGCTTTTCTGCTCTGTCGTCAAGTTCTACTCTTACATTTTTAGCTTCAAGAGCATCAACGATTTCGTGTGCATAATTCATAATCTCATCATTATCTGTCTTAACTGGCATTACTTTTACCTGAACTGGTGCTAACCAGGTTGGAAGGTTACCCTTTGTTTCTTCAAGGATATATGCCATAAATCTGTCAAGAGAACCAAGTATAGCTCTGTGAAGTACAACAGGTGTCTTCTTCTCGCCATCCTTGTCAACATATGAAAGGTTGAACTTAGCTGGAAGACAGAAGTCTAACTGACATGTAGATAATGTTATTTCATTACCAACAGCTGGCTTAACATTTACGTCAAGCTTTGGTCCGTAAAATGCTGCTTCACCAATTTCTTCTGTATACTCAATTCCAAGGCTGTTCATAACATCTCTTAAAGCATCTTCTGCCTTGTTCCACATTTCATCATCATCGTGGTACTTAGTCTTATTTTCTGGATCTCTAAGTGAGAGAACACAGCGGTAATCTGTAATTCCAAAATCCTTGTATGTTGAGAATATAAGATCAACTACTTTAGATATTTCATCTTTAATCTGCTCCGGCGTTACAAAAAGGTGGGCATCATTCTGGCAGAAATGTCTTCCTCTTTCAATACCCTTTAATGTTCCACTTGATTCATATCTGAAATCGTGTGCTATCTCTCCAATTCTTATAGGAAGATCCTTATATGAGTGAAGTTTGTTAGCATATATCATCATATGATGAGGGCAGTTCATTGGTCTTAATACAAAAGCTTCATCATCAACTTCCATTGCTGGGAACATATTTTCCTTATAATGATCCCAGTGACCTGATGTCTTATAAAGATTAACTGTACCAACACAAGGTGTCATAACGTGCTGGTATCCAAGCTTTCTTTCCTTGTCCTTAATATAGTTCTCAAGCTCCTGCCATATTATATAGCCCTTTGGCAAGAACATTGGAAGACCACGTCCGATAAGGTCGTCAACCATAAAGAGTTCCATATCCTTACCAATCTTTCTGTGATCTCTTTCCTTAGCTTCTTCAAGCTCCTGAAGGTGTGCTTCAAGTTCTTCTGGTGTTGGGAAACATACACCATATATTCTCTGAAGAACCTTATTGTTGCTGTCGCCCTTCCAGTAGGCGCCTGAATGTCTGAGTAACTTAAAGTTACGGCACAACTTAACATTATCAACGTGTGGTCCACGACAGAGATCTGTAAAATCTCCCTGCTCGTAGCAAGTTATTGTTCCATCTTCAAGATTAGAGATAAGGTCTAACTTATACTCATCATCCTTGAACATTTCCATAGCTTCTTCTTTAGAGATTTCCTTACGGATAATCTTCTTTCCCGATTTAGCTACCTTCTTCATTTCCTTTTCAATCTTAGGAATATCTTCATCTCTGATAACATCATCTCCAAGGTCTACATCATAGTAAAAACCTTCTGCTACAACTGGTCCAACCCAGAATTTAGCCTGTGGATAAAGATGCTTAATTGCCTGTGCCATTAAATGTGCACAAGAATGGTTTAATGTGCTTAACTGTTCGTCTTCTTTAAAATTAACCATTATTATTAATCTCCTTTGCGTATTAGTCCGGACTTAGTTACCTGTTAAATGTGCTTTTTACCTGACATATAAAAAGCACCCACAAGGTACACTCTGCCATATACCTAAGGGTGCATTTGCACGGTTCCACCTTATTATTTCACTCTTACAGCCTGTAACGTATGCCACACGGTAACGCTTCAAGATTATAAATTATAATCTCTTCTACGCACAGCTCAGGAATGGTCTTCATATAATAGTTACATAAGCTGATTTCACCACCACAGCTCTCTCTGTATGCTCCGCATATACTACTTTTTCCGTCATTGCTTTTATTTATTCAATCTGTTTGTCATTGTACCACGACACTTTATTTAAGGCAATACCCCAATTAAAATACAATTTGCAAAACATAATTTATAAAATTCTGCTTAGTAAATATAATTTTATAAATATATCTCTACATATTCTACAATTCAAGCTTTCCCTGATTACATATCTCAATTCTTACCTTACATTCGCTCATCTGCTGCCCATTAACATCCATTGTATACTCAAGTGCTATATTAATCTTATCTTCATCTCTTTCTATATCCAGCACGCTTGTGTATATAGACATCGCAAGACCGCCATAAGGTGTGTTATAACAGCTTACAGTCTTTTTATCCTGTATGAATTCCATAATTGTTGTTATCGCACCTTTTTTGCTTATCTCAACCCTGTCCTCTGATATTTTAATAAGCGTGTCAGATTTTACGCTTTCTCCGTCATACACTTCTTCATAGCGTATATATTCCTTACCTGCCCTCTTAGTATATCTTCCAACACTTATTATCTCTATATCTTCCGCTTCTTTATAATCATCGCCTGCCTCCTGCGCCGACAATCCTCTTATCTTAACATATACCTTATCATTCATATTCTCGTGTGTACTCCCTTTCTTATTCTCTAATTATTATAAATATCATCGCTTTTCGTATACAACTGCTTTATACAGGTAATTTTACATTTACAGCTTACTTCTTATTTAAAAATTTAAGATACTTAAACCTATACTGCACCTTTTCTCCTGACACCACCCTGTACTCATCTTCTGTGAGGACATTTTTAAGCTCATCCTTGGACTCATCAGGCACAACACCATATACGGCATCCACAAAACATAATGGTGGATATAATACGCACCACCAGTTCCTTCCTGAAGCCTCGCCTATATCTATTCTGAATGCCTCATATTCCCCTGGCGGAAATGTCATATCCCCATAGCTTTTCATTGGAAAATAGCAATTTTCAAAATACACGCTTACGTCTTCATCACTGCCAAGGCTTCTAAGCTTATCAACTGCAACACTTTTTATATTATCGCTCTCATCACTTAAAATCTGTCTTGACTCCTCTAATGATGAGGACTGTGAAAGCTTCGGGCTTATATAATCAAGCACCGCCGCTTTTACAAACATCTTATTGTTCTGTGCCTCCTCAGAGTCGTCATTTGCCCTTATGTGAAACCTTATAATCTGTGAAGCTATGTCTTTTTGCATAAATGCTGCATAAGTATCACTATACAATCGTATTCCCACAATTACAAGCATAATAATGCTTAATGCTAGTATAATGTAGGTGGATTTTGAACTTTTTTCTTTTAATTTTAACATATATACCCCCTTGTTTGCTGGTAGTTTCTGTATGGTGGTGGGAAGCGGAGATGGTTGTGCACGGAAGGTGTGACGAACGGATAGTGTTAGTGTGACGGACGGACGTTGTTACATACGGACGTTGTGAGAACTTACTATATTACCGCTGGGCACGCTCCCGCTACTTGAAACCGTAGCGGACACATAAGCGGCTAAAGGACAGCCGCTAAGTGCCGACGGTTTCAACAGTACCCAGCTTGCAATATAGTAAGTTCTCACAACTGGGTAGCGACTGAACTACCACTTCCGTGTAGCAGCCAATCTACGCTGTTACTGCATTATGTTGTCAACTCTCACAATTAATCTACGCCAACACTTCCCCTCAACCATATGGCGACCGTCCTGCGACCACCGCTTATCACCACTAATTAGCGACTCTCCTTCAACCGCCACTTCCCACCTCCACCTAACGACTGTCCTTCAACCGCCACTTTCATCACCTGCCACCAGAAATAACTTTCCATTAAATTATCCACTCACCTAAAGGCTTTCACCCCAACGGCTACTCAATCGTACATTGCGGGTGTGTTTGAAAGCCGCTAAAGCATAAGAAGACGATGGGGAGCCGCCGTTGCTTTAGCTGCTTTCAAACGCCCCGCCACAACCTCGATTTATCCATCCCCCTGCCATCCCCTTTAAGCTGCACCAGATAATTTATATGGAAATTATCCCCAAAAAATAAAAAGCTATACCCACCCCTATCATTTTCATAATATGGTGAATATAGCTTTCAGTTTTCCAATAAATCACATAGTTATTTAATTATATGTTAAGAAGTCTTATAATTCCCTTTTCCTGATTAGTAATATGCTGCCTTACTATAACCTTGGCTTTCTCAACGTCCTTGTCGGCAAGCTGTTTGATTATATCGTTATGCTCACTTATAAGTATGGAATGTGTTCTTGCATCTTTAACATATTCAAGACGATATCTGTACATCTGCTCACTAAGGCTGTTGACAAGCTGGATAAGTCTCTGGTTGTCTGTCATTGAATATATAATATTGTGGAATGCCACATCTGCATTAACTATAGCAACTACATCTTTAGATACAATAGCGGCTTCAAATACCCTGTTAGCTGTCTTTAACTCCTCTATATGTTCAGGTGTTACATTCTTGCAGGCAAGTGTTGCGGCAAGTTCCTCTAATGCCGAACGTACCTCAAGAACATCTCTCATATCCTTTACAGTTATATGTGCAACCTCAGCACCTTTTCTTGGAATCATAATAACAAGGCCTTCAAGCTCTAACTTTCTGATTGCTTCTCTTATAGGTGTACGGCTTACTCCAAGCTTATTAGCAAGCTGTATCTCCATAAGTCTTTCGCCCGGTTCCATCTCTCCTGTAAGAATGGCCTGTCTTAATGTATTGAATACAACATCTCTTAATGGAAGGTATTCGTTCACATCCATTTTTAATTCACCTTTCATTGTCTAGTCCTCCGTGTAGTAATTTAATTAAATGTCTCTGTTATATATACCTGTCTTGCATCTCCCTGACGCTTTAAATACTCTTTACAATTAAGTGCTGTCTGCTCATCAGGAAATATTCCAAATACTGTAGGACCGCTTCCGCTCATCATAGCATTATATGCGCCCTGACTTATCATATCCTTCTTTATCTTATCTATAACCGGATATAATGGAATAGTCACATCTTCTAATACATTGCCCATACGCTCGGCAATCTTTATTACACTGCCCTCATTAATTGCATCTATAATTCCGTCTATATCAGGGTGCTTTGTGATTGCTCCTGAATCCAGACTGTCATACACCATCTTAGTTGATACATTTATAGGCGGCTTTGCTACAACCATATGACAAAATGGCATAGGTGCAAGCCTTGTAAGCTTCTCTCCTATCCCTTCTGCAAGTGCAGTTCCTCTCATAATACAGTATGGAACATCTGCTCCAATCTTAACTCCCTGCTCCATAAGCTCCCTGTTGGAAAGTCCAAGATTGAACAGCTTATTGATAGCAAACATAGTAGAAGCTGCATCTGTACTTCCTCCAGCCATACCGGCCGCTATCGGTATGAACTTATTAAGGTCTACCTCTATTCCTCCCGAAAAACCATACTCATCTTTCATAAGCTTGTATGCTTTATATATGAGATTATTCTCATTAACTGGAAGAAACTTAAGATTAATATCAATCCTTATATCATCTTCTGGTATCTTATTAATTATAAGACGGTCATATATCCCTACTGTCTGCATAACCATTCTTACATCGTGATATCCGTTATCTCTCTTTCCTAACACATCAAGTCCAAGGTTAATCTTGGCGCGTGCCTTTAATCTAATTGAGTCCATATTCATATCTCCAATATTGTATACATACGTCTATTATATAAAACAGATTGTACAAAATCAAGTACATACTTGCATTTTCATATGATTATTGCAAATTACAGAAAATTCCCGAAACCAGAACAATCCGGCTGGCTTCGGGAACATTTATAGGGAGTACAATATTCACTTGTAATCTGATTAATTAACTGTCTGTGTCTTTGAAGACGCTTTTATATCTGAATTAGCTGCATTAAAGGACTTTACCTTTTCGTCTGAATGATTACCTTCATCCTGTGTCTTCTCTATTTTAATAGTTGATTTCTTCCATATTCCTGTCCAGTAGAGTATGTAGAGTATCACTGCTGATGTAGCATTACTTACAACTACCGCATACCACACACTCTCAACACCCATTCCAAGCACATTGGCGCATACCCACAATGTCAGAAACCTGAATATCCATATTCTTGTCGCATCAACTGCCATTGTTATCATTGTATGTCCACAGCCCTGAAATAATCCCTGTGTTACATTATAAAATGCGTTTGTCCAGCAGCATATTGCCATAATTGACAGGAACTGTGTTGCAAGAGGCACTACCTGTTCATCTGATGTGAAAAATCTTACCATTGGTTCTGCTATAAATCTTCTTGAAAGTATCATTCCACATATAAATAAGAACACAGCCCCTATTCTCAGCGCAATGTGATATGACCTGTCAGTTCTTTTAATATTGCCCGCACCCATATTCTGACCAACTATTGTAGATATTGCAGAGCCTATTCCGCTTGCAGGCATTGTAATAATGCTGTTAATCTTATTGCCAATACCATAGGCTGTTGTAGCCGTTGGTCCATAGGCATTAACATTTTTAGTCATAAGAAGAAATCCAAACTGCATTGTGCTTCCACCTATTGCAGTTGGCAGACCGATTTTTAATATAGCAAGCACTTTATTCTTATCGAATTTAAAATTCTTAAAGTTAATTCTGACAAGCTGGTTATTTCCCCTTAGTACTAGAAAACCAATAATCGCACTTGGTATCTTGGCAAGCAGTGTGGCAAGCGCCGCACCACCTATTCCCCAGTTGAATTTAACGAGGAACAATGGGTCAAGTACCAGATTGACAGATACTCCAAGTATATTAAGAAGCAGAGGTCTTACTGTGTCGCCCTGCGCCTGCTTGACCGCGGTAAACAGATTAATCATAAAAAGAAATGGAAGGTCTAACACTACAATTCTTATATAGGTAAGCCCAAATCTATATATATCGCCCTCAGCACCAAGCCATCTGACAAGTCCCGGGGATACGAGCCAGCATATAAATGCACACACAACCGAAAATCCAAGCGATGTTATACATATATGGTTAGCCATAGAGTTCGCCTGTTTGTCCTCTCTTGCACCAAGGTACTGCGATATAAGAATAGCACCCGCTGTTGTTATGCCTGCCCCGAAATTAATAAGGATATTCTGAAATGGTGACACAAGCGTTATAGCTGCCTGATTAGCCGTTCCTATCTTTCCAAGCCAGAATGTATCTGTAAGATTGTACATTGATTGTATAAAACTGTTAATCATAACAGGTATTGCCAGCGTAAGAATTGCCCTTATAAGATTTCCATTAAGAATCATATCTCTCTTGCTGGCACTTATTGGTCGTGCCATATTTAATCCCTTCTTTCCAAATAATCTATTGCATTTCTTCTCTTTTTTATATAATATATATTAGCATAAAAAACAGTAATTTCTACTTATAAATACTATTGTTTGATTAACTTTACAGAAAATGTATCCTTATTTCTTACATAAGTATTTTTATAAATACCTTTTACATTGGAGGCTTAATATGATACAGGATATGCAGAAGAATTTTGAAATCAAAAAAATTAAACGCTCGGCATTTAAAGCTAAAGAGGCTCACTCACACCCATTTCACGAGCTTTTCTATCTTGCCCGCGGTGAATGTACAGCATTTATCAGCCACAATATATACAAATTCCACCACGGAGATATTGTAATCGTCCCTGCTGGAACAATTCACAAGACTGATTATACAGGAAAAGGCATGCACGAACGAATTGTAATAAGCTTTAAGCCAACCGTCACAGAATGGCTCAACAATGTTGTCGGCACGGATATTGTATCTGATGTTATGCAGACCGGCGTTATCACAATACCTGAAAAGCGAAGAGATTATATAGAAAGCCTTCTTGAAAAGCTCCTCTTTGAAAATGAAGGACAAGACCCTTTATCTCCTGGCTTTGTAAGCGTTGCACTCGCCGAGCTTATGCTTTTTATAACCCGGTGTAAGAATTATGAAGAAAATGTAATAAAAGAGATTGACGTTGATAACAGGATTATGCAGGAAGTCGCAACTTACATTTACAACCATTACAATGAAAGGCTTGTCCTTGAAGATATGGCAAAAAAATTCAATCTCAGCCGTTCATATCTTTCCAAGAAATTCAAGAGTGTTACCGGCTTTGGTTTTAAGGAATATATAATAAATGTCCGCATACAGCACGCCTGCGAGCTTCTTCTTAACACCAGCAAATCAATAACTGATATTGCATTTGAGTGCGGCTTTAATGACAGTAATTATTTCGGCGATGCTTTCAGGCGTACAAAGGGCGTTTCACCTAATAAATACAGAAAAAACAAAGAACATATGTAAATAAAACCGCACAAACAGCCGATTATATATATAAAGCCACGGATGGTTTTATCAGATTGCTTTTATAGGCATTTAACTATTAATTATTACAGATTGTGCATATGCACAGAAACGGAGGAATAATATGGAATTAAACGGAGTTAATTCTTATTACACAGGCTACGCTTCAACAGCCAGCCAGACTAAGAAAGACAACAAGACATCAGGAACAGCTTCTGCTAATAATTATTCAGATACTGCTGCCACTTATGAGTCTTCTAAAGACCAGACAGTTTCATCTACTACATCAAAGACAGCTAATCCTTCTTTAGTAGCACAGTTAAAAGCTGACTCTGACAACCGTATGCAGCAGTTACAGTCACTCGTAAGCAAAATGTTTGAAAAGCAGGGAATTACAATTGGAACTGCTGATGATATGTGGAAAGCACTTGCCAACGGCAACTTCACAGCAGATGCTGATACAATTGCCAAGGCTAAAGAGGATATTTCAGAAGACGGATATTGGGGAGTTAAACAGACATCATCAAGAATCTTTGATTTTGCAATGGCTCTTGCTGGTGATGATGAAGAAAAAATGCAGAAGATGAAAGCTGCTGTAGAAAAAGGCTTCAAGCTTGCAACTAAATCTTGGGGCAAAGAACTTCCAGACATAAGCAAGAATACATACAGTGCTGTTATGGACAAGTTCGATGACTATTTTGCTTCTAAGAAGACATCAACTGACACAGAATAAATCATAACAAAGGCAGGAAAGTAAGAACCTCTTAAGCAATAACTTAAAGTTTCTTACACTCCTGCCTTTTTACTTTCTTTAATTAATAAGCAGTCACCATCAACTCGCTTTATTCTATAAGTCTATTTTACACTATAAGTCACACATCTTGTCCTATAATTCCAGCAACATTGCTTAATTGATAATCTGCTTCTCACTCCACGAATAATAGAACTGTATAAGCCCTATTCTTGAACTTGTATTTGTCTTTTCATTGATAGCTGAAATGTGCCTGTACAATGCAGACCTTGACATACACAGAGTGCGGGCAAGTTCAGATACATTTCCGTCCGACTCTGTTAATACCTGAAGAACTTCCTTTTCCCTCTCTGTAAGTGAATATACCTGAACAAATCTTTCTAATTTATTACTTACGTCAGGTTCGCCACTTACTTGCATATCCTGCTCCTGCGCTGCCGCCATTTCATCTATAACAGGCTCTGTGTCAACTGTATCCGTATCTATCGAATATGTTCCGTTTACTTCCGCCCCACCGCTAACTGGCTCTTTAACACTTATTACAAGCTGTGTCGAATAAACATAAAGCGCAACGCTTATCAACGCAAATAAAACAAGAGCGACAACGCTTATTATCATTGTGTTGGCACTTGATAGAAGCAGTACTGATGTAAAGCTTGTTATAACTGCTCCTGCATTATTGACTGCCCTGCCCATTCCAGCCCATAGTTCTGGAATGTCAGTATTGTATGAGAACTGGATAAACATTGTTGTAAAGTATACAACGAAAAATCCAGCCGACATATAGAATGCCACAAGCCCTATCATAAACGGACCGCCAAGCTCTATTACTGCCACACACATAACCGAAAGAAGTGTGACACAGTACATAATAATATTAATAAACGCTCCATTTTTAATGCCAAACATATATCCTGCAATAAAACCGCTTACAGCAAGAATAACTCTTGGTGCCTGTCCAATATCAACACTTCCCGCCGCGTGTACAAGTGTTACGGTATTATCAAGTGTTGAGAATATACAGGTCATAAGCGCAACTATAATAACAAGTGTTATGCCTGCGGCTTTCTCATTCTTATAGACAACATACGAACCCACACCATCAGCCACTCTGTCTGCCCCAAATCCGAAATACACAAGCACTATAAATCCTGCGCACAGCATCATGCTTTCGGCTAAATCATTATTGACAAAATTATTAGCTATAAACTGCATAAATATTCCAAGCGCATAGGCAATTCCTATTGCATAGGATACTGGCATAGAATAACTGCTTATATTAACTGCAAGTGAATAATGCACAGCACTTCCCGCAATTCCCATTATCACAAAGAATATGCAGCCGCTTGTGAATATTGAACCGTAAGAGCTGTGTGCTCCCATAACCGCTATACATATTATGCCAGCTATTACTGCACATATTTTAAATATGTGCAGTAACAGCATGTTATTATTCTTTCTGTATACACGCTTTAACAGCGGATACACCAGAAATCCGACAACACTTACACCCAGGATATAATTCTGTGCATTTACCACTCCATTTGAATTTGTAACATATGACATCATATTATCATACATATATTCTGTACCAAGGAATACATAATTGAATAATGCAATAATGATAATATTAATCATTGGTACTTTGTTCTTCATATAAATCTCCATTTCTAATTCCCACAATCCTTATGAATAAATACCATTCACAGGCCCGCATGTCAATAAAGTACATTATACCATAATTTTGCGCGGTTTTTCCGCGCATGTAAAGTTCCGTAAGGAACTTTTAAGATGAGCACTTTTGTGCTCATTATACCATTGCTTTTCTCACAAGTAAAAGCTTTGTCCTTGCTGGAATTATATCAGAATCGGCAAGCCGTTGTATATTGCTGTTTTCCTCCCTCATCAAATCTCCTGTTGTGTCATATTTCTTGGCTATATCCCACACTGTGCATTTGCCGTCAGATATATACCCCACCATTGATGGGAGTGCCGAATAATCAACATTTTCTCTCTTATTGCACTCACATTCGTCGATGACATTAATATTAAACGGCTCAAAGCATATTGTATCCAAAGCGATTACTGCTTTAACCTCAATCTGCGCACTGCTGTTCATTGATGCCTGAAGCTGTTCTATTGACGGTCTTATCGTATATTCTATCAAATCCTTATTATATTCCTTTAATTCAACCACTGTTGTAAATGGAATTACTGAATTAATACTTCCCATTGGAGAATTATCATCAGAAGTTATGTAGAATATATTAACTGTCACAGCACCCATTATCTCTATTCCCTCAGGAATACATTCGTAGCTGTCAATCTGTACATTGGCTGTCGCATTGACTATCTGCATAAGATTAATGTAATCTTCTACTTTGACATTGCCCGAAACCCTGCATTTGTTATTGTTTCTTATAATAAGCTTCTTTAACTGCTGTGTTTCCTGCTTGATATCAACATCAAAACCCGGAATATACATATCCCACATAGCGTTGCGCCTGCACTCCTCATAAGATTTAATATCCATATCAAGTACCAGCTCCACAGCAACGTCCCTGTTATTTCCGTCATAATCCGGTCTTACCTCTACATTTTTGCTTATTACATTGTAACCGACATATGATATTCCGTCGGGATTTGCACCGCTCACATCTATTATTCCTGTAAATGGTGTGCTTGTTTCATACCATTGCACCTGTCCTGCCTCATCATCGGTAATATACATAATAAATACATTCAGCTCTCCGCTTACGCTGAGTCCGTCCTCTGTCATTCTTGTGTTGACATTTCTTACATCTACATCGTCCCACACAAGGCTTCCTATATCCGCCTTTCCATTAGGAACTGACATGGTTTCTTTAATTCTTAAGTTGTCTTTCATATTAACGTCAGCCTGCACATATTCAAAATCCTTTAACAGCAGTTCTGCGTTACAGTCACCGTCCTCAATTCCTGTTGATATGGAAATGTTCTTAATCTCCTCACACGTTACCGTCAAAGCCACAATTGCCTTTACGCTTATCTTTCTTGAATTAATGGATTTAATCGTCAGATCCTCAAGCTGTGCCTTGCAGTTTACGTCAAGTCCTGTAGCATCACACGACAGATTGACATTTTCAAGAAAATTAAGTGTACCGTCCATTCTTACAGGTATAAGCCTTTTATCGCTCTCACTGCTTCCTGTATACATAATCGCAAATACAAGCGTTCCGTCAATCTGCGCTTTGTCCTGATTAACCCTCACACCATTAACTACTGCCATTCCCCACTCTTTAACAATTAAATCAATATCTGGCTTGCTGTCCATAACATTAAAATCATCATCAAGAGTAATCTGGGTTGTATTAGTGCACTTTATAACATATTCGTGGATATTTTCGTGTTTAAGATTCACAACAGACCTCCCAATATACATTTCTTATTCAATATATGCGCTCCTGCCTAAGCATATTACTTAATCTGCTGTTATTCTCTTTTATTAACAATCTGACTACATAGTGTTTATATCGTTTAATCCATAATTATTTTTATCTGCATATTAAAATCTGCATATTAAAATCTACATCTTAAACACTACCGACTCGTCACGTTTCTCATATTTCAACACAATATATGGTGTTGTGCTGACTTCATTTACCTGTTCGCCCTCTGCCGGCCCGATAAGCTTAAAATCTGCATATACCGCATTGCCGCTCACATATACATCATCTACTTTTATGCTGTATCCAGACGTATCCTTAGTTCCATAGCCTGCAACAATATAGGTATAGTCCTTTGTTGTATAAGTCAGCCTTAAGGTTGCCTGTTTCTTATTATCTATAAGCTTCTTTAATTCTATTGGTAAATCTTCGTTCTCGACAACTGTATAGTCAATCTTCTCGTGATTATCCGTCTGACCGCCTGCGCACGCCATACAAAAGCTTATTGCAAGCAAAAGTGCCACTACAGCCGTGATATTAAGAAACATATGCTTTCTCATAAAGACATTTTTCTTAATAAAATGCTTCTTATCCTTAAACTGCTGATAATTTCCCATAAAAAATCCCTGTTAATAAGACTTGTTATCATCTTATTAACAGGGTCGTTAATTTATTCTACTGCATAACCTTTTTCTTTGATTACTGCTATTACATCATCAACATATTTCTCACATTCTTCGTGAGTGCCAGCCTCAACCATAACTCTTACAACTGGCTCTGTTCCGCTTTCTCTTACAAGAATACGTCCGTCATTGCCAAGGCTTTCTGCTACCTTGTCAACTGCCGCCTTAACATCTGTATCGTCCTGTGCCGCTGTCTTGTCGTATACACGGATATTCTTAAGCACCTGTGGATATATCTGAAGTGGAGCTGCAAGCTGTGAAAGTGTCATCTTCTTGGCTATCATAACTTCCATCATCTTAAGTGCTGTAATTATGCCATCACCTGTAGTCGCATATTTGCTGAATATGATATGTCCTGACTGCTCACCGCCAAGACGATAGCCGTTGTTAACCATACATTCATATACATACTTATCGCCAACCTTAGTCTTGGCATAATCTATTCCAGCCGCGTCAAATGCTTTATAAAGTCCGAAGTTAGACATTACTGTTGTAACAACTGTGTTGTCTATAAGCTTTCCTCTTTCTTTCATATAACAGCCATAAATATATAATATATGGTCGCCTGTTATAACATTGCCATTCTCATCTACACAAAGACATCTGTCGGCATCGCCGTCAAATGCAAAGCCTGCATCAAGATGTTCTCTCTTAACAAGGTCCTGTAAACCTTCTATATGTGTAGAACCGCAGTTAGTATTAATATTAGTGCCATCAGGACTGGCATTAATTACATAAGTCTTAGCTCCAAGTGCATCAAATACTGCCTTTGCAAGTGTCCATGCACTTCCGTTAGCCGCATCAAGACCTATTCTCATACCCTTAAAGGAATATATTGCAAGGCTCATAAGGTATCCCATATATCTGTTACGTCCAGCAGTATGGTCTACTGTACAGCCTATCTTTTCTTTAGTGGCATAAGGTATGTTCTCTGGTTCGCCATCAAGATATTTCTCGATTTCACTTATGACATCTTCTCTCATCTTCTCGCCCTTGCTGTTGATGAGCTTTATTCCGTTATCATAAAATGGATTGTGGCTTGCAGATATCATAATTCCGCAGTCAAAATCTTCTGTTCTTGCTATATAAGATACGCTTGGTGTTGTTGTAACGTGCAAAAGATAAACATCAGCTCCTGAGGCTGTAAGACCTGCAACTAATGAATACTCGAACATATAACTGCTTCTTCTTGTATCCTTGCCTATTACAATCTTAGCCTTGCCGTCCTCTTTATCCTTGCCATAATACCAGCCAAGAAATCTTCCTACTTTAAATGCGTGGTCAACCGTAAGGTTTACATTAGCTTCACCACGAAATCCATCTGTACCAAAATACTTACCCATTATTACTCCTTCCAGTTACAAAAAGCTTATTCTGCCATCATCTTTTCTGTTGACCAGATTTCTACTTCATATTTATTAGCCTTGTTGTATCTCTTTCTAAGATCCTTAAGCTGCTTTAAATATTCCATTGTAACCTTACCTGAAAGCTTAGATTCGCCCTCTGTTCTCTGCTGGAACTTATATGGGATTTCAACTACCTTCTTATATGAACCCATTGCAAGAACTTCGACCATAATCTTCCAGCCGATTGGCTGAAGGTCAGCTCCTTCAATTACTTCACGTCTGAACATAAAAAGACCACTTGTTGGGTCAGATATCTTTCTAAGACAAGGAAGCATCCACTGTCCTATCTTTCTTGCTGTACCAGATACGAACTTTCTGTACCAGTTAAGTCCGCCATCATCTCCACCAGGTATAAGACGGCTTGGTATACAGAAATCTGCACCGCTTTCCATAGCCTTATACATATACTTAAGCACGATTGGTGGGTGCTGTAAATCAGCATCCATACAAGCCATATACTCACCCTTGGCAAGCTCAAAACCCTTAAGAACAGCTGTCGCAAGACCTGTTTCACCTGTTCTGTGTTCAAGTCTTATCTGTGGAAAATCCTTAGCTACTTCCCTGATTACATCAGGTGTATCATCTTTACTATCATCTACGAATAATATTTCATAATCAATTCCCTTAAGTGCATCATCTATCTGTGTCACCAGATTTCTAATATTCTTTCCCTCATTAAATGTAGGCACAACTACTGATAACATATATTTTCTCCTTTTAATAATCTTATACCAGATTAACTCCAGCATATATAATTGTAATTTAAAAAGCGTGTTAATTATAATACCAATATATAAAGATAGCAAGTCTTTTCACATAAGCAGTCCGTCCCAGAAGTACCATGCCGATATTACAACAACCTCAACTATGGACAACAGTGCGATTATGCCATACCGTACATACCGGTTACAGCCTGCAATTATCTCTGCCACTCCTATATATATTACAAATGAACCCATTATAAATCTTAACGTGCTCATAACGCTTGATGTAAGCGGAATAAGAAGCACTATTATTCCAAATATTCCAAGCGCATAATGCTTCTTTCTTATCATCACTGCATAAAGCATAAGTGTTATAACGCAGAGCCAGCCCAGAATTATTCCATTAAGTGTCTTAACTCCTGATGCCGCTGTGAGCTGTCCTGTACACGACTTAAACAGCACTCCGATTACCGGGAACATTTTCTGTGTTCTCCACGCTCTCTGGACGTGGTAAAATGCCCACGAATCACCGCAAAAGTGTTTTAAATAATTCATATATATGAATATGCCAAGCGGGCTTATCATAATTGCCACAAGCTTCTTCGGTTCTTTTATGACATTTTTAATAAAAGTTCTTATAACACTGGCTAAACTTATATTTCCAGCTATCAGAATACCAGTTTCATCTGTAAGCATACGCTTATCTATTATACCAGCTTCTTTATTATCCTTCACTTCTGCATTGTGCTTAGCCCTGCATTCTGCACAGGTCTCCATAAACATATATGTTATAAGCACAAACACAAGCATACAGCCAACAATTCGTGTTGCACTTGCCATCGCCGCCGCTATTCCTGCCGCCATATAATTATGTCTGGCAGAGTTATAGAAGCACAGTATAACACACAATATGAACAGTGCTTCTGTATACATAGCACCATAGTACACGGCAAATGGGCCTGCAAGCATAAGAAATATAATAATATTCTCAACTGTCGTTTTATTATATTTCTTCATATCCAGCTCTATATCTGCATACTTAACCGCATAATACACCGCTATGATTATACATATGTTGGAAACTGTCATTCCAATGGCATACGTATCTACGCTTCCCATTGTGACAAGTCTTACTGCCATGCACACAAGAGGGTATAGCGGGAAAAAAGCCCAGCTTGCCATACCTGATGACTTCGGCGCCTGGTAACCATTCTCCACAATCCCTTTATACCACTCTGCATCCCACGGATTCATATAATACAGCCATTGGTGCGGCTCATCAGCCATAATATTCATCACTGGAACCATCAGAAGCATAACTGCCCTTGAAATAAGCCATACTGCTATTATCTTTACCAAAAGCCTGAACCGTTCATTATCCTTATAGTATCCTGCTACTGCTTTAAACATTCACAACCCCAAAATCTGTTATTACAATATATACTGTATATTAGCAATCACGCTTGCAACAAGTGGAATTGCAAACATAACAACTGCAAGTACCGCAATTATTGCAAGATATACACCACTTGCGCACATTCCTAACCACTGAGGAACATTTATCTTTCTCTTATGGTCAATAACCATAAGAACTATCATAGCAATAAGAATAATCAAAGATATAATTATTCCTGTGTTTCTTCCCGATGGCTTAAATGTAAATACAATCTCATTGCTTCCGTCATTAATATTAACACCTGTAAATATTCCAGCAATCTCGTCTGTATCACACTTTACTCCATTAACTGTAACTGTCCAGTTATCACTCTTAATGATAGGAATTATTGCATAATTATCATTACTGCTTCCGTCAACCTTTATAGTAACTGAATTATTAGTGTATGTTACATCACTCTGTTTATCAGCGTATTTATCACATAATGACTGCATTTTATTAAGATCAATTCCTGCGATTGTGACAACTGACTTATCAGTAATGGCATTGCCTGCTGAATCATAAGGTCTTGTATATTCTACCTGAACCTCGATTTCCTCATCATAAAATGTTCCAAGATATATAAGCCCGTTATTATAATCAGTTGTGTAATACTTGTTGTTTACATTGCCTATTGTTGGTATTAAAATTTCTTTACCATTAACAGTTATCTTTACACTTCTGAAAAGATTAGATACATTGGCATCTGAGTCGCCTATATTACGGTCAGTAACACTCATATATACAGCCTTTGTTCCTGCTACCGAATCCTTATAAGTCTGTATAATATGCTTATTCTGTGTTGTTCTGTAATCTTCAAGGTTATCAGAAGCTATATTATCTTCTGCTACCTGATTATTATCTACCGTAATCTCTTTAGTATCTGTAAGAGTACCATATTCTGTAACAATGCCGCTTGAATCATTGCTTAATGCACTATACATAATATTGTGCATATATATCCAGTCCTTTGAGCAGTTATTATCATTATAATCTTCTGACTCTACAGCCATTGTTGCTTCATTCTTAGTAAAATCTTTATTAAAATCTACATTTTTTATAGATGAGTCTGTAACCATCGCAAATGGAAGCTGGTAATTAGCTGTGTAAAGCTTATACTGACAGCCGTCAGTTCCAACCTTCTTAAGTGTATACAATGAACTATCTAATCTGTTCACATTCACCGCTTCTGTAACGTGTATAAGGGCATCACTGAATACTGTATTACCTGAATCAAGCATCCAGAGGAAGTACTTTGAGTGTCCCCATCTTACTGTCTGCTTCTGGCTGTCCTTCTGAAGAGCGGCTGTAAAACTTGACATTGCACCTCTCTTCATAACAAGAGGATAGTTCGCATTAAGACTTAAGTCCGGATTAGTTATTCTGTCTACCGGCGATGATGCTATTTCAAGATTATTAGTCGCTTCTACTGCAAGCTGTACATAATCTCCATACTGATATGGTGTATAAGTATAGAACTTAGGCGGACCTGTCATGGCGATGGCACCTATAATTATCTCAACAGCCATTAACCTTATAATGCTGTTGATTCCATATCCATCTTTTCTTACTATAACATTAATTATATGCACAATAAGCATTATTGCAAATACTGCTATAAAAAATGCAAATGCTCTCTCGTAAGAATTAACTGGAATATACTCATATCCAAGTGCAAATGCAACGCATACTGCCGCACATACTGCACTTAATATTATATTTTTCTTTTTATCTTCTTTGTTATCTGCAACTATAGTATCTGCATACATTGCCGCAAGACATATGAATGTAAATGCTATAATAAATCCATTTCTTAATGTATATCCATTATATGAACCAAAATGCCACATAATGTTAGTACCTTCTGCAACTGCCTGAATAACCATTATCGCAAAGAGTGATACTGCATACCAGTTACGCTTTCTTAAAGCTATATCTGCCTTATACTGTGGTAACTTTCTGCTTCTATGTATACCTGTGAATATAAGTACAAGAAATATTCCCATACCATAGAACATCATTATTCTCTCAAATTCACCAAGGCTGAAGCTTCTGAATGTCGGATTAGAAATCCACGACATATACTGCTGTACAAGGCTTAATGAGTTACCTGTTCTTTGTGACTGTGAAAGCTGTGAGAATACTGGAAGAAGCACAAACGCTGAAAGTCCTATTCCTGTAAATGTACCTATTCCTAAGTTCCACGCACATTTTCTTCTTTCTTCTTTGTCACATCTGAATATAATATACATTCCACCGACAAAAAGTATGTATACAACTGACATTGCACTTATATAGTAGTTAATAATAAACAACAATGCCAGCATAAGAATATAGAAAAGCTTCTTTCCTGTCTTTTCCATAACGTCTAAAGACATCATAAGAAGTGGGAATAAAGCAACTATATCCATCCAAGGTGTAAAGCATGAAGCATATAAAAGCACATAACCGCAAAATGTATATGCAAGTGCAAATATAACTTTAGTCTTATATGTTAATTCCTTATATCTTCTGTTAAGAAATGCATACATTGTAACTGACATAACAAACATCTTAACAAGTGTAAGTATTGATATGAATTCCAATATATAATCTCTTGGACATAGATATAAAAGCAGATTAAATGGGCTGAACATTGAGAACGCTGATATACTCATACTCACATTAGTTCCCAGTCCTGTATACCAGTCAAACCACACACTGGCATCACCATGCATAGCATCCCACAAATGTGCATACAGCGGAGCAACCTGCTGCATATTATCAAATAAATCTATTCTGTTACTTCCAAAGGGCCATATTCCCTTTACAATAAGAACAAATAGCATAACAAGTAGTGTTATAATTCCGGGAACAAGATATGAAGCTATCTTTCTTCCCTTTTTATCAGAACTGTTATTCATTCAAATCCTCCGTTCCCGTCTGATTATACATGTGTAATTATACAGGTGGATCTGCCCTTTACTATGACATTTCTCTTTCCCGCATTAATAAAGAAGCTTTCTCCAGCCTTAAACTTAAGTTCCTTGCTGTTGTCATCTGTCATAATTGTTCCTTCACCATCAATTACTATTACTGACAGGAAAGAAGCCTCATCAACTGGTATCTTGGCTTCGTCTTCTATTTCATACTTGATAACCTCAAAGTATTTGCACTGCACAAGCCGCTTTGATATATAATGCTCGTTATGCGTAAGCATAACATTACATTTGTTATCCTTCTCATACTTAACCGGATTAACAACATCTAATGACTTGGCAATATGAAGTTCACGTGGATTGCCGAATTTGTCACGTCTGTCATAATCATACATACGGTATGTGCAGTTAGAATTCTGCTGTATTTCACATATAAATATTCCTGCACCTATCGCGTGAATAGTGCCAGCCTTTACCATAACAACATCACCCTTTTTAACTTCTATCTTGTTAAGGATTTCTGTTATTGTATTGTTCTTTATACGTTCTTCTATCTCTTCTTTAGAAGAATCTCTTGAAAGTCCGCAATACAGATATGCGCCCGGTTCTGCATCAAGCACATACCACATTTCATTCTTTCCATATTCGTTCTCGTTCTCCAAAGCATACTCATCATCTGGATGTATCTGTATTGATAATGCCTGCTTGGCATCAATAAACTTTATAAGTACAGGGAATCTGTCCTGTGCCTGACATTTCCAGCCTAATGCTTCCTTGCCAATTATTGAAAGATAGTCATTAAAGAGCATACCCTTATAATATCCTTCTGCAATACGGCTCTGTCCGTCTGGGTGTGCAGAAAGCTCCCAGCTTTCTCCTATGACATCATAATCACATTTCTTGCCGTATACATCTCTTATCTTAGTACCGCCCCAGAGGTTATCTTTGAATGCAGGGTCAAGCTTGACAATCGGACAATTATCTTTTCTTACATAGTTGCCACCGTTATCTGCTGAATCCTGTCCATATATCTTAACCATATCATTCTCAAGGATTGAATCACCAATTCCAACCTCTATAATGACAACATTAGAGTCTGTCTTGTTAGCGACCTTATGCTTAACACCGATTGGCACAAATACACTCTCATACTTATGGTAATCTTTAGTTTCTGTACCTATAGTAATAGTAGCTGTACCTTCAACGACTGACCAATATTCTGCCCTTAATTCGTGCTGGTGAAGGTTCATCATCATTCCTGGGAATACTGTAACCTTCTTAACCTTATAACCCTTAGAATAATTAAGAAGCTCGTGTATACCCCATTCCCTGTAGGAAATACGGTTATAATCAAAGTATGTTTCATACTGGTCAAGATTTTCTTTAATAATCTCTTTAATATTATCAGCAGACTTCTTTGATGAAATGTACACAGCATCTTCTGTGTTGACAACTACCATATCTCTTAAGTCATTAGCAACTACAAGCTGTCTTTGTGCATTGTTAATTACTGATACATTACTACAGTCATTCTTAATTATATTGTCAGGCTTATCATCACTATGGTGCATTTCAATATCGCATACATTATCGATATCTTTCCATAAAATGTCAGCTTCTACCACTTTGAGATTGTCACAGTGTTCAAGCACAAGTGTTTCTATGCTTCCTGTAACTATATCCTTCATTACATTTTCTGAGAAACGTATAGCCCTTCTTATAGCTGGAACTTTTCTCTTAGCTGTACGGCAGGCTGTATACAATTCAGGGCATTTCTTTCTTGTGATATTAACCATATCACCTGCCCTGAACACAAGTATTCCACTATTCCAGAGGTATCCTTCCTCATATGAATAACAGTCTGCTATCTCAGATGTTGCATCATCAAAATCAACTTTTGATAATATCTTAATTACATCATTGCCATCTCTCTTGATATACCCAAGATTCTTTGCCTGATGCTCAGGCTTAACTCCAACTGCCGCAATTGCGCCTGTCTTTGCTATCTCTTTAGCTCCTATGATGGCATCCTTGTATCCATCGCCATCAATAAAATTGTCCGAATTAACAACTAATACAAATTCAGTTGGATTGGCAAACATTGTTCCAAGCATAATTGCCGCTGCTGTGCCCTTAGCTGTGCCCTCAAGAATAACTCTGTATTTCAGGCTCTGGAACGCCTTCATCTGTCCGTTTACAATGTTCTTGTACGCCTCATTAGTTACTATAATAAATTCATCACAATAAGGTAGATTTCTAACAACCGTTTCCTGTAAAAGTGAACGGCCCTCCTTAAATTTCATAAACTGTTTAGGATAATTTTTTCTGGACAATGGCCATAAACTATCGCCACTTCCACCTGCAAGAATCACACACTTCATGCAAATGTTCCTCCATAATTGTTATTTTTGTCCCTCATTTTAATATGATTGTGCCTGCACATTAGCATTTACCTGCACACTATCGCCATTTTCTGCTTTTGTCGCTTCCGTTGTCGACTCTGGTTCTGTTGCCTTTGTCTCCTCCGTTGTTGTCTCCGGCTCTGTTGCCTTTGTTGCTTCTGTTGTTGACTCCGGCTCTGTTGCTTTTGTCTCTTCTGTTGTTGTCTCTGGTTCTTGTGCCTTTGTCTCTTCTGCTGTTGTCTCTGGTTCAGCTTCTTTATTAGCTTCTGTTTCTTCTTCCTGTATAGTCTGCTGTGTTCTGTTAGCTGTATTATTAGAACTACTGCCAGTAGTGCTTTCTGTTACATTTTCAGTCTGCTTCTGTGTAGTCTGTTCTTCTGTATCTGCCTCAGTTGAAGCTGATGCCGCCTCATTCTTCTTATTATTCTTAGTTGTAGCCTGTTCTGTTGTATACTGCATGTTCTGGTATTCATAAGAAGTGCTCTTCTTATTGCTCTTGCCAGCCTTAACTGATACAACAAGAATAATAATAAGAATAATAACTATTACACCGCCTGCAATCCACGAAACCATCATTCTTGCTGGAAGTGTGAGTGTTGGAAAAAGTCTTTTTATGAATAATGTAACCGCATTTTCCTTTAATCTTTTTCCTGTTTTTCTGTATACAGAACTTACAGCTTCTCTTTCTCTATAATCATCATAATTACTATTCTCATCATAGCCATAACCGCTGTCATCATACTCTTCATCAGAATAATCACTTTCATCTGATGAATTGTCATCATTATAATTATTATCTGACTGGGTATCATCTTCATATGGCTCTGTCTTTTCGGCTTCAACATCTTCTATCGGCATATCCTCTGTATCATTATCAGTAACTGCCGCCATATCATTATTATCGGCATTACCAGCCGCTTCATAACCTAATACATAACTTCTAATGCCTGCTAACCAGCCGCTTATATAAGAGCTGTCAACATCAGTGATACTCTCTATCGCATCAACAGAAAGCATCTCATAAGCGTATAATTCTGTAAGCGACATTTCTATCTCTGATAAATTTCTAAAACTCTCCTCCTGCTGGTCAAATGCCTTAGGACTTCTAAAGGCTATTGCCTTCTGCTTCATATATGTAACAAATTCTTCATCGTCCTTAATGCGTGTATATTCATATTCTCCTGTTGGTGCATTATTCCTTAATTCTTCTGCATTCTCACTTACCACACTTGTAAAGAAGAACGCAGATGCAATTGTTGCAACCTGCTTATGAATATTTCTTTCAAGGTTAAAATCACCTATTCTCTTACATATCTCAATAAGTGCCTTCTTTGCCTGAGTCATACTCTTTTCTTCGTCCTGATATACAGGGTAAGCTAAAGCGTATACCTCTTTATAAATCTTATTGCATAGTTCCTTTTTCTCAGCTTTTCCGTCAATCACATCCTGTACTAACTGTGAAAGCCCGTCATCTTTATTGCTCATATTCATCTCCTGATATAATATTCTTACTAACGTACCAAACCTTAAAATAAGAACACTTTATGTGTGCCCTCACTATCTACTCCGTTATAAACAGAGTAAATATGAAAATGCGCCACTTAGGCATTTTCATATTATTATACCACCTCCCACAACAATTGTCACTACAACAAAAAAACAGTAAATAAGCGGCTGCAACTTGACTTTCGCCACTTATTTACTGTAATTATTAAAAATTAGCATATATAAAATCTGATGTTGCGCTTGTACTTCCATATATAAGTATAAACATTATAAATCCTATATATATAAGCCATCTTATTACAATATTATATGATGCTATTGTTTCTCTTATATTAATTCCTTTTTCTTTTAACAGGCTGACAACAAATATAATAAGGCAGCCCACTATAACAATTATCAAATCCTGGCTTGTAAGCCCTACAGCTTTAACAGTTGCCATTGAAAGCTGTGATACATGTGCCTTTGTGACTGTCTGTACCAGCATAGCATTAGCGGCTCTTAAATCATTTGCCATATCAAAATAGAAGCCTATATTGACAAGAATAAATGTCCTTATAATACAGAAACCCTGATACCACCATTTCTTAGGATTGATATGAAGCTTTTCATGTATCTTTGCATATACAGGTGCTAACATTCCGCTTCCAGCAACAATTACACCATTATATATACCATACATTATGTACTTCCACGCCGCTCCGTGCCATACGCCTACAACAAAGAACACCAAAAGGTCAGCAAGTCCTACAGGAAGAAGCTTTCCAATATTGTTGCCGAATTTTTTCTTGCACCATTTGCCAAACTTCGCCATACTCTTAGATAAAGAAAATGGATAGAATATATAATCTTTCATCCATGTACCAAGTGTTATATGCCATCTTCTCCAGAAATCACTTATTGAACGCGAGAAATATGGCTGTCTGAAATTCTCATCCATCGTAATTCCAAACATCTGTGCAATTCCTATTACAATATCAATTCCACCAGAAAAATCTGCATAAAGCTGTATACTGTAAAGAAGCACTCCTAAAACATTGTACCATCCGCCGTAATTCCAGTAATTATTGAATATAAGAAGCACTGCCGCATTTACCCTGTCAGCAAGTACCATTTTCTTAAAAAAGCCCCATAATATTCTCTGAATACCGAACTGCAATTCTTTTAAATTGTAGCTGTGTCCTTCATACAACTGGCTTCCAAGTCTTTCATATCTTCCAATCGGTCCTTGTAAAAGCTGTGGAAAAAATGCAACAAACAACGCGTGCTTAAAGAAATTACCCTGAGCCTTATGCTTACCTCTGTATACATCAACAACATAACTTATTGACTGGAATGTATAGAACGATATACCAAGTGGAAGTGTCAGATTAAGAACTCCTATCTGCTTTCCGCTTCCAAAAAGTCTTAAAACTGCATCTATATTTCCAAGCATAAAATTGGTATACTTCATAATTCCAAGTATTCCAAACGCTATAAGTACCATAGCCAGTACGATTTTTTTCTTTTTACGGACAATATTTTTCTTAAAATCTTTCTTTTCTTCCCTGCTTATTCCGTCCTGCGGTTTCTGCTCATTCAATCTGTCCAGAAGAATTCCGCCCCTATATGTAACATATGTTGTCAGTAATAACATCCACACTGTCGAGATATTATAAGAAGCATAATATACATAGCTTATTATAAGAAGCCATATCCATTGCAGCTTTTTAGGTATCACATAATATATAATAACCGCCGCCGCTATAAACAGGAAGAACTCAAAAGTCGTAAATGACATATCTTTCTCCATTCCTATGTATTTTCATAAAATGTATCTGGCAGTTAATAAGACTTCCATTCAAGTCCCGTAGCCGCCTCATAATCGTCTTTCATTGTCTCATACATATCCTCATATGACTTGTAGAAATATTCTTCCTCATTAACATTTCCCTCGGCATCATCTGCAAGTACCTTTGCTAATACCTCTGAATATTTAACAGCAAGTTCGCCATACATATGTCCCTCTGTATCCACATAACCTGAGTCATCTCTTGGAAGCACAGACATAAGCGTCTTATTAAAGTCATAATATTTAATGTTGTAGCTATCAAATAATTCTTTAAGCTTTTCAGACGCCCTGTCTACCTGTGCTTCTTTAAATGCATCTGGTGTTATAGGTGTTGACACACACACAACCTTTATACCGTTCTCATTACAATAATCAAGGAAACGCTCAAACTGTGATATAACTGTCTTATCAAGGCTTTTAGCAGCATTTCCCTTCATTGTATTAACATATGATGGATTACCCGGCACTTCATTAATTCTGTATCTGTAGCAGAAACCTTTTCCAAGATATGGACCACCTGCGGTTGCAAAATATCCATCTGTATCAAGTCCTGCCGACATATCATAATTCTTATATTCTTCTGTCTTTTTAAGTGCAATATTGGTCTTTGCCTTCTTTATTGTGCATTTCCAAGTCAGCCTTCTTGAAAATACATTTCTTATATCTAGTTCAGCCCTGTTATTCCACAGATACTCTGCCTTAACCTTAGTATCTTTCATCTGCTGGTATATAAAGGACTTGGAAAAATGGTTCTGAGACTGTCCATTCATCCAATAGTAATAATCTACATCTACAATCACCTGTTTAACATCATTACCAGCATCGACAACTGACTTTAATACATAATAGAAATCATCAACAGTCTCTCCCGGTATTCCCATATTAAACGAATTAACATTCATATATTTATCAAGATATTCTGTATCTATACTACATCTTGTATGTGAAGCTCCAAGCACAATTGTATCGTAGCTCTCATCCGAATTGTTGACTTCATTTAACACAAAACGTATATATCCACTCTCAGCAAATAAATAATCACACACAAGTATAACCACTGCCAGAACAACGATAAATAATACGCATTTTATGTGTGGCCACGCCTTTTTCATTCTGTTCCTCATTTCCAACGAATAAATACAGTAAAACTGTACTTTTTGTATATTTCATCTATTATCTGCACCGCTCTTATAAGCCAGTAATTCTTTCCATTATGCTTACCTTTGTGCAGATTTTTGTAATTATACCACTTAAATACCCTTAAATTGTTAACAATGTGTTAACTATTTTTGAATTTCTTGCGAAATTGTTACATTAAAATTACGCAATATCTGCATTAATTGATACCTGCTGTGCCCATATCTGATTAATTCATAATTGCAATTGCAATATTAAGATATGCCGCAAAGGTTACCCATAAAAGATATGGAACCATAAGCCAAGCCGCCACTGTATTGACGTGGAAAAATCTCCATATTGTAAATATTATTAAAATCCACAATATCATAAGCCATATAAATGCCAGCCAGAACGCACCAAAGTTAAAGAATATAACTGACCAGCCTATATTAATTACAAGCTGTACACCATATAATATGAGTGCTTCTGTTCTGTCATCATCTCTTGTCTGACATACAATATACGATGCCAGTCCCATAAGTATAAAAAGAATTGTCCATACAATAGGAAAAAGCTGACCAGGTGGTGATAATACAGGTTTATTCAAGTCTCTGTAGATTTCCATCGAATTACCTGTAAGAAGCCACGATATTACTCCTGCTCCTATACTTATCACCATCGCTAAAATCAGCCTTTTCCAATTTACTTTAATATTTCCTGCCATAATTCCTCCATTCACCCATAAGGGTATCAATTTATCTGTCAGAATTATTTTATGCAGAAATTATAAAAGCATACTTATAGTTTATTTAATTGTAATTTTCCTGCCTGGCTATTAAAGACCACTCTTTACATTCTCCCCTGACACAGCAGCTGTTGTGGCTGTTGTACTTTCTGCCGCCGTTGACGGATTTGTTGGTTCAGTTGCAGAAGTTGCTGGTGCTGTTGTAGACCCAGAATTATCCTTATCTGTAGCAGAAGGCTGTGTAGTTGTTTCTTCCTGCTTGCCTGATGTTGTTGTCTCGTTATTCTTATCCTTATCAGGTGCGGTTGTTGTTTCTTCTTCCTTCTGTACTACTACCAGCTTTCTATCCTTTGATATTATTCCCTTCTTAGGATCTTTAAACTCGTAATGTATAGTATAATTGCCAGCCACATCAATTGATACCATTATGTCCTCTGGCTCTGACTCAGACTCATCAACCTCATCGTAAGTCATTGAACTTACAACCTGTCCTGCTGAATTAATAATACTAAATCCAACCGGCATTGTGTACCCGATAGAGTTATTACCTTTAACCCCACTAAGAGGTGCAAAATTCTCTCCTGTGTATACCTGCTTGGTATCCGGCACTACAAGCTCAGCTTCCTTAGTTGATGAACCGCCATATGAGAAAAATGCAATGTTCATATCTACATTTCCGCTTATGCCTGGAACACTTCCTGTACTTGTATACTGCCACATCTGATATGAGAATGATACATCTGGAACGCTGTCACCCTCTGTAAAATTAACACCTGTGCCGTAATACACAGAGAAATACCACGCAAGCCAAGACTTATACTTAGATGTAAGTCTTGCCGCATCAACCTTGTTGTACCAGTCATTCTTGCTCATATATATCATAGGCTGGTATCCGTGGCTTCGTACTGTATCACAGAATGCTTCACATATCTGTGTAAGTGTCTCTCTGTCTAACTTGTCACAAGTTCTGTACCTTGATGCTGTCTCCCAGTCAAATACAACCGGATATGTTATTCTGTAATCTTTTATCAAATCAAGGATTAAAGAGGCTTCCTCATAAGCTTCCTGAACAGTAAGTGCCTGTGAGAAGAAATATACACCTACCTGAATTCCATTGTTAAGCGCACCTCTTATGTTCTGCTCATAATAATCATCTATATAAAGGCTTCCCTCTGCACCAGTTGAACGGCCTGCAACCTTAATCATTGCAAACTTATATCCTGCCGCCGCAACCTGTGCCCAGTCAATATCATTCTGCCAATGTGATACGTCTATACCATACACAAGGCCATTAACTTCATAATTATCTGTACTGTTACCACCTGATGGCTGGTCTATCTGGACTGTATCACCCATAGTTTCTGATGATGTATCCTCAACAACTGTAATCTCCTCTACAGGTATAAGTTCCACAGGCTTGCTCGCATCAATCACAACCGATTTACCATTGTACTCAATCTCCATTGCATCTTCAGGCACTTCTTCTACTGCTTCCTCAGCTTCCGCTAATAAAGCTTCTTCTGCCTCAAGGTCAAAATCTTCATAATCATAATATGAGTCATCATCTGAATGATACATAACGATTGCTTCTTTGTCCTCTTTGGCTGTCTCACCACCAACTGCAATCTCTCTGCCCGAATTATGTCCCAATGTAACAGCCGTCACAACACCTGCTGCAATAGCCACACCAGCTATTCCTGCCGTTGTTGCCGCTGCTATCTTATGAAGCACAATGTAATCTTTTGCTTTTTTTACGAATTGCAAATCGCCTGCTTTTTCTAATAATTCTTTAAACTTATTCAACTGTATTCCTCTTTTCTTAAGTCCACCAATCCACATATAAATGCCCGATTTTATTTACTGTAACCTTATTAATCATAAACGATTTTATTGTAGCACAGACATTTTCTGTATACAATATCCATACTATGGCTTAATAAATTTCTTTTCAGAATTTCACTTAATTTTATTATAATATTATACTGACCATTAATCATAATAGTGCTTAAAATACACTCTTCCAAATATTGCCCATGTATCTGCAAATGCCCTCACACAGTCTTTTATTCCAATTCTGTTGACACCTTTATCCCTTACAAAGACAACCTCAACTGGCATTTCTGCTATTTTAAAGCCCCTTCTATGCACCGCTACAAGCAGTTCTATATCATACGCAAAGCCTGACGTCCTTATAAGATGTCCTACAGGTTTAATAGCTTCTGCCTTAAACACCTTAAGTCCCGTCTGCGTATCCTTCACATTAAGGTGGAATAATATTATAAGCATTATATAGTAACACATACTTATTACTTTTCTTTTAAATGGATATTTAAGCTTTGAATCTTTATGGAATTTACAACCAATAACCACATCGGCATTATCATCAAGCATTTTCTTAAGATAACCCTCAAGCTGTGCCGGATTAAGTTCCAGATCTGCATCAACAAATGCAATATACTTTCCCTCAGCCTGCGATACACCTGATATTATGGCATTTCCTTTGCCTCTGTTCTTATCAGAAGTGACAAGCCTTACTCTTTTATCTTTTCTTACCGCTCTTAATATCTCTGCCTTGGTATTATCCTTACTTCCGTCATTAACGGCTATAAGTTCAATATCCCTGACAAAACCCGATACTATATCAAGTGTCTTCATTATACTTTGATATATCAATTTTTCCTCATTGTATGCTGGCATTACTATGGATAACATTCCATCTAATTCTACCATTGCGCCCTCATTTCTAAATAATAAATTGATTATTAATACAGATGAATTTCCTATTATACAAAAAAGACTTCCTACTCATTTGTAGGAAGTCCTATGCCGGCAACGGGAATCGAACCCGTATGGGAGTATAAGTCCCGCAGGATTTTAAGTCCTGTGCGTCTGCCAGTTCCGCCACACCGGCTCTTTGGTATATCTTAATACATAATCCAAACTTGGCGCAGCCTAAGTTGCACTTTACTGCCTGCAAGCCAGTATTATGTAGAATGGGCGGAGAAGGATTCGAACCTTCGAAGGCAGTGCCAGCAGATTTACAGTCTGTCCCCTTTGGCCACTCGGGAATCCACCCATAATTCCTAAGTTAGTCACCGAACTTAGGAAACTTTTTGCATTTTATCATATATATCTTATCTTGGCAAGCATTTTTGACATATTAATTAATAAATATTAATTAATAAAACATATTCGCAAAGACAATATCAATGCAACTTATCTTCGATTAT
>JBNMLJ010000032.1:0-38448 GCA_050874785.1 Lachnospira sp.
ATTTAGCACACGCGAATGAAACATAGAATCTATATAATCAGGTCCGCATTTTAACGCTGATGTATTAAGTCCCATATCTTTAAAACACTGGCATAAGCCGCAGACAATTGTTGTCTTGCCGCTTCCACTGCCTGTCCCTGCTATCATTATACGGCTCACTTTACACCTCTTCCTTCTATAATGAATACTGGATTATTCGCAGACATCATATGATATCTGCCCCTTTTCTTTACCTCTGTCACTGCAATCTGGACTATATCCTCAACATTCATACCATTCTTTTCCATTAATGAAATAGTATCGTTGAGTGTTTCTAAAGTCACTGCCGTAACCACAATATGGACATATGGATTTTTCTTAAGAATACTGCTGAAAATGTATTCTAACTCTCCACCGCTTCCACCAATAAATACTTTATCGGGTACTGGCAGACTGTCAATAACAGCCGCCGCATTGCCGTGTATAATCTCTATATTATTAAGTCCGAATTTTTCTGCATTTTTAGCTATAAGATTACAGCCTTCTTCTGTCCTCTCAACTGCATACACTGTTCCATAAAGTGCGTGAAGTGCAAGCTCCACTGTGACAGAACCTGTCCCTGCACCTATATCATATACGCAGGAATTCTTAGATACCGCCATACGGCTTACAACACTCGCACGTATTTCCCTTTTAGTCATCGGCACATCAGAACGGATAAAACTGCTGTCAGGAATTCCTGTTATCGAAAATGCACGCGAATGTTCATTCCCAACTGCCAATACCGTAAGTCCTTCTGAAATATATTCCGTAAATTCAGACACACTTCCATCAGTTATCTTCTCATTATCATATGAAAGATTTTCACCAATCCATATATGTGCCTGTCCAAGTCCTGCCTTATAAAGCCCCTTGCATATCTGTGATACATTTCCCTGTGTCAGAAAATATGTCAGTTCATTTTGTAAAACTACAGGTATATAGCTTTGTTTCTTGCCGTGCAGGCTTACAAAAGCTGCGTTCTCCCAAGACTTTCCTATCTTTGCCGCAAAATAGATTACAGAAGATACACCTGCCATAATGCTGTATTCATACTTTCCAGCAAGTGCCTCTGCAAGCTTCTTTGCACCGCTGTAAAAGCCTGTATCGCCTGACATAAGCACAACGTAGTTATTGGCATTTTCATTATCAATAATATCTATTATATCTTTTGCTGTTACTGCATAAAATGTCTTCTTATCTGTGTATTCTTCTATCAGCCTTTTAGAACCAATCAGCACCTCTGCATTATTAATTGCTTCCTTTACTTCCTCTGTAAGACAGCTTTTACTACCCGGTCCAACACCCGCTATAATTACCCTTTTCATTATTTACTCCACCTTAATCTCAAGATATTTAATAAGCTCTGGCAGGCTTACGCCATTTTCTTCTACTGGACGTTTTATTACTATACAGTCAATGCCTGTATTCTCTGCGGCAGACACCTTTTCTTCATAACCGCCATTACTGCCAGAGTCCTTTGTAACAATAACATCTATATTAAACTGTCTTATTACTGCCTCATTTAATTCCTGTGAAAATGGTCCCTGCATACCTATTAAATGTGACGGCATAATACCTGCTTCTATTGCACTCTGTAACATTTCAGGATTAGGAAGAAGCCTTAAGAATAATCTTTCTCTACAATCTGTAATATGGACATATTCTGGTATATTCTTACTGCCTGTCGTCATAAGAACATTTTTACTGTTATACTGCTCACTGTTAAGCAGTTCCACTACATCTTTTATTGACTTAACATATGTAATATTATCTGACTTAAGCTCTGGCTTTTCATCATTATCTTCCCTTAATACTCTCACATAAGAAATGTTCTGGCTGTCACACACATTTTTAATATTATGTGTAACCTGTGTGGCATATGGGTGTGTGGCATCAATAACTATATATGGCTTTTTAGCTTCTAACTCCTTTAGCATATCAGCCTCGTCCATTCTGCCAGTATGTATATGCACATTCTCAGCCTGTGGCAGTAATTCCCTGCCATATTCAGTCGTTACATATACATAGGTGTTGCAGTTCTTTCCTGTGAGATATTCACATAACTTTCTGCCCTCTGTTGTCCCTGCAAAAAGCATTATTGTCTTTCTCATACGACCTTATATCCTCTTGGTGTAACCATTTTCCCATTAATTACCTTAGTATGGCTGTTGCCTATGTATATAGTTGTAAACATATCAGCCTTAAAATCTGCAAGCTCCTTTAATGTAAGAATTCCTGTAGTTTCGTTTTCTCTTCCTATGTTTCTTACATAACCGCACACTGTATCTGGTGACTGTGCATTTAATACAATATCGCAGGCTTCCTTTAAATATCCGCTTCTTCTGCGGCTTGATGGGTTATATATGCACATTACCATATCGCTGTCAGCCATCGCCTTTATTCTTTTCTTAATAAGCTCCCAAGGTGTCATACAGTCACTTAAGCTGATAACCGCAAAATCATGTGATAATGGTGCGCCAAGGCAGGCTGAGCCACTGCTTGCGGCTGTTACACCTGATATAACCTTAATATCCAGATTATCCTCTGCAAGCTCATATACAAGGCTTGCCATACCATATATGCCGCTATCTCCACTGCATACAAGAACTACCTCTTTTCCTTCTTTAGCTGTATCTATTGCATACTGACAGCGTTCCCTCTCCTGCATCATATTAGTTGAATAGTACTCCTTATCTGGAAAATACTGCTTTAATATATCAACATATGTAGTATATCCAACTATCAGGTCAGCACTGGCTATTGCGGCTGATGCCTCCAGTGTCATATTCTCTTTTGCTCCGCTTCCAAAACCTACTATCTTAAGCATAATTTACTCCTTATTATCATACAAGCCTGTTATGTAAATCAGCCTGTATTATTTCATTATTGAAAAATATATAACTGCCGCTATTCATTATTCTGTACCACTCTGTAAATAGCTACTGTAACTCCGTTATCTGCTGTCTTTCCTACAAGCTTTTCTCCACCACAAGACGCGGCACTCGCACTGCGCTCACATACATTTCCTACACCTATCTGTTCTTCAACAAAAGCCGAGGATACAAAGTCACCTTCAACATTTCTTAAATATTCTGGTGTATATGTCTTATACGGTACTTTCCATTTTCTTGCAAATTCTATTATTCCTGCTTCATCTGCTTTTCTGTCAACTGAAGCCACAACTGCAATTGCTTCCATACAAAGTCCGGCACTGTCAAATACTTTTTTAACAGCCTGCTCTATTTCTTGTTCTGATTTGCCTTTTTTACAGCCAATTCCTACTGCAAACTCCTGTGGTACAAGCTTTAATGTGCGCTTAAATACTATTTTGTCGTCTTTATTAGCAATTATCTGTACACCGCTTTCGCACTCATTATTACTATTATCAGTATATTTAATCTGTCCGTTCCAGCGTTCCTGTGTTTCTTTTAACAGCTTCTCATATTTACCATTTCCTGTTATTCCTACAGGCTCATTATTTAATATTCTTCCTGATATGTCCTGTATCATAACCGGATTGACTATTCTCATATTATGTTCCGTGGCAAATATATCAACTGCGAACATTCCTCTTGCATCGGTCGCTGTAGTAATTACCGGCATTGCACCTATTCTGACAGCAAGCTTACTGCACCACTCATTAGCTCCGCCAATATGTCCTGAAAGAAGTGATATAAGATACTTTCCGCCCTCATCTGCAACAAGCACCGCTGGATCTGTAACCTTACTTTTAAGATATGGTGCTATAGTTCTTACAGCTATTGCAACAGCACACACAAATAATATTCTGTCACTTACTGCAAACTCGCTCTTTATAACATTCCCAACTGCCACAAATGGTACTACTTCATTCTTATAAGTATCTGCACATCTTTGGTGGCAGTATATTATTACTTCATCGTCCATTGCCTCACGGGCTTTCTTTGCTACCTTCATACCCTCGTGTGTGAAGGTTATTATAATTGTTTTCATTTTCTATACTCCGTAGTGAACTCTGGGTCATACAATTTAGAGAAATTATATTTGTCCCCAAGAAATTCCCCGACCAATACAAGTGCAGTTCTTGTAATTCCTGCTTTCCTTGCTTCACTGTCAAGATCTTTCAATGTTGTGCGTATGCATTTCTCATCTTCCCAGCTTACCTTATAACATAACGCACAAGGTGTGTCAGGTGTAAATGCTCCTTTATATAATTCTTCTTTAAGCTCCTCTAAATGTGATGAGCTTAAGAATACAGCCATTGATGTGCCGTGCTGTGCAAGCTTTGCTATGCTCTCATTATCTGGAACTGGAGTTCTGCCCGGCATTCTTGTAATAATTACTGTCTGTGCTACATCTGGAACTGTATACTCACATTTAACTGCCGCCGCGGCCGCAAGGAAACTGCTCACTCCCGGACATATCTCACAGGTAATTCCGTATTTGGCAAGCTCCTCAATCTGCTCTCTTATTGCACCATATAATGACGGATCTCCTGTATGAAGGCGCACTATATTCTTTCCCTCACCTTCTGCTTTTACAATCACATCAATAACTTCTTTGAGGTTCATATATGCACTATTGTATATCTCACAATCATTCTTTGCATACTCTAATAATTCCTCATTTACAAGTGAACCTGCGTATATAATTACATCAGCTTCATTAAGCATACGCATACCTCTCACTGTAATTAAATCCTTCGCTCCCGGTCCTGCTCCGACTATTTTTACCATATCTATTCTCCTGTGTCTGCTCTATATTAATTCATAATTTATCTCTATCATACATAATTCACTGCTTAACTGCTTTTTATGATTTTTAACTGCTTTTTATAAGTTCCAACAGCTTGTCTGCCGCTGGTGTTTTCCCTAATATTCCATATTCATTTGAAAATACAATTGCTCCAATTACTATCTTGCCGCCGCTTCTTCTTTGTAATACATCTTCTATGCGAAGCATAAGCTGATACATAGTCTTTTCTAATATGTCTGATTTTTTCAATCTTTCAAGTGCCGCCTCTGTCGTGATACAATCAAGTATCTTTAATGCTGTATCAGTATCTGCACCTGCCCTTATTGCACAGGCTGACAGAACTTCCATTCGTCCGTCTGCCACTTTGGAATGTGTATTCATTATTCCTGCACCTAATTTTACAAGCTTTCCTATATGCCCCACAAGAAGCATTGCCCGAACACCTGCATCACACACCATATCTATTGTATCTCCAATATAATTACTGCATTTTATGCTTCTTTTAAGCTCAATATTAAGTGTATTAAGCAGAAAATCCTGTCCATAATTACCAGGTGCAACAAGAAGCACTTTCTCTCCCTGCGCTATGTGCATATTAATCTCTGTCTTAATTGTATCTATAAGTGCCTGTTCACTCATAGGCTCTACAATTCCTGTTGTTCCAAGAATTGATATACCCCCTGTAATTCCAAGGTTCGGGTTAAATGTCTTCCTGGCAATATCAACTCCTTCTGGTGCTGATATTATAACTTTAAGACTTCCCTCATAAGAATAACTCTCTGCCGCTTCTGCTACAGCTTCTTTAATCATCTTAAGGGGAACTGGATTGATTGCCGCTTCTCCAACAGCACATTTCAAACCCTTCTTAGTAACACGTCCTACTCCTATTCCACCATCTACAATTACTCTGTCAGTATTTATCGCGCTAATTATATCATCTTTAGCATAAGTAACCTGCGCATATATCATTATTCCATTAGTCACATCAGGGTCGTCCCCGCTGTCCTTCTTAATTGCGCATATTACATTATCCTCTTTAATATCTATATCCATAACTGGAAGTGTAAGTGATACTCCCATAGGAGTTATCACTTTAATCTCTTTTACTTTCCTGCCTGACAGTAGCATATATGCCGCAGCTTTGGCGGCGGCACAGGCGCAGGTTCCTGTTGTATATCCACAACGCATTTTCTTTTGATTTTTGTATACATATCTTTCTAACATCTGCGCCACTCTTTATCATCATCTGCCGCCATATAGAACAGAGCATTCATAATTGCGGCGGCAACATTGCTTCCACCCTTTCTGCCCCTTGCAACTATATATGACATTCCGCTTTCTATAATTTCTTCCTTTGCACTGGCTACATTTACGAAGCCAACTGGAACTCCAATAACCAGTCTTGGCACAAATATGCCCTCATCATAAAGTTCTCTTATTCTCATAAGTGCCGTTGGCGCATTACCTACAACCATAATACAGTCTGGATTATCCTTTGCCGCCTTCTCCACACTGACTGCCGCCCTCGTAACCTCACGCTTTGCAGCTTCACTTGCAATATCGCTGTCTGCCATATAGCAATTAAGCGAGCAGCCGAACTTCTCAGCCATTTTGTGGCTTATTCCTGACTTTGCCATATTGGTATCAGTAACGATATCCACACCCTCTCTAATAGCTTTAAGTGCTTCCTCAATAACTCCTTTGGAAAATGTCATACTTGTTTCGTATGAAAAGTCCGCTGTTGTATGAATAACACGTTTAACAATTGGCTTATATTCAGGTGGAATATTGGTTGTCAGTTCTTTCTCGATTATTGCAAATGACTCTTTTTCAATATCCATTGGTTTCATAATATCTATTCTCCTTGGAATAATGATTTCATTGTATCTATATCTGGCTTTATAAGAATTCTCTTATTCTTCTTTCCTGCGTAATCTAATAACTCTTTCATAGCACTGTTCATACTGCCGGTTGGACAGCCTGTATCTATAAAATAATCTGCCTCATCAATTCTTTTACAAGCTTTATCTAATGCCTCTTTTCCTATCGGCTCGAACATTTTCTCTGTGACAATATCTGCCGCCAGTGCTTTGGCTATCGGGTAATCACAGTCATTTTCATAAAGAATACCTGCTGTAAATGCAATGCCCATACGCTGTAATTCCCTGTATATTAATATTCCAGTTCCAGCACCGCCAGCTACGAATACCTTCGGTGTTCCCTCCGGCTTCTTTAATTCTGTGCTTCCGTACATACAATTATACGTTCCGTGTGTTAATCCGTAAAGCCTGCTTATGCGTTCATCTGTAAATATCTCTTCCGGTCTTCCAAATTCTATCTTTCTGTCCGCACCAACACACATAACATAGTCTGCTATCTTAGCCGCAAGTTCTATTTCGTGTAAAGATACAATAACAGCGACATTATCCTTAACAGCCATCTCCTGTAGTATATCCAGAAGTTCTATTTTATGTCTTATGTCAAGAAATGAAGTCGGCTCATCAAGCACTATGACCTCAGGCTTCTGGCATATTGCCCTTGCAAGCATAATTCTCTGGCGCTGTCCATCACTAATCTGCGAAAAATCATTATCTGCTATATCAAGTGCCGAGACTTTCTTTAATGACTCATTTACTATCTGCTCATCTTCTTTGGTAAGCCTGCCAAAATAATTAGTGTATGGATATCTTCCCATCGCGACAACATCACGGCACGTCATCATCTCGGTCTTAATCTTTTCCGTAAGCACAACAGACATAGTCCTGGCGTATTCTTTACTTGTGTAATCGCCTATTTTCCTGCCTTTAATATATATATTGCCGCCTATAGGGTTCATTTCCTTTATAAGGTTCTTTATTATTGTAGATTTTCCTGCACCATTAGGTCCGATTAATACAAGAATTTCACCTTTATTAACCTTAAGTGCTATATCTGACAGAAGTACTTTTCCGTGATAACCTACACTTAAATCCTCTGTCTGTACATATATCTGTTCCATATATTTCTCCACTTTCCATTTCCTTACCACAGTTATCTCTTCTGCTTTACCATAAGCCATATAACAACCGGTGCTCCAAATACTGCTGTAACTGTTCCTATCGCAAGCTCTGATGGTGAGAATATTGTTCTTGCAATAAGGTCGCAGAACATACAAAACACCGAACCGCATAAGAATATTGCGGGGATTGTAACAATCGGCTTTGTTGTCTTAAGTGCTAATCTTGTAATATGTGGAACTGCAATTCCAACGAATGATATAGGGCCTGCCAGTGCTGTAACACAAGCTGAAAGAAGGCTTGAAAGCAGTACAATACATACCCTGAAGAACTTTATGTTAATTCCCATACTCTGAGCATAACCCTCGCCTAAAAGATAGGCACTGATTGGCTTGGAGAACAGAAATGTAATAATAGCTGTTGGAAATACAACTACAGCTGCAAGCTTTACTGTCGGCCACGAACTTCCTGAAAAGCTTCCCATAGCCCAGTGTGTAAGATTGGCAATATCTGAATCATTCGCAAATGTAATGCAAAGGTCTGTTATTGCAGAACATATATAGCTAATCATAATTCCTACAACCAGAAGCATAGACATACTCTTAACTTTATTGGCAAATACCAGTACATAAAGCATTGCAAGCAGTGAACCGGCAAATGCCGCCGCAACCTGCGCCCAGAGTGGCATACCTGATACATACTTTATAAGAAATATCATTGTGATGGCAACAAACATTTTCGCACCTGATGAAATACCAAGCACGAATGGTCCTGCTATTGGATTTCTGAAAAATGTCTGTAACAGAAATCCTGATAATGACAAAGCACCGCCCAAAATAGCCGCCATACATAATCGTGGAAGTCGTATTTTCCAGATAATATTGTATTCAGGTGTTCCCATATCACCCTTTAAGAATATAATTCTGAAAATTCTCGCAGGAGATATATGGATATTACCTGTATTAATATTTAATATAACCGCCACAACAAGTAATACTGCAAGCAGTACATATACAAGCTGGTAACGGAGTATCTGTTTTATCTGCATATTTTCTCCATTCTGATAATTATTGCAAAATGACTGCCTCATTAAGTGTAGTATCTTAATGTGACAGTCACTTTTACAAACAGATTTTATGAGGTGAGTATTCCTCACTCATCATTTTATTGTAACTTCTTTAAATATGTAAGCTCTGTTGTATTAGCATCAGCATTTAACATAAGGTTGATATCGTTAATCATACTTCCGATTGTATCTGCAATCTGAAAGAAATCTGGTGTTGTACACCATACATTTCCATCCTTAACAGCCTTTAAATCAGAAAGAACACTGTTATAACCTGTGAAATCACTAAGTGTTGATGGCTTACCACCAAGGCTCCATACATAGATTATATAATCTGCATCTTTAGCTTTCTCATAAAAGCTTTCAATACCCATCTCCTGCGTTCCTGTCTTATCTGTATTAAGGTCAGAGAATACATAATTACCGCCTGCTATATTTACCATCTGTGCAAGATAATCTCCTGCATTTCTTACATAAAGCTTACCCTTAGATGTAATGTAGAACACTGCAACTGACTTACCTGTATTTTCAGCCTTTGAAAGATTATTTACATATGCTGCCTGTGCATTATACATCTGTGTTGCAGACTCTTCTTTATCACAAAGTGCCGCATAAAGCTTAGCCCATTCTACTCTTCCTAATGGATGATCTTCATATGTAGACTGGTCTAATATATAGTTAATTCCTAATTCCTTTAACTTCTCTGCTACATCTGGAACACTTGTAAGCATTGTTGAGAATATTGCAAGTGTTGGTGCGCCTGCTATTATTGTCTCATAATCAGGTGCTTTGTAATCGCCAACATAAGTAAGCTTGCCATCATCAAATGCCTGCTTAACTGCATCTATATACCACGATTTCTTCTCGTAAGTAACCTGACTTATGCTGTCAAGACAGTCGCTTCCGCTCATAAGTGATGTTACTGGTGTAGATGATACGAGCATATTAGTTACAGGTGCATTTAATACTACAGTGTCAGAATCAATTCCTGATGGTGTAGACATTCCCTCTGGAACAAGTAACAGCTTTGACTGCTTAGATACAATTGCTGTATCTTCATCTCTGTTAGTTATTGTAATAAGCTTATAACCGCCCTTGTAATAATCTACAGAGAAAAGCTTGGCATACTCTAATTCCATTGAATGGTCATACACAAGTTCTCCATCATAGTTACCATCAGCTGACTGGTTCTGTGAGCCACATCCACTCATTGCAAGTGTAGACACAAGCATTACGATTGTGAGCAGAAATGACAGAAATCTCTTTTTCTTCATTTTCATTCTCCTTTTCTTTTTCTTATGAAGTGCTTTGATGATTACGTTATTATCAGCAGAAAAGGAACAGACACATATGTGTCTTAACAATCTAGAAATTCTATCGAAATTTCTTATTGCATAAAAAACAATAGCCTGTTGTTCTCGCAACGACTATTATGACTCTGCCTGTAAGCCGGTCTTCTGACTCACAGATCATAAGCAATATCCGCCTTCCCAGAACAGCTTATATAAAACTTATTCCAGTGGCATAAATGGATATCGCCTCCCTGTATACAGCAGCGGAACTGTTCAGGATTCGCACCTGATTCCCTGAAATACTTATCGTACTTCGCTTACAGTGATTATTTCGTTATCATCTGGATTTATATCCAGCGTTCATTATTTCATATTATTACTAGAAATGCAATTATTTTTTTCTTTTTACTATAACTGTTGTGAGATATACATCAGCATTTTCAAGCTCTTCAAGGCTGTGATATACTTTTTCACTATCCATTCCACAGTTAGATACTGCATTTATCTCATACATTTCGCCTGCTTCCTGTCGTGCACGCAGAGCCTTAACTAACTGCTTAATGCCTCTGCCTGACTTCATATATATAAGTGTTCCGTTATATGAAAATGTATTCTCTATATTATCTGATGATGGAATAATATGTATCTCTTCGCCCTTCTCACCTAAAGATATACCAAGTCTTGCCGCAACAGAACAAAATGACGGAACTCCGCTTATTATCTCAGCCCTCCAGCCATTAGCCCTCGCGCGGCTGTGCATATACATATATGTAGAATATATGCTTGGGTCGCCTATTGTAATCATTCCGACCTTCTGACCCTGATACAGATATTCTTCAACCGCTTCATATATTTTATTATGTGAGATTGCAAGCTTTCCCTCATCCTTAATCATAGGAAACGGCATACACAAAACCGGTTTCGTGGAAATTTCACTACAAGCCTGCTCTGCTATGCGGTACGCATAACATTCTTCCTTGGATACTGCTGGAATGACTATTAAATCGCACGACTTAATCACTTCCAGTTCCTGTAATGTCATCTGCTTAGGATTGCCTGTACCCACTCCAATGCCATATAATATTCCACTCTTTTTATCTGGTAAATTATCTGTATCTGATACATTTTCTAATGCTTTCACAGCCTTTTGCAAATGTGATAAATACACCTGACAAACTGCTGGATATTCACCTATACCCTTTATAACGCATTGTGGTGTGTATCCATTAGCTTTTAATATAGTGGCAAACGACTCATCATCTCCTGCCATATCATTATTAGCGTGGTCACCTGCAACTAACATAAGAGGTGCAAGAAGAACGCCAGTATTGACAACTCCTTCTTCCCTCATATCGTTAATTACATCTTCAATTGTTCTCTTTCCCTCGACTGTAGCAATATAGACAGGCTTTCCGGCATATGCCCTTAATGCCTGTTCCATTACCCTGTAACTGCTGTCAGCCATATGCTCTGTTCCGTGTCCCATAAATATCAATACTGAATTACCAGTAAGCTCTTTTAACGACTCCCATAAAGCCTTGGCAACATCTGTATAATCATCAGCATTTGCCAGAAGTGCATCAGCTACAACTATCTTATCAAATAAATGCCTGCACTCCTCTACTGCATTTTTCATCTGGTTATTCTCAATTCCGTCTATTACGTGTGTTGGAAATACAACAACCTGTGTTACGCCCTGCTCTTTTAAGCTTATAAGTGCCTCAAGCGGACTTTTCGCATTAATATGTTCCTTCTCCTGCATATGCTTTCTTACAATTGTGCTTGATACCGCTTCTTCTACAATTGTGTCCGGATAAAGCATACTTACCTGTTGCTTAATGGCTGTAATATTCTTAGTTCTTGTATCTGTATAAGTTGTTCCAAAACTTACAATTAAAATAGCTTTCTTCATCGTCTTTCTTATCCTTTATCTCATCTTTTTCGATAAAAACTGAATTATATAATCATAATTCTCCGGAATATGTGGAAATGTACAATTAGTACAATCCTTTATCCGTCTGCCACTATCCCTTGTTATATAATTAGGCGTACCAGGACAGTCGTCATAACAATTCATAGGACAATAACAAAAAAGGCAGTTAAAATCCTGCCCTTCTTCTATCTTATGGCAAGGGTAATACTTACACTGGTCATTCTTAAAATACCTGTAACTGTTCTCCATTACATCTGTCTCCTTATGCATTATGCTTAATACTATACTCTGCCACGCTATTTTAATGCAATACCTAAGTTAATAATTACATTACATATTATTGTCTTTCATAAGAAATGCTGAATTAATTATTACAAATACAGACCCTGTATTATGTACAAGTGCGCCTATAACCGGATTAAGTATGCCTGTCATTGCAAGCACTATTGCCACAAAGTTAAGAAGCATTGAGAATGTAAGGTTGAACTTTATCTTTATCATCATTCTCTTTGATAATGCGAACAAATGTGGAAGCTCCTTTACCTCATCATCAACAAGTGCTATATCTGCCACATCTACCGCAATATCACTTCCAACTCCACCCATAGCTATTCCAACTGTAGCTGTTTTAAGTGCTGGTGCATCATTAATGCCATCTCCAATCATACATACAAGCTCATTTTTCTGCTGATATGTATTGATTATGCTAAGCTTATCCTCTGGAAGACAATTTGCATTAACCTCAGATATTCCAACTTCTCCAGCAATCTGGTTAGCCGCTTCACTATTATCACCTGTAATTAATACAGGAGTTACTCCTATATTCTTAAGACGGCTAATCATACCAGCACTCTCACTTCTAAGAAAATCAGACAGTGCGATTATACCTACAAGCTCACCATCTATAACAACATAAGTTATGCTTGCTCCTTTATTTACCTGCTCTGATACCTTTGTCCTTACAGCTTCACTTATAGTTATGTTCTGGCTGTTTACAAGCTTTTCATTACCTGCATATACCAGCTTGTTATTAATAACAGCCTTTATGCCTCTGCCCACTATCATCTCAAAGTCAGTGGCTTCCAATACGTCAGTATTTAAAATATCGGTATCTGCAATATTGTTTATTTCAGATTTCTCTGTATAATCATTCCCATTTGCAATGTCCGATTTGTTCAATCTGGTATCTGAAGTTTTACGTTTTTTTAATTCATTCTTATAGCAATTAACTATCGCTTTTCCTAATGGATGTTCTGAATTCTTCTCTACTGCGGCTGTGTAAGCATATATCTCTTCATCTGAATATTTATCTGTAACTGCTTCTGCTAATATTACCTTAGGAACTCCAACTGTAAGTGTTCCTGTCTTATCAAATGTTACTATCTTTACCTTTGCAAGTCTTTCAAGCGCATCTCCCTCTCTTACAAGAAAACCGTGCTTAGTGGCATTACCTATAGCCGCCATAATTGCTGTTGGTGTTGCAAGCACAAGCGAGCAGGGACAGAATACAACAAGAATAGTAACGGCTCTGATTGGCTGTCTTGTTATAAGCCACGTAAGAACAGCTGCTGTGAGTGCTGTAATAACTATCCAAGTCGCCCATCTGTCGGCAAGACCTACTATCTTTGCCTTTCCCGCATCTGCTGACTGTACAAGCTTAATCATTCTCTGTATAGATGAGTCTTCCCCAACCTTCATAGCCTTCATTGTAAATGCCCCAAACTGGTTCACTGTACCTGATGATACTTCATCACCAACTGTCTTATCTACTGGCAGTGACTCACCTGTCATAACTGCCTGATTAATAGATGTCTGTCCTGACACAATAATACCATCAACAGGTATTGTTTCACCGGGAAGCACACGAATAAGCTGACCTACCTTTACATCTTTTGCTGGCACTATCGTTTCTTTATCTCCTGTTATAACCCTTGCTGTCTGTGGTGTAAGCTTTACAAGCTTCTCTATTCCAGCTCTTGCCTTTGCCACTGTCATATCTTCAAGTAGTGCGCCAAGCTGCATAATAAATGCAACCTCACCTGCCGCAAAATCCTCGTGTATACAGACAGAAGCTATAAGTGCGAGGGATACAAGCACATCTGCCTTAATATCAAATTCCGTAACAAGTCCTATAACTGCTTCCATAATAATAGGCACACCACACAGAATAATTGCTACCCACGAAATATCAAATGGCAGGTCTGGAATAACCTTAAATATACTCAGCAAAAGTGCAATTCCAGATATTACAAGAAATGTTATATCCTTTTTAACTCCTCCCCATTCTAATAATTCTTCTAACTTTTTCATTGTACAACCTCTTTTCCTTATCCATTGTTATAAGTTACAGCCATAGTACATATTAATGATGTCGTATTTTTTCAATATTGCATTAATCATTATAAAAATAGAATAATCAATATGTTTTATACCTATGGGGGTATGGTTATATAATATACCCATAGGGGTATTAGTTGTCAATAGTGTCATTATTCATTAGAGATAATTATTATCAATAGCCATTAATACGCATAAAAAAAGAGTTTTACCAAACTAAATAAAACTCTTGACCTGTAGTCAACTCCAAATGCTATAACATAAATAGTAAAAATAAAATCATTACACATAGGAGGAATAAATATGTTCAAATTTTCAAAAACATTTAAAAAGTTATCAGCATATGTCATCACAGCAGGAACTATATTATGCCTTACTGCCTGCGGTAATACTGCTGGCTCTGACACAACATCACAAAATACTGTATCAACACAATCAGCTAACGTAAGCGGCATTTCAAGTAATAATGCTTCTGAGAGTGGAAACAATACTTCTGGAAACAGCCACATTCTTGTTGCGTATTTCTCATATTTTGATAATACGGACTCTGATAAGATTAATTCTAAAAGATATGCCGACTCGCTCTGCTCCGCAAGTGTCACTATGGTTGACGGCAGACGAAAGGGCAACAATGATGTGATTGCAGACTATATAAAACAGCAGACAGGAGCTGACGTGTTCTCTATCATTACAGAACAGCAATACTCTCCTAATTATGATGATGGTGTGGTTGAACAGGCGCGTACTGATGCAAGAAATAAAGTTAAGCCTGCACTTTCATCACACATTGACAATATTGACCAGTACGATACTATAATCGTCCTGTATCCTATATGGTGGTATGATATGCCTATGGCTATGTATACATTTTTTGATGAATACGACTTTTCTGGTAAAACAATAGCACCTGTTGTAACCTCTGGCGGAAGCGGACTTGTTGATACTATCAAAACCATTAAACAGCTTGAACCTAACGCAACAGTGACAGACGGTCTGTCAATTATGCAGGAAAAGGTAGCTGGTGCTGGCTCTGATATATCAGCGTGGCTTTCTAAAAATGGGATAAAATAGACACGACTTCTGTTAAGTCAGATGCAAAATATATATCTTTCTGACGTTCATTAGTTGACAATCCCATTGCAATCATATGTGACAGAAATTCTTTAATACTGTCATAATATCCATTAAGATTGTAGAATATGCACGGTGCAGAAAGCTGGTTAAGAGATAACTTTGACATAACTTCAGTTATCTCTTCCAGCGTACCTGTTCCACCTGGAAATGCTATAAAAGCATCACCAAGTTCTATCATCTTTGTCTTTCTCTCTGTCATATCTTTAGTTACAATCAGCTCTGTTATCTCGTCATACTGAACTTCTGCTTCTACAAAGAACTGTGGCTCAACACCGATTACTCTGCCACCTTCCATAAGCACACTTTCTGCAAGCTCGCCCATAAGTCCTGTCTTAGAACCACCATATATTAAAGTGTGTCCATTTGCACCTATCCATTTTCCAAGTTCCCTTACAGCTATTGAAAATGTATCATCTATGCCTTTATTAGCTCCTAAATATACTGTTATGTTCACTTTGTTATCCACCTTTTCTATTTATCTTAATTTTTCATCTATCCTATACTCACGAACCCGCGCTTCGCACGACTGTTCATTCATTAATGGCGCAAGAAAATTAAATGTCTGCTTCGCAGCCGCTTTCTTTTGCGCTCATTATGCTCTAATTCCTACGCAGCTTTTCAGCACATAATGAGCATTTTTGCGCTTATTATGCTCTCATAAGCTCTGCCCTGAACATAATTCTTCTTGTACCTCTTATATTCTCAAACTGAATTTCATATGTCTGCGTTGCCTTGTCTATCTTTACAATCTCTCCAATGCCAAATACCTTATGCTTTACTTTATCTCCCACATCAAATGCGGCTTTAGGAAGCATTGGCTCTGCCTCTCCACGAATAAGTATCCTGCTTCCATTAAGGCAATCTAAAAGGTTCACATCTATATCACTTAAGAATTCTGATGGTCTTACACCAAACCTTCCATCTTTTTTCTTATATGAACTAAGATATAGCATATTCTTTGCTCTTGTTATTGCAACATATAGTAATCTGCGTTCTTCCTCGAATTCATCTTCATTTCTTAATCTCCTGCTTGGAAACTGCCCTTCAACAAGCCCCGGAACAAATACTGTATCAAATTCAAGACCTTTAGATGTATGAATTGTCATAACCCTTACAACATTATACTCACCATCTTCGTCCTGTGCCGAAAATAACGCAAAATGGCTTAACAAATCAGCCAGCTCCACCTTTTCCAAATTCTCATCTTCAAGTGCCGCAATTGTCCTTATAAGCTCAGATACATTATCAAGCCTTGTCTGGTCTATGTCCTGTTCAAGTGTTTCCCTGTATCCCATATCAAGACACTGGTTTATTATATCAGTACAGCTATAATCTGCATATGTACTATGAAGTCTGCTGATGTTCTCATAATAGTCAATTACCGCTTTCTGCGTTATATTTCCTTCTGATATCTGTATTCCAAGTGCTTTAAAAAGACTGCACCCTGCCGCCTCAGCCGCATTTTTCAGCTTTTCAACAGACTTCTTGCCAAAGCCTCTCCTTGGTCTTGATATTGTATACAGGAAATCCATATCCGTAAGACTATAGACCATTCTCATATATGAAAGTGCTGTTCTAATCTCTTCACTCTCATAGAACTTTGCACCACTTAATATCCTATACGGGACTTTTCTTTTAACAAATGCTTCCTCAAGTGCCCTTGTCTGTGAAGCCGCACGTACAAGCACTACATTATCACTATACTTCATATTCTTAGCAAGATTATCAAGTATGGTATCTGCTATCCACAGTGCTTCATTTTCTTCTGTATCAACTGCATTAAACACTGGCTTGCTTCCGTCTGTCCGGTTAGATACCATCTGCTTTTCAAGTCTGTTCTGATTAGCCGCAATAAGTGACTTTGCCACATCTACAATCTGCGGTGTACTTCTAAAATTCTCTGTAAGATAATAGTCTTTTGCGTTCTCGTGTGTCTTATCAAACTTTATCATATATTCAGGGTCTGAACCCCTCCACGTATATATATTCTGGTCGTCATCACCCACAACAAACAAATTCTGATACATTCCGCTAAGAATACTAAGAAGCTTGTCCTGCTTCATATTAACGTCCTGATACTCATCACACAGCACATACTGGCACTTCTCCTGCCAGCGTATGCGCACATCTTCATCTCTATTTAATATATATAATGTAAAGTTGATAAGGTCTTCAAAATCCAGTGCATAATTATCACACTGCCTTTTGATATAATTGTAAAATATCTTCTTATCTATATTCTTCTCGTGCGCAGCCCTTCTTTTAAGTTCCGACTTGTCATAGCTTGCCATAAGCTCCACATAGGACATATCCTGCTTGACAATATCTATATCGTTCATTATCTTCTTAGCTGTCTTATCTTTCAACGATATTCCCATATCTTCTGCCACATCTTTAATCATATCAATCTGTGCCTTTTTATCAAGAATAGTGAACGTCTTAGGAAATGTAACCCTGTGAATTTCTTCTTTAAGAAACATATTACAATATCCGTGAAATGTTCCTGTAAAACAATTCGCATTATCTCCAACAATGTCCCTTAATCTATGCTTCATCTGAGACGCCGCTTTATTAGTAAATGTAAGCGCAACTATAGATGATGGTTCTACAAAAAGTTCTGTTATAAGATATGCTATTCTATATGTCAATACAAATGTCTTTCCCGAGCCCGGAACAGATGAAACCCTTATATTCCCCTCTGTTGTAGTCATTGCTTTAATCTGTTCTTTAGTTGCTTTATTAGGTATGTTCATATTATTATAATTCTCCGTAAACAATATTATATAAAATAATCACCTTAATAATTGAATTAACAATATTGTGCTTTAATTTATAAATAGAAATATTATTTATATTGTAACATATACTTACTATCTTTTCAAACATTTGTTCTAATTATTGTATATGTTTATATTCCTTCAAATATCTCTTAAGCATAAATGCACAAAAATACGGAAATGTATATATATTGTTAGCATAGCCCACATTAAAATCCCCAAGCTTTATACCATACTTTATATCTGCATAATTATTATTGTTAATCAGGTTACTCAATGATTTTGAACTGTTACTTCCTGATTTTACCTCTACAGGAACTAACTCATTCTGCGTTCTTACAAAGAAATCTTCTTCAATTGTAGAATTTTCTTTCTTATAATAATACAAACCCAATCCCTGCTTGATAAATGCCTCTGCAATAAAATTCTCATAAAGAGCGCCTTTGTACACGCCAAGGTTCTTATTAACCCTTAGGTCTTCCTGTGCTTCTTCATCTAATGCTGAAACAAGCAGACCTGTGTCAGGATAATACAGCTTATATTTACTATCATCTATATTACCTTTAAGCGGAAGTTCTGGATATACAAGACAATTACATTCAGCAACAACCCCTGCATCAATAAGCCATTCTATACAGCCTGTATATTCTCTTGACCTCGCGTTCTTATCTACTTTATTGAATTGAAACTTCTTATTTTCTTTTGCAAGCTGTACCGGCACACTTCTATATACTCTTATAATCTTTGCCTGGTCCAGCCCATAAGCATACTTTCTTACATCTTCTTCGTAGTCCAGTCTTATCTGGTTCTGGATTTCTAACGATGAAGAAAATGTTCCTGTTTCTATATACTCTCTTACAACATCTGGCATACCACCCAGAACACAATAATCTAAAAATAAACTTTTATATACTTTCAATTCTGTTTCACTAAATGGTATGTGCTTTACCATATGCCCAAGAATATTATCTATCTGTTCAGCACCATATCCCTTTGCCCACATAAATTCTTCAAAATCCATTGAATACATTTCATAATCTGTTTTATTACCAACACTGTTACTATGAATTTTTCTATAATTAATTCCCAGCATAGAACCACTGCATATCACATCATACCTTCCGTCCTGTCTGAATGCCTTAAGTGTTGTCGCCACGTCTGGATATTCCTGTATTTCATCAAATATAATTATTGTGTCATTCGGAATAAATTTTATTGCTGGATTGATAAGCGAAATATTCTTAATCACTGTTGCAACATCATAACCATCACTCACAATTGTATTGTATTTTTTGTCCAACACAAAATTAATATATATAACATTTGCATAGTTAGCATTAGCAAAATGCATAATTGACTCTGTCTTTCCAATCTGTCTTGCCCCTTTAACAATTAATGGCTTATGATTAATATCCTTCTTCCAGTCAATGAGGAATTTATCTATTTTTCTTTTAAAATACATTTTTCTACCTCCTACACCCGAAGTGTATCACACTATAAATTGTAATTCAATGAAATTCTTCACATTTTATGTTGTATTATTCTCACATTCATCACATTTTATGTCTATTTTTATCTTTATTATCACATTTTATGAAACTATTCTGTTGTCGCTTCTAAATTATCTATCACTACTTAACATCAACTTATAAACCAATCAACCTCTATTAAATAACAAAACAACTTCCGTATTCCAGCAGCCTTAATGCACTAAAAAAGAGGCTTAACGCCTCTTTAACATTAAATATGTAATTATATACATTAATTATTAAACTTTTATACTTAAATTTTCTTTATTTAATGCACCTAAACTTTCATCTCTTCCAATAAATGTAAGTGGTGAATTGTAAGCTGCTTTATCAATTTCTAATAATATTTTTGAAGTAATCGCATCGTTTTTCAAACTTACACCAGCAAAAAATAAATCATTATAATCAATATATTGCATATTATCCGGTATTTCTTCTTTGCTTCTATAAATATTCAGGCTCATACTTACTCCTCTTTACTTCCTACTTAATTACCCCCGCCAGCCTTAATAATACATCCCTCACGTATCCTTTTACTGCATATTAGCAAATCTCTCGATAGCCTTAGTAAAATTCTTAATTTCTTCCTCATCACCACTCTCAATTGCATCCTTGATACAGTGGTTGATGTGTCCCTCAAGCACTACCTGTCCACATTTGTTAAGTGCTGACTTTGCCGCATTAAGCTGTGACAGAATATCTTCGCAAGGTATATCCTCATCAATCATTCTGTCAATCGCCTGCACCTGTCCGATTATTTTCTTTAATCTTCTATGAAGATTATCTGAGTCCATACATTTTTTCATAACAATTCTCCATTCTGCATTACTGTTAATATCTTACACAATTGTGTACCAAATGTTGTATCATTCATAATATGTGTTAAACATTATATTATTCATAATTATGTATTAAGGTGTATATCATTCCAGCCTTTCCTAATTATAATACACTAACTAAATACATTTAACAATCTATTACCAACACAAAAAGCTGCTACACAAAACAACATTTACATAATATACAGACATAAATCCTCTATATCTGCGTATCATATAAATCCATTCCGTGCAGCAGCCCTGCTATTAACCTGCATAATACCAGTTACATATATTATAATAACCCAATATTATATAAATTTTAAGTTATGTAAACACCAATATTATACTAATGTAATGTTATATATACCCACTATAAGCAGATATTGTACAAGCTTAATATTATGACAGCTCAAATGCCCCTGTATACAAGCTGTAATATGTTCCCTTGCTTGCAATAAGCTCATCATGTGAGCCTCGCTCAATTATATTACCGTGGTCAAGTACCATTATTGCATCTGAATTGCGGACAGTTGAAAGTCTGTGTGCTATTACAAATACTGTTCTGCCCTTCATTAAGTTGTCCATATAGATATAATGCTTGTTACTAAAGATATGCTTGAAAATACCGACTGCATTTTCAAGCCTATAAAGAATATGAAAAGTTATGCCCTGATATCTGACGACTATGATAAGACTACTGCGGATAATAAAGATTTACATTCAATGTCAGCTATTTCCTTTGATGACTTAAAAGGACACTGCCTTTTACTGCTTAACCAGCGTTTAATCCCTTTCACACAGGGAAATCTGCTACAGGAAAAGCTTGCGCTTCATTCGCAGGATAACTATCACTTTATATGCGAGAACAGCCAGACAAGTGAGCTTCTTGCACAATGCGGCTACGGCATTGCAATAATGCCTGAATTCTGCATTGATACCCCGTTGGACAACTGCCGTATACTGCCTATTACAGACCAGCGTGAAATACAATATGGAATAGCCTATAACAAAGCACGCTCTACCAAAGACACTAAGAAAATCTGTGACATATTAATAAGCAATCTCAAACCACACTAAAAAAGAATGTGCAAAGCACATTTTCGCGCGGGTGCGCATTATACAATACCGCATATATTCTACAACTTTTATGCCCCATAACCGGATACATATTAATCTGTAGAATATATGCGGTATTTATTATATTCCTTATCTTATTATATATTATGCAAAACTGAATATTGCTGTAAATACTCCTGCTGAAGCAATACCCATTATTATACCTGCAAGCAATACTCCTCCAAGAACAGCAATTACACTCTTCTTAAATCCCATATCAAGGAAGCTTGCCGCAAGTGTTCCTGTCCACGCACCTGTACCAGGTATTGGAATACCAACGAATAATAAGAGTGCTATAAACAGACCGTTACCAGCCTTCTGCTTTAACTTTTCTCCACCCTTGTGGCCCTTTTCAATACAAAATGTAAAGAACTTTCCGATATATTTCTTGTCTGCACCCCATTCAAGAACCCGTCTTGCAAAGAGATATATAACTGGAACTGGAAGCATATTACCGATTACACATATTATATATGACTGTAATAATGGAAGCTGCATTCCCTGTGATATAGGAATTGCTCCTCTAAGTTCAACAATAGGTACCATAGATACAAGAAAACATATAAGATATTTTTTTAACATTTTTCACCTCATCTAATTAATTAAATATATATACTGCATCTTTATAATCGTATTCTAACTGCATACATTATATGATGATAACACACTTATATATGTATATGCAATACTATATAACATCAAATAATGATAACTGGTTGCTCTCTGCCATTCCATCAAGAAGTCCAAGCTCTCCAAGCTTCTCTATAACTGTCTGTCCAATCTTGGCTCTCTGGCGCAGGTCGTCCTTTGATAAGAACTCACCGTCCCTTGCGGCTATCTCAATTGATTCTCCAGCAGACTCACCAACCTTGGATATTACCTTAAATGACGGCATAATCTTGCCATCTATTATCTGAAATGACCTTGCCTTTGCCTTGTATATATCAATAGGTACGAACTCAAAGCCTCTTGCATACATTTCCTGTACGATACGCATATCCTTAAGCTCATCATCTTCAACATTGGATATTGTTCCGTCTGCTTTCTTTGCTTTATAATCATTAATATAATACTCTAATCGTTCTCTTCCCATTGCCATTTTTTCATAATCAAAAGCATTGGCTCTTATACTGTAATATGCACAGTAGTAAGCCAGAGGATAGAACACCTTGCAGTAAGCTACCCGCCACGCCATCATAACATAAGCGGCGGCGTGCGCCTTAGGGAACATATACTGAATTTTATTACAAGACCATATATACCAGTCTGGAACGCCGTGTTCCCTCATAATCTGTTCCCACTCAGGTGTAAGTCCCTTACCTTTTCTTACCTTCTCCATTATTGTAAATGCAAGCTCACTTTCAAGTCCTTTCTGGATAAGGTATATCATAATATCATCTCGTGTACATATCGCTGTAGATATGGTTGCCTTACCCTCTTTAAGAAGTGTCTGTGCATTACCAAGCCATACATCAGTACCGTGTGAAAGACCTGCAATTCTTACAAGGTCAGAAAAATACTGTGGCTTAGTATCAATAAGCATCTGCATAGCAAAGTCTGTACCAAATTCTGGTATTCCAAGCGCACCAAGCTTACAGCCGCCAATATCCTCTGGTGTAATTCCAAGTGCCGACGTATCCTTGAATAAAGACATTACTTCTTTTGAATCGAGTGGTATTTCCAGTGGGTCAATACCTGTTAAATCCTGTAACATCCTAATCATCGTAGGGTCAAGATGTCCAAGAATATCAAGCTTTAACAAGTTGTGGTCGATACTATGATAATCGAAATGTGTTGTTACAATTCCACTCTTTACATCATTAGCAGGGTGCTGTACTGGTGTAAATGAATGTATCTCATCACCAATAGGAAGAACGACAATTCCTCCAGGGTGCTGTCCTGTTGTTCTTCTTATATCTATACAGCCCTCAGCAATACGCTCTATTTCACAACGGCGTTTAACCTTGCCTCTCTCCTCAAGATATTTAAGAACATATCCATATGCTGTCTTTTCAGCGACAGTACCAATTGTACCAGCCTTAAATGTCTGTCCCTTTCCAAAGATAACCTCTGTATAAGCGTGCGCCTTACTCTGGTATTCATTGGAAAAGTTAAGGTCTATATCAGGCTCTTTATTACCCTTAAATCCTAAGAAAGTTTCAAATGGTATATCAAAACCTAATTTATTTAACTTATGACCGCACTTTGGACACACCTTATCAGGCATATCACAACCCGCGCCGCCAGCAAACTTCTTAACTTCCTCTGAGTCAAAGTCAACATAAAAACACTCTGGACAAAGGTAATGCGGACTAAGAGGATTAACCTCTGTAATACCAGCCATAGTTGCCGCTAAGGAAGAACCAACAGAACCTCTTGAACCTACAAGGTATCCATCATCATTTGACTTCCATACAAGCTTCTGTGCAATAATATACATAACGGAGTAACCATTAGATATAATCGAATTAAGCTCACGCTCAAGTCTTTCTGTAACAATCTGTGGAAGCTCTGGTCCATATATTTCGTGTGCCCTGTTATGGCATATATTTCTTAACATCTGATCTGAATTCTCAATTACAGGCGGACGTTTATCAGGACGTACCGGACTAATCTTCTCACACATATCCATTATCTTATTCGTGTTAGTTACAACTATCTCATATGCTTTATCACTTCCAAGATAATCGAATTCCTGAAGCATTTCCTCTGTAGTATGCAGATACAGCGGTGGCTGTTTATCCGCATCATCAAAGCCTTTTCCTGCCATAATAATTCTACGGTATATTTCATCTTCTGGATTAAGAAAATGCACATCACACGTTGCAACTACAGGCTTGTCGAACTTTTCACCTAAAGATATGACTCTCCTGTTAAGGTCCCTTAAGTCTTCTTCGTCTTTAACGTAATAATCTTCTTTCTCAATCATAAAACGATTATTACCGATTGGCTGTACCTCAAGATAATCATAGAAATTAACTATTCTTGCAATCTCCGCGTCTGAACGTCCATTTACCATAGCACGGAACAGTTCTCCTGCCTCACACGCACTTCCTATTATAAGGCCTTCCCTGTACTTATTAACAAGGCTCTTTGGTATCTTAGGAAATCTGTTAAAATACTGCAAATGTGAAGCCGACACAAGCCTGTACAGATTAATTCTTCCCATCTCATTAGAGGCAAGTATTATACAGTGGTACTGGTGAAGCTTCTTAATTGACTCATCATCAAGCGTTCCTTCTTCATTAAGCTTATCAAGCGTATATATATCCCTCTCATAAAGCATCTGCACAAGCTTTAAGAATATATGCGCTGTCGCCTCTGCATCATCAACCGCCCTGTGGTGGTTATCAAGCACAACATTAAGGTGCTTGGTTAATGTATCCAGCTTATAATTATGGAGTGCCGGTATAAGGAACTGCGATAAAAGCACTGTATCTATATAAGTAGGTGCAAATTCTATTCCCATTTTCCCAGCATTATTAATTATAAAACTCATATCAAATTCCGCATTGTGGGCTACCATAACACAGCCCTTGCAGAATTCTATAAAGTCAGGCAGTATCTGCTCGATAGTTCCTGAATTCATAACCATCTGGTCATTAATGCCTGTTAAATTCTCAATTCTAAAAGATATAGGTACCTGTGGATTAACAAATGTTGAAAATCTGTCTACAATCTCATTATTCTTAATCTTTACCGCACCTATCTCTATTACCTTGTCCACTAAAGCTGAAAATCCCGTTGTTTCAAGATCAAATACAACGAATTCACCTTTAAAATCCTGTCCAGCAGGATTAATTACAATCTTCTTGGTATCATCGACAAGATATGCCTCAACACCATATATAACCTTAAAGTCTAACTTCTCACCCTTTTTCTTATACTTAGACTCCAGATCCTGCATAGTATGATAAGCTTCCGTGAACGCCTGCACAACTCCGTGGTCAGTAATCGCAATTGCCCTGTGTCCCCAGCTTATAGCCTGCTTTATTATATCTTTGGCATAAGATACACCATCCATATCACTCATCTTGGTATGGCAGTGAAGCTCTACTCTTTTATGAAGTGATAAGTCATTTCTTACTGACCTGTTATCACTTCCTTTTCGTATTCCTGACACATTAGCTATAGTAATCTCCTGGTCATACTTATCCATTGAAGCTATGCCTTTTATCTTAAGAAAATTGCCCTTCTTAATAAATTCATAAAGGTCTGGAAGCTGTTCATTTCTTGCAAACATTTTCACTACAATGCTGTCTGTGAAATCTGTAACAACGATTGATAATATTGTTCTTTCGTTTCTTATCTCTCTTGTTTCTATGCTTCTTATCATACCATTTATGACAACTTCACCTATTGGTGATTCTATCTGTTCTATGGCAGTAACCTCATCGTCAAAGTCCCTTCCATATAATATATCCGTATTAGCTGGCTTTCTATAACGTGTAAGGTCTTTTCCAGAAGCTCCTCTTTCATTAAAAAATGCAGCGGCTTTAGCTTTCTGTTCGGCATACTTTTTATTCTTCTCTGCCCCATTATCGCTCTTAGCTTCTTCGCCTGCTGCCATAAAATTATCTTCAATCTGCTTAATTCTAAGATTAAGCTTATGTTCATTTTCTTTCTCATAACGCTTCTCAAGCTTGGCAACATACTTATATTCAACATCTATCTCAAAGCCAAAACGGTTAAGAAATATAAGCTGAAAATATTCCTTAAGGTCATCAGCATATGTTCTTGCAAGAAATCCGTCCTCTAATGTAAGCACAAGCAGGTCGTCCTTTTCAAACTCCCACGTTGAATTCTTTAAAAGATTATATTCAAGTGTCCAGTATTTCTCCAATTCAAATAATATACTGTCATAATACACGTCCATTATTGTCTGTGGCGTATACTGCTTTGACAGATTATATCTGTCTATAATTCTTACATCCATATTCTGTATACGGAATATCTGCTTCTTAAGGGCATCTTCTACCCTGTATATTATCTTCTTGCTTATAACCCTGTCATTCTTTATGTATACTCTCGCCAGTGAGTTCGTTGATGTCTTGGATACTCTCGTAACCTCAACATTTTCCATATACATACCAATATCCTCTGGCAGTTTTAATGTCTTAAATACTTCAAAAAATCTACGCATCTTTAACCAACACCTTCTGCCAAAGGATAATCATAATCAGTCTTTCCAATTATCTAATTCGTCCTTCAGCACTGCTAACAGTTTATCTTCTTCAAACTTCTTAATTATTTCACCGTGCTTTATAAGAACACCACAGCCGTCACCGCCTGCTATTCCTATATCAGCCTCCTTAGCTTCTCCCGGACCATTTACAACACAGCCCATAACAGCTATCTTGATATCAAGGTCATAGTTCTTAACAAGCTCCTCAACTTTTGAGGCAAGACCGATAAGGTCAATCTTAGTTCTTCCACAGGTAGGACAAGATACAACCTCAATACCGCCTTTTCTTAAACCAAGTGTCCTAAGAATAAGCTTAGCCGCCTCTATCTCCTTTACAGGGTCATCTGTAAGTGAAACTCTTATTGTATCACCTATGCCCTGTCCTAATATAAGCCCAAGACCTATTGATGACTTAATGCTTCCGCTGAATAACGTACCTGACTCAGTAATTCCAACGTGAAGTGGGTGGTTAGTCTGCTTGGCTATAAGTTCGTGTGCCTTAACGCACATCATTACATCTGATGATTTAATGCTTATAACAAGATTATCATAACCAAGATCTTCTATAATCTTTACTTTATCAAGTGCGCTCTCAACAAGTCCTTCGGCTGTAACACCGCCGTATTTCTCTATAAGGTCTTTCTCTAGCGAACCACTGTTGACCCCTACTCTTATAGGAATATTTTTAGCCTTGGCGGCATCTACAACAGCCTTAATCTTATCTGTTCCACCGATATTGCCCGGATTAATTCTTATCTTGTCAGCACCATTATTAATTGCCTCTATTGCCATTCTGTAATCAAAATGTATATCAGCAACCAATGGAATATGAATTTGCTTCTTAATCTCCTTGATTGCCTTAGCGGCATTAATATCTGGGACTGTACATCTTATAATATCACAGCCTGCTTTCTCTAAAGCCAGTATCTGGCTGACAGTTGCCTCAACATCATCAGTTCTTGTGTTAGTCATAGACTGAATCATTATAGGATTACCGCCGCCGATTAACTTATTGCCTATTTTTACAACCTTTGTATTATCTCTATACATATTAAGCCTCATTTCTTAATTAAAAAAGTCCTCTTATATCTTTAAACATAACATATATCATAAGAACGAATAAGAATATCATACCAACAAAATGTACCATACCCTCGTGTTCTTTCTTGACTGGCTTGCCTCTTAATACTTCAAGTATAAGGAATACAAGTCTTCCGCCATCAAGTGCCGGTATTGGAAGAAGATTCATAACGCCAAGGTTGGCACTTATAAGCCCTGCAAGATTTAAAAGATTAAGGATTACATAAAATGTTCCATCAGCCTTGCTTTCTTCTACAATATTACTCATAGCACTTACTGTTCCAACAGGACCTGAAAGGTCATTAATTCCTACCTGTCCTGTAAACATCATTCCAAGGCTCTTAACTACAGTATTAACGCTATATCCAACTTCCTTAAATGCATAGCCGATTACTGATATAGGTGAAACCTTCTGTCTTGCTCCATAGCTTGCAAAGCCTGTATAGTAATATTCATTCTCTACAGAGTCCGGTGTCACATTAAACTGCATTGTATTTCCATCTCTGTTTATTGTAATATCAACGCTCTCTCCATTGCACTGTCCTACAAGTTCAATTATCTTGGTACTTCCATCAACTGCAACGCCATTAACCGCTGTTATTATATCACCCTTCTTAATTCCAGCTTTCTGTGCTGGTGTTCCGTCAGATACACCTGCTATAGTTCCATTCTGCTCTAAAGTAACACCCATCTGGTACTTCTGCTGTTTAACATATTCCGGAGTAAGAGTTGTTGTATACTTCTGTCCATCTCTTTCATATGTTATATTCATAGTATTATCAGCGTGGTATGCCCTATAGAAAGAATAGTCTCTGTAAAATGTTATCTTCTGGTTATTAACCTTTACAATCTTGTCACCTTCCTGAAGTCCTGCACTTACCGCTGGTGAATTATCATATACAACATCAACCATACAAGGGTCATAGCCTATGCTTCCAATAATTACTACTGAACAGACAAATGCCAGTATAAAGTTAAATATTGGTCCAGCCGCTATAACTGCAATCCTTGCCCACACTGATTTATTAGCAAATGATTTGGACATATCATAGCCAGCTTCCAGTGCTTCCTGCTTTTTCTTCTCAGACATATAGCTTCCAGCCGATGTATTATCAGATGAATACATTGAAGCATTTCCAGTATTATTGCCAAAGTTATTATCACCTTCTGACGTTTCTTCCTGCTCGTCTTCATCATCATCTGCCTCTAAGAAATCCTCACCAAGCATTATACAGGCTCCGCCAAAAGGAAGCAGCTTAAGGCTGTATTCTGTTTCACCTTTCTTAAAATGTATAAGCTTAGGTCCAAATCCAAGTGAGAATTCCACAACTGTAATTCCATTTGCTTTAGCTACAATAAAATGTCCAAACTCGTGTATAATTATGATTATGCTTAATACAAGTATCGCTAATATTACATTTATAACCACTCTGCTCCTCCATTCTTCAAACGGGTTTCTATCATTTCATAGACTGTCTGTTCTGTTTCTAATATTTCGTCTACAGACGGATTATCAATATAACGTACTTCATTCATTGCATACTCTATAATATCAGGTATATCAAGATATTTTATCTTTCTGTCAAGGAACTTTGCAACTGCAAGCTCATTTGCCGCATTAAATGCTGTTGGAATATTACCGCCCTTATCAGAAGCTGTATAAGCAAGCTTAAGTCCTTTAAATGTGTCCATATCAGGCTTTTCAAATGTAATATTGCCAAGCTCAAAGAAATCCACTCTCTTAGTGTTAAGCTCTCTCCTGTGAGGATAATAGAGGGCATACTGTATAGGAAGTCTCATATCCGGGCTTCCAAGCTGTGCCATTATTCCCCCATCAACAAATTCAACCATAGAATGTATTATGCTCTGTGGCTGTACAACTACTGTGACCTTAGATGATGGAACATTGAATAACCACTGTGCTTCCATTACCTCAAGGCCTTTATTAACCATAGTTGATGAATCTATCGTTATCTTTCTTCCCATAGCCCAGTTAGGGTGGTTAAGTGCATCTTCAACTGTCACATTCACAAGGTCAGCTCTTTTCTTTCCCCTGAATGGACCGCCTGAAGCTGTAAGAAGTATTCTTTCAACCTCTTTAGGATATTCGCCGTTAAGCGACTGGAATATTGCTGAATGTTCGCTGTCCACAGGATATATATTAACATTATTGTCCTTGGCAAGCTTCATTATAATATGTCCTGCTGTTACAAGTGTCTCCTTATTGGCAAGTGCAATATCCTTATGTGCTTCAATTGCTTTAATTGTTGGCACAATACCCATCATTCCAACAACGGCTGTAAGAACAATATCAGCTTCTTTATGTGTTGCCGCTTCTATAAGTCCCTCATCACCATACACTATCTTTACATCAATATCTGAAAGCAGAAGCTTTAACTCGCCTGCAAGCTTCTTTGTTCCAATACATACCAATGATGGTCTGAACTCCCTTACCTGTTCTGCTAATTCTTTCACTCTTGTTCCTGCCGCAAGTGCAACAACCTTTATATCTTTATTTCTTCTAATAACATCTAAAGTCTGAGTTCCGATTGAACCAGTCGAACCTAGAACTGATATTCCTCTCATTATCTACACCCTTTCCTATCTATACTATAGTACACTATTATATACACCACATATCATCATATATCATATATATTCACATCACACCGCTATCAGATATCTTATTAAACATACGCAATATACTTTAAAGCCCTATACTGTTAAGCAGTATTATCGCCCAATATACAACTGGTGCTGTAAATATTACGCTATCAAATCTATCCATAATTCCACCGTGTCCCGGAATTAATGTACCATAATCTTTAACATTATAATTTCTCTTAATTGCAGATGCTGCCAGGTCACCGACTATTGACAATAACGCTCCTGCAAAGCTTGCTACTGCAAATGCAACAGCCGAATTATCAATAACGCCTGCCATTTGGGAACTTACTAAAGCTCCATATACTGCACCGAGTATTGTTGCACCAAGCACACCGCCTATTGCACCTTCAACCGACTTTTTAGGTGATAACACAGGGGCCATTTTGTGCTTTCCTATGCACACTCCTGTAAAGTATGCAAATGTATCATTCCCCCACGAAGCAATAAATATAAGCCATACAATAAATATTCCGTTATATAACATTCTTGTTTCATATATATAAGCTATCATCATAGTTACATATATAATTCCAAAGAACGCCCACATAACATTTTCTGCCTTATACTTAGGAAATGTGAATACATACACGCTCATCATAACAAGAAATGTTATTACAAGAATTAATGTAGCATATCTATGCTCTGCTATGTTAAGGCTTATAAAATATGCTATTGTTGCCGCATATGCACATACTCCCAATGGTGTCTTTTGAAGACTGGCAACCCTTAGTAATTCAAAATTACCAATAAGTGCTACCATAAGACATACCGCATATAACAGCCAGCTGCCAAAATATAATGATGGAACAGCAATTGCCACAAGGCATATTCCACTTATTATCCTCTTTAACAAATTCTATTCCTCCTTCACACCGCCATATCTTCTATCTCTTTTATTATATTTCTCACAAGCCTTAATAAGTTCTTCCCTGTTAAAATCCGGCCAGAATACATCTGTAAAATAGAATTCTGTATATGCAAGCTGCCAAGGAAGATAATTAGAAAGTCTTTGCTCGCCGCTCGTTCTTATCAAAAGATCTGGGTCAGGAATATCCTTTGTATCAAGATTCGCATTTATCATAGCCTCATCTATATCCTCTGGTGCAACCTTACCATCTTTAACATCCTGTGCAATCTTCTGGACAGCTCTTACAATCTCATCCCTGCCGCCATAATTGATTGCTATTGTGAAATTAAGTCCTGTATTATTCTTAGTCTTTTCTTCAAGATTATTAATACTCTCAACTATATCATCACTTAATTCTTCCCTGCGTCCTATAACACGGCACCTTACATTGTTCTTCATAGACTTCTTGACACAATCTTTAAGATATTTTCTTAAAATGTTCATAAGAGTGCCTACTTCTTCTTCTGAACGCTTCCAGTTCTCTGTTGAAAAAGCATATACTGTAAAATATTGTATGCCAAGGTCATCTGCAACATACAACATATCTTCTACAACTTTACTTCCCTGCATATGTCCATATGTTCTTGGCATATGCTTCTTCTTAGCCCAGCGTCCGTTACCATCAAGTATGACAGCAACGTGAGCAGGTATTTTAAGCCCTAATTCCTCATTATATTTATCCATATATTACCCCGCAGTCGATATTTTATAGTCTCATATATTAGTATTCTTATAACTTCATATGTCGATACTCTTACCATTTCATATGTCAGATAAAACCATTATATTAATGTATATATAATATTATCCCTATAACTTATTAGGAGGCTGTTGCTATAAACCAACAGCCTCCCCATATATTGTTCATTATACTGTAAGTATTTCAGAAGTCTTTTCTTCGATTGCCTTATCTATTAAAGCTATATATTTGTCTGTAAGCTTCTGAACATCATCTTCAAGATTCTTAGCTTCATCATCTGAAAGCTCTCCTGCCTTGTTCTCTTTCTTAACAGTATCATTAGCATCTCTTCTTACATTTCTTATGGCAACCTTAGCATTGTCACCTTTCTTCTTAACGTCCTTAGCAAGCTCTTTACGTCTTTCCTCTGTAAGTTCAGGGAATATAAGTCTTATTACCTTACCATCATTATTAGGTGTAAGTCCAAGGTCTGATACAAGAATAGCCTTCTCAATGTCTTTAATAAGGCTTGCTTCCCAAGGCTGAATCTGAATCATTCTTGCTTCTGGAACAGAGATATTAGCTACCTGCTGAAGTGATGTAGGTGTTCCATAATAATCAACCTTAATCTTATCTAATATATGTGGGTTAGCTCTTCCTGCTCTTATTGTTGTGTAGTCCTCTTTTAATGAATCTACTGATTTCTTCATTTTATCTTCGTATTCTTTAATGTCGCTCATTATATTTCTCTCTTTCTTAATATCTTTTATTATATATCTGAATATTACAATAAATCGGCAAATTAATCAACAGTTACAATTGTTCCATTAAATTTACCTGAAAGTGCATTAACAATGCTGTCTTTCTCATTAAGTCCAAATACCATAAGTGGCATTTTGTTCTCCATACACATAACAGAAGCTGTCATATCAATTACGCCAAGGTGCTTGTCAACAACATCTGTAATAGATATCTTATCATACTTCTTAGCTTCTGGGTTAATCTTAGGGTCGCTGTCATATACGCCATCAATTGCCTTCGCTAAAAGTATAGCATCTGCATCTAATTCAATAGCTCTAAGCACTATACCTGTATCTGTTGAGAAATATGGATGTCCTGTTCCACCTGCAAAGAATACAACCATACCCTTTTCAAAATACTTATTAGCTCTGTCCTTAGAGAAAAGCTTTGTCATACTTCCACACTCAAAAGGTGTAAGTATATTAGTCTTAAGTCCCTGTGATCTGAATATCTCTGATACATATATGCAGTTCATAATTGTTGCAAGCATACCAATCTGGTCAGCCTTTGTTCTGTCGATATTATCATTAGAACGTCCTCTCCAGTAGTTACCACCACCGATTACAACACCTACATTAATGCCTTTGTCTATAATCTGCTTTACCTGTCCTGCTATATCAATAATTAATTCATCATCATAACCTGACTTCTTATCTCCAGATAAAGCTTCTCCGCTTAACTTAAGAATTACTCTTTTAATATCGTTCATCTTATTTCTCCATTCTTTATATATTGTATTTTAAACTAACTTGTTGTCTTCTGCCTTGCCATCAACTGCTCTGCCGTTAACTGGCTTACTTTCTGCTGCTTTACCACCTACTACCCTGTCATTAACTGGCTTACTTTCTGCCGCTTTGCCATTAACTGCTCTATCATTAACCTGCTTGCTGTCTAAGCCTGCTGTCTTTTTATTTACATTACTCTTAATCTCGTCTTTGTTATGCTTGCCAACTGCCTTTATATCAAATATTGAAGATGTATCAACGTCGGCATAGCACTGTGAACATCTTCCGTCTATTGTAGCTCCATTGTTAATCTGGACTGACTTAGACTTAATATCACCAACTATTACCGCAGATGAGTCTATGACAACCGGACCATTAACATCCACATTACCCTTAACAGCACCAGCTATTACAGCAGATGTTGCTGTTATATTTCCTACAACAATTGTACCCTGTCCTATCTTGGCTGAACCTTTAGACTGTATATCTCCTGAAATCTTTGCATTGTTAGCAAACACTTCATTAGCCATAATTGCTCCTTCTATTGTTCCGCTTACTGTAAGCTTTCCACAACAGGCAACATTACCTTCAACAGTTCCAAATACATCTATAGAACCCACTGAGTCCAGATCGCCGCTGACAACAAGACCTGCTGTTATAACTGCTGTCTCCTCTGCCATCTGCTCTAACTCTGATCTTGGTTCGTCTTGTGCAACGCTGTCACTAAACGACTCTATTGCTTCACTCTCATTATTAAGCTCTGCCTCAAGCTTATCTGTAATCGACTCTCTGCTCTCTGAGCCAGCAAGCTCGCTCTTCATTCCAGCCGCTAGCTTAGCCAAATCATTATCACCTAATGTATTGACCATCATATCTTCTTTAACTTCTTTTCCAAGTCTGCTGAATACATCTTTAGAATTATCATCAGATTTACTGCCAAATAAGCCCATCTTAATCCTCCATTAGCCTGACATATGTAAAATAGTGTCCATTATAACCAGCACTGATTATAATGGTAATTAAAGCCTGTCTTATAATGCAAAATAGTCAAAAAAAATGTATTGCATTATAACAATCATTATCCGATTAATTATAACACAATACATTCTATTCTTCAATATCAATTAATCTCTAAGTGTGAACTGTGAAACTAATTCATTCATAGCTTCTGCCTGAGCAGAAAGTTCTTCACTTGTAGCAGAACACTCTTCTGATGCTGCTGAGTTAGATTGTACAACTTCTGAAATCTGATCAATTCCTTTTTCAGCCTCTCTCATAGCTGCAATCTGAACATTAGAATTCTCACTGAGCTGCTTAGATACATCTGCAATATCATTAATTCCCTGAACAACTGCATCCATAGATTCAGCGGCCTTCATAGCCATTGTATTGCCTTCTTCTATTTCATTTAAAGCACCTTCAATAAGCGTTCTTGTATCAACTGCTGACTGGGCACTCTGGTCAGCAAGCATTCTAATCTGTTCAGCAACAACCGCGAAACCTTTACCTGCTTCACCTGCTCTTGCAGCTTCAATAGCTGCATTAAGAGAAAGGAGATTTGTCTGGCTTGCAATGCTTTCGATATCAGAAATGATATTCTCAATCTTCTTAGATGTATCACTAATACGCTGCATATCTTCCATAAGTGAGTGCATCTCTACCTTGCTTGCATCTGCATTCTTTGCGTGGTCTACAGCTTTGTCGCTTGTCTTCTGTAAATTATCTGCTGTATCTGCAATCTGTTCTGTAAGAGTTGCAATTGTAGCCTGAAGCTCTTCAACTGCTCCAGCCTGCTCTGTAGCACCTTCTGCTAATTCCTGTGCTGACTGTGCTAAGTTCTCTGAACCTACTGTTACCTGCTGTGATGATTCATCTACACTCTTAAGTGTAGCATCCATCTTTCTGTTCATATTACGGATTGCATCCTTAAGATTAACGAATTTACCAACATACTTTTCTTCAATATCTGTCTTCAACTTGAAGTTACCATTGGCCATCTCATCCATAAGTCTGCTCATATCACTTATGATAAGGTTAAGGTCATTAGCCATCTCCTTAGCTACATCATTCATATAAGCAATCTCATCGTCAATTTCATTCTCTGGGAATTCGCTATCAAGATCACCTGCTGCGAACTTCTTAAGTCTTTCAGCTAACGCTGCTACTGGCTTTTCGATATTATCTGAAATTCTTCTTCCAAGATGTGTTGACATATATACACTAAATACAATAATTAAAACTATTAACACAATAAGAACATACATAAAAACATTAAGTGTACTCTGCACTGAATTGCCTTTAGTCACATTAACATCCATAATGTTCTTTAATGCAGCATATATTTCATCATACATAGGAGAAAGCTCATCTATCTCTTTCTTCTGTGCCGCATTTGATGCTCCTTCATCTGTTGTAGCTCCCTGTTGTACTATAGCGTCTGCTTTAGTCCAGTAACCATTAAGTGCTGACTCAGCCTGCTGATAAGCTTCTTTGCCTGCCTTAGTTACCATTTTAGTCTCAACATCCTGCATATAACCTTCAAAGGATTTTTTCTTAGTTTCATAATTCTGCTTCTCAGAATTTATCTCAGACATATCATTGTAACCTATTACAGCCCTTAATGAACTTTTTGCATCTGCAAATGTTGTCATAGCCTTACCAATATCGCCCTGAGCGAAGCCATAATTAGTAAGTGCATTATGATACTGGCTGCTTATTACAAATAATGCAATACCACATATGACAAGACCAATACTGCATATAAGAGAAATCATTGCAAAACTTTTGTTCAATCTTTTTCTAATCGAATCTTTAACATTCATACTCTTCTGTTCTCCTTTTTATGTAACATTTGTTTCATACAAGGCGTATTCCATACGCATAATGCTCTGCCTAACATACATAAACTGCAATATGTTAATAAATCCAATAAAATATATCAGCATACCACATAACTTATATACACTTAGCAGCACCGCATATTTACTTATAAATATGACATAACAAATCCAATTCCCCGATGATTATTATCCAAGATTAACACGTCTCATATAACCTTAATTTATTATAACAATCACTCTTTTATATTTCAAGAGGATTGTCAATTTTTATTTTGTACATTTCATTAAAAAACCATATCCTGTATTAACAAGATATGGTTTTTTGAATATATTTATCAATTACTGAAGCTGAGCTGCAACTTCTGCTGCAAAATCTTCATTCTTCTTTTCAAGGCCTTCACCAACTTCAAAACGAACAAACTTCTTGATAGTGAATGGGGCACCTGCTGCCTTGCCTACTTCTGCGATATACTTAGCTACTGACTGCTTTCCATCCTCAGCCTTAACATATACCTGATCCATAAGGCAGATTTCCTTAAGCTGCTTAGATACACGGCCTTCTACTAATCCGTTGAATATCTTGTCTGCTGTGATTGCAGCTCTGTCAGCTAATGCAAGTTCTGCTAACTGTGAAGCAGCTTCCTTTGAAAGGAAGTTGAATAAATACTGCATATTGCTCTTATGCTCTTCGTATGTTGCAATATCAGCATCGCTCCATACCTTATCATTAACAGCCTTGTCAATTAACTTGTTTAAGATTGGCTTTGGAAGAGTAGCTGGATCATTTAATGCGCTCTCTTCGATGATTTCTCTTAACTTAGCAAGTTCTTCTGCTGACATATCATTTCTACTGATATACTGTGGATTCATAGCTGCTATCTGCATAGCGATGTTTGTAAGTGCTTCCTTAACTACATCTCCTGTAGCACCTTCTGCTGCAACAAGAACACCAATTCTTCCGCCACCATGAATATATGAAGCAACACAGTCACCTGTAAGCTTTTCAAATCTTCTTAATGAAAGCTTTTCTCCGATTACGATAGTCTTATCTTCAAGTTCAGACTTCATATCAAGAATAGCGCATACATCTTCACCATCACCAGCCTTATCAACTGAAGACTTAAGTGCCTTGTAAGCAACATCCTGAACGAATTCCTGGAATACAGCGTTCTTAGCAACGAAGTCTGTTTCTGAGTTAACTTCTACTACTACTGCTGTGTTGCCTTCAGATGCAACTCTTGTGATACCTTCTGCTGCGATTCTTCCAGCTTTCTTTTCTACCTTAGCTGCTCCGCTCTTTCTAAGAACGTCAACAGCTGCTTCCATATCTCCGTCTGTCTCTGTAAGAGCCTTCTTACATTCCATCATACCTGCACCAGTAGACTCTCTAAGTTCCTTAACCATTGCTGCTGTAATTGCTGCCATTTTACTTTCCTCCAAATTATAATATTTTAAAATAATCTTAAAAAATGCTTCAACCTGAAACTACAGGCTGAAGCATACATAAACTTAAGTCAAACCTTAAATATTAAGCTTCCTCAGCTACTTCTTCTGCATCAGCGGCTACAGCTTCTTCACCCTGATTAGCTTCGATAACAGCGTCAGCCATCTTTGAAACGATTAAGTTAACAGCTCTGATAGCATCATCGTTACCAGGGATAACATAATCTAATTCATCTGGATCACAGTTAGTATCAGCGATACCGATTAATGTGATTCCAAGTGCGTGTGCTTCCTGAACACAGATTCTTTCCTTCTTAGGATCTACGATAAAGATAGCATCTGGAATTCTCTTCATATCCTTAATA
>JBNMLJ010000033.1:0-36424 GCA_050874785.1 Lachnospira sp.
ACCCAAATCCCCCCATCAACCCCAATCACCACCTTCCTCACCACCCACAACTACAACCCAATCCACGTAGTAGTCGAACTCAACGAGGTCATAATCCCCCAAGACTCCTACCCCACCACAACCCTGTCACCCGATGACACCTTAGAAATCCTTACATTTATGGGCGGCGGTCAATAACCTTCCGTTATCACCCCCACCCACAACACCCAATAAATAACCAAAAAGAAAAGAGGACAAAACAATGAACACAATTAACAACAACGACACATTCAAATTAGGAAAATACGAATTCACATCAAGATTTATCTTAGGCTCAGGAAAATACTCCCTTGAATTAATAGATGCCGCCGTAAAACAGGCAGAAGCCCAGATAGTAACACTTGCATTAAGAAGAGCCAACGAGGGCGGAGTTGCCAATATTCTTGATTACATACCAGAAAATGTAAAGCTTCTCCCTAACACATCAGGTGCAAGAAATGCAGAAGAAGCCGTAAGAATTGCAAGACTTTCAAGAGAATTATGCCACAGTGATATGGTTAAGATAGAAGTTATAAGAGATACTAAATACCTTCTTCCAGACAACTACGAAACAGCTAAAGCCACAGAGATACTTGCCAAAGAAGGCTTTGTAGTAATGCCATATATGTATCCAGACCTTAATGCCGCAAGAGATATGCAGAATGCAGGAGCAGCCTGTATTATGCCGCTTGCCGCACCAATTGGTTCTAACAGAGGTGTATGCACTAAAGATTTTATACAGATACTTATTGACGAAATCGACCTTCCAATTATTGTAGATGCAGGCATAGGCCGTCCATCACAGGCGTGTGAAGTTATGGAAATGGGTGCGGCTGCGGTAATGGCTAATACAGCTATAGCGACAGCAGGAGATATCCCAGCGATGGCATCAGCATTTAAGAATGCAATAAATGCAGGACGTGAGGCTTATCTTGCAGGACTTGGAAGAGTAAAGAAGAATGGTGCAAGTGCTTCATCTCCATTAACAGGATATATACACGAATAAATAAAGCAATAGATTACAGAAACGAGGATAATTATGAGTGACAGCAAAGATATGCACATCAATGAAAGTATATTGAGTGATGAAATAAGAGAAGATTTGAAGAAAAACAGAACTAACCATATGGAATATCTTCCAGATATGGAAGTTCTTGAGTCTGATATACAGCAAAAAGTTATAGATGCTATGAACAATTACGACTATGATAAATATACAGCAAAGGACGTTCTTAATGCTATCAATAAAAGCAACAGGACACCAGAGGATTTTGCCGCACTATTATCACCAGCCGCACTCCCATATCTTGAACAGATGGCAGAGGCAGCCAAGGATGAGAAAGAAAGACATTTTGGCAATTCCATATGCTTTTTTACACCTATATATATTGCTAATTACTGCGAGAATTACTGTATATACTGCGGTTTTAACTGCCACAACAAGATTAAGAGAGCTAAGCTTAATGCGCAGGAAATAGAAGAAGAAATGGAAGCAATTGCCAGGTCAGGATTGCAGGAGATACTTATTCTTACAGGTGAAAGCAAGAAAATGTCAAGTGTGGAATACATAGGAGAAGCCTGTAAAATAGCAAGAAAATATTTCAAGGTTGTTGGTCTTGAAGTATATCCTATGAACTCAGATGAGTATGCGTATCTTCATAAATGTGGTGCTGACTATGTAACTGTATTCCAGGAAACTTACAATTCAGACAAATATGAAACTCTTCATCTTGCAGGACACAAGAGAGTATTTCCATATAGGCTTAATGCGCAGGAGCGTGCATTAAAGGGCGGTATGAGAGGCGTTGGATTTGCCGCACTTTTAGGACTTGATGATTTCAGAAAAGATGCATTTGCTACAGGTATGCACGCATATTTATTACAGCGCAAATACCCACAGGCAGAGATAGCATTTTCCTGTCCAAGATTACGTCCAATAATCAATAATGACAGAATTAATCCTAAAGATGTACACGAGGCACAGTTATTGCAGGTTGTAACAGCCTACAGATTATTTATGCCATTTGCCAGCATAACAGTATCTACAAGAGAGTGTGCCCGTGTGCGTGATAATCTTATGAATATAGCGGCAACCAAAATATCAGCAGGCGTAAGTACGGGTATAGGAAGCCACTCAGAAGATATTGAAGAAAAAGACAGAGGCGATGAGCAGTTTGAAATATCAGACGGAAGAGATGTTAAGCAGGTATATGATGACCTTGTAAAAATCGGACTTCAGCCAGTTATGAGTGACTATATATACTGCGGCTGATTAAGGTTAAGGAGATTAGAAATTATGCAGGACGTGATTGCAGTTACCAACAGAAAGCTTTGTGACAGACAATTTTTAGAGCAGATAGAAAGAGTGTGCAGGCTTTATCCAGCGGCTGTTATCCTAAGAGAGAAGGACTTAAGTGAGGCTGAATATGCTGCACTTGCTACAGATGTGTATCCGGTATGTCAGAAATATAACGTAAGACTGATATTGCATACATATGTTGCAGTGGCAGAAAAGACTGGCATTAATGCTATACATTTGTCAATTGATAATCTAAGAAAATATCACAATCAGCTTAAAAATAGTAGTATAGCCATAACAGGCTGTTCAATTCATTCAGTTCAGGAAGCTGTTGAAGCGGCAGAGCTTGGGGCTTCTTACATTACGGCAGGACATATATATAGTACGGATTGTAAAAAAGGAGTTCCGCCGAGAGGTCTGGAATTCCTGAAATCAGTATGCAAAAATGTTAATATTCCAGTATATGCCATTGGTGGAATTAACATAGATGGCGGCCGCAGGCAGGAAGTACAGGAGTGTGGTGCAAAGGGAAGCTGTATTATGTCTGGAATGATGAAGGCATAAATAGAAAACAAAGCTTGCAGAATATTATCATAAAAATAATATAGTAAAATAAGTTGACATTTTGACAAAAAATGATACACTAATATTAGTAGTGATTACTATTATTGGTGTATCATTTTTAATTTATAACCAATAATGAGCGTGATTTATCAAATAGATATTATGTACCATAGAAAACGTTAAACAAGTAAAAGTATATAATAACAATATTAATTTAGTGTAATTTGAATAGAGGAGTTACAATATGGCAACAGTAAAAAGAAGCAGACAGAGAGAGGCTATCAGAAATTTCTTAATGTCAAGAAAAGACCACCCTACGGCAGAGGTTGTATATGATAATGTCAGCAAAGAATTTCCTAATATAAGTCTTGGAACTGTATATAGAAATCTTACATTCCTTGTAGACAATGGAATGGCTATGAAAGTGCCGTGTAGCGATGGTTCGGTGCATTTTGACGGCAATGTGAACCCGCATTACCATTTTCAATGTATGAATTGTGGCAAAGTTATGGATTTGAACTTTGACTCAAGGGAAGTTGAGAAGAATTTTAATGAGGCGGCGGCAAAGAATTTTGATGGTACAATTCAGGGAAATGTGACATTTTTCTACGGAAAATGTTCTGAGTGTGCAGATAAGTAAAAATATTAATAGGAATTATTACTATTTTGCTTGACAAATAAAATAAGAGATGTTATATTAAACTCACAAAACAGTAATAATTACTATTTTTAATAAATTAAACAAGAAAAGGAGATTACGATTATGAAGTATGTATGTACAGTATGTGGTTATGTTTATGAAGGAGAGTCACTTCCAGCAGATTATGTCTGTCCAGTATGTAAGGCACCAGCAGACAAGTTCTTAGCTCAGGGAGATGACAAGGTATGGGCAGCTGAGCACGTTGTAGGAGTTGCTAAGGGAGTAAGCGAAGATATTCTTGAGGATTTAAGAGCTAATTTCAATGGTGAATGTTCAGAAGTTGGTATGTATCTTGCTATGGCTAGAGTTGCTCACAGAGAAGGTTATCCAGAAGTAGGTCTTTACTATGAAAAGGCAGCTTGGGAAGAAGCTGAACACGCAGCTAAGTTTGCAGAGCTTCTTGGTGAAGTTGTAACAGACAGCACTAAGAAAAATCTTGAGATGAGAGTAGAAGCTGAAAATGGAGCTACAGCAGGTAAGGTTGACCTTGCAAAGAGAGCTAAGGCTGCCAACCTTGATGCAATCCACGACACAGTTCACGAGATGGCTAGAGATGAGGCTAGACACGGTAAGGCATTTGAGGGTCTTTTAAAGAGATACTTTGGCTAATCAGAAGCTGGTATGCGTAGCATACAGCATCAGAATTAATGGTACAGATAATTGAATAGCTAGTATTACTGCCGTCAGTATTACACTGGCGGCAATTTTTATATATAAGAAAATTTTAATTATTTCAAGCATAAGATTAGTTGACAGTGGAATAATAATAGTATACAATAAAAGTACGAAAAAACGTACAAATTATTATACGGAAATGAGGTGTTGAGATGTTAGCAGTAAAAAGTATGGATGTAAGAGAGAACTTTAAAGCCTTGTGTGATAAGGTTTTCAGAGGTGAAACGTTAATTATATCAAGACCAAAGAATGAAAATGTAGTGATGATGTCAGAGTCCGAGTATAACGAAATTATGAAAGCTAAAAGAAATGCGGAGTATCTTGCTATGCTGGATAAATCTATTGAAGAAGCAGAGGCAGGTGGCTTTATCACAAAGACAATAGATGAATTAGGGAAATATGAATAATGAATATAGTGTTTACTCCAACCGCGTGGCAGCAATATACGGACTGGCAGAAGGAAGATAAGAAGATTGTAAAGAGAATTAATGAACTTATAAAGAGTATAGACCGTGATGGATTATTAGAGGGAATAGGCAAGCCTGAGCCGTTAAAGCATAGGAAAGTATGTAGCAGAAGAATTACAGATGAACATAGGCTTACATATAATTTTGATAATAACCATAATCTCATTATATATTCTTGTAAATTTCATTATGAAGATTAGCACCATTAAAGGTGCTTTTCTTATGTTAGGAAATTCTATACCAAGTCCCATTAAAAACATTAAATCCCAGCGTGACATTTTCTCCAATATGTGCTATTGTATACTCAATTAATAATTTTGTAGATAATGGTCGAATAACAATAAGAATAAAGGCTTGTTTCTGGCAGGTTAAACAAGTGCGGTCAGTGTACAGTGCTGGAATGGAGAACTTCAATGGAGAATGATTTAGAGCTGGAAGATAGAATACTTGCAATGCTGTCAACCCAATATGAAGGAATTTATCAGATTGATATTGATAATGACAGTGTTCTATGTATTTATAATAGGGGTAATGAGTTTAAGAAAGATTGTAATGTACAGTTAGAACAATGGGTTCAGAGAATGGTTGACAGGTGTCATTTTGAGGATAGAGGCAAGCTTCTGGATTTAATATCATTGGAGTCAATAAAGAAATTTACAGGGGATAATGAGTGTAAGAAGAAGCTAGATGTAAGACTTATGTATAATGGTAAGTATAAGTGGATATTAGTAACACTTATGTATGATAAACCATCTCATCAGATAACTGTGACAGGACGTGATGTATCACACAGATATGAATATGATAAGATAATAAAGCGTAAAAATGCTGAACTTAGAAAGCTTTTGCAGACAACAGAGCAGTATAAAGATGCACTTATGTCAGAGTCTATTGTTATGTATCAGGTTAATTTTTCAAAAGATACAATAGAAAATGGCATATATCAGCGAAAGAATAATAAAATGTTCAATGTGCTTGATACTGTAGGTATTAGTACATCTTGTTCTTATAATGAATATTGCAGAAGGTGGCAGAAAAGAGTTGCCAAGGATACAATTGAAGATTATTTAAAGCTTGCAACGTCAAATAATATTATTGAGCTATTTAATAATGGCAATACTGTCGTATCTATTGATTATAGGACAATAGATACACAGGATACTGAGATGTGGATTGATAAGTCTATATATCTGTCAAAGGACAGGCTTACAGGTGATATTTTAGGAATTATAAGCTTAAGAAATGTTACAGAAAGATATAGACAGGAATATTTGAAACAGCGTCTGGAAAAGCAGGCATCACTTGACCTGCTTACAGGTCTTTATAATCACGTTACAGGAGAATTGCTTATAAAGAGCAGGATTGACAGCAGTGCTTATATGTATTCGGCATTTGTTATATTTGATATAGACTCGTTTAAATCAGTTAATGATACATATGGTCATTATTTTGGCGACTGTGTTATACAATATGTTGCTAAGAGATTAGCAGAATGTACAAGGGAAGATCAGGATATAGCGATAAGATATGGCGGTGATGAGTTTGTTGTATATATTGAATATAAAGACAGTGATAATATCGAGGATATCGTGCAGAGAATATTTAATTATGTAACAGACGAGTACGATGGTTATAAGATAAGCGTAAGTATGGGAATAAGCTTATCTGTTAATTGTGGTTCACATTATTATGATATGTACCAGTGTGCAGATAAGGCTTTATATGAAGCTAAGAAATCAGGACGTGGATGTTATAGGTTTTATTCTGAATAATAACAGGGTGTAACACAAAATGAATTATTTAATGTCTGTAAGACAGGGAATTGTTCATTTTGTGCGACACCCTTATTTTTATAAGTAAAGTTTATTATTAATAGATTATTTCTGCCAATAAGTATTTCATTAAGTAATTATTAAAATTATTTATAAGCATATTTCCTCAAGCAATTTCGCCGTAATAGCGACATCGTCCATAGATATTCCAGAGTAGTTGACAATTGCTATATGCGAATAATCATCAGGTGAATAGCTGTTGCCGGTTATATAGTCAGAAAGAAATGATATGAGAAGTCCTTTCTTGCTGGCTTTTTGCTTTAACTGCTCATCAGTTAATTCTGTATCGTATTTTAGAAGAAAATGCAGTCCTGAATTCTCCTCATATATGTTAATACGGTCTTTGATACTGCTTTTCATAAGCAGACCTATAAGATTATCCCTTATGTCACGGTAGTGGTTGCGCATACGGTTAATGTGCTTGTCAAGAAAGCCATCATCAATAAAATGTGCCAGAGTATACTGTTCAAAGTTTGATACTGTGCAGGCATAGAAGCCAAGCTGCTGTTTGAAGCGTTCAAGGAGCGGCACAGGGAGAACCATATAACTAATTCTTATAGTTGAGGCAAGGCTTTTTGTAAATGTATTAAAATATATTACCTTGTCTGTGGCATCAATTGAAAAAAGCGATGGTATTGGCTTCCCCTGAAGCCGGAATTCACTGTCGTAATCGTCCTCTATTATATATCTGTCGGGCGAGTTATTAGCCCATTGTAACAGCCCGTATCTTCTGCTTATAGATGTAACTATACCAGTAGGAAAATGGTGTGATGGAGATATCTGGATTATCTGGGAATTCGCAAGTCCAAGGCTGTCAGGTATTACACCTTCCTCGTCCATATCAAGTGCGTTCACTTTAACTCCTAATGAGCGGTATATATTTACAATTTTCTTGGAACTAGGATTCTCAAGTCCGTAAGCAAGGTCACGTCCAAGAAGCTGGACAATAAGCCCATATAAATATTCAGTTCCAGCTCCAATAATAATCTGTTCAGGGTTTACTGTAATTCCCCTGAATTCGTATAGGTGATGTGCTATGGCACGGCGCAGTTTCATAACGCCGCCGGTTGGTGGAACATTGAGTGCATCATCACCCTCATAAGTAAGCACCTGTCTCATAAGCTTTGCCCATACAGAAAATGGAAAATTATCCTTTGGGGTGTGGCTGTATACAAGGTTGACAGCTACATTTTCTAAGGAAGCCACAGTATTATTATTCACATTATAAGGCTGGTTACAGCTTGAAGTGTTATTGAAAGTATTCTTGTTAAGTGAGCAGCTGGCTGCTACGCCTTTATTATTAATAATATTGCCTGTATTGTTAAAGCTGGTATTATCAAATGAATGATTGCCTATAGCATTATAATTGTTATTAATCTCTGATACATAAAAACCCTTTTTGGGAAGTGAATATATATAGCCTTCAGCAAGAAGCTGTCCATAGGCATTCTCAACAGTTACGACACTTATCCCGTGATTTTTAGCAAAATCTCTTTTAGAAGGGAGTTTGGTATCAGGTGTTAATTTACCGGATATAATATCTTCTTTGATACAGGTGTACAGGTATTCGTAAAGGCTTTTTCCGTTTCTATTATTAAAAGAATATGTAAGCATATAATTATCCTCATTGTATAAGGTGATTTGGTTATATTATTTAAGTATTATAATTACTGACCTTATAATTAATCAAATGTTTATTGAAAATAATAATATCAGATGAAAAGCAATAAATCAATGGACATAACAAACAATATATAATAAAATTATTGTGTATGCGAATTGCTAAGCAATCATTATACTCAGTCAGGAGCAAAGCTATTTTCGACCCTGACAGCATATTATATAAGGAGGGTTATGTAATGAGTAATTATATTATTTCATGCTGTTCTACAGCGGATTTATCAGAGGAACATTTTAATAAAAGAGATATACATTATATATGCTTCCATTATGAGCTTGACGGAGTGGCTTATATGGACGATTTGGGAAAGACAATGAATTTGGATGATTTCTATAAGGCTATGTCAGAGGGCGCGGATACTAAGACCTCGCAGATAAATGCAGATGAATATGAGACATATTTTGAAGAGTTTCTAAAGGCAGGAAAAGATATTATTCATCTTACACTTTCATCAGGAATATCAGGAACTATTAATTCAGCGAGAATAGCAGCACAGACTCTTGGTGAGAAATATCCAGACAGAAAGATATATGTAATAGACTCACTTGCGGCATCTTCAGGATATGGACTTCTTATGGATAAAGTTGCAGATTTGAGAGATGAAGGCATGGACATAGACGAGTTAAAAGACTGGATTGTTGAGAATAGATTAAAGGTTAATCACTGGTTCTTTACAACAGACCTGACATTTTTTATTAAAGGCGGAAGAGTATCAAAAGTGTCAGGCTTTGTTGGTAACCTTCTTAATATATGTCCGCTGCTTAATGTTAATTATGAGGGAAAGCTTATCCCAAGGGAGAAAATCCGTACTAAGAAGAAGCTAATTGCGGCAACGGTCGATAAGATGATTAATAATGCTGATAAGGGGCTTGATTATGATGGAAAATGCTACATATCAATGTCAGCGTGCAGAAAAGATGCAGAGGCAGTGGCGAAGCTTATAGAAGAGAAGTTCCCTAAGCTTAATGGAAAGGTTGAGATTAACAATATAGGTACAACAATCGGAAGCCATACAGGACCAGGAACGGTTGCTTTATTTTTCTGGGGCAATAAGAGAGTTGATTAGTAATGTGAATTTATATACATTAATTATAAGCATTTTTATAACAATAGCAGCATAAGAGAATTAAAATCAGGAGTGAAATACAATGAACAAATTTGGCTTTGGAGCTATGAGGCTTCCATTGATTGATCAGAATGATAAAAAGTCAATTGATATGGAAGAGTTAAAACGAATGGTTGATATATATATGCAGGCAGGATTTACATATTTTGATACAGCATTTCCATATCACGACCAGATGTCAGAGACAGCGCTAAAGGAGGCGTTAGTTGACAGGTATGACAGAGATAAGTATATATTTGCCGATAAAATGCCTACGGTGCTTGTAAAATCAGGTGAGGAATATCCGATATATTTTAATAAACAGCTTGAAAAGACAGGCGTTAGTTACTTTGATTATTACCTTATGCACAATATGGGCAGGGACAGATATTATAATACGGACAAGTGGGGCGGTTTTGAATTTGCCAAGAAGATGAAGGCTGAGGGCAAGATTAAGAATTTCGGTTTTTCATTTCATGATGATGCAGAATTCCTTGATATGATATTAACTAATCACCCAGAAGTAGATTTTGTTCAGCTTCAGATTAATTATCTTGATTGGGAAAACGATATTATCCAGTCAAGATTATGTTATGAAACAGCAAGAAAGCATAATAAGCCAATAGCTGTAATGGAGCCTGTTAAGGGCGGAACACTGGCTAATCTTCCAGAGGAAGCAGAGAGTATTTTAAGGGAATATAACAAAGAAGCCTCACCAGCTTCGTATGCTTTAAGGTTTGCGGCTAATCTTGATGGCGTGTTTATGGTGCTTAGTGGAATGAGCAATTGCGAACAGGTGCTTGATAATACTAAGATTATGGCTAATCCACAGCCGCTTAACGATAAGGAAAAAGAGCTTCTTAAAGAGGTTGTATCTATAATTAACAAAAGGACGGCAATTCCTTGTACTTCCTGTGGATATTGTATGGAGGTCTGTCCTAAGAATATTAATATTCCAGGATTGTTTGCGCTTTATAATAATTATTGCATTAATGACAATTTTTCCAATATGTATTATCAGCGGCTGACATATAATAAGGGCAAGGCTTCAGACTGCGTTAAATGCCACAGATGTGAGAAGAATTGTCCACAGCACATACATATACCGGACAATCTTGAGCTTATAGCAAAACACGCGAAATAAAGCTTATATGTTAAAAGGTGTTCACCAATTAAGATTATTGTGCTATAATCCAATCTTGATATTATTTAGAAAATGTGTATACAACACGGAAATGAGGGCAAATATGAGTATGAATATAGTATGTTTAGACCTTGAAGGAGTATTAGTTCCAGAAATCTGGATAGCATTTGCAAAGGAAAGCGGTATTCCAGAGCTTACAAGAACAACAAGAGACGAACCTGATTATGACAAGCTTATGAACTGGAGACTTGGAATTCTTAAGGAACATGGTCTTGGACTTAAAGAGATACAGGAAACTATTGCAAAGATAGATCCACTTCCAGGAGCTAAGGAATTCCTTGATAAGTTAAGAGAAACAACACAGGTTATTATTATTAGTGATACATTTACACAGTTCGCAGCACCTCTTATGAAGAAGCTCGGCTGGCCTACTATATTCTGTAATACCCTTGAAGTAGCTAAGGACGGAACAATTACAGGCTTTAAAATGCGTTGTGAACAGTCTAAGCTTTCAACAGTTAAAGCACTGCAGTCTGTTGGCTTTGAAACAATTGCCAGTGGTGACAGCCACAACGATTTAGGTATGATTCAGGCTAGTAAGGCAGGTTTCCTATTCAGAACAACTGACCAGATTAAGGCAGATTATCCACAGCTTGAAGCATTTGAAGAATATGATGACCTCTTTGAGGCAATAAAGAAGGCTTTATAATTAGAGAATGGAGATAAGTGCTTAGCCATGATGGGCGTACTTTGAAAAGGCACGAATGGAGATATTATGTTTGGATTAGGTAAGAAGGAAAATGGCTTAAAAATCATAATAGTAGGCTGTGGCAAGGTAGGTGCGAATCTTGTTGACCAGTTAAGTAAAGAAGGACATGATATAACTGTTATAGATAAGAAAGCAGAGAAGATACAGGATATTACCAATATCTATGATGTTATGGGACTTGTAGGTAACGGAGCAAGCTATTCAACACAGATGGAAGCTGGTATTGAAGAAACAGATCTTATTATTGCGGTTACAGATTCGGACGAGCTTAACCTTTTATGTTGTACAGTAGCCAAGAGAGTTGGCAAATGTGCGGCAATAGCAAGAGTCCGTACACCGGATTACAGTGAGGAAACAGGCTATTTAAGAGAAAAGTTAGGTCTTGCCCTTATAATAAATCCTGAGCTTGAAGCGGCAAGAGAGGTTGCACGTATATTATATCTTCCAACTGCACTTGAGGTTAATTCATTTGCACATGGACAGGCAGAGCTTGTCAAATTCAAAGTACCAGAGGGTAATCTTCTGAATGGCCTTAGCTTAGCTTATCTTGGTAAGAATATTACTAATGATATTCTTATATGTGCAGTTGAAAGAAACGGAGAAGTATATATGCCTAACGGTGATTTCGTGCTTCAGTCAGGCGATGTAGTTTCATTTGTTTCAGAACGTCATATTGCAAGAGATTTTCTTAAGCAGATAGGCTTAGCAACCAGGCAGGTTAAGGATACTATGATTATAGGTGCAAGCAAGGCAGCATATTATCTTGCTAAAGAACTTCTTAATATGGGCATCTCAGTAAAGATTATTGAAAAGGAAAAAGAGAACTGTGAAAGCTTAAGTGTTAAGCTTCCTAAAGCTATAATTATTAATGGTGACGGCACAGACCCGGATATATTGAAGGAAGAAGGCATAGAAACAGTTCAGTCATTCATTCCACTTACAGGAATAGATGAAGAAAATATTATGCTGACACTTTATGCAAAGCAGGTATCAAAGGCTAAGGTTGTAACTAAGATTAACAGGGTTAATTATAAGCAGGTTATTAATAATCTTGATCTTGGAAGCCTTGTATATCCTAAATATATTACATCAGAAGCAATTATTGCATATGTAAGAGCCAAGAAGAATTCAATGGGCAGTAATATAGAGACTCTTTATCATATGTTTGATTCAAGGGTTGAGGCAATTGAATTCATTGTTGAGGAGAATTCAAAGGTATCTGGAGTACCTATTAAGGATCTGAAGTTAAAGAAAGATGTCCTTATCTCATTTATCAACCACAATGGACATATTATCATTCCTACAGGTAATGATGAGATTGAAGACGGCGATACAGTAATGATAGTAACTAAGAATACAGGATTTACAGGTATTGATGATATTGTAAGATAGGTGTAAGTAGGTAAAATAGATATGAATAGAACAATGATTATATACATTCTGGGTTGCATACTTAAAACAGAGGGAGTGCTTATGGCACTTCCTTGTCTTGTTGCACTTATATATCACGAAAGTCAGGGAATTGCGTATGTAATTGTAGCAGTATTAAGTCTTATTGCAGGTATGCTTCTGACAATAAGGAAGCCTAAAGATTATATTATATATCTTAAAGAGGGCTGTATAGCGACATCTTTAAGCTGGATACTTATGGGAATTGTAGGTTCATTTCCATTTATGATAACTGGAGAGATTCCATCGTTTATTGATGCTTTATTTGAAACAGTTTCAGGTTTTACAACGACTGGTGCTAGTATATTAAGTGACGTTGAGAGCCTGTCACATTGCAGTATTATGTGGAGAAGCTTTACACACTGGATAGGTGGTATGGGTGTTCTTGTATTTATTATTGCGATTGTGCCACTCAGTGGTGGTTCTAATATTAATCTTATGAGGGCAGAAAGTCCGGGACCATCAGTTGGTAAGCTTGTACCTAAGGTAAGACATACAGCAAGAATACTTTATATTATATATTTTGGACTTACATTACTGGAATTCATAATACTTGTTATGGCTAAGATGCCGGTGTTTGATGCGGTTAATACATCATTTGCAACAGCTGGTACAGGTGGTTTTGGTATTAAAAATGACAGTATAGGCAGTTATTCTGTGGCTATACAGTGGATTGTCACGATATTTATGATACTGTTTGGTGTGAACTTTAATGCTTACTATCTGCTGTTCTTTGGAAGTATTAAGAAAGCACTTAGTATGGAAGAAGTAAGGGTATATTTTGGAATAATATTAGCAGCAATTACAGCTATCACAATTAATATTTATTCTATGTGTTCTGGTGTATGGGATGCAATTACCAAGTCGGCATTTCAGGTTGGTTCAATTATAACGACAACAGGATTTTCAACGACAGACTTTAACTTGTGGCCACAGACATCAAAAACAATACTTGTATTGCTTATGTTTGTTGGTGCATGTGCGGGAAGTACAGGCGGTGGTATTAAGGTTTCAAGATTTGTAATACTTATTAAGACAATTATTAAAGAGCTTAACTCTTATATCCACCCTAGAAGCGTAAAGAAGATTAAGGTTGAAGGAAAACCGGTTGAACACGAGGTTATACGTTCTGTAAATGTGTATATGATAACATTTATATTAACATTTGTTGTATCAGTATTCCTTGTTTCATTAGAAGGAAAAGATCTGACAACTAACTTTACAGCGGTAGCGGCTACAATTAATAACATTGGACCAGGTCTTGAACTTGCAGGTCCAACACATAACTTTGGACATTTCGGCATATTAAGCAAGATAGTTATGATATTTGATATGCTTGCAGGACGACTTGAATTATTCCCAATGTTGTTATTATTCCACCCAGTGGTAATAAAGGAAATGTTCGCAGATAAGAGAAAGTACAGAGTTAAATAAAACAGGCCGAATAATTAAGAAGGTATTTAATAAATATAGAAAGAATACTGTAATAAATATAGAAAAAATATTGCAGCAATACGGTTGAGTACTGTTAAATGGAGAAATATAATGAAAATTGTTATACAAAGAGTTAATTCAGCAAGTGTAAAGGCTGGTGGCAATGTTATAGGAAGCATAGGCAAAGGTTACCTTATACTGTTTGGTGCAGGAGAAGGTGATACTGAGGATATGCTTGTGCCATTTGCTGATAAAATATGCAAAATGAGAATATTCGCAGATGAGAACGGAAAGACTAATCTCTCAATTAATGATGTAGGCGGAGAAATGCTTATTGTCAGCCAGTTCACATTATATGCGGATTGCAGGAAAGGCAACAGACCAAGCTTTGTACACGCCTGTGAGCCGAACCTTGCCAATGAGTTATACGAGAAATTCGTAGCACTGTGCAGGGAGAGAGTTGCAAAAGTTGAAACAGGTGAATTCGGTGCGGATATGAAAGTAAGTCTTGAAAATGACGGACCATTCACTATTGTGTTAGACAGCAGAGATTTTAAATTATAAAATAAAAGCTATAAGATTAATGTTATAAATTAAATGTTGTGAGTTAATGTTGTAAATTAAATGTTATAAATTAATGTTCAAAAAACTATTGAATTATTAGTTTTATTGTGCTATTTTATAGAAGAATTAAATAATACTTCAGGGCAGGGTGTTATTCCCTACCGGCGGTAAAGCCCGCGAGCGTTATGCACGAACTGGTGAAATTCCAGTGCCGACAGTTATAGTCTGGATGGAAGAAGTAAAGTTGATATATTTAATTAGATAATCGTTGTTAAGCAGATATTAGATATCATATTATGATGATAATATGATTAAGCCATTATAATTGTATTGGTTATTTAATATTTGCAGAATATGTATTATATAGTTATTTAAGCCCTGGGAAGATTATTCTCAGGGCTTTTTTAATTAATGATTTTAAATAATAAGAATTATACCAGCATATTAATTTCATTCAGGAGAACCAGATATTAGCAGTATTTTATTGTTATGGGTTACGGCAGTGGATATTAGTATGCTGGTTTTTGTATTAAGAAAGCCCATTTTATATATTTATTAAAGAAAGAAGGCGGGATACATTATGGCAATGTCAGATGAAGAATATATGTTAAGGGCTGTTGAGCTGGCTAAGATGGGAACAGGCTGGACTAATCCCAATCCGCTTGTCGGTGCAGTTATTGTCAAAGACGGCAGGATAATAGGAGAAGGATACCATAAGAAATATGGCGGACTTCACGCGGAGAGAGAGGCACTTGCCAATGCAAGCGAAGATGTTAGCGGTGCAGCGATATATGTGACACTTGAGCCGTGCTGCCATTATGGCAAACAGCCACCTTGTGTTAATGCAATTATCGAGGCTGGAATAAAAAGAGTGGTGATAGGTTCTTATGACCCGAACCCATTAGTAGCAGGAAAAGGTGTTGATATTTTAAGAGAACATAACATAGCTGTTGATGACAGGCTTGTGTGCAGTGAGGAATGTAAAAGCCTTAATTATGTATTTTTTAATTACATAAAAGAAAAAAAGCCATATGTGATATTAAAGTATGCACAGTCTTTGGACGGAAAGATTGCAACGCATACAGGATTGTCACAGTGGATAACAGGGGAAACAGCAAGAAATAAAGTGCATATGGACAGGCATAGATATTCAGCCGTAATGGTTGGTGTTGAAACTGTTATAAAGGACAATCCGATGTTGACGTGCCGCAGTAAAGATATTGTTAATATCTGCCAGCCGGCAAGAGTAATATGTGATACTAATCTTAGGACACCACTTGAAAGCAATATTGTACAGAGTGCGAAGCAGTACACAACATATATAGCTACAAGCTGTAAAGATGATGACAAATGCAGGGAATATACTGAGGCAGGCTGTAAGCTTATATACGTCAATAAAAATGGTAATGATAATAATTCCCATATAGATATAAGAGAACTGATAATGAAGCTTGGACAGCTTGGCATAGACAGTATTGTATGCGAGGGTGGAGCGACACTTAACTGGAGTGTTCTTGCAAGTGGTATGGTCAACAGAATACAGACTTATATAGCACCTAAAGTATTAGGCGGTGTAAATGCTCTTTCACCGGTAGGAGGAATTGGGGTTGATACTCCAGATAAGGCATTTGAGCTTGATGATTATACGGTTACAAGATTAGGAAAGGATATATTAATTGAGGGGGAAGTGAGGTGTATATAATTGTTTACAGGAATTATTGAAGAAATCGGACATATAGTATCAGTTCAAAGACACGCATTTTCCCAGATAATAACTATAAGTGCAACAGATATTCTTGAGGGAACAAAAATAGGTGACAGTATAGCGGTTAATGGCGTGTGCCTGACAGTAACGTCAATTGGCAGTAAACAGTTCAGCGCAGATGTTATGCACGAAACTATGAATAAGTCATCACTTGGAAATCTGCATACAGGAATGGCTGTTAATCTTGAAAGAGCAATGCCAGCCAATGGCAGGTTTGGCGGACATATAGTGAGCGGACATATAGATGGTGTTGGCAGAATAACAAAGATAAGCAAAGATGATAATGCTGTCTGGTACACAATCAATGCAGGTAAAGAGATTATGCAGTTAATAGTTCCTAAGGGTTCAATAACAATTGATGGAATAAGCCTTACTGTAGCAGGGGTTAATGAGGATAGCTTTAAAGTATCCGTAATTCCCCACACAAGACAGGTGACGACATTATCACAGCGAAGAATTAACGATTGTGTCAATCTTGAGAATGATATTGTCGGAAAATACATAAAAAGATTGTTACAGACAGGCGGAAGTCTTGATGCAACAGTGGACGGACTGGGGGCAGTATCAGGCGGACAGCGTGTGACAGCAGCAAGGCAGGACGTGTCAGTAAAAGGACAGTCATCACAAAGACAGAATACATCTGGGATAACAAGAGAGTTTCTTAGTAAATATGGATTTTAAAAAGGAGGATATATGTTTGAATTTAACACAGTAGAAGAAGCAGTTGAAGATTTGAAGGCAGGCAGGATTATACTTGTCACAGATGATGAGGACAGGGAGAATGAAGGCGATTTCATATGTGCTGCTGAGTTTGCGACAACAGAAAATGTCAATTTTATGGCAACATATGGAAAAGGTCTTATATGTATGCCAATGAGTGAGGAGATAAGCAAAAAGCTATATTTCCCACAGATGGTAGCGGATAATACAGATAACCACGAAACAGCATTTACAGTATCAATTGACCACGTTGACACAACGACAGGAATATCAGCCAAAGAAAGAGCCTATACAACAAGAATGGTTGTAAGTGATAATGCCAGGCCAGAGGACTTTAGAAGACCGGGACATAATTTTCCACTTGTTGCCAAGAAGAACGGAGTCCTTGAAAGAAACGGACATACAGAGGCGACAGTCGATTTGATGAGAATTGCAGGACTTAAGGAATGTGGCTTGTGTTGTGAGATTATGAAAGATGATGGCACAATGATGAGAAAGGACGACCTCATTGAGCTTGCCAGAAAATGGAATTTAAAGTTCATAACAATAAAGGCAATTCAGGAATACAGAAAATGCAACGAAAAGCTTGTAGAGTGTGTGGCTGTAACTAAAATGCCTACAAAATATGGAGAATTTGTTGCACACTGCTACATTAACAAGTTAAATGGAGAACATCACGTTGCTTTAGTAAAAGGTGATGTTGGTAATGGAGAAGACCTTTTGTGCAGGGTTCATTCGGAGTGTCTTACGGGTGATGCTTTTGGTTCATTAAAATGTGACTGCGGACAGCAGTTTGCGGCGGCTATGACACAGATTAATGAGGAAGGCAGAGGAATACTGTTATATATGCGACAGGAAGGCAGAGGCATAGGTCTTGTTAATAAGCTTAAGGCATATGCACTTCAGGACGAAGGAATGGATACGCTTGATGCCAATCTTGCACTTGGATTTCCGGGAGATATGAGAGAATACTACATTGGAGCGCAGATATTAAAAGATCTTGGTGCTAAGACATTACGTCTGCTTACCAACAATCCGGACAAGGTATATCAGTTATCTGATTTTGGAATGAAGATAAGTGAAAGAGTTCCAATTAAAATGGAAAAGACAGCTTATGATGGATTTTATCTTAACACCAAGAAGATAAGAATGGGTCATATGTTATAGATTTCATAGGATTGAAAGTTGAAAAAATCAGACATATAGTTATGTTGATGATTTAAAGAAATTGAACTGAAAGGTTCAGGATATTTAAAAGCATTTAAAACATAATTAATAGAACAATTAGATTAAAAATTGTAATGAAATAGAAAAGGAGATTAATAGTTATGAGAGTATTAGAAGGAAAATTAGTAGACAATGGAACAAGAGTAGGTATTGTAGCGGCAAGATTTAATGAATTTATTGTATCAAAGCTTGTTGCAGGCGCACAGGACGGACTTATAAGACACGGTGTCAGTGATGACAATATTGACCTTGCGTGGGTTCCAGGTGCATTTGAAATTCCACTTATTGCTTCTAAGATGGCAAAGAGCGGAAAATATGATGCAGTTATATGTCTTGGTGCAGTTATAAGAGGAGCTACAAGCCATTATGATTATGTGTGTGCAGAGGTTTCTAAAGGAATTGCCAATGTATCACTTAATACAGATATTCCAGTTATGTTCGGAGTGCTTACTACAGATACAATTGAACAGGCAATTGAGAGAGCAGGAACCAAAGCAGGCAACAAGGGCTTTGAATGTGCTGAGGGTGCTATTGAGATGGTAAATCTTTCTCGTGAACTTGAAAAATAATATATTAATAGTATATATTGATGTAAAAATTGAATATAGATGTGTTATAAATATAAATAAAAATGTAAATAAAGGCACTGCCGTTTTTGATAAATGTTATCTTTACTGGACAAACCAGTAAGGAGGTACATATCATTTCTGCGGCAGTGCTATTTTTATTATCTATTAAGCATTTTTTACAAGTACAGCATAAAGTGTTCTTGAAAGTATACTTGCAACAACAAAGCATACAACAGCTTCAATTGCACCCTGGGTTCCAACAAATGCGGCAACGAAAGTAAATGGATTGCTTGCGCCGAATTTAGTTACATAAGTCTGAATAAAATCAGTTCTATAGAAAAGTGCAACAAGTGTACTCATAAAGAGTAGTGTGTTAAGAAGTGGGCAGGCAAGGCTTGCGATGTAGTAAGATACCTTCTGTACACTGCGGATATTATGAAGTCCCTTGAATATAAGTCCTGTAAGAAGTCCCTCAAGTGTTCTTGGAACAACTGTAAGAATAATAGTGAATACAGGGCTGATATTAAATAATGCAAATGTGAATACAGAGCCGCCAGTTACTGCCTGATAAAGGCTTGTAAGTCCGAAAGTAAGACCGCATATAAGTCCACCAACAGGGCCAAGAATTATAGCACCAACAGCTACTGGAATTGTCAAAAATGTAATAGTGAGACCTGGAAGTTTAATGTATCCAAGTGGAGTAAAAGCCATAATGATAATAATAGCTATCATAGCGGCAAGTTCAACCATATATTTGGTTGTAAAAGTTTTGCTGGCAGTATTATTAACTGCGCTTGTCTGTTTGTTATTCATAAAATCTCCTTTTCGTCTGATAAAACGGCAATCCTGTCTTTCAGACATTTTTAATTGTAGCGTTAGGACTGATGGGATAAACACGAATAAGTGTATACAGATACCAGAGATATCTCATATTATTGTAAGTACATAAAATAATGTAGATATACAGACTGGTACAAATTGATATACTATATTGTATATTAATCAAAATGAAATCAGAATATTAATTCAGAATATTATAAAGGTAAAAGTTCAGAACAAAATCTTGTTACACGCCAGTTGTGGTCGCGCATCAATTCTTTCTTCTACAATTAAAATAACTTTCCTGAAATAATTAAATAAGTAATCAAATAACTAATTAAATAATCCAATAACTATAAAAATTATAAACTATAAATACAAATGATTATAAGTGATAATAATTATTAATAATTACTGGCAACTGATACATTTTCATCCGAATAACGCTCACGCGTATAATAGCATACTTGATAATATGGGGCAATACATAGATTGGATAAAATTGTATACAATGTTTATAAAGTATTAATAAATGATTCCCATTTCCTTAATTTACATATTTTCTCAATAATGATAAGATTAAAAAATATCGTGGCTGACTGCTTTATGTTGTTGCATGATTTGAAGAGATATAGTTTATGAAGAGTTTAATAGAAAGGAAGAGTTATGAGCAGAATATTGAAAAGTATTGCCCCATACTGGAAATCGATAATAATTATTCTGTTGTTACTTGTGTTGCAGGCGAATTGTGATCTTGCACTTCCACAGTACACATCGAATATTATTGACGTTGGTATCCAGAATGGCGGTATAGGACATAGTATTCCAGAGAAGATTACTAAGGATGAATATGAGATAGCGAAGATGTTTATGACGGACGAAGAAATAAGCATATGGGAGAAATGTTTTGATGAACAGGATGACTTATATGTCCGTACAGAAAATAATGATAAAAAGTTAGATGAATATGATGATACACTTGCTATGGCATTGATTATTAATAACCAGATGTCATCAGTTACAGTGACACAGTTCAAACAGCAGATGGCGGCACAGATGGGTGTTGATGTATCTGCACTTGATAATGTTCCGGTTGCAGACCTTGGAAAGAGAATGGGTGTGGAACTTGAAACATTTACTAAGGATATTGAAGATGCTGACGGTAATGAAGTGCCAACAGAATGTGTGGATATGAGAGTTATATTTAAGGCAATGTACGATAATGGCACAATGCCTAAGGATACACTTATATCTATGAGAGATGAATTCCAGTCAACATTTGATACAATGGGTTCAACTCTTATATCTTCAATGGGTAAGGCTTACGCTAAGTCAATGGATGCAAAGGCTGGAATGGATATGAAGGCTATACAGAAAACATACCTTTGGATATCTGGTGCTAAGATGGTAGGAATGGCACTTCTTATCGCGGTATGTACTGTATGTGTTGCATTCTTTGCATCAAGGGTTGGTGCTGGTGTTGGACGTGATTTAAGAGGAAAAGTATACAAGAATGTAATGAGCTTTTCTAATGCAGAGCTTGATAAGTTCTCAACAGCTTCACTTATCACACGTACAACTAATGACGTACAGCAGATACAGCTCGTATGTGTTCTTATATTAAGAATGGTTCTCTATGCACCTATCCTTGGTGTCGGAGGTGTAATAAAGGTAATGTCAACAGGTGCTGGAATGGAATGGGTAATCGCCCTTGCAGTTCTTGTAATTATTGGTTTTGTGCTTTTACTTATGGCAGTTGCAATGCCAAAGTTCAAACTTATGCAGAAGCTTGTTGATAATGTCAACCTTGTATCAAGAGAGATACTTACAGGTCTTTCTGTTATCCGTGCATTCGGTAGAGAGAAGAAGGAAGAAGAAAGATTTGATAAGGCTAATAAAGAGCTTACAAAGACAATGCTTTTCACTAACAGGGTAATGACATTTATGATGCCTGTTATGATGCTTATAATGAACTGCCTCTCAGTAGGTATTGTATGGGTAGCGGCTCACAGAATTGACAGTGGTGTTATGCAGGTAGGTTCAATGACAGCATTTATTACATATGCTATGCAGATTGTAATGTCATTCCTTATGCTTACAATGATGTCAATTATGCTTCCAAGAGCAATTGTAGCGGCAGACCGTATAGATGAAGTTATTAATACAAAGTCATCAATAAGAGATGCAGAGTCACCTAAGAGTATAAGCAATCCTAAAGGACTTTTAGTATTTGACCACGTCAACTTTAAGTATCCAGGTGCTAATGAAAATGCCCTTGAAGATATCAATTTTGTGGCTGAACCAGGAAAGACAACAGCTATTATAGGAAGTACAGGATGTGGAAAGTCTACACTTGTTAATCTTATTCCAAGACTTTATGATGCAACAGAGGGTTCAATAACTCTTGACGGTGAGAATATCAAGAATATCTCAATGAAGGAATTAAGAGATGAGCTTGGTTATGTACCACAGAAGGGAATATTATTCTCAGGTACTATTGAGTCTAATATCAAATTCGGTGCACCGGAAGCTTCTATGAATACAGTAAAGGAAGCGGCTGAGATTGCACAGGCAACTGAATTTATTGAAACTAAGTCAGCAAAATATGAAAGTCCAATCGCACAGGGTGGAACTAATGTATCTGGTGGACAGAAGCAAAGACTTTCAATTGCAAGAGCTATTGCTAAAAATCCTAAGATATTTATATTTGATGACAGCTTTTCAGCACTTGATTTAAAGACAGATGCGGCACTTAGAAAGGCACTTGCTTCTAAGGTTACAGATAGCACAGTTATCATAGTTGCACAGAGAATAAGCACAATACTTCACGCAGACCAGATTTTGGTTATGGATGAAGGTAAAATAGTAGGAAAGGGTACTCACGAGGAACTTATGAAGAATTGTGAGGTATACCAGCAGATAGCCAAATCTCAGATGTCAGCTAAGGAACTGGGAATTGACGGAAAGGAGGACGCATAATTATGGCAGATAATAATTCATATAAGCAGACTCCAAGACATAGAGGTCCAGGAGGTCCGGGACGAGGTATGGCTCCCGCAGAAAAAGCCAAGGATTTTAAAGGCTCAATAAGCAAGCTTATGCAGTATATTGGCAGATATAAGATTGCTATATTTGCAGTTATGATTATGGCGGCGGCTTCTACAGTATTTACAGTAATAGGACCTAAGGTATTAGGTAAGGCGACAACAGGTCTTTCAGAAGGTCTTATGAAAAAGATTGCAGGAACTGGCGGAATTGATTTCTCATATATTGGACGAATTCTTATAATTGTACTCTGTCTGTATGCGTGCAGTGCAATATTCAGTTTTATTCAGGGCTGGATAATGACAGGTGTTTCGCAGAAGGTATGCTACAGACTTCGTAAAGAGATATCAGAGAAGATTAACCGTATGCCTATGAAGTATTTTGAGAGCAGAACATACGGTGAAGTCCTTTCAAGAATAACTAACGATGTTGATACATTAGGAATGGGTCTTAACCAGAGTATAACAACAATTATTACATCAGTTGCAACAATGATAGGTGTTCTTATAATGATGCTCAGCATTTCACCACTTATGACAATTATTGCAATAGTTATTCTTCCAATATCTGTTGGCCTTGTATCATTTGTTGTTAAGAAGTCACAGAATTACTTTAAGACACAGCAGGAATATCTTGGACATATTAATGGACAGATAGAAGAAACATATGGCGGACATATGGTTGTTAAGTCATTCAACAAAGAGAAGGATATGGTAGATACATTTGACAAGACTAATGCTGTATTATATTCATCAGCCTGGAAGTCACAGTTCTTCTCAGGAATGATGCAGCCTATTATGGCGTTTGTTGGTAACCTTGGTTATGCAGGTGTTGCACTTTCAGGTGGTATGCTTGCTATCAATGGAGTTATCACAATTGGTGATATTCAGGCATTTATACAGTATGTTAAGAACTTCACACAGCCAATAACACAGATTGCACAGGTTATTAATCAGGTACAGTCTATGGCAGCAGCTTCTGAGAGAGTATTTGAATTCCTTGAAGAAGAGGAAGAAGAACAGATAGTTGCCAATCCAGTACCTACAGATAATATCAGAGGCGAAGTTGAGTTTAAGCACGTTAAGTTCGGTTATAAGGAAGACCAGATTATTATTAAAGATTTCTGTGCCAGTGTTAAGCCGGGACAGAAGGTTGCCATCGTTGGTCCAACTGGTGCAGGTAAGACTACTATGGTTAAGCTTCTTATGAGATTTTATGATGTTAATTCAGGAGAAATCCTTATTGACGGACATAATATCAAGGACTTTAACAGACGTGAATTAAGAGATGCATTTGGAATGGTTCTTCAGGATACATGGCTTTACAAAGATACTATTATGGAAAATATCAGATATGGAAAGCTTGATGCTACTGATGAAGAAGTAATCGCTGCGGCTAAGGCGGCACACGCACATCATTTTATAGAAACTCTTCCAGGTGGATATAATATGGAACTTAATGAGGATGCAAGTAATGTGTCACAGGGACAGAAGCAGCTTCTTACCATTGCAAGAGCTATTCTTGCTGACAATCCAATCCTTATCCTTGATGAGGCGACAAGTTCTGTAGATACAAGAACAGAAATCCAGATACAGAATGCTATGGATAATCTTATGAAGGGCAGAACAAGCTTCGTAATTGCCCATAGATTATCAACCATAAAGGATGCAGATATTATACTTGTTATGAAAGAAGGAGACATCGTGGAGCAGGGTAATCACGAAGAATTACTTGCTAAGGGTGGTTTCTATGCTGACCTTTATAACTCACAGTTTGAAGAGGCAGAAGCATCATAAGCTATGAGAGATACATTTATAGAATGGCTTATTTTAATCAATATAATAACATTTGTTATATATGCGCTGGATAAATATAAAGCAGTACATCATCTTTGGAGAATACCTGAAAAGACACTTATATTCTTAGCAGTCATAGGTGGTTCTCCAGCGGCACTGCTTGCCATGTATACAATAAGACATAAGACAAGGCATATTAAATTCACACTTGGCGTGCCAGTTATACTTGTTATTCAGATAATCGTGCTTTATATTCTGTATACAAGATATGGGATATTTACAGGGTGAATATGAAGATTAAAGAAGTAATATGTTAAAAATGTTATGTTAAAAGAAATAATGTATTTAATATAATGTTTGAAAATGGTATATTAAATAAATAATATGCTGGATAAAAAAGAGCTTGTAAAGATATTAACAGGGCATATCATACAGGCTCTTTTTTTATTATTATATGGTTCTGTTCCAGTTATCTGCTGAAATTGCGGCGGCAGCTTTGGCATCGTGATTCTTAAGTGCCTTAATTAAGGCATTGTGTTCTTTTACGGAATTAACTGACAGTATAATCTTATTCTGGAAGAACAGACGTCTGACGTGCGCCTGAAGTACATTTATTGACGACTCAAGGTAGCTGTTGTCGCATATTTTAACGATTTTACCGTGAAAATGTTCGTCCTGCTTCAAGGCATTAAAATAATCTTTGTTATCAATAGCCTTGGAAAATTCCTGATTATAGTATTCTAAATCAGTAATATCATTATCAGTGGCTCTTGCTGCCGCTGTTTTAGCTGCGAGTGCCTGTAATGCACTTAATGGTGGAAGTATCTTATCTATTGCACGGTTCTCTAATTCTGTTACAGATGTGGAAACACCGGGTTTCATTGTCACAAAGCCTTGAAGCGCAAGAAGCTGTAGAGCTTCTCTTACAGGTGTACGGCTTATTCCAAGTGCTGTTGCAAGCTGTGCATCATTAATCTTTTCGTTAGCGGTTAAAGTTCCGTCTATAATCCATTCCTGAATCTGGTTGTAAGCCCTGTCTTTTGCAGAGATTTTCTGTGGTGCTGAATAATTAGCTGGTATTGGCATATTTCTACTCCTCATATATTAATATCCATCAGGTATTTGCAAAACACCTGTAATATTCACTTTATAAATAGTAAACAACAATATTGTATACGTTATTTTTAAAAATATCAATATATTGCATACATAGATAAATGTAATAGCTTAGAAATCTAAATGATTAAAATTAAAAATTTTAATTTTAAAGCTAAAAACTAAAAACAAAAAATCCAAAATAAAAAGGAGAAATGTTATGGAAATCAATGATATGAAGTGTGTAATGGTATTTGATGAAAGTCTTCCAGTTGGGGTAATTGCCAACACAGCGGCTATTATGGGAGCATCACTTGGAAAGCTCGACCCGGAAGTTGTTGGTGTTACACCAGTTGATAAAGATGGCAACAAGCACTCAGGACTTATTCAGTTTCCAGTACCAATATTAAAATCCAATCCAGAGGCAATTCACGATATAAGAAAGAAAGCTATCGAGAATTATGGAGAAGAGATAGATATTATTGATTTTACAGATATAGCGCAGAAGAGTATGACCTATGATGATTATCTTAATAACTATAAGAATACAGTAGGTGAAGATATATCATATCTCGGTCTTACTCTCTGCGGACCTAAGAAGGCAATTAATAAGCTCACAGGTAACTTAGGACTGTTAAGATAAGAGCAGCAAAGAAATATATCTTTCTCATGATAAATAATATGAACTTGACTCTACAATTATTGTAGAGTTTAATATATTTATTGCCAGATATTAGATTTAATCCATCGTATGTAACATACATAAGCTGAATTAACATATACATCTGATATTATTGTTTAACGCAAATGTATGTATGGTGGATACAGACTGAATTAATATTTGATAAATATATTAAATTACAGAGGTATAATTAAGGTGGAGAAAGATTTAACCAAAGGCAGTGTGCTAAAGAATGTAGCTATATTTTCACTGCCATATTTATTGTCATATTTTTTGCAGACATTGTACGGAATGGCAGACCTTTTTATAATAGGACAGTTTGAGGGTGTCGCTGGAACAACGGCAGTTTCAATAGGCTCTCAGGTTATGCATATGATAACTGTTATGGTAGTAGGACTTGCTATGGGTGCAACAGTTAATATTGCACAAGCGGTCGGAGCAGGTGACAAGAAGAAAGTGTCTGTCAATATAGGCAATACGGTGACATTATTTATGGGTGTTGCGGTTGCACTTACATTTATTCTTCTTATGTTTACAAGGGGTATTGTAAATGTTATGTCAACGCCTAAAGAAGCTGTGGACGGAACAATTACATACCTTACAATATGTTTTATAGGAATTCCATTTATAACTGCATACAATATAATAAGTTCAATATTCAGAGGGCTTGGGGATAGTAAAAGCCCAATGTATTTTATTGCAGTTGCGTGTGCCGCTAACATAATACTTGATTACTTATTTATGGGACTTTTAGGACTTGGTGCTGCGGGAGCTGCATTAGGAACAACTTTGTCGCAGGCAATAAGCGTGATAGTATCATTATTTGTTATAACACGCCAGAAGACAGGAATAACAATAGGTAAGAAGGGCAATTTTATACCGAAAAAGGATACTATTATCCCAATTGTAAAGGTAGGAATACCGATTGCGCTTCAGGATGGGTTTATCCAGATTGCATTTATTATTATTACAATAATAGCCAATAAGCGTGGTTTAAATGATGCGGCGGCAGTAGGAATTGTTGAGAAGATTATAAGCTTTCTATTTCTTGTTCCATCGTCTATGCTGTCAACTGTATCAGCTCTGGGAGCGCAGAATATCGGAGCTGGCAAACCGGAGAGGGCAATACAGGCACTTCGTTATGCAATAATAATAACAGTAAGCTTTGGATTTTGCGTTGCTTTGATTATGCAGTTTGCAGGTTCATCAGTGGTTGCCCTGTTTACAGATAAGTCAAGCACAGACGGACTGGAGGTTGTAAGACTTGGAGGACAGTATCTTAGAGGATATGTGTGGGATTGTATGCTTGCTGGAATACATTTCAGTTTTAGTGGATATTTCTGCGCCTGTGGAAGGTCAGAGTTATCATTTATACATAACATAATAGCAATTATGCTTGTCAGAGTGCCAGGTGTATATCTTACATCAAAGCTATTTGCCACAACACTTTATCCTATGGGTCTTGCAACAGCAACAGGTTCGTTTGTATCGGCAATTTTATGTACTATATTCTTTATCAGGATGAGAAAGAAAGCGTAGATATTATTAATGGAGAATTTGTTATCAATTGGAAATGTAGCTAAAATATTTAATATAAGTGTAAGTTCACTGCGGCATTATGAGAATATTGGAATTCTTGTTCCTGAGTATGTGGATACAGACACAGGATACAGATATTATAGTGAAAGACAGTTAGAGGTAATTAATACAATTAAATATTTAAGGGCGTTGGATATGCCGTTATCTGAGATATCTGATTTTATAAATAACAGAGATATTGACATAATAGAAGAAAAATTGTTACAGCAGAAAATAGAGGTTATCGAAAAAGAGCGCAGACTAAAGAAAATAGAGCGTAAAATAGATAACCGGTTAAGACAGATAAAAGATGCTAAAAACAGCATATTAGATGAAATACAATTAATCACTATACCGCACAGCAGGATTGCCTGGGTAAAGGATAAACTCACTATCAATAATTTTCTTGATATGGAAGGACCAATTAACAGATTTAGAAAGCTTGATAATGACGGTGTAATATTTCTTGGCAAGATTGGACTTTGCATTGAGAAAGAGCATCTTATATCAGGTGAATATAACAGGTATGATGGTATATTTCTACTGTTAGATGATGAAGATGACTATAACAGTGAAATAATTGATATAGAAGCAACGCGCTGTGTAAGAATAAGATATTGTGGAAGCCATAAAGAAGCACCAGAGTATTATAAAAAACTTGTTGGTTACATTGCGGATAATAATATGGAGATTTCAGGCTTTGCAAGGGAGATAACTCTTGTAGATTATGGAATTACTAATGATACGGATAAGTTTGTGACGGAGATTAGTATTCCTGTGAATGAGGTATAGAGATAATATCAGACGGTAAAATAAAAATCTGGGTTTTATGATTAACATGCAATTAGGAGTAGTTAATCATAAAATCCAGATTTTATTAATTGAAATTATATTGAAATTATATAATAAGTCGAAATTATATAATAAGTATTATGAGCGGCTGATTATCCAATAACGCCCACAAATCCGCATATAAGTACGATTATACCAAGTACAATTCTGTACCAGCCGAACACCTTGAAATCGTGCTTTTTAATGTATCCCATAAGAAATCTGATAACGAAAAGAGATACAACAAAAGCTACAAGCATACCAACAAGGAGAATTATTCCTTCCTGTGAAGTCATTGAGTTATGAAGAAGGAACTTAACACCTTTAAGAAGGCTTGCTCCGAACATAACAGGTACTGCAAGGAAAAATGTATACTCAGCGGCAACAGTTCTTGAAACACCAAGAATTAAAGCACCGACAATAGTTGCACCAGAACGTGATGTTCCAGGGAATATAGCGGCGATAAGCTGGAAAAGACCTATATAAGCAGCAAGCTTATAATCAATGCCTTCAATAGTTCTGACTCTGGCTTTCTTGCCGTGGTGCATAGTCTCTACAATAATAAATGCAATACCAAAGATTATAAGCATAATAGCTACAGTTGTGTAGTTATAGAAAAGTTCTTCAAGCTTTTCATCAAATAATACGCCGACAATTGCGGCAGGTATGCACGAAACAAGAATGTGAAACCAGAGCTTGAATATATCACATTTGATATAAGCACCAGCGCCATCAGATGAGAGTGGTTCTTTATTATTGTTCTTTCCAAATGGCCATAACTTGTTCCAGAATAGTATAACAACCGCCATAATAGCACCAAGCTGGATAACTACCTCAAACATACTGTAAAATGCATCAGATACCTTTAATGGCATAATTTCATTTAAAAGTATCATATGTCCTGTACTGCTTATAGGAAGCCATTCAGTAATACCTTCGACAATACCAAAAAGTATCGCTTTTAAAATCTCTAACATTATTCCTCCAATCGGATACGGATACTGTGTCATAAATATATGTGTTAATAATCTGCAAAATTCTTATATCCGTTCACTTTATTTTATTCTTAGAATTAATAATATGTTGTGGTTATAATTCTATTTCATTTAGTATTCTCTCATTGCATAAAGATACTGTCAACTGTGAATTATTTAATTTACAGCAAATTTTTATAAATTTTACTTTACAGCTGTTATTGATAAAAAATATTGATAAGAGCCAATATGCGTGTTAAACTTATTCGGATATTAAATAATTACTAAAGCATAATTATGAAGATTATAAGGAGCTAACCAATGGAAGTATATTTAAAACCAATAATATCAGCCTGCTATGTATTTCCGATACTTGCGGTAATATTTACAATACCTTACATATTATATGAGTATCACAAATATGGCTCAATCCTTATACTTAGAACAGGGATTGTGTATACATTTATATTCTATATGCTGACATCATATTTTATGACGGTGCTTCCGCTTCCACCAAGAAACTCTGTTACACCGGATACGGCGGGTGTTCTGTTAGTTCCATTTGATGCGCTAAGAAGAATTATAGCAACGGCAAATGTCACTTTATCACAGCCGTCAACTTATGTTAATCTGTTCAAATGCTTTGATTTCTGGCAGGTTGCATTTAATATACTGCTGTTATTTCCATTTGGAGTATACCTTAGATACTATTTTAAAAGACCTTGGTGGCAGGTGCTTATATTTTCATTCGGATACAGCCTGTTCTTTGAATTGACACAGCTTTCAGGGCTGTATGGAATATACAGATACCCATATAGATACTTTGAGGTTGACGACCTGATATGTAATACATTAGGTGGAGTATTAGGTTATTTATGCACACCTCTTATAGTATTTATGCTGCCTAAAAGGGATAGGCTTGATGAGGCTGCATATAAGAGAGGTCAGATTGTATCTGAATTCAGAAGGGGCGTTGCGTGGATAATTGATATGGTAATTATAATGCTTCCCGTGCTGGTGGCTATGCTGGTGCTTTGGCGTAAGCATATAATTACTAGGAAAATGGTGCTGGCTTCAGTATATGACGTGAGATATGTTGTTATTTTATCACTGTATATCGTGATTGTGTTCACGCTTGTGACAAAGCTTACAAGGGGAAGAACGATAGGCAAGGCACTCGTTAATATACGTCTTATAGACTGCAAAGATACTGCTAGCATTAATAAAGTTTCCCGTATAAAAATGTATAAGCTGTTTATAAGGTATTTTATAATATATACAATAAGCGTGCCATCATTACTATATGCGTATAGCTTTTATCATATGGAGGTTGAACTTGAAGGTGCAAAATTATGGACAGTTAAAGTGGGATGTGTAATATGTATTTTAATTATGGTATATATGGCATTTGATTTACTATTGTGTCTGTTTAGCAGCACAAGAAATATGTTTTATGACAGAATAACAGGAATTACACATAGAAGTGACATTATAAGCGGACATGATAATATGAATTTAACAAGTTAAAGATAATATTTAGCTGAATAAGATACATTTCGTCAATATAACAGGAGGTACGATTGTGACAATAAAAGATTTGCCAGCAGGTAAAAGTGCTACAATATTAAAAGTAGGTGGTGATGGTGCATTAAGACAACACTTTCTGGATATGGGACTCATTCAGGGGGCAGAAGTTACAGTTATAAAATATGCTCCTATGGGGGACCCGGTTGAACTAAGAATTCATAGTTATGAACTTACTATAAGGCTTTCAGATGCAGAACAGATAGAGGTAAGTGAGCCTTATTATATTAATAATAAAGCTGTGGAAAATGTTAAAGTGAATGATATAGTAAAGGAACATCCAGGATTTGGTGAAGGCGGCAGGTATCACGATAAAGAAAATGAAAATCCGATTCCAGATGATGAAAAACTGACATTTGCACTTGTAGGCAACCAGAATTGCGGAAAAACAACTCTTTTTAACGTTTTAACAGGCTCTAATCAGCATATAGGCAACTTTCCAGGTGTTACAGTTGATAGAAAAGATGGAGTTATAAAAGGATACCCTAATACACTTATAACAGACCTGCCAGGAATATATTCAATGTCACCATATAGCAGTGAAGAAATAGTAACAAGGGAATTTCTGCTTATGGACAAACCAAAAGGTATTATTAATATATTAGATGCTACTAATATTGAAAGAAACCTGTATCTGTCAATGCAGCTCATGGAATTAGGAATTCCTATGGTAATTGCACTTAATATGATGGATGAGGTAAGAATCAATGGAGGTTCAGTAAGAATTAACGCAATTGAGGAACTGCTTGGAGTTCCAGTTATACCAATATCAGCAGCTAAAGGTGAGGGTATAGAAGAACTGGTAAGTCATGCCATTCATGTTGCAAAATATCAGGAAAGACCACAGATATCAGATTTTTGTTCAAAGAATAGTGCAGTTCATAGATGTATACATGGCATTATGTCACTTATAAGTGACCATGCAGAGAAAGCGGGATACCCTGAAAGATTTGCAGCATCTAAGGTTGTTGAGGGTGATTCAATTGTATTTAAACATCTTGAACTTGAACAGAATGAAAAAGAGATGATAGAACATATTATTATGCAGATGGAAGAGGAGTGTGGAATGGACAGAGCCTCGGCCATCGCAGATATGAGGTTTAGTTACATTGAAAATGTATGTAAGAATACAGTTGTAAAGCCGAAGGAAAGTAAGGAAAGAATACGAAGCCAGAAAATTGACAGGCTGCTTACTGGTAAATATACAGGTATTCCAATGTTTATAGCAATTATGGGATTTGTGTTTTATCTTACATTTAATGTTATAGGTGCAGCACTCTCCAATGTACTTGATATTTTAATTACATTTGTCACAAATTGCGCTGATAATCTTTTGACAGCAATGAATGTTAATTCGGTATTGCATGCGCTTATTATAGACGGAATATTTAATGGTGTTGGAAGCGTATTAAGTTTTCTTCCAATAATCGTAACATTATTCTTCTTTTTATCAATTCTCGAAGATAGCGGTTATATGGCAAGAGTGGCATTTATTATGGATAAGCTTTTACGTAAACTGGGATTATCAGGAAGAAGTATAGTTCCTATGCTGATTGGTTTCGGATGCAGTGTTCCAGGAGTTATGGCAAGCCGCACACTTTCATCTGAAAGAGACCGAAGGATGACAGTTCTTTTAACACCATTTATGAGTTGTTCAGCAAAAGTGCCTATATATGCTTTTTTCTCAGCTGCATTTTTTCCTCATTATGCAGCACTTGTGATGATAGGTATGTATTTCATAGGGATTGTTGTTGGAATAATTATGGCATTTATATTTAAAAAGACGTTATTCAAGGGAGAACCTGTTCCGTTTGTAATGGAACTTCCTAATTATAGAATGCCAGGTGCCAAAAATGTGGTGCATTTGTTATGGGAGAAGGCTAAAGACTTCTTGCAGAAAGCATTTTCAATTATATTTATTGCAACAATACTTATATGGTTTATGCAGAATTTTGATATAAGACTTAACGTTGTTACAGATTCAAGACAGAGTATACTTGCTGTATTAGCTGGTATGATTACTCCGCTGTTTAAGCCATTAGGATTTGGGGACTGGAGACTTGTAACAGCTGTTCTTACAGGTGTAATGGCAAAGGAAAGTGTAGTATCAACAATATCAATTCTGTTTGGAAGTACGATAGAGATGGTATCTGTTATATCAACTGCGGGTGCAATGTCATTTCTTGTGTTCTGTCTTTTGTATACACCTTGTATTGCGGCAATAGCCTCAGTTAAAAAAGAGCTTGGAGGAAAATGGGCAGCATATGTTGTGGTTATTCAGTGTGTTGTAGCATGGATTGCGGCATTTATTACATATATTATTGCTGGAATTTTATAGTGATATTAAATGTGTATGCGAAAAAAAACATTGCAAAATAAGACTATTGATGATAAAGTATCAATAAGTTAAATTCCTAGAGGGAGTAGTCGGCATATTTTATATATGCAGTTATATCGACATAATGGCTTAAAAGCCCGGTATTTCTTTAAATGATGAGACTCGTGGACAGTATCAGTACTGTCTGCGGGTCTTTTTTATATAACTGGAATTCGTTTTCGTTAAAACATCAATTATTATATATGATATGACAATTGGTTATAATCTTTCTTGGAGCAACAGATAAAATATAGAAATGAGGACAATTAAGAAATGAGTATTGCTGAATTATTTATACTGGCAGTAGGACTTTCAATGGATGCTTTTGCTGTATCTATATGTAAGGGCTTGTCGCTTGGAAAGATAAAGCCTAAGCATATGTGCATTGCCGGTGCGTGGTTTGGTGGATTTCAGGCATTGATGCCGCTTATTGGCTATTATCTCGGAAGTCTGTTTGCCGATATGGTTACCAGATATTCACACTGGGTTGCATTTGCACTTCTTCTTGCAATTGGTGGTAATATGATTAAGGAGTCATTAGGGGAAGAAGAAAATGTCAGCAATGATATGGGATTTAAGAGTATGTTATTACTTGCAATTGCAACAAGTATTGATGCACTTGCAGTAGGCGTGTCATTAGCATTCCTTAAGGTTGCCATTCTTCCAGCGGTATTATTTATAGGCTGTATTACATTTGTCTGTTCAGCGGCAGGTGTTAAAATTGGAAGTATATTTGGTGATAAATATCAGTCTAAAGCAGAACTTTGTGGAGGGATTATTCTTATTCTTATAGGAATTAAGATATTACTTGACGGTTTGGGAATACTTTAGTTATAATATTATAATTAAGTAAGAAATGAGGATTAATATATGAAAGAAATGTTATTGGCATTATTACTGCTTATTATAGGTTTTGTGCTTCTTATAAAGGGAGCAGATTTCTTTGTTGACGGAAGTTCGTCAGTTGCGAAAAGATTAAAAGTACCTTCAATGATAATCGGACTTACAATTGTAGCTATGGGTACAAGTCTGCCAGAATGTGCAGTTAGTGTTACAGCTTCACTTAACAATAATAATGCTTTAGCTGTAAGTAATGTAATAGGTTCTAATATATTTAACCTTATGGTTGTGTGTGGTGTATGTGCATTATTTACACCATTGGCGGTATCAAAAGATACTTTAAAGAAAGAATTTCCATTTTCTATCATATGTGCCATTCTTCTTGCGGCACTTGGTGCTGTTGGAATGACACTTGGAAGAATTGACGGAATAGTATTTCTTGTAATATTCGCAGTTTACCTTTGCTTGATGATTGTATCAGCTAAAAATGCACGTAACGAGGCACTTAATAAAGAACTTGAAGAAGAGGTTGATGAAGAGATAAAAATTCTTCCAGTATGGCAGTGTATTGTATACATCATTGGTGGAGCAGTAGCTATTAAATTTGGTGGAGATTTTGTTGTTGATGGTGCTTCTACAATTGCAACGGGATTTGGTATAAGCCAGAATCTTATCGGTCTTACAATAGTTGCACTTGGAACAAGTCTTCCAGAGCTTGTTACATCAATCGTTGCGGCTAAGAAGAATGAAGTGGATATGGCATTGGGAAATGTCATCGGCTCCAATATTTTCAATATTCTTCTTGTATTAGGCGTAGCTGGTGCAATAAGTCCTGTAGCATTTATAACAGAAAATCTTATTGATATTGCGATTCTTGTTGTTATGAGTGCAATTGTATGGGTATTTGCATGGTCAAAGAAAAAGCTTGTCAACTGGCAGGGAGCAGTTATGCTTGTGTCATATGTGGTTTACCTTGTATACATTTGTATAAGATAAATATTGCGTATTAGGCTGTTTACGTCATATATGGATTGTAATAAAATTATATATGGCAGTTCCACTTTCACCGTATCACTAAAGATAAGGAGAGGGACGGAATATGAACACATATAAGATGATTCTTAATGAAGATACCAGAGTATTGATATATGGTAATAGCATTAAAGTGGTGCGCATCAGAATTGATGAAATCAACTACATAAGCTGTGCCAACAGAATTATTATGATTCATACGAATAATGCCAGTGATAGATTTTATGGGAAGATGAAGGATGTATATAATTTATTGGGGAAATATGGGTTTGAGTACATTAATGAGTCGGAGATAGTTAATTGTATGAATGTGAGTAGTATGATGGTTAATTCGATAATATTAAGAGAGGGAACAGAACTAATATGTAGTAAAAAATTTAAACAAAAGTTCAGAAATCTTATGTGGAACTAATTCATACCATGTTTAAAGGAGAATTCCTGCCGGGTGTTATAAGGCACTGGCAGGAATTTTCTTTTATATAACAGGAACATATATAACTTAAGAATTTACATATATATAGAATTTAAATATTTGCATATAATGAAATTTATATTCAAAATTTGTATATAATAGAATTTATATTCAATATTTTCATATAATGAAAATTTATGTTCAGAAATTATATAATTAAGAAAGCAGAATGTAAGAATATTAAAAAAATATAAATAAGAGGATTTTTAAGGCGGGTCTGTTTGTAATTAATAATTATAAGTGGTAAAATGTTACATATTTTATATTGCAATTATTATGTTGTAATTATTATATTTTAATTATTTTTTGTGATTATA